>JAJZBI010000038.1 GCA_021798985.1 Actinomycetes bacterium
ACCGGACAGGTGCTCCTCTCCTGGGTTGTCGATGCGCTTTCGTCAGCTGCATTCTCCCAGGTAGCGGAGCATTTGTCGCGTCATTAGCAGGCGCGTGCCGCTACTTCGCTGCAATATCAGGGTCAGATCAAAGCGTTGCACGCGTGCTGTTCGATCGCCTTCGTTGATCGCTCTACAGTGCGTCCCGTCGGCCTCGTGTTGCGACGATGGCTGGAGTCCGCCAGGCCAAGATGGGTGGCTTCCCCCACGGCGCCCCACTCGGCTACGCGAACCTGCGCGAGGTGATCGCCGGTCGCCAGGTCGCCCGCATCGTCCCCGACGCAGAACGCGCTCCGCTCGTCACGCTCGCCTTCAGCCACTACGCCACGGGCGAGTGGACGCTCCAGCGTCTGGCGGGAGAGCTGGCCCACCGAGGCCTCACCAACCGGGCCCGGCGCGACCGGACGCCCAAGGCCATCACCTGGCAGGGCCTGGCCAAGATCCTCGCCAATCCGGTCTACGTCGGCATCGTGGAGTGGAACGGGGTGCAACACCCTGGCACCCACGAGCCGCTCGTCACGCCCGAGGTCTTCCGCCGGGTCCAAGAGCTGCTCGCCGCGCGCGCCGCCAGAGGCACCCGCGAGCGCAAGCACCCCCACTACCTGAAGGGTCTGCTGCACTGCGGGGTGTGCGGCCGGCGCCTGTCGATCCAGCACTCCAAGGGCCGCTACACCTACTTCTTCTGCTTGGGCCAAAAGCATGACCCGACCGGCACCTGCCGGGAGCGCTACGTCGCAGCCGAGGACCTCGAAGCCCAAGTCGAAGAGCTGTACCAGCGCATCCAGCTGCCGGTCGCCTGGGCCGACCGGCTGCGCGAGGAGATGGCGGCCGAGATCGTCGAACGCCAGCGCGCCGACGCCGCGCAGCGCGAGCTGCTCACCCGCCGGCTCGCCAAGGCAGAAGCCCAGCGGCGCAAGCTTCTCGACGCGTATTACTCGGGCGCCATCGACGTGCCGACCCTCAAGACCGAGCAGGCCCGCATCGGCGCCGACATCGACGCCGCCAAGGACCGGCTGGCCGACCTCGACGCCAACCTGGGCGAGTGGCAGGAGATCCTGGAGCTCGCCGCCACCCTCGCCACGCGCTGCGGCGACGCCTACCGGAAGGCCAGCGATCGCACCCGCAAGCAGTTCAACACCGCGGTGTTCGAGCGCCTCGACGTGAAGGACGGCCGGCTCTGCCACGAGCAGTACCGGCCGCCCTTCGACGGGGTCTTCAACGTGTCCGAGTTCGAATACGAAACACGAGTGGAGCTGATGGGACTCGAACCCACGACCTACTGGATGCAAACCAGTCGCTCTAGCCAACTGAGCTACAGCCCCGCGTGCCATAGCCTAGGCGCCGCGAGGACCTGCAAGCGCACCGGAAGCGGTGCTCGCGACCTCGCCCAGTAGGTTCGTGAGCTGCTCGAGCTTGTCCTGTGCGAGAACGCAGAGTCCTGCCGGCGGGGCATCGAGAATGTGCCGGGCGCTCGCGAGGGCCCGCTCGCCCTCGGCGGTGAGCTCGACGAGTCGCGCTCGTCGGTCTTTTGGATGGGGGTAGCGGTGGAGCAGTCCCCGCTCTTCGAGGTCATCCACGATCACGGTGACGTAGGGTGCATCGGTGTGCAGAAAGGTGGCGAGCTCGCTCATCGTCCTCGAACCTCCATCGAGCCTCCACAGCAACCGCGCCCGAGAGAAGCTCATCCCGAGCGCGGCGGCGACTTCGGCGCGGCGGTCATTGGCGAAGACGAAGCTCTGCATGAGACGCCAGGCGTCCTTGGCCCGGGCGTCGTCGTGTGCGCTCACGACGCCGCCTCGGCAACTGCCTGGCGCGCGTGCAGCTCACCGTCCGCGAAGCTGGCCGCCACGCGCTTCGCGCTCGCCAGGGCGAAGCGAGTCGTGGTGACGATGCCCAGCAGCAAGATCGCGAGGCCGCATCCCACGATGGTCCACCACCCCGCGTGGCTCGCCTGCGCCAAGTGCGACGCCGAACCGCCGCCGATCGCGCTCACCGCCATCGTCCCGAGCACCGCAACGCCAAGGGTCTGGCCGATCTGGCGGCTCGTCGACGCGACACCGGCGGCCACGCCTGCCTGCTCCTTCGGCATGCCGGACACCGCAGTGTTCGTAATCGGCGCATTGACCATGCCAAAGCCGATACCGAAGAGCACGTAGCTCACGAACAGCCAGGTGAACGAGGTGGTCCCGGAGATCGCCGTCAACATCGCAGCACTCACGGTGAGTCCGAGGCCCGCGACGACCAGCGAAGGTCGCGAGCCCCGCCGCCCGACGAGCCAGCCCGACAGCGGCGCCAGCACGATCGTCATCGCTGCCATGGGCAAGGTGTCGAGTCCCGCACGGAAGGCCGAGAGGTGACGGCCATCTTGCAGGTACAAGGTGTTGAGGAACAAGAAGCCGCCGAGCGACGCGAACGCGGCGACGGCGATGAGCGTCGCGCCCGAGAAGGGAACGCTCCGGAAGAACGCCAGCTCGAGGAGCGGCTCGCGTCGGCGCGGCTCGTAGAGCAGCAGGCCCACCAGCGCGGCGACCGCAGCGGCGAAGACGGCAACGATCGCCGGCGAGGCCCAGCCAAGGCTCGGGCCCTCGATGGTGCCGAAGGTCAAACAGCCGAGCAGCACGGCGACGCAGAGCTGGCCCATCGGGTCGAAGCGGCGCGGGCGCGGGGCGCGGGACTCGGGGACGAAGCGTGCCGTCAACACGCAGGCCGTCAGGGCGATCGGCACGTTGATCCAAAAGATCGAGCGCCATCCGACGCTTGTCACGAGCACACCACCGAGCACCGGTCCGAGCCCCATGCTCAAGCCGACGACGGCTCCCCACAGTCCGATCGCCTGTGCTCGTTCACGCGGCTCGAGGAAGGTGTTCGTGATGATCGACATCGCCACCGGGTTCAGCATCGACCCGCCCACCGCCTGGAGCGCGCGGAACAGGATCAGCAGGCCGAGGTTCGGGGCGAGCGAGCAGGCCAGCGAGCCAAGGCCGAAGAGGACGAGGCCCGTCTGGAAGGTGCGCTTGCGCCCCAAGCGGTCCGCGGTCGAGCCCGAGAGCATCAACAGCGACGCCAGCACGAGCGTGTACGCGTCGATGGTCCACTGCAGGCCGGAAACGCCAGTGTGGAGCTCGCGACCGATGGAAGGCAGCGCGACGTTGACGATCGTGTTGTCGAGCCCGACGATGAGCAGGCTCATGCAGCAGATCGCCAATACGCCGTAGCGGCGAGCACGCGACAGCTCGTGCGGCGCGCTGGGGAGTCGGGGGGCGGCACCCATTACTTATGACTGTACAAGTATCTCCCGGCGACCTGGCCTCGCCCCGGGCGGCTGCCCGGGGCGGCGGGCTCAGTGCGTGCCGACCATGGCGCGCAACGACTCGCGCAGCGACCCCGTGGTCGCCAACACGGCAGTGGGCTCGTAGCCACAGTGGGCCATGCAGTTGTCACACCGGCTGTCCCGGCCACGTCCGTACTTGGACCAGTCGGTCGTCTCCAAGAGCTCCTTGTAGGTCTTGGCGTAGCCGTCGCTCATCAGGTAGCAGGGACGCTGCCATCCAAAGATCGAGTAGCTCGGAATGCCCCACGGCGTGCACTGGAACTCCTTCTTGCCTTCGAGGAAGTCCAGGAACAGCGGCGTGTGGTTGAGCCGCCACTTCTTGCGCCGGCCCTCCGAGAAGGCCTCGGCGAACATCTTGTGGGCCTGCGCGACCCCGAGGAAGTGCTCCTGGTCGGGTGCCTTCTCGTACGCGTAGGCCGGGGAGATCATCATCGCGTCGACCTTCAGGTCGTCATTCAGGAAGTCGAGCACCGAGCGAACCGTCTTGGGCGAGTCGTTGGTGAAGAAGGTGGTATTCGTCGTAACCCGGAAGCCACGGCGCTTCGCCTCGCGCACGGCCTCGACCGCCTTGTCGAAGACTCCCTCGCGGTCGACGGCCTCGTCGTGACGCTCCTTCAGGCCGTCGATGTGGACCGCGAAGGAGAAGTACGGCGAGGGCTTGAAGCTGTCCAGCTTGCGCATCAACAACACGGCATTGGTGCACAGGTAGACAAATCGCTTGCGCTCGATCAAGCCGTTGACGATCTCTTCGATCTGGGGATGCAGCAGCGGCTCACCGCCAGCGATCGAGACCATCGGCGCGCCGCACTCCTCGATGGCCGAGAAGACGTCCTCGGGGCTGAGTCGCTGCCGCAGCACCTCGGTCGGGTACTGGATCTTTCCGCAACCGGGGCAGGCGAGGTTGCAGACGAACAGCGGCTCGAGCTCAACGATCAGAGGGTACTTCTCGCGACCCGACATGCGCTGGCGAAGCAGGTAGGAGGCCATGCGCAGGTTTTGACGGAGCGGGATGGACATCAGTGATCACCGACCTTGCAATCTTCGTTCAGGGTTAGGGGAGACCAGTTGCGCAGGACCGAGGTCGCTGCGGCGAGCGAACGGACCGCCTTCCAGGTGGCGGCTGGGGTGGCGACGGACACCACGTCGTGCCCGGGGACGTCCACGACGGCGCGAACCACCACGAAGGGGTGCGTACGGCTGAGCGGTGCGCACCACCGCGACTCCATGTCGACAGCGATGGCGCCGCGCGCCGCGGCGTCCGCTCGCGCCCGTGTGCCGCGAAGCACTCTAGGGGTGGAGAGCACCGGGCCGAGATGGACCGCGCCCGGCAGGGCAGCCGAGCCGAGCAGGCGGGCGACCGATGGGGCATCGGGCAGCAGCACGGCGTCGTCCTCGTCGCTCGACAGACAGCTGCTCGCGACGACGAGGTCACCGGCGCGAAGCGACGCCGACAGCGCCCCGCCGAAACCGAGCAGCACGATGGGGAGCTCGCTGGAGCTGCGCTCGAGTCGGGTGCGGGCGGCCGTAGCCCGAACCGGACCCATCCCGATGCGGACGACTTCGCCGCCGCGGGCGCCGCGGCGCACGGCCAGGGCTTCGGTGCGCAAAGGGGCCAGGAAGAGCGGGGCGGCCGGGGCGCGCAGTTCGTTCACGACGCCTCCTCGCCGGGCGCCGACTCCTCGGCGCCAATCGCCTCGCACCAGCGGCCGAGGGCGGCAACGGGGAAGATCAGGCGGTACAGGTGGTAGTTGATGTAGAAGTCGCCCGGGAAGCCCGTTCCCGTGTAATACGGCTCGTCCCAGGTCCCATCGGGACGCTGGGTCTGGGCGAGGTACGCGACCCCGCGGCGCGCCGCGGGCGAGGACGCTTCTCCCGCGGCGACGAGCGCCAAGAGCGCCCACGCCGTCTGCGAGGCCGTCGAGGCACCCACGGCGCGCGAGGACGGGTCATCGTAGGAGCGGATGTCTTCCCCCCAGCCACCGTCCTCGTTCTGGTGACGCACGAGGAACTCGACCGCCGCGCGCATCGCCTGGTCGCTCGGCGGGATACCGACCGCTGCAAGCGCCGGCAGGGCCGCGCCGATGCCGTAGAGGTAGTTGACGCCCCAACGACCGAACCACGACCCGTCGGGCTCTTGCGCGCGGCGCAACCACGCGATCCCCTTAGCCATCGAGTCGGGGTCGCTCGCCGCCTCGCCGGCGAGCATCTCGATCACGTGGGCGGTGACATCGGCGCTGGGCGGGTCGATCACCGCACCGAAGTCGCAGAACGGCAGCTCGTAGAGAAGCTGGCGGAGGTTGTCCGCGTCGAACGCGCCCCAGGCGCCGTCACGCGAGGCCATCCCCTGGCTCCAGGCAATGGCCCGGCCGACCGCGGCGTCGATCTCGGCGCGCATCGACGCGTCGGGCGGATCGAGGCGACGGAGCGCCATCACCACTTCGGCGGTGTCGTCGAGGTCGGGATAGTTGTCGTTGGCAAACTCAAACGCCCATCCGCCAGCCGGGACGTGTGGACGCCGCACCGCCCAGTCGCCCCGGCGGCGCACCTCCTCGCCGAGGAGCCAGCGCCCGGCACGCAACAACCGCTCGTCGTCCCCGGCAAGTCCGGCGTCCCGTAGGGCCACGACGGCGAGCGCGGTGTCCCAGACCGGCGACTGGCACGCCTCGAGCCACCGAACACCGTCCTCCCGGGTCACGGTGAAGGATTCGAGCCCGCGCAGCGCGGTGGCCATCACCGGATGGTCGAGCGGGTAGCCGCGCTCGTGGAGGGCGATCAGCGAATAGACCCAGGGCGGCTGGATACCGCCCCAACCGCCGTCGGCCTCCTGGCGCTGGATCAGCCATTGCTCGGCTCGTCGCAGGGCGTGCTCGCGCACCGTCGCGCGGAGCAACCCGCCGCTGGCGACGCGGTCGTACACCTTCAGCACCTTGTCGAGGAGGACGAACCGCTGCTTCCAGTCCGCGAGCCCGGGCCGCGGCATCTCCGGGTGCTTGCCGGAGCGGATCTCGTCGATCAAGAACGGCGCGCGGTGCACCGGGCGAGACGAGCCCACGATCGTGAGCGCCACGACGGTCTGACGGGCCCAACAGCCAAAGTCATAGATGCTGAGCGGAACCGAGGACGGGAGCAGCATCAGCTCAGGGGGCATGATCGGCAGGTCGTCCCAGGACCACCAGCCGAACAGCGCCAGCCACAGTCGGGTGAAAACTCGGGTCGCCTCCACGCCACCTCGACTGCGGATGAACTCCGCCGCTCGAGCCATGTGCTCAGCCGAGGGCTGGTCTCCGGCGAGCCGCAGGGCGACGTACGCCTCGGTCGTGGTCGACAGATCGGCAGGACCGCCGTAGAAGTTCGCCCAGGTTCCGTCTTCGCGCTGGTGCTCCCGGATCCATGCCGCCTTCGCTGCGGTGTCCTTTGGGTCGCGGATGCCGAGAAACTCGCGCAGCAGCAGGTCCTCGGCGTCCATCGTGACGTTGGTCTCGAGCTCGCCTTTCCACCACCCCGCCTCGGACTGGAGCTCGAGGAGGTACCCGACGGCGCGCTCGAGCGCCTCGCTGGCGCGTGCGCTATCGACGCCCGGCATCCCCGGGCGGGTCGTTGACTTGCTGTTGTCGCGCGTCGTGCTCTCGCGACGCGCGCGACGCGCCTTGGCTGCTCCGGTCACCACGCTCGCCACCAGGGCCGCCCTCTCAGTACTTACGCTCGACAACGAAATTCGCCAGCTCGGCCAGCTCGATGCACGGCCGCTCGGCGAGCGGCACCTCCCCGAGCGCGCCGAGCGCGCCCTTCAGGCGGCGGTCGGCCTCGGCCTCGGCCATGTCCCGCCCGCCGCACGCCTCCACCAGGTGCGCGATCCGCGCGATGGCCGGCTCGTCGAGCTCGGGCTCGCTGAGCAGCGCCGCGAGCTCCTCGGCGTCACCGCCGCTACCGGCCAGCGCAGCCGACACAGGCAGGCTCTTCTTTCGCGCCCGCAGGTCGCTCCAGGTCGGCTTGCCGGTCGTCGCCGGGTCACCCCAGATCCCGAGTAAGTCGTCGACCGCCTGGAAGGCGAGGCCGAGCTCCATACCGAAGCGGTCGAGCGCAGCGACGATGGGCGCCTCGGCACCTGCCAGCACCGCGCCGATCGAGGCGGCGCAGCCAAAGAGCGCTCCGGTCTTTCCCGCCTCCATCGCCAGACAGCGCGCGACGTCCACGTAGGGAACCGACTCGAAGGCCATGTCGAGGGCCTGGCCGGAGATCATCGCAGCGGTCGCGTCGGCAACGACCCGGGCCGCCCGCCGCCCGTCGAGCAACGCCGCCTCTTCGGCGGACGTGACGAGGCCGGCCGCCAGCGCCAGCTCGAGCGGCTCGAGCACGATCTGCTGGGCGAGCGCGACCAGCGCGTCGCCGACGATGACGGCCCGGCCGACGCCAAAGAGCGCCCAGACGGTGGGCCGATGGCGGCGCTCCTTGTCGTTGTCGATGAGGTCGTCGTGGATCAGGGAGAAGTTGTGCACCAGCTCCACCGCCACACCACCTGGGACGCCGATCCACCCCGGTGCCCCGGCGGCCTCCGCCGACAGCAACGCGAGCGCCGGGCGCACGCCCTTGCCACCGTCACCGCCGACCGGCTGCCCGTCAGCGTCGACCCAGCCGAGGTGGTACTCGGCAACCGGGCGCAGCTCTGGGGACAGGTTGGCGATCGCGCTTCGCAGCGCGGGCCCTACCAGCTCCCTGGCGCGCCCGAGCACCGCGGGAGTGCTCTGCGTCGGGATCATGCCAGCACCTCCTCAAGGGGTCGATCGTTGCCGCGCGCTGCAGCAGACTCGCCGAGGGCGCACGCCGCGGCAGCGACGCCGCTGCGGACCGCGCCCTCCATCGTCGCCGGCCATCCCGTGTCGGTCCACGAACCTGCCAGGTACAGACCAGGAAGGCCGCTGATCGGGCCGGGACGGAGCCGGGCGGTACCGGGGACGGCTCGGAACGTGGCGCTGTGCTCCCGGCTCACGACGGCATCGACC
Organism: Actinomycetes bacterium; assembly: GCA_021798985.1. GTDB lineage: Bacteria > Actinomycetota > Acidimicrobiia > Acidimicrobiales > Bog-793 > JAKABX01. The sequence goes on from JAJZBI010000038.1 coordinate 8,371, forward strand.
AGCCGAGCGTCGCGCGCCGCGGGGAGGAGCGCTTCGAGCGCCGCCACGTAGCGGTCGATCAGCTCCTCGGGACGCTCGCCGTGCTCGCCATCCGCGCCAGAGACCGAGATCGCCAGGCACTGGCCATCGGCTGGGTCGAGGCCTGCCGCCGCGGTGCGGTCGAAGACGAACTGCGCCGGCGAGTGCACTGCGGCTGCAAGCTCATAGGGGAGCACCTTGCGGTCGTAGACCAGATGCACGTCGATGATCGGCGAGGTGCCAAGGCCACGCAGCGCCACCGGATCCAGCGCGCCGCCGGGCGGGAGCAGTTCGGCGGCCGCCTCGTGAGCGACGGCGAGGATAATCGCGTCGGCCTCCAGGCGCTCGCCAGCGACGCGCGCGGCCGGACGCGCTCCGGCGACGTCGATCGCCTCGACCTTCGCCTTGTCGTGGACGATCGCCCCGCCCTTGCGCAAGATGTCGATCGCCGGGTCGACGTGGAGCCGGGCGAGAGGCACACGCGCCCAGCCGATGTCGGCGCCGTCCGGCTCGTCGAGCAGGCCGGTGCGGAACACCTTGAGCGCCGGTCCGAGGGCCGCTTCGTCGGCGTGCACGTTCAACGTCGGCAACGCGATGAGGTCGAACAGCAGGGCGATCGCGCGGTCGGACTGGCCGTGACGGCGGAGGAAGCTGCCGAAGGTCTCCTCGTCGAGCTCGGGCGAGCCGGGATCGCAAGCAAGCATCGCCCGTACCGCACGACCGAGGCGCACGCGCTCGGCCAGTGTGAGGTGGCGGTAACTGAGCAAGGAGGGCAGGAGGTGGAGCGGGGCTGGCAGCGACGACCGTCGGATCCACGCCGTGACCGGTCCATCGGCTGACGGTGAGATCACCGGGATCGCGAGCCGGTCCTGCAGCGGGGCGAGATCTGCGGTCCCCAAGCGCTCGAGGAAGCGGCGGTAGGCGATGCAACAACGCAGGTAGACATGCTGGCCGTTGTCGAACTGCAGGCCCTTTCGTTGAAAGGACCACGTCGCCCCGCCAAAGCGCGGGCGCGACTCGAACAGCAACACCTCCGCCCCGGCGTCTTGGCACTGGATGGCGGCAGAAAGTCCCGCCAGGCCCCCACCGACGACCAGGACGCGGCGCGCTCGAGCAGCGGGAGTCACGCGCTCACCCCCGCGAGCGAGCGGGCAGCCACCCAGCTCTTCTCCCATGCCGGAAGCGAGACGCGGGTGCCGAAAGGAGCGAGGGGCTGGGCCTTGATCCGCAAAAGCAGCCGGTGATAGATCCCCGCCATGGCGCCGACGCAGGCGCGCGAGCGCCGGTCGAGCAGCGGCAAGAGGCGGAACCCGTCGGCGTAGGCCGCCTCGGCCCGAGCCGCCTCGAACCGCACGAGGTCGGCGAGCGCCTGGCGATCCCCGCGCACGTCCGGGCTGCACCCGAAGCGCTCGAGGTCGTCGGTCGGCAGATAGACGCGGCCCATGACGTCGCGGTCCTCGACGATGTCCCGCAAGATGTTCGTGACCTGAAGGGCGATCCCCAGCCGATCCGCGAGCTCGGGGGCCGCCTCGGGTGACGAGCTGCCAAAGATCGCGAGCGAGCAGCGCCCGACCGAGCCCGCCACGCAGCGGCAGTATTCGACCAGCTCCTCAAAGGTGCGGTAGCGCTGCTGGCGGCAGTCCATCTCACAGCCCGTGATCAACTCACCGAGTGCCGAGGCTGGGATCGCGAACCGCCGCATCGCGTCACCGAGCGCGAGCAGCACCGGATCTTCGCGGACCTCGCTCGTCGCCGCCTCGTGGAGCGCCCGGCGGAGCGCCGCCAGCTCGTTGAGCTTGTCGGAGGCCGGCAGCGGCCCGTCGCCGACATCATCGACCCGCCGGGCAAAGGCGTAGAGCGCCGACATCGCCTGACGCTTCTCCCCGGGGAGCAGTCGGATCCCATAGGAGAAATTCCGTGCCTGCTCATTCGTGATCTCGGCGCAGCGCGCGTAGGCCCTCGCCAGCTCAGAAGGCGCCGGAGTCGGCGCCGCCGCGCTCACTTGGGCTCCTTGCGAGCAAGCAGCAGTGCGAGGGCGCGTCGCGCGACCATCGGCACCGACGCCTTGGGGCGCCGAGCGATGACGTCGTAACCGGCAGCAGCGATGGCGTCGAGCTGGGCGAAACCGCCTCCGGCAAAGCCCGCCAGGGCTAGGCGCGCCGGGCCGCCGCTGCGGGCCACGAGGCCGCTCCCTGCCACCAGCAGGTCGCGTGCCCGCCCGCACTCGAACGCGATCAGCCGCCGCAGCGCCGGTGATGCCGCTTCGGCACGGAGCGCGTCCTCGCAAACCCCGAAGTCCGCGAGATCATCGAGTGGGAGGTAGATGCGTCCGACCTCATGGTCTTCGACCAGATCTTGGACGTGCTCGATGATCTGGAGCGCGGTGCAGATGCGATCCGAGTCGGCGGCGGCGCGGGCCTCGGAGATGCCAAAGACAGCGAGCACCAGGCGCCCGACGGGATTGGCAGAGAGCGCGCAGTAGCCGACGAGATCCTCATAGCGCTGGTAGCGCGTGATCACTTGGTCCAGGCGGTTCGCCGCAATGAGGTCGGCGAAGGGCCCTCGGCCGATGCCGCGGCGGTGGGCCATCTCGCCCGCCGCCGCCAGGATGGGATGGTCCGACTGGCCCTCGAGCGCACGGTCGAGCTCGCCTTCCACCCAGTCCAGCAGTGCCAGGCGGTCGCCTTCGGCCCGGTCGCCGAGGTCGTCGACGAGCCGTGCGTAGCCATAGATCGCGAGCAGGTCCGAGCGGAGCTGACGCGGCAGCAGCCGCAGCGCGACCGGGAAGTTCTCCGAGCCCGCCTTGTCCAGGATCGCCTCCGGCGCGAAGGCGGGGGCGGACAGATCGACCGCCGCCGCCGTGCTCATCGAGCGACGCGGCCGCGCTGGCCGTTCTTCAGGCCACCGGCACCCCCACCGATGCCGACACCGGCGGCGCGCACTGGAGTCTCAGCGGTCGCGCCCTCCAAGCGCGAGAGCGCCCCCCGGACCGAATTGGCGACCCCCTCGGCGTCGAGGCCGAGCCGGGCGAGGATCGCATCGGGCTTGCCGTGGGGCACGTAACGAGTTGGCACGCCGAGGCGTACCACCAGCGGACCGCGCACCGACCCCTGTGCTGCCGCCGCATCGATCTCGGCGGCGATGTAGCTACCAGCGCCACCGTGCAACATCCCATCCTCGGCGGTGACGACGAGCTGCGCCGCGCTGGCCCGCCCGAGCAGCGCCGGGTCCAGCGGACGGATGACGCGTGGATCGATCACCGTCGCCTCAATGCCCTCGCGCGCCAAGAGCTCGGCGGCCTCGAGGGTCGCCTTGGCGAGCTTGCCGATGCCGATGAGAACGATCTCGTCACCGCCCTCGCGCAAGATACGGCACTGCAGACCCGTCCCAGGGGCCGCCAGCCGAGCAGGCCCCGGTGTCTTCGGGTAGCGGATCAGTGCCGGGGTGTTGAGCTCCAACGCGCAGGCGAGCATGCCACCGACCTCGGACGGCTCTGCAGGGGCGAACACCGCAAGGCTCGGAATCGACAGCCCGAGAACCATATCGAGCAGGCCGTGGTGTGAGGGACCGTCATCGCCGGTGACCCCGGCGCGGTCGGCGCAGATGACCACCGGCGCGCCGTGCAGGCCGACATCGAGGTTCTGCTGATCGAAGCAACGCGACAAGAAGGTCGAATAGATCGCGACGACCGGTCGCAAGCCGGCCATCGCCATGCCTGCTGCCGAGGTCATGGCGTGGCTCTCGGCGATCCCCACGTCGATGAACCGCTCGGGATAGCGCGCCTCGAAGGGCAGCAGGCCGGTCGGGCCAGGCATTGCCGCCGTGATCGCAACCACCCGCTCGTCGCGCGCCCCCGCGTCGAGCACCGCCTTGGAGAACGCTTCGGTGTAGCTCGCGTCGGTCGAGCGGGGACCGACAAGCACCGCCCCGCGGTCGCTCACCCGGCTCGGGGTGGCAAGCGCCGCCTGTGCCTTCAGGTCATGCAGGCACTGGACCTCGTCGGCCTCGGCAGGGCCGTAGCCCTTGCCCTTACGGGTGAGCGCGTGCAGGACGATCGGGCCCGGGTAGCGCGCGGCCTTGGCGAGCGCGTCTTCGAGCACCGCGACGTCGTGTCCATCGATCGGACCGAGGTAGCGGATCCCGAGCGCCTCGAAGAAGACATGCGGCTCGACCAGCTCGCGCAGCGCCGAGGTGAGGCTGCGCAGCGACTGACCGGCGAGCTGACCGACCCCGGGGATGTCCTCGAGCGCCCGCACCACCTTGGCGCGGATCATCCCGTAGGAAGGGCTGAGCCGCAGCTGGGTGAGCGATTCGGACAGCTTGGACACCGTCGGTGCGTAGCTGCGGCCATTGTCGTTCAACACGATGCAGACGCGCGCCTCGTCGTGGCCGAGATTGTTGAGCGCCTCATAGGCCATCCCGCCGGTGAGCGCACCGTCACCAACGAGCGCCACGACGCGGCGGTGCGGCTCGCCGAGGCGCTCGAAGGCTTTGGCGACCCCATGCGCGTAGCTGAGCGCGGTCGACGCGTGGCTGTTCTCGATCCAGTCGTGGGGCGACTCGGCGCGGTTCGGATAGCCCGAGAGGCCACCTTCTTGGCGCAGATGCACGAAGCCTTCGCGCCGACCGGTCAGCAACTTGTGGATGTAGGCCTGGTGGCCGGTGTCGAACAACAGGACGTCGCGAGGGGAGTCGAAGACGCGATGCATTGCGATCGTCAGCTCAACCGCCCCGAGGTTGGAGCCGAGGTGACCGCCGGTGCGGCTCACGGCCTCGACGACAAAGCGGCGGCACTCCGCCGCCAGCTCGGCACATTGGCCGGCGTCGAGCTGGCGCAAGTCGGCTGGGGAGGTGATCGTCGACAGCAGCGGGTACACGACGTCGTGCTCGTGCTCGTCCACCCGGACTCCCTCCTCCAAGATTGGTTCGCCCGGCGTCACGGCGTCCTCGTCACGGGCTCAGCGGACCCTAGCGGCACCGCCAACCCGCCTCGCCGCCTGCACGTGAAGTCCCCATGACTCACGGGTCACGATCGTTGTTCGTACCCATCCTCGCAGACGTCCATGCGGGCGTCAACGAGCCCCTGGTGAGGCAGCAAAACCGCCGGCCGCCGCGGTCTGAGGGCGGCCCCCAGCGAGCGGAGCGAGTCCGAGACCCCGGAGCGCCACCCCCACCGCCACCGACACGGCCCGGCCGCCCTCCACGCCGTCGTGCGTGGCGACCGCCGCGTCGAGCGCGTCGAGCACCTCGGCGAGCACCTCGCCCGCTCCGGGCCGCTGGCGCGCCGCGAGCGCCGCAAGATCGAGCAGGATCCCCAGCTCGGGCGCGACCGCCTCAGCGAGTGCCAGCTCGTCCAGGCCCGCGCCAAAAGCCGCCGCAGACGCCGCGAGCCGCGCCGCGCTGCTCGCGCCTGCTGCTCGCGCCGCGGCGAAGAAGAGCTCCTCTTTCGACGCGAAATGTCGGTAGAGCGAGCCCTTGGCGATCCCCGCCGCGCGGCAGACCTCGTCCAGGGTGACCTCGAAGTACCCGTGTCGAGAGAAGGCGACCACCGCCGCCTGCAGCACCTTGGCCCCGACGACCTCGCTCGACGATGCCTCGTTCGGCGGACACAGCAGCCTCCCCCACATCTCGGGACGAAAGACCCCGGCCGGGCGGCCAAGGAGGTCCGGGAGCAGGTCCGGAAGGATTCCCGCGATGGCGTCAAGGCTCAGCTGACGTCGGTCCCGCAGCAGGCGGATCAGGCGAACGAGCTCAACGTGGCGCTCGTCATAGAGGAAGCGATTGCTGGCCGCGCGCACCGGCGGCGGGAGGAGCCCGTTGGCGAGGTAGTAACGGACGGTCGCTGCGGGCACACCGGTTCGCTCGACCAGCTCCGACATCGTGAACTGACCCGGTAGGGTGCCAGCCGTGGGACGAGTCGCGGTCGTGACCGACGCCAGCACGTGCCTGCCATCGCCCCTTGCCGAGGCGCTCGGGGTCACCGTGCTGCCGATCAGCGAGGGCGACAACGCCGCCTTAGAGGCGAGCGACGATGAGTCCAACTTGCGCCTCCCCGAGTCGGTCGAACACGCGGAGCTCACTGCCGCGAACCACCCGTTCGTTACAGCGTACTTGGAGGCCATCGAGGCCGACGCAGTCGATGCCGCCGTCCTCGTCACCCCCGCGGTCGAATTCGCGGCGATGTTCCGCAATGCGGCGCTGGCCGCCGAACTCGCCGACCGGCCCGCCGTCGCCGTCGACTCTCGGACCGCGGCCGCCGGCCAGGCGCTCGTGGTCCTCGCCGGCGCAGAGGTCGCGGCGGTAGGTGGGGACCTAGCCGCCGTCCAACGGGCGATCGACCGGGCGGCGCGCCGGGTCGAGCTCGTCGCCTCGCTCGCCACCTTGGAACCGATTCGGCGCAGCGGTCCGGTGCCCGAGGAGGTCTTGGCGGCATCGGCCACCGACGGCCTGCGCAGCGTCTTTCGGATGCGGGCCGGGACGGTCGAACCGCTCGGCGGAGCGCGCAGCGTCGACGACGCGCTGCTCGCCATCCGCGACGCCTACCTCGAGGGCGCCGAGCACGGTGTCGACCGGACCGCGGTCTTCCATGCCGGGGTCCCCGAGCTCGCTGCCCGCCTCGTCGGACTCATCGGGGCGGTGGACTTCGTCACCGGCTTCAGTGTGGCGATGCAGGTCCACACGGGTCGCGGCGTGGTGGGTGCCGCCTGGATCGGCCGCGCGCCTGAGTCCTGACCTGCTCGATCGGTGCGAACGGCACCTGGACAGCGCGCGTGGAGCGCGCTGCGGCGAGGTAGCCTCGCGGGGCTGCGACATCGAGCGTAAGGGCAGAGGATGGGTGTTCCTGGGGGCACCGGGGCGAGGCGGGGGGCGTCGAAGGCGGCAGCCGTGAACGACCCATCTCTGAGCGCGCCCACGGGCTCGAGAAGCGTCGCAGGCCCGGCGCAGCCTCGCCTCGGCGAGACGACTGCAGAGATTCCGGCCGTGCGAGGACCGCGCGCGGGATGGGCCGCTGCGACCGCGCACGAGCGTGCACAGCACGTCGTCCTGCCGGACGGCTCGCTGTGGTATCCGGGCTCGGACAAGCGGCTGCCGGCACCGTTCGCCTTGCGGCTCTTCGTCTGGGTCCTGGCCTTCTTGCTCGTCGTCGCCGGTGCCGGGCTCGCCGTCGAGCGGGTGCACCCGAGCTGGTTGGACGTGCTGCGAAACTCCTCGTCCGGTCCGGTCGTGGTCTCCGGGTCGAGCGGTGGCGGCACGCCGGCGGCCACGAACTCCTCGTCTACGACCGGCGGCTTTCGGCTCCTCAGCAACAGCGCGACCGGTGCGACGTACGCGACCGGTGCGCGCACCTACTCCATCGTGATCCGCTTCTCCCAGCGGGTGTGGACCGTGGTCACGTCGCCGGCGCACTCACACACCTTCCTCATCGAACAGGTGCTCGACCCGGCGGCCAGCCCCAAACAGGTGCTCATTAATGGCACGGCGTCGGTGACCTTGTCCGCCGCCACGCAGTCGATCTCGGTCGTGGTGAACGGCAAGAGCGTGGGGACCATCGCCTCACCCCAGGTGGAGCACACCTACAGCTTCCAGCCCTCGGCGCACTGATCACCGAGGCGGGCCACGTACCCGGGCGCCCTGAGGCAGACTGCCGGGGTGAGTGATCTGCAGCGCGGCGCGAGCGCGGCCAACATCGCGAGGCAACGACGGTTCTGGAACCGGCGCGCGGCCTCTTGGGACCACGGCGCCTGGGACAACCCCGGGCTCGTTCGGGTCGTCGAGCAGGTGGTCAAGGAGGCCGCGCCGGCACCCGACGAGGCGGCGGTCGACCTCGGCTGCGGCTCGGGGCAGCTCACCTTGAAGATCGCCCCCCTCGTGAGCTCGATCGTCGCCGTCGACGTCAGCCAGGCCATGATCGACCTCTTGGAGGAGAACGCCCGACGCAGCGGCATCTCCAACGTCTCGGGACGGGTCGCCGCCGTCGAGCACCTCGACCTCGGCGCGGCATCGGTCGACCTCGTGGTGTCGAACTACGTCTTGCACCACCTGCGCGACGAGGACAAGGCGGTGCTCGTCCGCCACGCAGCCTCCTGGCTCCGGCCCGGCGGTCGCCTCGTCATCGGCGACATGATGTTCGGCCGGGGTGGGGACGCTCGTGATCGGGAGATCATCTCCTCCAAGGTCATGTTGCTCGTGCGCAAGGGACCAGGTGGATGGTGGCGCATCGCAAAAAATGCCGGGCGCTACCTCTTGCGCTACCAGGAACGTCCCGTGTCGATGAGCGCCTGGGTCGCCATGTTCGAAGACGCAGGCCTCGTCGATGTCGAGGCGACGCCCGTCGTGAACGAGGCGGCTGTGGTCCGCGGGCGCAAGTCCGAGACGGAGAAGGCGCCATGAGCGCGCCGGCGGGTGGCGACGTGTTGATCGTCACCACCAACGATCTCCCCGGCTATCGAATTGAGCAGGTGCTCGGCGAGGTGTTCGGCCTGACAGTGCGGTCCCGCAACGTCGCGTCGCAGCTCGGTGCCGGACTGAAGTCGATCGTCGGGGGCGAGCTCAAGGGCATGACTCGAAACCTCGAAGACAGCCGGGAAGAGGTACTGGAGCGACTCGCTGCGGCAGCAGCCGCCCGCGGCGCGAACGCCGTGGTGGCGATGCGCTTTGACACCTCAGAGCTCGGGAATGCCTGGAGCGAAGTGTGCGCCTACGGGACGGCGGTACGGGTTCGGCCCGAACAACCCTGAGCCCCCCGAGCGTCCCGCTCAGCGGATGGGCCAGTCATAGGAGTGCTCCTTGTCTGGATAGCGGGCTTGCTCGACCTCGGCGGCAAACGTGCGCGCTGCTGCGACCATGGCACCGAATAGCTCGGCGTAGCGCTTGGCAAACCGGGGCGACGTACCGTCGCCCATCCCGAGCATCTCCGGGCCGACGAGCACCTGGCCGTCGCAGTGTGGGCCGGCACCGATCCCGATGGTGGGGATGCCAAGCGCATCGGTGACCTGCCGCGCCGCCTCGTTCGGGACACCCTCCAGCACTAGGGCACAAGCGCCCGCTTCTTCGAGCCGTCGAGCATTCGCCACGAGCCGGATCACCTCGTCGCCGGTCCTCGCCTGCACACGGTTCCCCCCGAGCTGGTGAAACGACTGCGGGGTGAGGCCGAGATGCGCCATGACGGGCACGCCCTTGGCCGTCAGCGTGTCGACAAGAGCAAACTCGGGCCCCTCGAGCTTCACCACGGCGGCGCCACCTTCTTTGAGCAGCCGGATCCCGTTGCGGACTCCCTGCTCCACGCTCGCCTGGTAGGCGCCGAAGGGTAGATCGGCGACCAGCAGCGCGTCGACGATCCCGGCACGGACTGCCCGACAGTGGTGGATGACGTCGTCCATGGTGACCGCGAGCGTCGTTTGCTCACCGAGGACGAACACCCCAAGGGTGTCACCAACGAGGATCACTGGGATCCCCGCCGCCTCGAAGGCCCGAGCCAGCAGAACGTCATAGCTCGTGAGCATCGCGAAGCGGCGGCCCTCGGCCTTGAAGCGCCGCAGATCGCGCACGGTGATCGGCATCGCAGCTCCTCTCGGTCCCGGGGCGCTTCGCCTCCAGGCCTGTACTGCGCCAAGAAGCGTACTGCGCCGCGACCGGGCGCAGGGGCGGCCGCGTTGACTCATCAGAAAGGTCCGCGTAACCGGATTCGTTGACTCATCGCGAAATGTCCGTCCAGCAGATATCCGCGAGCGAGATCTCTCCGTCGGTTACGCCTCGGCGATAGAGCTTTTGATGGGGCAGCGCGAGGCGGTCACGAGCAAGCTCGCAGCGGCATATCGGCGAGGGTCGCGCAAGGAGAACGCAAGGGCTCGCGGCGAGGCCGAGGCGAGCCGTTCCCGGACAAGTTGACATGAGTCAATGGGCCGGCGCTCGCCGCCATCCATAGAGTGGCGATGTGCGCATCGGTGTCGTGATCTTGCCCGAGGAGCGATGGCCGCGGGCACGAGCGCGCTGGCAGCGGGCCGAGGCGCTCGGCTTCGCCCACGCCTGGACCTACGACCACCTCACGTGGCGCTCGCTTCGAGATTCGAGTTGGTTCGGCGCGGTCCCGACCCTGGCCGCTGCGGCACTCGCCACCGAGAGGATTCGACTCGGGACGCTCGTCGCCTCACCGAACTTCCGCCATCCGCTGCCCTTTGCCAAAGAGCTGATGACGCTCGACGATCTGTCAGCTGGCCGCATCACCGCCGGGCTCGGAGCCGGGGGCACCGGCTGGGACGCCACCGCTCTTGGTCAGGTGGCCTGGCATCCAGTTGAGCGAGCAGAACGCTTTGCCGAGTTCGTCACGGCGCTCGACCTGATCCTCGCCACACCGGCGAGCGAATACGCGGGCCACTACTACCAGGCAACCGGCGCCCGGTCCCTGCCGGGCTGCCTCCAGCAGCCGCGGATCCCCTTCATCATCGCGGCGACCGGTCCAAGGGGCTTCCAGCTCGTTGCACGCCACGGTGCTGGTTGGGTGACCACGGGGGACGCTTCAGTCGCATCGCCGCTCTTGCTCGAAGACGCGGTCACCGTCGTGCGCCACCAACTCGAAGGTCTGGAGGCGGCATGCGCGGCAGCAGGACGCGATCCCGCCAGCGTGTCACGGATGGTCCTGAGCGGCCTGAGCATTCCGGGCCCCTGTCAATCCCTCGACTCACTCCTTGCGACCATTGATGCCTTTGAAGCTATCGGGATCTCTGATTTCTTGCTCCATTGGCCACGGGCGAGCGAGCCCTACCGCGGGTCGGAGGAACGATTCATCAGCGTTGTCTCCGAGGCGCTCGCGCGGGCCTGACGTCAGTGAAAGCGGTGCCCTCTCGCACTGGCCGCTGCTTCGACTGCCCCAGCACCGGTCGGGTGACGCCGCTCATCTGGAAACGCCGCGCGTCAGTCAGCGCTCGGCTGGAGGTGCCGAGCCGGGCCGCCATGTGCGCCAGCGGGCGGTAGACACCTCATCGGTTTGGGATGGGCCGAACATGGGTAAAGGGCCGCTGTTCAGCTGCCCGCACGTGCCAGACATCCGTTAGGGTTGTTCAAGAACTCGCAGCGCCGCCGCGGTCTTCGCAGGAGCAGCGACCAGATGTACCGTCGGGCCAGATGTACCGTCGGGATCGAACCACGGCCGGTCCTCGCCCGACGCCTCGGCGTTCGCCGCGTATCGGGAAGCAATGAGGCGGAAGCGGCGCTGCCGCAGAAGGAGATGATGTGCCGGGGCGCTGGCGGATCCAGACGATCCGATTGCAAGGCGTCCTCGTCGAGGCGTGTTGGCGGCCGATGGAGGGTGACGTCGCCGGTGATTTCCATGACGTCATCGATCTGCGCGACGGGCGTGCGGCAATCGTCATCGGCGACGTCGCGGGCTACGGGCCCGCGGCGGCGCACCGAGCAGAGGACCTGCTGATCTCGCTCCGCCGGGCGTTCCGGACGACCAACCGTCCGACCGAGGTCCTCGCGGAGGTTGACACGTGGGTCGCTTCCGAGCCCGGAGACCTCTTCGCGACAATGGCCTGCGCGTTGGTTGATCCAGCCGAACGAGTCGTCCACGTCGCGAGCGCCGGCCATCCCCCGATCGCCGTGGTGCAGGGCGGTGCCGCGGGCTTTCTCAACCGCATCGCGGATCCACCGCTCGGAATTGCGGCGGAGCGACGCCAGATCTCCTATCCGCTCGCAGGCGACGGAGCGCTGTTCCTCTATACCGATGGCCTCATCGAGCGGCGTGGAACCTCGCTCGACGAGAACCTCCTACGGCTTCTCGAGATCGCCGCGACGATGGAAGCCGAGAGCGGGGGCAGCGAGGCGCTCGCACGACGGGCCAGTGGCATCTTCGGCCAGCCAGCCGACGATGCGACCGTCGTATCGGTTCGCGTCCGCCCCTGGGCTGGGCTCACGGGAACTGGAAGCAGCGGAGCCGAGCGCTCCGGCCGCGAGGTGAGGCTGCGTCTCTATGTGGATCCCCGCGATCTGCGCTCAGCGAGCACCGAGGCGGTTGCACGGGAGCTGCAGCGCGTCGTCCCCTCCCGGCTGCAGATCGACATGGAAGTGATCAACATTACGGCTGCCGAAGGCGGCCTTGAGACCGACGGGGTGATGGCGGTGCCGACGATCGTTCGGGTCCTGCCACAGCCAACGATCCGGGTCGTCGGCGGCATCCGTTCGCCGACCGAGCTGGCCCGGGCCTTGCACCTGCCCCTGAGCGATGAGGAGAGCTAAATGGGCGCGCGGGCAGATGAACTCGAGCGGATCGAGGTCGGCATCCCCGGCCTTGACCTGATCACCAACGGAGGCCTGCCCCAGCACCGACTCACGCTGGTGGGGGGCACGGCGGGAAGCGGCAAGACCGTTTTCGCCGCCCAGTTCCTGGCGGCAGGGATCACTGGCGCGAACGAGCCAGGCGTCTTTGTCACCATGGAGGAGCGGCCAGATTCGATCCGGCGGAACATGCGTTCACTGGGCTGGCACATCACGGAGTGGGAGGACCAGAACCGTTGGGCGTTCGTCGACGCCTCCCCGCGTCATCAGGTCGACACGATCTTCACGGGCAATGACTACGACCTCAGCCCGCTGCTCGCCAGGATCACCAAGACGGTCGAGCGCATCGGGGCAACGCGTGTGGCACTCGACTCGATCGGCGCACTGATCGGTCAGTTCGACCGGGTCACGCCAACGCGACACGCGCTCTTCCAGCTTGCCGATGCGCTCGAACGGGTGGGCGTCACCACGGTCATGACCGCAGAGCGGCCCGACGACTATGGGCCGCTCACCACGCTCGGGTTCGAAGAGTTCATCGCGGACAACGTGATCATCTTGCGCAATGCCCTCGACGGCGAGAAGCGTCGGCGCACGATCGAGGTGTTGAAGATGCGCGGTGGCGCGCACCGGAAGGGCGAGCATCTCTTCACCTTGCTCGCAGGCCAAGGCATCGTGGTGGTCCCGGTGGCGATCGAGACAATGGACTACGGGACCGCGACCGTCCGTCAAAGCTGCGGGGTTCCCGCACTCGACACCATGCTGCATGGTGGGCTCTTCGAGCGGTCACTCTGGCTCGTCGCAGGTGCGACCGGCACCGGCAAGTCACTGCTCGCTGCGCAGTTCGTCGCCGGCGGCGTTCGAGCAGGCCAGCGCTGCTTGCTCCACTCATTCGAGGAGAGCCACGACCAGCTCGTCCGCAACGCCGCAGCATGGGGAATGGACTTCCCGGCGCTCGAGGAGCAAGGCAGGCTCCGCATCGTCGCCGAGGCGCCTGAATCGGCGTCGCTCGAAGACCATCTCCAGCGGATGAAGACGACGATCGATCGCTTTGCGCCCGACCGTGTCGCCATCGACAGCCTGACCGCCCTGCAGCGCGTCGCCACGGTGAAGAGCTTCCGGGAATACGTCCTCGGCCTCACCTTCTACATCAAGGTGCGGGCGCTCCTCGGCATGGTGACGAGCACGCACCGAGACTTCATCCGCGAGGAGTCGGTGAGCGATCTCCATGTCTCGACCATCAGCGACGTGATCACTCTCTTGCACTACGTGCCGGATGGCAGCCGGCTCGCACGGGGCGTCCAAGTGCTGAAGATGCGCGGCTCGGACCACGACAAGGCGGTCCGCCGCTTCCACATCACCGACCTCGGGATGCACATCGAGGAACCGTTCGAGGATATCGGCGGTCTCTACTGAACGTCGAAGCGGAGGTTCGCCGAGCACATCGATGGCCTGCCGGTCCCCAATCTCAGGTCGCGCCGGTCCGTCATGGCCGCGCTCGGCGCCAGCAGGGCTCGAAGCTGATCCGTAGCATGGGCACAAGACCAATCGACCGTCGCACCGACCGCCCGGGCGGGGCCGCCGGCGGGCGGTCGCGTCCCCAACTTCGCACCGTGACGACCAACCGAGCTGCACTACACAATCTGCTTCAGGACCTCCCGGTCCGCGAGCGAATCCGCCTCGAGCGGCGGCTCGCGCGCGCCTTGCAGCCAGGCGCAACCTCTCGGGCCGGTGAGCTGGAGCGAATCGCCCAGCTCGCAGAGCGCGCCCGGCACCGCCTCGCCGAGCGCCAGGCGAGCGTTCCCAGGCTCACGTACCCCGACGAGCTTCCGATCTCAGCGCATCGGGAGGAGATCGCCGCCGCCATCGAAGCTTCTCAGGTCGTCGTCGTAGCTGGCGAGACCGGCTCAGGCAAGACCACCCAGCTCCCGAAGATCTGCCTCGAGGTCGGGCGGGGGACCTCGGGCATGATCGGTCACACCCAGCCGCGCCGGATCGCCGCGCGCACCGTGGCCGAGCGGCTCGCTGACGAGCTCGGTGTCAGCCTCGGGGCGCAGGTGGGCTACGCGGTCCGATTCACCGACGTCGTCGGATCGGACACCCTCGTCAAGGTCATGACCGACGGCATCCTGCTCGCCGAGATCCGCCGCGATCGGCTGCTCAGCGCCTACGACACGATCATCGTCGACGAGGCGCACGAGCGAAGCCTGAACATCGATTTCCTGCTCGGCTACCTGACCCAGCTCCTCCCCCGGCGGCGAGACCTCAAGGTGATCGTGACATCGGCGACGATCGACACGGCGCGTTTCGCCGCGCACTTCGACGCCCCCGTCATCGAGGTGTCTGGCCGCAGCTACCCGGTTGAAGTGCGATACCAGCCCCCCGAGGAAATGGACGACGACCGAGACCCGAACCAAGCCCTCGGCGACGCCGTCACCGAGCTCCTCAACGAGGGGCCGGGCGACATCTTGGTCTTCTTGCCCGGCGAGCGCGATATCAAGGACGCCACCGAAGCGCTGCGCGAGCGGGAACTGCCCGATCTTGAACTGCTGCCGCTGTATGCCCGTCTTTCCGCCGCGGAGCAGCACCGCGTCTTCCAGCCGCACCGTACGCGCCGAGTGGTCCTTGCGACCAACGTCGCCGAGACATCGCTCACCGTGCCCGGGATCCACTACGTCATCGACACCGGGCTGGCGCGGATCTCCCGATACAGCCACCGCACCAAGGTGCAGCGCCTGCCGATCGAGCCGATCTCGAAAGCTTCCGCAAACCAGCGAGCCGGGCGCTGCGGCCGAATCGCACCGGGAATCTGCATCCGGCTCTACTCCGAGGAGGACTACGCCGCCCGGCCAGAGTTCACCGACCCAGAGATCTTGAGGACCAATCTCGCGTCGGTGATCCTCCAGATGGCGGCGATCGGACTCGGCGACATCGAGCGCTTCCCCTTCCTCGAACCTCCTGACCGGCGAGCCGTTGCAGATGGCCGGGCACTGCTCGACGAGCTCGGCGCCTTCGACCGCAAGGATAGTTCGCGGCGCCTCAGCACGATCGGTCGTCAGCTTGCGGAGCTTCCGCTGGATCCTCGGCTCGCCCGGATGGTGGTCGAAGCCGAGATACGCGGCTGCCTGCGCGAGGTGACGATCATTGCCGCGGCGCTCTCCATCCAAGACCCCCGAGAACGTCCTCTCGAAAAGGCACAGGCCGCCGATGAGCTGCATCGGCGCTTCAACGTTGCCGGCTCGGACTTTCTCGCGTTCGTCCACCTGTGGGACTACCTTGCCGAGCTGCGGGCGGAGCGTTCCGGAAATCAGTTCCGCCGCCAGTGCCGTGCGGAGTACTTGAATGTCTTGAGGATCCGGGAGTGGCAGGATATTGCCGGGCAGATCCGGCAT
The DNA here is from genome assembly GCA_021798985.1 of Actinomycetes bacterium. GTDB lineage: Bacteria > Actinomycetota > Acidimicrobiia > Acidimicrobiales > Bog-793 > JAKABX01. The sequence continues at coordinate 24,051 of JAJZBI010000038.1, forward strand.
GCGTACCGCTCCCGTGGAGTCCATGCGAACACGGATCCTGCTGATCCTGCGCAGGTCCACCAGGCGGTGCTCGCCGGCCTGCTCTCGCAGATCGGCATGCGAGATCGCAATCGTGGCGACTATCTCGGCGCCCGCAACACGCGCTGGCAGATCGCCCGCGCTTCTTCGCTTGCCAAGGCAAAGCCGGGGTGGGCGATGGCGGGGGCGCTCGTGGAGACCGAGAAGACCTGGGCGCGGACGGTGGCACGGATCGAGCCGGCATGGGCCGAGCGACTCGGCGGACATCTCACCAAGCGGAGCCTGTCAGAGCCGTGGTGGGACGCCAATCGAGGCGAAGCGGTGGCGAGCGAGCGGATCACCCTCTACGGGTTGCCCGTGGTCGCCGCTCGGACCACCAGCCTGGCTCGGACCGATCCTGGCGCTGCCCGCAAGCTCTTCATCCAGCACGCCCTCATCGAGGAGGATTGGCACAGCCCGTTGCCGATCCTGCAGCAGATCCGCACACGGCGCGAAGCCGCGGCGGGGCTCGTCGACCGGGTCCGGCGCCATGGCACACTGGTCAGTGAGGATGCGCTGATGGAGTTCTTCGAAGCTGTGCTCCCCGCGCCAGTGACTACGGGCAAGCGACTCGAGCGCTGGTGGCGACAGGCGAGCGAATCAGAGCGCCAGCGTCTCATGTTGCCGATCACGGCGTTTATCGGCGAATCCCGCTTCGAGTTCGACCCCGCTGCCTACCCGGACACCTGGTGCGAGGAGGAGGTCGAGCTGCCGCTGCGGTACCGGTTCGCTCCAGGCGAAGAAGACGACGGCGTCACCGTCGAAGTCCCGATCGAAGTGCTCAATCGACTGAGCCGCGCGCCATTCGACTGGCACATCCCCGCCTACCGCAATGAGGTTGTCGAGGCGCTGCTGCGAAGTCTCCCAAAGGGTGTGCGTCGTGTCCTCGTCCCGATCGCCGAGACCGCCGCGGAGCTCGCCCGAGAGCTCGGCCCCGAGACGGGCGGCTTGCGCGAGAGCCTCGCAGCGCGCGTCAGCAAGCTCACGGGTCAACCACTCGCCGAATCCGACTTCGATCTCAGCACCTTGTCGCCACATCTTCGGCTCCGCTTCGCCGTGCACGACGAAGCAGGAACGGTGCTCGGCGCCAGCCGGGACCTCGATGCGCTCCGTCACCAACTCGGGCCGGCACTTCGGCGCGCGGTGGCGAACGCCGTTCCCGAGCTGTCGGGCAGCGCGGCGACAACCTGGGCCTTTGGTGATCTGCCCCACGAGGTCCGCCGGGGACCGCTCCGCGCGTATCCTACGCTCGTCGACGAGGGCACCAGGGTGGCCGTCGCTGTCGTCGACAGCCCCGGCGAGCAGGCCGAGCAGATGTGGAAGGCGACGCGCCGGCTGCTCGCCTTGGCCACACCCGTCTCGGGCGCCCACGTCCAACGTCGCCTGACCAACGCCGCGAGGCTCGCGCTCGCTCGGTCCTCGATCTCACTCGACGCGCTCATCGAAGACTGCACGGTCGCCGCGCTCGACGCCATCATCGAGACGGGCGACGGGCCCTCCTTCGAGGCGGCAGGCTTCGCGGCGCTCGCCGACGTCGCTCGGCGAACGCTCGGCGACACGGTTGCCCGCACCGCCACGCAAGCAGGCAGCATCGTTGCTCAAGCGTCCGAGCTACGGTCTCGAGTCGCGGACCTCGAGATCGCGCACGCACGAGGCGTGCTGCACGAGCCGATCCTCGACATCCGGCGTCAACTCGACGGACTGGTCTATGCCGGCTTCGTCGCCGATGCCGGCATCGAGCGGCTCGGCGACATCGCCCGCTACCTCGCTGCCATTGCCCAACGGCTCGATCAGCTGCCGGCCGACGCGCGTCGAGATCGTGAGCGTCAAGCGCGCGTTGCGGCCGTCGAGCGGCGCTTCGATGAGGTCCATGACCAACTCGCCGCTCGGGGCACGTCGATCCTCGAGCTCGCCGCGGTGCGGTGGATGCTGGAGGAATTTCGCGTCTCGCTGTGGGCGCAGCGTCTCGGTACGAGGGGTGCCGTGAGCGAGTCACGCATCCTCCGCGCCCTAGCGGACCTATCCGGCTGATCGGCGACGGGTCGCGGTGTCCCCCTGGAACGCCTCGACTCCGGAGGCGGAAGGGCTCGCTCTGATCGACCGAGCTGGAGCGCCATCACTGCGGCCTGCTCGAGGGGAAGGGAGAGGGCGGACGGCCCGCATTGCATCGACGTCTGCTGACGCCTTGTCAGACTCGAGGTCCCAACGCCGCGCGATCCCCTCGAGGAACGCCACCAGCTCACTCACAGCACGGAGTTCGTCGACGGAGACTGCGAGGTGAGCGACAACGCAGCGTGGGAGCCTCGAGCGCTAGAATTCCCACGGCGGGTGTCGGGGGTGCCACGGGACGCTCAGTTCCTCGGCGCCGTGGCGGGTGAGACTGGGGGCAAATTGTTCGGGCGCATCGTAGCCGCGCTCGGTGTACGTCCTGACGAGGCAGCTCGGCTGCGCGTGGTGATGGTCAGCTCATTCCTACTGGGAATGTCTCTGGTCTTGTACTATTCGGCGTCGAACGCGATCTTCCTCACCCACTACGGCATCGCGAAACTTCCCTACGTCTACATCGTCAACGGCGTTCTCGTTGTCATCTTTGGTGTCGGAATTTCCCTTCTTGGGCGTCGTGTCATGTTTCGCACACAGACGCTCGCCGTCAACTTCCTCCTTTCCGCCACCATCCTTCTCTTGTGGGTCGGGATGCGATTCAACGGAAGCGATGTGGTGATCTTCGCCGCAGCAGCTTGGTTCCGTTTACTGTTCATCTACACCACGGTCGGGCTGTGGGAGGTAGCGGCACGTCTGTTTGATATCCGCCAAGGCAAGCGATTGTTCGCGCTCGTTGGTCTTGGCGTGATGCTGGCGGCCGTCGTGGGCGGCGTACTCACCCCGCTGATCGTCGCCGCCGTGGGCACGACGAATTTGTTGCTCCTTGCGGCGATGTTCTTGGCGTTCTACGCATTCTCGCTCTCGCGCGCCCTTCACACAGTGAGCGAACGCCGCCGCGATGCGGGGCGAAATCGCCGACAGCAGCTCGGCCCGCTCGTCCGCGATCGCTACATCAGGTCGATCTTCGGTCTGAAAACCTTCTCCGTGCTCACGGCGTACCTGATCGAGTACGTCTTCTACGATCAGGCGTCACTTCACTATGCCAACCAAGGCTCATTGGCTGGATTCCTTGGCAGCTTCACCGGCCTGACCACGCTCGTAATGGTCGTCGTCAGCGCGCTCGTGACGGGTCGCCTGATCTCGAGTCGCGGAGTTCGCGCCACGTTGTTCGTGATGCCGACGGTCATGACCGCTACCGCGCTGGCGACCACACTTGACGGCGCGTTCGCCGGTGCCGGCACGGCATTCTTTGTCCTGGTCGTCGTCACCATGTTCTCGAACCAGGTGCTCGACAAGGCGGTGGATACCCCAGCACTGGTCCTCCTCTTCCAGCCCATGCCACCCGAGCGGCGCTTGCCGGTACGGATGATCGTCGAAGGCTGGCTTGGCTCAGTGGCGCTGATCTTGAGTGGCGCATTGCTTCTGTTGGTCACGTGGCTTCATCCGCCCAATGCGATCCCCTTCGTGGCGCTGTTGGTCCTCGTGTCTGTTGCCTTCTTGCTGCAGACTCGCGAGGCGACGTCGCAATACGCCAGGGCGCTTCGGCGGGCCACGAGTCGGGGGTTCACCAAGCCGCCGGAGGAAAGGGCCTCAGGGGCTGAACCCGTGAGCGTCTTGTTGGAATTGCTGCGAACGGGACGACTGCCGGCCGAGCAGGAGAAGGCGCGCGCGGCCTTGCGAAGCCGCTCGCCCAGGATCGGGCACGCCACCCTGGCAGCGGAGGTGCAGGTGCAGGTTGCAGGCGCGCGCTCGCTGCTGGCGGCCGAGCGCGACCTGTCGGTCGCCTGGCCGTTGCTAGGCAAGAGCGTCCATGAAGAACTCGCCCGAGTTCGGGCCAACGTGTTCTCCCTGTTGTGCTGTTCACGTGACGTTGACGGTGCTCCGTTGACGGAGATACTCCTTGACGCCGAAGCGCGGATCGCCGCAGGCTCTGCCGACGATCGGGCCAATGCCGTCGAACTGCTCGACGTGGTCCTCGCGAAGTCGCTCAAGCGTCCCGTGGTGGCCCTTGTCGAGGACCATGGGCCGGACCAGGCCCTGCGCAAACTCGACCGCGCCCCCGTTCCCGCGGTCTTGAGGCCTCGGGAGCGACTGGCGTTGCTCGCGCGTGACCCCTCACTGGGGAGTTGGACGGCGAGCCTGATTCGCCTGTCGGTGGATGAAAGGGAGACCGGTTCTGATATGTCCGACGCCTTGGCGCCGAAGAGCTACCCACCAGACATTGCTTCCGTCGTGTGGCTCCGATCCATTGACATCTTTGCGCGGGTTCCCTACCAGCTGCTGTCGGAGCTCGCCGCGAGATTGCGGCCGTGCGCCGTCTCAGCCGGAGTGCGCATCGTGACCGAGGGCGAAGAAGGTGAAGAGCTGTACCTCGTGCGGTCAGGGACGGTTGCCGTCCAACGCGCAGATGGCGGCCCGGTCGCGCAGTTGGGGCCAGGATCGGTGTTCGGAGAGCTCGCCGTGCTCGACCCGGCGCCCCGCTCAGCCGACGTGGTGGCCTGGACGGACGCGGACCTGCTCATCTTGGACCGAACCACCCTTGTTGACCTGATGGGCAAGCAGCCAGAAGTTGCATCCGACATCATTACGATGCTGGTTCGTAGACTGCGGGCGCGTACCGCCGACGTCTGAAGCGTCGAAGCTTTCCGCACCCGTTGTTGGCAAACAGCGTCTGCACTGAGGCGATCCGCTCCAGCAAACAGCTCGCCATCCCAGCGTGGACGCCGCGCGTCGGCAGGTCCGAGCAAGCAACGCGCGACGATTCCGCGAATTTGGCAACGGCGGGCGCCGTTCACACTGTGCCTTCCGAGCGAGTGCGGTCGGCGATGCGCAGCGTCGGGTTCGGGGCAGGTGCGGGAGACCTTGGTCACAGGGTCGTGGTCGCGATCGTCACCGCTGGTGTGCGATTCGGGAGGGACGAACACCCTGTTAGCGGCATGACTGCCTGAGGCCCCTGGCACGGCGATCGGCCGCGCTCTTTGACGACGCGCAGTTGGCCGGACGACGTGGCGAGCGGAGAGGATGAGGCGTCCCTGAACGCGAGGGACCCCTC
>JAJZBI010000064.1 GCA_021798985.1 Actinomycetes bacterium
GGTGAAGACCGCCGACCAGATCCTCGCCAGCCTCGCCCGCTACTGCGAACGGGTCTCTGCGGCAACATCGGCTGAATCGGAGGCGTGATGACACTTATTAATCGAATCTCTGGCTCAGGACACTAGATAGGCGGGGTGCCGTTGCCCTTCGGCGTACCTGCAGGGACAAAGCTCGTCGCCGGAGCGCGACTGCTCATCGAGACCAGCGTGATGGTCGCGTTGCCAAAGGGCGGGACCGGGACCGCCGTGGACGAGCGCACCCACGCCGGCAGGCCGCTGGGCGTGAGGCAGATCATCGAGTCCCGCTCGTCGACACAGCGCAGCGTGCCGAATCGGGATGCTCGCACCGAAGTCGTGGCCGCCCCTCGTCCCGCATCGATCACCGTCGCGAGCGCAGTGGCAACCGTCGCAGGGATGTAGGGGATGGTGGCCTCAAGGGTCCCGTTGGAGCGCTCGGTTGCCCCTCCGCCACAGTGCAGGGCACTTCCGGCGCGCCGCCAGCAGGTGACGTGGTGGTTGCCGTTCTCGATCCACTGAACGTAGAGGCCACCGCCCGCGTGAAGGGCGAAGGACCACTGGCCGCCGGAGGTGAGCCAGTTCTGGCGGGTGGCCACGGCGCCGCGGTGCGCGACCGTGATGGTCCACGACGGACCGGGAAAGGGTGCGAGTTGGCCACTCAAGTGGTATCTCGCGGCGAACGTACGCCCGAGTCCAACCCGGGCGAGCGCGAGGACGGTCGCCGGGGCAGCGTTTGCTGGCCGGTGGGTCGGTGGGGCGGAGGCAATCACGCCAACTGGCACCGAAATGACGGCAGCCATCACCGATAGTGCAGCCATGCGCATTGCCAGATTGTCGCGCGCCGACCGGCCAGCGGGTGCCGCAAGTCCAAGCTCCCGGTCGCGGTCCCGTGCCAGCTTTCCCACGACGCTGGGCCATGGGTATGAGTGCACCGCCATCTCAAACGCTGACCGGCAACATGGCGATCTCGCTGGGAGAGAAGCCGCTTGGTTGCTCATATGAGCCCGGTAGCGAGGTAGGCGTTAGGCGGTCTCGAGCGCGACAGATCCGATTCTCCATACGCGACATCCGCCGGAACGGTTCCTTGGGTTCACACGACGTCAAGTAGGCGCGGCCATCCGTAGTTGCCACAGATAACGGCAATGAGATCCAGCGTCGGTGACGCGTCACCTTCGTCCCTTGCGGCACCAACCGCTTCGCAGACGAGGCGGCCAGCCTCGGCGCAGTGGGCGAGCGCCTTGGAGAGGTCGAAGTCGCCGAAAACCAATTCGTGCGGCTCCTGCGGCTGCATTGCCGGTGCGCTTCGGAGAGCGAGCACGCCCCAGATCTCGAAGCTGAAGGCGAGTGGCTCAGGAAGTGGGTGGCGGGCCGGTGGTGTCGGGCGGCGTAGCCGCCGGGCCAATCCCCTCGAAGCCCGTCTTCAGCGTGCCGAGTGGCGCCCCGAACGCCTACGGTCAGTCTTACCTCAGCATCGGCGACATCGAGTGCCCGCAGACAACCGCCTGCATTGCGCTCGACGCTGGCGCGGCCCCGGGCGCCCGGCAGGGCACCTCAGCCCGCCATCGGCGTCCCGAGTCGCCGTCGATGGGCCTCGGTCGACCTCCGGCCGGGGTTTCGTCACTTCTGGGGCCTGGGTTTCGTAAAGACCCCGCAGCGGGGTGGTTACGAAACTCCGTTGGCGCTGGCACGGGTAGCAGGGTGACGCCCGTGCGCTCGGCGGTGCACACGAATCCGTCCTGGGCGTGCACATCGTCCTCCGCTAGATGGTCGGCGCTGCAGGCGGACCGAGCCGGTTGGTGCGGGCTCGACCCTTCGCGGTGAGCCTGAAGGTCTTTGTCCGGTCGTAGGGCCGGTCGGTGGACGGTGCGATCAGGCCGGCGTCGAGCGCCCGGTGGAGCCAGCGGTAGCGGGCGGCCGTCGAGCTGAGCCCCAACGCCTGCTGGATCGCCATTGCGCCCAGCCCGCCGGGGGGCCCCTTCACGAGGGCTTGCAGGAGGTCATCGACCCGGTCGACCTTCGTGTGGGCGACAGAGGCTCGGACCGCGGTTCGTGCGCCGTCTGGTGGCGCCATCGGCGCTGGCGCGAGCACCCATGCCGGAGCGCGGTGCACACGGGTGCGACGGAGGATGCCGGCCCGCTCCAATGCGCGCAGCTCGCTCGCGGCGTCCTCCAGGGTGCAGGGGGCGAGTGCCCGGGCGCACAGCCGGGCGTCGAAGATCGGCGCGCCCAGCTCCGACGAGTCGGACGCCTTGGCCCCCTCGAGGCGGGCCAGGACCGACAGGATGCGGAGCGCCGCCGGGGTCTCGGCCACGCCGGCGGCGGAAAGGACGCGACGGGCCGGTTCCTCGTCCAGGCTGTGGCGCAGGAGCACGACGCAGAACCGGGCCGGCAGGTCGACGAAGAGCGCGGGCGCGGTCCTGTTCTGGTGGCAGGCCCGGTCCGCTCGGGCGATGCCGAGCGCCTGGTGCTCTACCACCCTCGCCCCCGACGGGGTGCGGAGGTGCTCGGCGATTCGCACCAAGGTGTGGTTGCGCACCCCGGCGATGGGGTCGAGCCCGAGCTGTCGGGGATCCGCGGCCACGTGCAGCCCACCCGGGCTCGTGACCGTCACAGCCTCGGCGGTGACCTCCACGAGGACGCTCTCGCTCTTGGCCCCGTTCGCGAAGCTCCGGTGGACGAGGGCGTTGGATACGACCTCCCGGAGCGCCTCCCGGGGCACGTCGAGCTCGTCGACGAGTCGACCGGCTCGCTCGACCTGGACGTGTCCGAGCCTCGTGCCCAGCGCGCCGAGCACGCCGTCGAACAGCTCCCCGGTGCGTCCTTCGATCTTTATGGCGTCGTGGCGGGCGCCGGGCGGGTCCGTTGCGCCAGGCTCGCGCCGGAGGCTGACGCGGGCCGCGTCGAGGAACCCCTCGGGGTGGTCTCCGAGGGTGAGCAGGCCGGCCAGTGTGAGCTCGGACCGGTCGTCGCCGGAGAGGACGCCATACCGGTAGAGGAGCTCCTGGTCGGAGACGTCGCCGAAGCGGTCGGTCGATTCTCGGACCGCGGCAACGAAGCCCGCCACGGCGCCGACGTCGAGCGTCGCTCCCGCTGGTGCGGCGGCCCGGCCGGTGTCGACCGGCGTCCGGTTGGCAAGCATGCTCGCCACCTCGTGCTCGGTCAGCTGGTGGTCGCTGTCGCCGACCCGGACGAACGACGAGGCGTACGGGCCCTCGCTGCGGCGGTGGCATGGTCGCTGGTCGCGAGGGATGGGCGGGACCCGGGCCATCACGACGGCCCCGTCGGGATGGGCCACGACGTCGATGACCGGCCGCAGCGGCGGCTCCATCTGCTCTGCCGCGGCCTGGAGCGCGGCCGTCATGCGTCGCGGGTCCTCGACACCGACGACCTGGAAGGCCGCCGAACCCTCCGCCACCCCGAGCAGGATCAGTCCCCCGTCGGTGTTGGCGAACGCGCCCAGGGTGTCGGTGATGCCGGACGGGAGCTCCGCTCGGGCAGTCTTCGCCTCGACGCTGCGGTGGTCCGACCCGGTGGCGCGCAGCTCCTCGAGGAGCGCCTCGAGCTGGCCGACAGTGTCCTCCTCTCTCTCGCTCAGCATCTCGGCATCCTATCATGGGACCTATCACAGTGATAAGATCGGCGTCTTGGGTGATAGGAACGGGGTCCTGCGTGCGGCCGATGAGCCATTACACGGGGCCATTCGCCTTCGAGGGGGGTCATCCTGTCGCCGTTCCTGTCAGGGCGCCCGAGGGTGATAGGAGTCGTCGCAGCCATCGCCGCGGGCAGGTTGACGAGCTGCCTGCGTGGAACTAAGACAACTAGCACAATGAAGGACGTGCGGATCAACCTGGCAGAAGGGACACCCCTCTTCCAGCAGGTCGCCGCGGAGATTCGTCGGGCGATCAGCGAGGGCGAGGCCAAGGCCGGAGAGCGCATGCCCCTCGCGAAGGATCTCGCGAAGGTGCTCGGCGTGAACACCAATACCGTGCTGCGGGCGCTGCGCGAGCTTCGCGACGAGGGACTGCTCGAGTTCCGCCGAGGCAGGGGGATCACGGTGGCGGGCACCCCCGAGCGCGGGATCGTGCTGACGCGCGTGCGCGAGCTCGTCGCATTCGCCCGGGAGCAGGGCTACCGGCCCGAAGAGGTCATCGCGATGATCGAGGCGGTCACGTGACGCTGCTTCCCCCACGGACAGAGCCAGAGGACGCCGAGACGCCTGAGCCCGAGGCGCTGATCCGTGAGGCGCGTCGCCTCCGGCGACTTGGCTGGCTCCGCTGCACTCTGGACCATCATGAGAGTGACAACCGCCTGGCACGATGGCCACCGTGCCGCTGCCGACCTCACGCTCCCGGACGACTACCCGGAGCTGCTCGAGCAGCTGAAGCATGACGGTCGGCATTGTGCGCGAGGTCGGTGAACACGAAGCCTGCACGAGCGCCGGGAGCGAGCGCGACAGGCGCTGGCGCAGCAAAGGCCGCGCCCGGTCCCCGGTGCCCGATCGAGGTCTGGACAACCTTGCCCGCACCATCGTCGAACGACAACCTCGGCCGTCCCTCGACGAAGCAGGCGGTCTTCGAGACGTTTGCCACCAGCAGCGTGGCGACGTTGGTCCCGCCGGCATTGTCGAGGCCGAGGCCCCCGAGGGCGAGTTGACCGTCGCCGCAGCGCGAGAGCCGCGCCGGGCGCGGAGCGGCGAGCTTCCCGAGCCGACCACCGCACCAAAGGCCTGCCGTCAGCGCACGATCGGCATTCCCGGCGACGTCATGCCGAAGATCCGCCAGCGCCACTATTGGGGAAGCGACGCCTGGATCGCGGCCTACGTCCGCCGAAGCCGCGTCGAGGGTGTCTTCGGGAACATCAAGAGCTCCAAAACCGAGGACGTAAGCCGCG
>JAJZBI010000065.1 GCA_021798985.1 Actinomycetes bacterium
CGGCCGCCGCCCGTGCCCGCGCCGCGGCCGCCGCGGCCGCGGCCGCCTCTTGCTGGGCGATCATCGTTGCGATCTGCCCTTTGACCTGGGAGAGCGCGGCGCGCGCGGCGCTCGTGGCGCTGGCGGCGGCCCCGCGCTCGCGCGTCGCCGTGGCGACGTCGCGCCGCGCCGCCGCCACGGCGCGCACCTGGGCGTGCTGCTCGTCGGCGAGGTGGCGCTCGGCCTGGCGGTAGGCGGACTCGGCGCGCTCAAGGCGCGTGCTGGCGATGCCGGCGTAGGCCGAGACGGTTCCCGCGTCGGTGATGTTGGACTGCAGGACCGCGTCGAACTGGGCGGCGGCCGCGTAGGTGTCGACGTAGGCCGCGATCGCGGCGGCGCGCATCGCTGCGGCGCCGGCCGCCACGTCGCGCTTGGCGGAGACGAGCTCGCGCCCGAGCCGGGCGAGAAGCTGGCGCGCCTGGCCGAGGTGCACCTCTGCCTGGTCGAGCTGCTCGCCGGCGGCCTGCTCCTTGCCGAGGTCGGCGGCGATTTCGCGGGCGAGCGCGGCGGCGTGCGCCTTGGCCGAGTCGACCTGACCGGGGGTCGGGTTCGGCAGCGACGTCGCGCTGGTGATCGGCGCGACGGCGACGAGGCCGATGGCGGCGGCAAGCATGGCCACCAATAGCCTCATTTTCAACATGACACAACTCTGGCCACTCCAGGCACTTCTGTCAAAGACAATTGTCCTGGCAGCGCCCGGTAGCTTCTCTGCGGCGCCACCTCGTCGCTAACGGCTGCGGCGCCGAGAAAGGAGAGCTCGATGGGTGCTGGGCCGCGCGCGCAAACGCGCTACGGCACGGTCGAAGGCGCCGACCTCGGCGGCGTCCAGGCGTTCTTGGGGATCCCCTATGCCGTCTCGCCCGAGGCCAGCGAGCTGCGCCGATTCGGCCCTCCGGTGGCTCCGCCGCCCTGGCGGGGGGTGCGGACGGCGGCGGCGGTCGGACCCGTCGCACCCCAGAGCGCCGGCGGTCTTGGCAGCCAGCTGCCGGGCGAGCGATTCGAGCAGGACGAGGAGTGCCGCACGCTCAACATCTGGACGCCGGCGGCAGACGAGCGGCGCCGCCCGGTGCTGGTGTTCCTCCACGGCGGAGCGTTCTTGATCGGCAGCGGGGCGTCCGCGCTGTATGCGGGCGAGCGGCTCGCCCGCGGCGGGGCGGTCGTGGTGACCTGCAACTACCGCCTCGGTGCCTTCGGCTTCCTCGCCCACCCGGCGCTCGCCCACCCGGCGGTCGAGGGCTGTGCCAACTTCGGGCTGGCCGACCAGCTCTGCGCGCTGGCGTTCGTGCACGAGCACGCGGTGGCCTTTGGTGGCGACCCGGAGCGGGTCACGATCTTTGGCGAGTCGGCGGGCGCCATGAGCGTCGCCGCGCTCGTCGGCATGCCGGCCGCTCGCGGCCTGTTCCAGCGAGCCGTGATCCAAAGCGGGATGGCCTTTGCTCGCCCCTTGGCCCTGGCGTCGGCGTTCGCCGAGGAGCTGTCCGCGGCGCTCGGCCTCGCAGCGGTCGATCGCGACGCGCTCGCGCAGGTCCCGGCCGACGAGCTGCTCGCCGCGCAGGCCTCGCTGACCGGCCGGGTCGACGAGGGGCTCGGCATGCCGCTCGGCCCGGCGATCGACGGCGGCCTGCTCGAGGCGCACCCGGCCGACCTCATCGCCCGCGGGGCGGGCAGTCCCGGCGTGCCGGTGTTGGCGGGCACGAACCGCGACGAGTTCGCGCTGTTCTCTTTCCTCTCGCCGCTCGCCCGAGACCTCGACGACGCCGGGCTACGCGACCTCGTCCAGCGCTACCTCGACAGCGCCGGGCTCGCCGACCCGATCTCGCCGGACGCGTTGGTCGACACCTACCGCACAGCGCGGGCCGCTCGCCAACAGGCGACCGAGCCGCGGGCGTTGCTCGACGCGTTCGGCACCGACTGGATCTTCCGGATTCCCTTGCTGCGCCTGTTGGAGGCGCACGGCGCCCTTGGCGCACCTACCTACTGCTATCGCTTCGACTGGGGTTCGCCGCTCGCCTCGGGGGCGCTCGGGGCCTGTCACGGCATCGAGCTGCCGTTCGTCTTCGGCTCCGTTGAGGAGCAGCTCGTCTCGGTCTTCGCCGGAGGTGGCGAAGCGGCCGAGCAGCTGTCGGCGGCGGTGCGGGCGGCCTGGGTCGCGTTCGCCGCGAGCGGAGATCCCTCCTGCGCGCCCCTGCCGCCCTGGCCGGCCTATGAGCCGACGGGGCGCAGGACCATGGTGCTCGGCCCCGACCCGCACGTCGAGGAGGCGCCCGGCGAGGCCGAGCGTCGCTTCTTCGCCGAGCACCTGGGCCCCTATGGCCACGACGGCCCGATCGCTGGCGCGCGACCGCGTAGCCTCGCGTTCTTGGCGCCGGCCGGCGAGGAGCCTGGCCCCGCCGCGGGTCCGCAGGCACAGCGCAGCACCGACCCGGGGACGTAGCCCAACGGCAGAGGCAGGGCGCTTAAAACGCCTCAAGTGAGGGTTCGAGTCCCTCCGTCCCCACGACGCTCGCCGGGCGTCCCGCCGATGGGAGCGAGATCCGTGCGTGACCGACAGCGGGGCACGGTGAGCCGAAGCCCCGAGTGATCGGGAGCGCCCCTTGGCGCAACCGAGCGCCGATCGCACCCGCCGGCGTCACCCCCCAGACCACGACGCAACGTGGTGGAGCCCCGTTGGCCGGGAGCCCGCCTGTGCTCCCGAGCGCCTCGGCCCGATAGCTGAGCGCCCTCATGCCACCGGCATTCAAAGCCAGCGGCGCGCTTGGCGGCGAGACCGTGTCATTGGCAGTGCGTGCCACCACCCGCCCCGGTGACGCAGCGTGGCAATCAAAAAGGGCAGCGAAATCGCCCGAAAGGGCAGCGATGTCACTGAGCTGACATCTCGTCTTTTTGCCCCTCAAATCCCCAGTTAGCCGGGGATTTCCTGAAGTTCACGCGCCCGAGCGGGCCCCGTAAATCCCGTCGAAGGGACTTCTGTCCCCTTTCTGTGCCTGCAGGCGTTTGATAGACAACCGAGGCGGGTAAAGCGCCGGGCCGCTTCGAGGGGTCCGGCAGTTCGACGAACGTCAGGAGCACGCGCCGATGACGACAAGTGACGGCGAGCCGCTGAGGCGCTCAAGAAGCTAGCCGAATCCACTCGGATGCGCACTGGTCGATGACGGTGCCATCCACCCCTCCGGCCGTAGCGACGGGACTTCGGTTCCGGTCAGAAAACGGCCACGCACTGGAGGGCGGAAGGACAATGCCGCAGGGAGGGTCTCGAGTCAGACGGCCGGGGCGCCCGAATCGCAACAAGCAAGGAGCAAGTTCTGTGAAATGGTCGCGTCGATCGGTCGCGCCCTTGACACTGGTCGGGGTGATTGCCGCCGCAGGCGGTGCCGCCTCTGCCTCGGTGCACAAGGTGGCGCGCAAGGCCGATGCCGTCGCTTCGGCCGCCGCGACGACGGGCCGCCTCGTGCCGCTCGGTGCTGGGGGGACCTGGCACCTGGTGTTCAACAGCACCTTCACCGGGTCGGCGCTTCCTCGTCCCTGGACCACGGGCTGGTTCGGGAGCGGGATCACCGCTCCGGTGCAGTCCGAGGAACTCGAGTGCTACTCGCCTTCCCAAGTGAGGCTCTCGGGCGGGTCGCTAGATCTTTCGCTGGCAAAGTCGACCCACACCTGTGGTGGCATCGTTCGCCACTACACCTCGGGGATGGTCACCACCGCCGGGCGGTTCTCCTTCACTTATGGCTTTGCCGAAGCGCGCATCTACCTCCCCCCGTCCGGCCACCAGATCGCGGACTGGCCGGCGTTCTGGACTGACGGCCGCTCGTGGCCGGCGGACGGGGAGATGGACATCCTGGAAGGCCTCGGCGGCGCCGCCTGCTTCCACTTCCACGACCTCTCCGGTGGCCCGGGCGGTTGCGCGCGCGGCAACTACAGCGGGTGGCACACCTACGGAGCCAACTGGGAGCCCGGTTCGGTGACCTACTACTACGACGGCCGTCCGGTAGGCCGTGTCACACGAGGTGTCACGAGCGCACCGATGTATCTGATCTTGAACCTCGCGCTCGACAACAGCTACGGCGGGACCAAGGTCGCTCCCGCTCAGATGCAGGTGAAGTTCGTACGGGTCTGGCAGCACTGACCCAAGTCCCCTCTGGCGGGAGCGGTTAGCCCGCAAGAACCCCCAAAAACAACTGATTCACCCTACCCCTTCCCCTCGCGCGCCCAAAGTGCGGCCGCGGTGCTCACGCTCGCTGAAAGGAGCAACTCGTGCAGGCATTCTCATTTGCCCTCGCGCCCCTCGCTATCGCCGGTCTCGGCTTTGGGACGGTGGGCATTAGCCAGACCGCCCATCGCTCGGTCACGAGCACCTCGGCCAACGCCCCTTCGATCTCGGCGAGCTCGTATGCTTCCGGGCCGCGACAGCACGATGCCTGGCGCCATCTGCACAACGCCGTTCAGTGGCCACTTCGCTCTCCGAGGCCCGTCTCGGGGTTGAACTGCTACCGGCAGATCACCCACTGGCACTGGACCTACTACAACTGCTGGCCCAAGCCCTCCTCGGGCTCGAGCCCCACGCACACCTCGACCGCGACGAGCCCGAGCAGCACAGGAACTGCAGGGTCAGTGACGAGCGGGACGTCGAGCACGAGCTCGAAGACCACCTCCAGCCCAAGCACCCCCGCTCCGAGCACCGGAACGACGAGCACCCCCGCTCCGAGCACCGGAACGACGAGCACCCCCGCTCCGAGCACCGGAACGACGAGCACCCCCGCTCCGAGCACCGGAACGAGCGGCG
>JAJZBI010000011.1 GCA_021798985.1 Actinomycetes bacterium
CCAAACGCGCTCCAGCCGAACGCGAGGACCCTCTGCGACCGCTTGCGCCCCTATCGCCTACCCTTCGGCGACCGGCGAGCCTCTTCTGCGGGGGCCTACCTGTCTGGCTGCAATATCAGGGTCAGATGGGACGGGGAGCGCTCGGCCCGGTGGACTCGCGCACGACGAGCTGGCAGGGGAGCTCGTGGACGCCCGGCTCGGGATGCCCCTCGATGGCATGCAGCAACAGCGTGGCCGCCTGGCGACCGAGCTCGGTGAGGTTCATGTCCACGGTGGTGAGCGGGGGCCGGCACGATGCCGCCATCACGGCCCAGTTGTCGAAGCCGACGAGCGCGACGTCTTCTGGCACCCGCCAGCCCATTTCCCGCAACGCGTCGGCGACGCCGCGACCGATCTGGTCGTTGCCGCAGGAGATCGCGTCGCAGCCCTCCTCGGCGCGCATCACGATGTGCGCTGCCTGACGGCCCCATTCCTCGCTCCACGCACCGTAGTGAACGCGGCCCCCGGCGAGGTCGAGACCGGCGGCACCGAGCGCCTCGACGGTCACGTCGGCGCGCACCTGGGCCGCGAGGTGGTCCCGGGGGCCCGTCACATGCGCGATGCGCGTGCGTCCCGTGGCGATGAGGTGTTCGATCGCGAGACGGGCGCCCTGGGCGTTGTCTGGGACCACCGAGACGTCGGCGGGGTTGGCCGAGGGCGCGAGGGCGTAGATCGTCGGGAGCTCTCGCGGCCCCACCACCGGAGGCCGGGGATCGCAGCGCCGTCCCATGACGATCAGCCCATCGATGTTCCGCTCCGCCATGACCTCGAGGTAGTGGCGCTCGCGGAAGGGGTCACCGCGGGTGTCGGCGAGCAGGACGGAGATGCGTCCCGCGCCGAGTGCCTCCTCGGCGCCCATCAGCGCCGGGATGCTGAAGCGCCCGATGCTGTCGGTGGTGAGCAGGCCGACCGCGAAGCTGCGCTGCGCGCGCCGGTTGCCAGCAGAGGGCCCGATGTGGAAGTCGAGGTCCTGGGCGGCCTGCAGCACGCGCTTGCGGGTCTCCTCTCGCAGCTGCCCACGACCATTCAAGACCTTGGACACCGTGCCGGCCGAGACCCCAGAACGGGTCGCGACGTCGAGCAGCGTCGCCCGTCGCCGGGCCGCACCGTCGCCGGTCACAGGCCGCTCCCCGGAAGGCGCGTCGGTCGGAAACATCGGAAAGTGATGCTAGCCCGTTGCCCGAACGCCTTGCGGGTAACCCCGTCTGTTCCTCGAAGTGGAAGTTGACGTTCCCGAAACTGTTCTTTACGATCCGGAAAACGTAAGGAGCTCGCCGGAAATATTCGGCAAGTTTGCGGCAAACTATCTCTTGGGGGACGCATGTCGGTCGATGAGTCGCAGGGACACGCCCACCCGGCGGCCCAGGGTCCGCTCGACCTCGCCCGCGCCCAGGCAGCCACCTTGCAGCCCGTGAGCGTCGCCCGGCTCGGCGGTGGGTTCTGGGGTGACCGGGCGAGGCTGAACGCCGAGGTCGGCATCCCGAGCGGCATCGAGCGGCTCCGGGCTGCGGGCAACGTCGAGAACCTTCAGCTCGCCGCCGCTCGGGCGACGAGCGGATATCGGGGCGACCTGCCGTTTTTGGACTCCGATGTCTACAAGTGGTTGGAGGCGGCGGCCTTCGCGGCCCGCCATGGCGAGCGCCCCGACCTCGAGGCCTTCTCGAGCGAAGTCATCTCGCTGCTGGCAAAGGCGCAGGAGCCCGACGGCTACCTGCAGTCCTACTTCCAGGTGAAGCGGCCCGGCGAGCGCTACGTGGACCTGCAGTGGGGCCATGACCTGTACTGCGCCGGCCACCTGCTCCAGGCGGCGATCGCGCGGGCCCGCGTGCTCGGTGACGAGACGCTGCTGGAGATCGGCCTGCGCTTTGTGGACTCAATCGTCGCCGAGCTCGGCGCGAACGCTGCGCGCGAGGGCGTCGGCGGGCATCCCGAGATCGAGATGGCGCTCGTCGAGCTGTACCGGCTTACCGGAGAGGCCCGCCACCTTAAGCTCGCGCAGCTCTTGATCGACCGGCGCGGGCACGGGCTGCTCGGTGTTGGGCGCTTTGGCAGCGCCTATTGGCAAGACGACGTCCCTGTCCGCGAGGCGACCACAGGGCGGGGCCACGCGGTCCGCCAGCTCTATTTGCTCTGCGGGGTCGTCGACGCCTACCTCGAGACCGGCGAGGAGTCCCTGCTCGTTGCCGCCGAGCGCCAGTGGCTCGACATCGTCGCCCACAAGACGTACCTGACCGGGGGCCAAGGCGCCCGGCACACCGACGAGTCCTTCGGGGACGCCTGGGAGCTTCCTTCCGATCGCGCCTACTGCGAGACGTGCGCGGCGATCGGATCGATCATGTTGAGCTGGCGACTCCTCCTTGCGACGGGCAAGGCACGCTACGCCGAGCTCATCGAGCGCACGCTCTACAACGGCTTTCTGTCCGGCGCGTCGCTCGACGGCGAGGGCTACCGCTACGTCAACCCGCTCCAGGTCCGCCACGCCCGGGCCGGCGTCGCCGGAGACCAGGGCCCGTACTTTTCGCGGTGGTTCCGCTGTGCCTGCTGCCCGCCGAACGTGATGCGTCTGCTGGCCAGCCTGGAGCACTACGCCTGCGCGCGTCGAGGCGACGGCCTCGTCCTGCACCAGTTCATGAGCGGCGACTACGGCGACGACGCGCTGCAGATCCACGTCGAGACGGGCTATCCCTTCGAAGGGAACGTCCACGTCAGCGTCGCGCAGGCGCCGAGCATTGAGGCCACGATCACGTTGCGCCTTCCCCAGTGGGCAGAGGGCGCGACGCTCCGGGTCAATGGCGAACCACAGCCGCTTCGTAGCGAGGACGGCTGGCTGACCCTGCGGCGCGTCTGGCAGTCGGGCGACCGCATCGAGATGGAGCTGCCGCTCGCCGTGCGCCTGACGCGCGCAGACTCGCGTGTCGATGCGGTGCGCTCGGCCGTGGCGCTCGAGCGCGGGCCGCTCGTCTATTGCGTCGAGGAAGCCGACAACCCCGGGGTCTCCCTCGACGAGATCGCGACGGTGTGCGAGGCCGCGGCGGCCGAGCACGAGCCCGGACTGCTCGGCGGGATCACCCCGCTGCGCGTCGAGGTGGATGTCACCGGGCCCGCCGTCATGGAGCCCTGGTGGCCCTATGGCGCCGGTGCGTCCTCGGCTGCGACGGCGCACCGATCGCTCGTCGCCATCCCTTTCTACGCATGGGGGAACCGAACCCAGGGAGCGATGCGGGTGTGGATGCCGAGCCCTGCGGTGCCGCAGGCCGCAGTGGAAAGCACGCCGTGATCACGAGGAGCCCCGGTTCGAGCCTCGGGGCAGAAAGGGGGTGCGGGGAGCCCGTGAAGCCGGCCGGCGACTGACCAGCCGGGGTGTTGGGGCAGCACGGGAGTGCAAGCCAGCAAGGCGCAGATGCCCGAGACGCGGCTCGTGCCATGCCGGCGATGAGAACCGGCGGGAACGTGATTGACCCGCCGAGGCGCGCGAGGCGCGCCGTCTCGATGACGACAATTCAGGGGGAGATACATGAGGCCACGACAGTGGAAGTCCCTCGCCGCGACCGCGGCGAGTGCGGCGCTGGTCGCCGGGAGCGCGCTCGCGGCAGGCAGCGCGAGCGCGAGCGCCCGGAGCACCGCGCGTTCCGCCTTCGGGGTGAACGCCACCGGCACGGTAACATTCTGGGCCCGCTCGGCCACCGACGGCGTGACCAACGCCTTGGTGAAGAAGTTCAACGCGACGCACCCGCACCTCAAGATCCAGCTGCACCTGACCCAGCCGAATGAGGCGTCGAGCCAGCTGGCAACCGCGATCCGCGCCGGAGATGCTCCGGACCTCGTCGGGTTGAACGACATCAACGTCCCCGCCTTCTCGAGGGAGGGGGCGCTCATGAACATCACGAAGTACGTCAACGCGTTGCCGTACAAGGCATCGCTCAGCCCGGGCCACATGCGCCTTGCGCAGTTCAACGGCAAAGACTTCGGCGTCCCGTACCTCGCCGACCTCTCGGTGCTGTGGTACAACCCGAAGCTGTTCAAGGAGGCGGGGATCTCGGGACCGCCGAAGACCTTCTCGGCGATGCTCGGCGACGCCAAGAAGATCGGTGCCCTTGGGCACGGGAACTACGGCCTCTCGTTCGCCGGTGATTGCCAGGGCTGCCTCGGCTTCACGATGCTGCCCTCCATCTGGGCGAGCGGCCAGCACCTCATCACGGGACCGCTCGGCAAGCAGAAGGCGAACGTGGCCCGCAACGCCCCGTTGAAGGCGCTGCTCAACGTGTACGCGCAGATCTGGAAGGACAAGCTCGCGCCGCACGCCGACCTCGCCCAGAATGGCACGACATGGGGCGACGACTTCGCCAAGGGCAACATCGGGATGCTGCCCGGCGACTACGGGTTCGTGACCAAGTACCTCGGGCACATGCCAAAGGACGAGTTCGCCGACGCCCCGCTGCCGGGGATGAACGGCGGACCCGGGAGCACCTTCGACGGCGGCGACGACTTCGTGATCCCCGCCGGGGCGAAGAACCCATCGGGCGCCTGGGAGGTCGTCAAGTGGTTCCTCGACATCGCCCAGCAAAAGCAGTACCCGGCGCTCGGCGACACCCCCGTGCGCAGTGACGTGCTCTCCCCGGCGTTCCTCAAGCAGTACCCCTACGACGCCGTGGCACTGCGCACCTTGAAGCACGGCTCGGTCGAGTACACCCTCGCCTACAACGAGGTGTTCAACGCTCCGGGCTCTCCGTGGATGAAGATGTTCTCGCAGGCCGTCTACAGCCACGACTTGTCCGGTGCGCTCAGCTCCGGCCAGTCGGGCATCCAGTCCACGCTGGACTCGGTCGGGTCCTAGTTCCCCCCTTCGCCGGGCTCCTGGTGCATGGCCATAGCCAGGAGCCCGGCGCTCGGGCGGACCGTCGTCGGCGGACAAAGGGGAGGATCACACCGCATGGCGCTCACGGCTCACGCTGAGCAGCTTCAGTCGCTGCCCGCCGAGGTCCCGGCGCGCAAGGGCCGCACCAAGCTCAGTGCGTCGGCGCGGCGTGAGGAGCGGACCGGCTTCGCGCTGATCGCCCCGGCGATCGCCGTCGTGGCGGTGTTCATCTTGTTCCCGCTCGGCTTTTGCGTCTACATCTCGCTGACCAACTGGCCGCTCGTCGGGCCGTACCACTTCATCGGCCTCGCCAACTACAGCGCGCTCGCCCACAACTCGACCTTCGTCCAGTCGGTGCTGTTCACCTTGAAGTACACGGCGATCGTGACGCTCCCGATCCTCGTGATCGGCTACCTGCTGGCTCTGTTCGTGCGCGGCAACCGCTTCGGGGCGACGTTGTTCCGCACGTGCATCTTCTTGCCGTTCATCGTCGGGATCACGACGCTCAGCTTCCTCGCCGAGGTCGAGCTCCAGCCCGGATTCGGCAGCGCCAATGTCGTGCTGTCCAAGCTGCACATCTTGAGCCGGGACACGGTCTGGGTGCAGAACTCGACGCTCGCGCTGATCGCCATCTCGGTCCTCGTGGTCTGGATGGCCTCCGGGCTCACGATGATGCTCTTGATGGCCGGGATGCAGGGCATCTCCGATGAGCTGTACGAGTCGGCCGGGGTGGATGGAGCGAGCTGGTGGGAGAAGGAGCGGTTCGTCACGATCCCGCTGCTTCGGCGCTCGATCGCACTCAGCCTGATCATCTCGGTCGTCGGCTCGTTCCTCGCCTTCAACCAGTTCTACATCATCACCGACGGCGGGCCGGGCACGAGCACGGTCAGCGTCGTCATGGAGATCTACGAGACCTTCAACACCGCGATGCGGGTCGGCGGCGCCAGTGCCATGGCGGTCGTCCTGATCGTCGTCGTGGGGATCATCACGTTCGTTCAGTTCAAGGTGCTGCGGGGGGAAGATGTCTAGCTCGACGGCGGCGCTCGGGGCGCCGCCACGACGCCGCAGGAGCGGCGGATCGCTGTATTTCACGGCGGGGATCTTGATCAGCGCGGTCTTCGTGCTACCGCTCGCGTGGGAAGTGCTCCGCTCGTTCCAGCCGGCGAGTGCGATCATCTCACCGCCCTCGCTGAAGAGCTTCTCGCACCTTGGTGTCAGCAACTATCGCCAGTTGCTGACAGGCCAGGACGACATCTTGCGCAACGTAGTTAATAGCCTGATCGTGGCGATCGCCACCTCGCTGTTGACCTCGATCGTGGCGACGCTCGCTGGCTACGGCTTCGGACGGTTCCGTTTCCGCGGCTCGGGGATCGCCTTCGCCGTCGTCCTGGTCGGCTTCATGGTCCCCTTCCAGGCGGTGCTGACGCCGCTGTTCTTGGAGCTGCACTACCTGCACCTCTTGAACAGCCTGATCGGCCTGGCGCTCTTCTACACCGCGTTCAACCTGCCGTTCGGCGTCTACGTGATGCGCAACACCTTCTTACAGGTGCCACGCGAGCTCGTCGACGCCGCGAAGGTGGACGGTGCCTCGACGATGAGCACCCTGACCCGGGTGCTCCGAGCGATCGTGATGCCCGGGATCGCGACGACGTTCCTCTACGCGTTCCTCTTCGCGTGGACCGAGTTCCTCGGTGCGCTGACCTTCGTCACCAATGGTGCGACCTACACGCTGCCGGTCGCGCTCTCCAACGTCGAGACGAACACCTACGGCTCGGTGAACTACGGCTACCTCGTCGCCGGCGCGGTCATCGCCATGATCCCGTGCATCATCGTCTACGTGGCGCTGCAGCGCTACTACGTGCGCGGTCTCGTGTCGGGTGCGGTGAAGGGCTGAGCGAGCGAGCGGCGCTCGTCCCGCTCAGGCAGGGGGACCCTTCTCATTCCGGCGTGCCGCCGGCACGCAGCAAGGTGGCATAGCCGGTGAGCCCGGGCCCGAACGCGACCATGACCACCGGGGCGCCCGGCGCGAGGTTGCCGTGGGTGACGGCGTCGAGGACGATCAGCACCGTGGCCGACGAGCAGTTGCCGTAGCCGGCGAGGACGCCGGCGGAGGGCGCGAGCGCCGCCTGGCCGAGGCCGAGCGCGGCGGCAACCTCGCTGAGCACCCGGGGACCGCCGGGGTGGACGGCCCACGCCGCGACGTCACGGCGCTCGAGGCCGTGGGGGGCGAGGAGCGCGTCGACGAGCGGACCGCTCAGCGCGCCGACGTGCTCGGGGACCTTGCGGGACAAGCCCATGCGGAAGCCGTGCGAGCCAATCTGCCACGTCATGAGGTCCGCCGCGCCGAGATCGCTCGCCACGTTGTGGCCGAGGACCGCGAGCGCCGGTGGCTCAGCCCCCCCGCTGGCCGGGGTGAGGACCACGGCGGCCGCGGCGTCGCCGAAGAGCGCATTCACGGCCTCTTGGTGCGGCACGTCGGCCGGCTGGAGGTGCAGGCTCGAGAGCTCGACGCTGACGACGAGGGCGGGCCGGCCGGTCGCGGTGACGAAGTCGTCGGCGGTGGCGAGCGCGGGAAGGGCGGCGTGGCAGCCGAGATGGCCGATGACGAGCCGGCGGGTGTCGCCGCCAAGGCCGAGCGCGTCGGCGAGCAGGACGTCGAGGCCCGGTGTCGCGTGACCGGTGCAGCTGGCGACCACGAGGAGGCCGATGGGCTCGCTGGGCGCGCCGCGCTCGAGGGCCCGCGCGGCCGCCGCCTCGGCGAGCGGGAAGGCGGCCTCGACGTAGTGCTCCATGCGTCGCTCGGTGCTCCAGTCCGAGACGTCGATGGAGCGAGGGTCGAACGCGGCGTGGCGGGTGCGCACGCCCGCGCCGGCGAAGGCGGCTTGGGCCAGGCGGTTCTGTGGGCCGCGCCCGGAAAAGAAGGCCTCCCAGAGCTCGTCTTGGCGCACCACGTCGGGTGTGGCGATCCCGATGGCGGCCAGCCGGGTGGCGCTGCGGCTCACCAGCGGGCCTCGTCCGCGCCGGCGCTCGGGTCGGCGCCGAGGGCGGCGAGACCGAGGTAGTCGGCGCAGACGTCGGAGGTGGCCGGCTGCAGGGCGCCGCAGCGAGCGTCCCGATAGAGGCGCTCGAGCGCATTGCCGCGACGGCTCGCGGAAGCGCCGATCGCCTCGAGCATCGAGGAGGCGACCGTGGCGGCGACGTCACCTGCGAGCAGCTTGGCGCGCCACACGGCGCGGTTGGTGGCCGGGGTGCCCGGGGATGCGTCGACGGCCCGCGCTGCGTCGAGCACGCACAGACGTGCCGCGGCGATCTGTGCGTCCGCCCGCCCGAGGCGCGCCCGTAGCGCCGGCAGCCGGCCGAGACCACGGGCGGTCGCCTGTCGGGCGGCCTCCTCGAGCGCGGCGGTGGCGACGCCGACGTAGACGGCGGCATAGCTCGCCACGAGCCACTGGGGCATCACCTGGGCGAGGAGCAGCGCGAGCCCCTCGACCCCGCCGAGGAGGGCGTCGAGGGGCAGGCCGACATCGAAGGTGACGTCGTGGCTGGCGGTCGCGCGCATGCCGAGCGAGTCCCAGCTCGGCTCGACGCGTACCCCGTCGCCGGCAGGTACGAAGAAGTACGAGACGACCGGCTCGTCGCGCGCCGCTGCCCGGGCGGCGACGAGGTAGGCATCCACGTGGCCGGCCCCCGAGACGAAGGACTTCTCGCCGCGCAGCACGAAGCCTTCCCCCTCGCGGGTATAGGTCGTCTTGAGCTTGGACAGCCGCGCCCCCACCCCGCGTTCGCTCATCGCCACGGCGAACAGAGACCCGTCGCGCGCCGCGGCCAACAGCCGGTCCCGTTCCTGCAGTGCCCGATTGCTCCCCCCGAGCGCCTGGATCAAGGCGTCGGGCGTGCTCGCCAGCGCGCCGGTCACCGAGGCGTGCATGTTGTAGACGAGCGCGGTCGGCCCAGCTGCCCGCCCAAGCTCGAGGGCGACGGCCGCGTAGTCCGAAAAGCTCGCCCCCGGCCCGCCGAGGCGCCGGGGGACGAAGAGGCCGAGCAGCCCGGCATCGCGCAGCTCGGCGAAGTCCTGGCTCGGGAACTCGCCGTCCGCGTCATGGCGCGCGGCCCGCGCGGCGAGCCCAGGTGCCAGCCGCTGGGCCGCCTCGAGCGCCTCGGCCGGCGAGGCCAGCACGGCGACGTTGGCGCCGCTCATCCCCCGGCCGCCTTGGTGCCGACGGCCTGGAACAGCACGGCGGTGGAGCGGCTCGGGACCATCCGCACCTCGTCGCGCCGGCCGGCAAGGAAGGCGAGGGCGTCAGGCACACACGGGCGGAGCCCGTTCAGCGACAGCGTGACGCCGCGAGCCGCAAAGGCCGCCTGTAGCGCCCGACGGTCCACGAACAGCTCTGGGTCGTGGATCCCCGGCGGGGCGCCACCAGGGACGCGCTCGGCGAGCGAGATGGCGAGCAGGCGGGCCGCCAGCGTGTCGGCGATCGTGTCGATGACGACCACGCCTTTGGGGGCGAGTAGCCGGCAGACCTCGGCGATCGTGCCCTCGAGGTCCTCGACGTGCTCGAGGATCTCACCGGCGCACACGACGGCTGCGCAGGCGTCGGGCAGCGGCACGGCAGCGACGTCGCTGCGCATGCCGAGCACGCCGTGGGCGGCTGCGCTGGACAGCGCGGACGGCGAGGTGTCCACCCCGAGGTGGCGATAGCCCTTCGCCGCCACGTAGGGGGCCATCAGCCCGCCCCCGCAGCCGAGGTCGACGAGCACGCTGTTGCGGCGCTGCGCATCCGGCACGAGGGCGGCGCGCGCCCGGGCGATCCAGGCGAGCATCGCGAAGGGCCCCCGCGGTGCCCACCACGAGCCAGCGAGCTCCTCATAGATCGCCGGGTCGTTGCGCCGGCGCACGGCGCTCACCAGCCCTCGCGATGCACGAGTTCGTCGAGGCCCCGCCGGGTGCGCCGCGTCGGGCTGCCCGAGGGCCGCTCGTCGGCGGCGCGTGCGCCGAGCGCCACCGCCCCGATCGTCTGGTACCGGGGCGGGACCCCGAGCGCGCCGAGCGCGGCCGCTTCGTTGCCCTGTAGGTGGAAGAAGAGCGCACCGAGCTCTCCGTCCTCGGCGGCGAGCAGGAGGGCGAGCACGCAGAAGCTCGCGTCGACGAGCCAGTACGGGACGGCCCAGCCATCGCCGCCTGCGAGGGACGAGGCCGACTTGTCCTCCTCGGCGTAGCGGTCGCGATAGGCCAGTGGGCTGACCACTGGGACGACGATGACCGGCGCCGCGACGATGCTCGTCCCGTCGCCCTCGGCCCAGCCCACCTCGGCCACCGCCGCCCAGAAGCGCTGGCGAGCGGCGCGCTCGGTGAGGACGACGAACTCGACGGCCTGGGTAAAGCCAGCGGAAGGCACCCGCCGGGCGGCGTCGAGCAGCCGGTCGATGGTCTCGGGGCGAAGTGGCGTGGTGGCGAACCGCCGGGTCATGCGGCGCCGGCGCAGCACCTCGTCGAGCTGCATGGCTGGACCCTACCGGCGAAGAGGGGGGTGCCGGAATGATGACTGATTCGGTAATGTTTTAGGAGTCGGCGCGCCGCTCGGTGCGCCTGAGCCGTCGCCGGACGGCTGGCAGGGGAAGGAAGGCAGCCGATGCCGAGCTTCAGGGATCTGCTCTCTCAGGTCCGCGAGGAGATTCGCGAGGTCGAGCCCGAGGAGGCCGAGCGCCAGCGCGCCGACGCGGTCCTGCTGGACGTGCGCGAGGCGGACGAGTACGCACAAGGGGCGATTCCTGGAGCGCTCCACCTGCCCCGGGGCTTCCTCGAGGTCCAGGTCGAGGGCCGGCTCCCGGACAAGAGCCAGCCGATCGTCGTCTATTGCGCCGGCGGTACCCGCTCGGCGCTCGCCGCCAAGGCGCTCCAGGACCTCGGCTATCGCGACGTCGTATCGATGGTCGGCGGCTTCAACCGCTGGAAGGACGAGGGCCGCGACTGGTCCGCGCCCCGGGTGCTCGACGCCGACCAGCGCAACCGCTACCACCGCCACCTGCTGCTGCCCGAGATCGGCGAAGCCGGCCAGCAAACGTTGCTCGAGTCCAAGGTGCTGATGCTCGGGGCCGGCGGCCTCGGCTCGCCGGCGGCGCTGTACCTCGCGGCCGCCGGCGTCGGCACGATCGGCATCATCGATATGGACGTCGTCGACGCCTCCAACCTGCAGCGTCAGGTGCTCCACAACCTCGACCGCATCGGCGAGCGCAAGGTGGACTCGGCCAAGAAGACGTTGACGGCGCTCAATCCCGACGTCAACGTGGTCACCTACGACGTCCGCCTCGGGGCCGACAACGTCGTCGAGCTCTTCTCGGGCTACGACCTCGTCGTCGACGGCACAGACAACTTCCCGACGCGCTATCTCGTCAACGACGCCTCGCTGCTGACGCGCACGCCGGTGGTGCACGGCTCGATCTTCCGCTTCGAGGGCCAGGTGACGGTGTTCGACCCCTACGTCGGCCCCTGCTACCGCTGCCTCGTGCCCGAGCCGCCGCCTCCCGAGCTCGCCCCTTCGTGCGCCGAGGCGGGCGTGCTCGGCGTCCTCTGCGGGATCATCGGCTCGCTGGAGGCGATCGAGGCGGTGAAGATGCTGCTCCGCCTCGGCGACCCGCTCGTCGGCCGCCTCATGGCCTACGACGCCCTCGAGGAGTCCTTCCGGACCTTCAAGGTGCGTCGCGACCCGACGTGCCCGGCGTGCGGGGACGAGGCCGGCGAGATCTTGATCGCCGAGTACGACCAGCTCTGCATGCCGCATCCGACGGTCGGGCCGGCCTCGGCGCGCTGAGCTTGCGTGCGAGACCGCCCGGTGGCGACGCGGGGCGGGGCGTAGGCTCGCGGTGGAGGTGGTCTCCATGTCCCAGGTCGAGCCGTCCCGCGGCGGCCCGCTCAAGCGTCGCATCGTGCCGAGCGCGGTCGTCTTTGTCGTCGCTGCCGTCGGGATCTACGCCACGGTCTGGCTAGCGCTTGGCGTGCTGCGCCACATCGTGATGCCGATCCTGGCGCTCGTGGTCGCCGGCTACCTGGCTCGCGAGGTCTACCGCTACACCGGCCGCGAGCGCTGAGCGCGCCCCGCGCTACGCGCCGTCGGCGTCGTGGCGGTAGCGGTGGGCGCTCAGGCGCCTGCGCAGCGCCTCGTTGGTCGCCGCGTCGATGACCGTGCAGGCCATCGCCTTGGCACCATCGAGCATGGCCCGGTCTGCGACGGGTGTCGCGCAGTGCGCGGCGAAGGCCGCCTGGTGGTTGACGGCCGGCAGTGAGTCGATGCCGAGCGTCGGGTGGATCGCCGGCATCACGAGCGAGACGTTCGCCATGTCGGTCGAGGCCGGCACGGCGTGCTCGGGTGGGTCGGGGAAGATCCGGCCGAGCCGCTCGGCGTTGGCCTGGTAGCACGCCGCTAGCTCGACATCGGGCGTGAAGTGGGAGTACGCCGGGCCCTGGCTGAGGAACTCGAGGCTCGATCCCGTCGCGAGGGCGCCGGCCTCAAAGCAGCGCCGCACCTTCTCGTCCCAGGCCTCGAGCGAGGCGAGGTCGGGGGAGCGGACGTAGTACTTGGCCTCGGCGAGCTCGGGGATGATGTTCGGCGCCTGCCCGCCGCGGGTGACGATGCCGTGCACCTGCGCGCCGGCGGGTGCGTGTTGGCGCAGCAACCCGATCGCCACCTGGGCGATCGTAATGGCGTCGGCGGCGTTCACCCCCCGTTCGGGGAAGGCCGAGGCGTGCGCCGCCTGACCGTGGTAGCGGACGTCGTAGTGGCTGACCGCGAGGCAGGGCATCTGGATCAGCTCCGTCGGCCAGGGATGCACCATCATCGCCGCGCTCAGGCCGTCGAAGGCCCCCTGCTCGAGCATGGTGATCTTGCCGCCACCCCCTTCTTCGGCGGGCGTGCCGAGCACCTCGATCCCGATGCCGAGGGCGTCAGCGAGCGGGGCGAGGGCGAGGCCGGCACCGACGGCGGCGGCGGCGATGATGTTGTGGCCGCACGCGTGGCCGATCTCGGGCAGGGCGTCGTACTCACAGCAGATGCCGAGGACGAGGTCGCCCGAGCCGATGCGGGCGCGGAACGCGGTCGCGAGCCCGCAGACCCCGGACTCGATGGCAAAGCCGGCACTGGCGAGGGCCTCGGCGCACCAGGCGGCCGCCTTCTCCTCTTCAAAGGAGCACTCCGGATTGGCGTGGATCCGGTGGGAGAGCGCTACCAGTGCCTCGTCGTGGCGGTCGACCTCGCCGATCGCCGCCTGCTTTGGTCCCCGGTCCATCCCTCCTGTCTAGTGCGGCGCCGGCGCCTGGCGCGCGGGGTATGAGTACGGTACGGTTTCGTTTCGATGACCGAGACGGTGGACCGGCCGGGCCTCCGGCGCCTCAGCGCCGATCGGGAGTTCGAGATCTTGGACGCCGCGGTGCGGCTGCTCGCGCTGCGCGGGTACGAGGCCCTCACGATGGACGAGCTCGCCGCCGCGGCGAGGATGAGCAAGGCGACCTTGTATCGCCAGTGGCAGGGCAAGGCTGGCCTCGTCGCCGCCGCGCTACGCCACGTCGACTGCGGCGAGCCGGCCACCGTCGACACCGGGTCGCTGCGCGGCGACCTGCTCGCCTTCGCGCGGGCGATGCCCCAGGCGACCGAGGAGCGCATGGCGCTGTTCGCCGGGCTCGTGCACGCCGGGCGTTCGGAGCCCAGCCTGCAGGCGCTCATCAACGAGCGGATCGTTGCGCCGACGCTTGGTGCGGTCGAAGCGTTGTTCCGCCGGGCGATCGCGCGCCAGGAGATCCCCGCCGAGCACCCGCTGGCGGGAGAGCTCGGGCGCCTGCTCGTCTATGCCGCCTACGGCCAGATCCTCCTCGAGGGCCTGGTCCCCGACGAGGCGTACCTGCTCGGCCTGATCGACGGGGTCGTGCTCCCCCTCCTCGCCCTGGCCCCCGATCCTCCCGCCGAGGCGGCGCACCCATCCCTTCCACCGGCGCCGCGTCCCCCCGCAGGGCGCTGAAAGGAGCCTTCGTGTCCTTCCCCCCCGACACCGCCGTGCACGCCACGCCCCACGGCGTGGGCACGGGCCCGGACCAGGGCCGTCGCGCCCAGCACCACTGGGTGCTCGTCGTCCTCGGCATGGCCCAGCTGATGGTGGTGCTGGACGCCACCATCGTGAACATCGCCCTGCCTTCCGCGCAGCACGCCCTCGGCTTTT
Source organism: Actinomycetes bacterium (assembly GCA_021798985.1). GTDB lineage: Bacteria > Actinomycetota > Acidimicrobiia > Acidimicrobiales > Bog-793 > JAKABX01. Next base: position 14,102 of record JAJZBI010000011.1, read on the forward strand.
CCAACGCCGATCGCCAGTGGGTGGTCACCGCCTACTCACTCACCTTCGGCGGGCTGCTGCTCTTGGCCGGGCGGCTGGCGGACCTAATCGGTCGCAAGCGCACCTTCTTGATCGGCCTGGTCGGTTTCGCCGCGGTCTCGGCGATCGGCGGCGCGTCCAACGGCTTCGTGATGCTGATCGCGGCGCGCGCCTGCCAGGGAGCCTTCGGCGCGCTGCTCGCCCCCTCGGCGCTGTCGCTGCTCACGACGACCTTCACCGAGGCCAAGGAACGCAGCGAGGCCTTTGGGATCTACGGCGCGATCGCCGGGGCGGGCGGCGCCGTCGGCCTGCTGCTCGGCGGCGTGCTCACCGAGTACCTCGACTGGCGCTACTGCCTGTACGTCAACGTCGTCTTCGCCATCTTGGCGGGAATCGGCGGCAGCATCGTGCTACGCGACCAGCAGCGCCCGGAGCGCTCGGCTCTCGACCTCCCCGGCACCCTCACGGCCGTCGGCGGACTGGCCGCCCTCGTCTACGGCTTCTCGGAGGCCTCGACCAAGTCCTGGTCGAACGGGATCACGATCGGGCTGCTCGTCGCCGCCGTGGTCTTGCTCGCCAGCTTCGTCGTGATCGAGCGCCGGGCGAGCCACCCCCTGTTGCCCCTGCGCCTCGTCGCGGATCGCGGCCGTGGCGGCTCGAACCTGGCGATGCTGCTCACCGGCGTGGCGATGTTCGGGGTCTTCTTGTTCCTCACCTACTACCTGCAGCAGATCCTGCGGTACTCGCCGGTGATGACGGGCGTCGCGTTCTTGCCGATGCTCGGGGTCGTCATGGCGGCGGCCACGGTGGGTGGCACCTTCTTGTTGCCGCGCATCGGCCCGCGCCCGTTGATCGTCGCCGGCCTGGCGATCGCGGGGGTGGGGATGGTGTGGATGAGTGGGATCTCGGTCCACAGCGCCTATGCGAGCGACGTGCTGCCGCCGTTGCTCGTCGTCGGCCTCGGCATGGGCTCGGTGTTCGGCGCGGCGATGAACGTCGCCACGGCCGGAGCGAGCATCGAGGACGCCGGGGTCGCCTCGGCGCTGCCCAACGTCGCCCAGCAGATCGGCGGTGCGCTCGGGCCGGCGCTGTTGAACACGATCTTCACGAGCGCTGCCGCTAGCTACCTCGCTGGCCGACGCCCGACCCCGACGCTCGAGGCGCTCGCCAGCGTCCATGGCGACACCACGGCCTTCGTCGTCGTCTACGTCATCTTGTTCGCCTCGGCGGTGCTGTCGGCCTTCGTCCTGCCCGGCGGGCGGGTGGAGGCCTCGCACCACACGATCGCGATCTGATCGCCCCGGCGACTCCGCGCCGCCAGCGCACGGACCACCTGCGCCCCGTGGCGCGGTCGGGAGCGGGGGGAACCGCGAAACGACGCCGCCCCGCCCCCCATGGCATCGGCCGGGGGAGCGGGGCGGCCAACGCGCGCCCAGCCGGCAGCTACTTGTCGAGCTGGGTCTGGCCCTCGAGCAGCTGGCGCCGGTACTCAGAGACCATCAGCTCGGTGAGGTCCTCGAGCGAGGTGTCGTTCACCGAACGGTCGTAGGCGACGCGCCCCTGCTGGATGATGTTCACCCGGTCGCAGAGCTCGAAGAGGTGGGCGTAGTTGTGGTCGATCACGATCATCGACATGCCCTGGTTCTGCGCGAGGTCCTTCACCAGGTCGACGATGAGCGCGGATTCCCGGGCGCCCATGGCCGCGAGCGGCTCATCGAGCAGCAGGATCTTGGCGTTCTGGCGCGTCGCCCGGGCGACGGCGATCGCCTGGCGCTGGCCACCGGACAGGCTCTCGGCCTCGGCGTCGATGTCGGGCACGTTGACCTTGATGCCCTGCAGGTACTCGCGCGCGAGCCGCCGCATCTTGCGGTTGGACAGCCACCCCATCCTGCCGAGGGAGGTCAGCTCGCGGTTGAGGAAGAGGTTCTGGGTCACCGTCAGCTGGGGCACGAGTGCGAGGTCCTGGTACACCGTCTCGATCCCGTGTCGGCGGGCATCGGACACCGAGTTGAATGAGACCTCCTTGCCCTCGAGGTAGATCTTGCCGGCATCTGGGGGATGGAAGCCCGTCAAGATCTTGACGAAGGTGCTCTTGCCGGCGCCGTTGTCGCCGACGAGGCCGAGGACCTCGCCACGGCGTAGCTCCATGTCGATGCCGCGCAGGGCGACGACGGCGCCGAAGCGCTTGGTGATCCCGACCGTCTTCAAGATGACGTCGCGCTCGGGCGTGGGGTTCGGCGCGCTCATCGTCGCAGCCTCGCGGCGAGCGAAGTGAGCTGGGTGTTGGCGACCATGGCGATGAGGATGACGACCCCTTCGGCGAGATAGAACCAGTTGGCGCTGACGCCGATCAGGTTGAAGCCGTCCTCGAGGACGCCGAGGAAGATCGCGCCGATCGCCGTGCCGACGATCGTGCCCCGCCCGCCGGTCAGCGCGGTGCCGCCGACGACGGCGGCGACGATGCCGGGCAGCACGATGTCGAGCCCGGTGTTGCCGGGGTTCATCGACTGGATGCGGATCGCGTCCAGGATCCCGATGAAGCCCGAGGCGAGCGAGATGATCATGAAGCAGTACACCTTGATGCGCCGCACCGGCACCCCCGCCTCGGCGGCGCCGAGCAGGTTGCCGCCCGTCGCGGTGATGTGGAGGCCAAAGCGCGTCCGCTTCAAGATGACCCAGCCGATGGTCAAGATGCCGAGCGCCCAGAGGATCGTCGACCAGCTGCCGATGCCGAAGGCCCATCCGAAGCGGCCCGTCGCTCCGGGTGTGTTCACCTGGATGGCGTTCGACTCAACGAGGACCAAGCCGAACAGCGCGTAGGTCATGCCGAGCGTGACGATCAGCGACGGTACGTTCAGCCACACCGTGACGACCCCGTTGATCAGGCCGATGATGATGCAGAAGACGAGCGTTAACGCGATCGCCCAGCCGAGGGGCATGCCGGCATGCCAGAGCAGGTACATGAACCACGGCGAGGTCAAATAGACCTGCCCGGCCGACAGGTCGATCTCGGCGAGGACCAAGATCAGGACCTCGCCGGCGCCGATGACGGCGATCGCAGCGATGTACTGCGCGATCGTGATGATGTTCGCCGTCGTGAAGAAGGCCGAGCTGGCGATGCCGAAGTAGATGATGACGCCGAGGGTGACGGCGACCACCGTCGCTTCTCGGCGCTGGACGATGGTGCGAATGAGTGTGGACGCGGAGAGCCCCCGCTCCGCCCGGTGGGGCGGGGCGGGGGCTGCCGGCGTCGTCAGTGACGCTTGTGCCACGGATCAGACGGCGATGCTCTTCGGAGCCGGGTAGGCCGTCTCCTTCGAGCCGCTGCCCTCCCAACGCGTCGGGTGGGAGAGGTACGGCGCGACGTTGCTCTTGGTCACAAAGCCAAGGCCCGTGTCGGTGTCGCACGGCTTCATCAACCCGGCCGAGATGTTGTAGAGGAACATCTGGATGACCGGGACGAAGCCCTGCAGGTAGGCCTGCTGGTCGATCGAGAACGTCAGCGCGCCAGCGGCGACCTGCTGGAGCACGGGGATGCCGACGTCCCAACCCGAGCCGCCGACCTTGCCCTTCAAGTTGTGCTTCTTGATGGTCGTGGCGACGGCGATCGAGTCGCCGGAGTCCACGGTGTACATGAACTTGACGTCCTTGTGCCCGAGGTACCACGACTCGACGTTGGCGAGCTCGGCCGTCTGGGCGGCGCCACCGGCGACCGTCACGGTCTCGAGACCCGCCTTCTTGAAGATCGGCAGCGCGCCGTCGATCCGGGGCTGGATGTTGCCCGAGCCGGGGGTCGCGATGACCATGGCGACGAGGTCACCCTTCTTGGTCACCTTGACGATGCGCTTTGCCGCGGCGGCGCCGGCGGTCAGGTTGTTCTGGCCGATGTAGCACATGCGGTTGTTGCCGGGCTCGTCGGCGTTGTAGGCGAGCACCGGGATGCCGTTGGCCAGCGCGTTGTTCGTTGGGCTGTTGAAGGCCTTCGGGTCGATGAGGGCCACGGCGATGCCGTTGACCTTGGCGGCGATCGCCTGGTTCATGGCGGTCACCATCTCTGAGACGATCGAGTTCTGCGAGCCGGTCCACTGCGGGGTCGGGATGCCGAGAATGCGAGCGGCGTCCTGAAGCCCGTACTGGGTGGCGGTGAAGAACGTGTTCGTCGTCACGTGATTGACGAAGGTGAAGCGGTAGCCGGGGTGCTTGGCGAACAGCGGGTGCGATTCGTCGCGCAAGGTCTGCGCCGCTGCGCCGCGCTCGGTGAGCACCTCGGCCAGGCCTCCCAAGAACGGCACCGACGCGGCAGCTGCGGTGAAGTTCCGCAGGAAACGCCGCCGCGACAGTTCGTACTTGCGCGGATCTACCTGGTACGGCTCTTCTTTGGGCATGTAGGTTCCCCCTATCTCGGGCTAGGCGAATGCCCCCAACACATCCTTTGCAACAGCCCAGCGGCGGTCAGGTTATCGCTAACACCAGAACCGGGCGAGCCTGTTTCGAGATTTTCGGCGCCGGCGCGCCCGATCAGCCGATCTGTGCGATCGGGTCACCGGGGCCGAGGGCATCGCCAGGCGAGACGCGCAGGCGCAGAACCTTCCCCGCCGTAGGACTCCGCACGGGGTTTTCCATCTTCATCGCTTCGAGCACGCAGATGATGTCGCCGGCTTCGACGCTGTCGCCCTCGGCGACGTGTACCTGGACGATGGTCCCCTGCATGGGCGAGGTGATCGTGCCGTCTGCCAGGCCGCCCGCGGCGCGACGGTGGCGGCCGGTACCGCCGGCCGGGCCAGCCGCCGGGCCCACAGCGAGCGGCGCGACCACGGGCACGTACAGCTGGACGCGGTAGCGGCGCCCGTCGACTTCGACCTCGACGTCGCGCAGCTGGCGACCGTCGCCGCGCTCGGTGCCAAGGGGCACCGGGCCGTGCACGTCGCTCAGGTCCAAGCGCTCCTCGACGAATCGCGTGGCGTGCCGGGCGGCAATGAAGTCGGGGTGGCGCAGAATCGCCTCGGCGGCGGGGATCGTCGTGGCGACGCCCTCGACGACCGTCTCTGACAGCGCCCGCAACAGCCGCGCCCTCGCCCGCTCGCGGTCGGGACCGAAGGCAGTCACCTTGGCGATCAGGTTGTCATAGGCCGGGCTGACCTCGTCGCCGGTCTCATAGCCCGCGTCCACGCGCACGAAGGGTCCGTGCGGCATCACGAAGCGGCGCAGCGGCCCGGGGCTCGGCACGAATGCCCCGCCGGCCGGGTCCTCGGCGTTGACCCGCACCTCGATGGCATGTCCGATCGGGCGCACGTCGGCCTGGCTGAACGGCAGCGGCTCGCCAGCCGCGACCTTGAGCTGCAGCTCGACGAGGTCGAGCCCGGTCGCGAGCTCGGTGACGGGGTGCTCGACCTGGAGGCGGGTGTTCATCTCGAGGAAGTAGAAGGCGCCCTGTTCGTAGAGGAACTCGACGGTGCCCGTGCTCTCGTAGCCGACCGCACGCGCGAGGCGCACCGCCGCCTCGCCCATCTCCTGGCGGATCGCTGCGGGGAAGTCGGGCGCCGGCGTCTCCTCGATCAGCTTTTGGTGCCGACGCTGGGACGAGCAGTCGCGTTCGCCGAGCCAGCATACGTTGCCATGACGGTCGGCGATGATCTGCATCTCGACGTGGCGTGGCCAGGCGAGGTAGCGCTCGAGGTACACCTCGTCGCGGCCGAAGGACGCCGCCGCCTCTCGCCGTGCCGAGGCGAGCGCCTCGGCGGCGTGCTCGGGAGCGGTGACGACCTTCATCCCCCGGCCCCCGCCGCCGTGGGAGGCCTTGATCGCGACGGGCCAGCCCACCTGCTCGCCGAAGGCGATCACCTCGGCGGCGTCCTCCACCGGCTCGCTGCGGCCGGGCACCCCGGCGACCCCGGCCGCCTCGGCGACCTTGCGGGCGCCGATCTTGGAGCCCATCGCCGAGATCGCGCCGGGAGGTGGCCCGATGAAGGTCGCCCCCGCGTCGGCGACCGCCTGGGCGAAGTCGGCGTTCTCGGAGAGGAAGCCGTAGCCGGGATGCACGGCCTGGGCGCCCGAGCGCTCGATGACCGAGACGATCGCGGCGATGTCGAGATAGGCGCGGGCGCCGGCGTCAGATTCGAGCAGGTAGGCCTCGTCTGCGTGGCGGACGTGCAGGGCGTCGCGGTCGAGCTCGCTGTAGATCGCGACGGTGCCGATGCCGAGGTCGCGGCAGGTCCGCGCGACCCTGAGCGCGATCTCGCCCCGGTTGGCGATCAGCACCTTGTCGAACATCTCGCTCCCACTCACCCTCGCCTCGGCGCGCTCGCGCCGCCCGCCTAACGTCTTGCGCGTGCCCCGCCATCTCGCGAACGCCGCGGCCGACCAGCCGGGCGGCGATCCAGGCGGGCAGGCTAGTTCGGGCTCGGGCCGTTTCACGAACATCGTGCAGCTCGGCGCCGTCGGCTCCACCAACGAGATCGCCGCGGCGCGCGCCGCGGCGGGCGTGCCCGAGGGCCTCGTCGTCGTGGCGGCCGAGCAGCGCGCCGGGCGAGGTCGCCGAGGTCGCCGCTGGGTCGCCCCGCCGGGCTCGTCGCTGCTGTGCAGCGTCGTGCTGCGGCCGCCCTTCGGTCCCGCCGACGCGCACCTGGCCGTCGCCTGCCTGGCGCTCGCGGCGCGCGAGGCGGCGGAAGAACGCGGCGTTCTGGCCGCGCTCAAGTGGCCGAACGACCTCGTGGTGCCGCCGGCGAGCGGGGGGCGCCCCGGCAAGCTCGCCGGCGTGCTCGCCGAGTGGGTCGCCCCCGACGCGCTCGTCGTCGGCATCGGCTGCAACCTCGATTGGGGCGACGAGCCGCTGCCGGACGGCGCCACCAGCCTGGCGGCGGCCGGTGGGGCGAGCGGCTCGCCGGCGGCGGTGCTCGACGAGGTGCTGGAGGGCCTTGAGCGCCGCTACGCGCCACTGGCGGCAGGCGGCACAGCCTCGCGCCGTGCGGCCGATGGCCTGGCGGCCGAGCGCCGCGCCGTCTGCGCCACGATCGGCGAGCTCGTGCGGGTGGAGCAGGTCGGCGAGACCGCGGTGTGGGGCCGCGCCGTCGATGTCGCCGATGACGGGCGGCTCGTGGTCGCGCGCGACGACGGTGGGCTCGAGCACTTCGCCGAAGGAGACGTGGTGCACCTGCGCCCGGCGGGCGAGGCGGCCCGATGAGGCTTGCTACCCTGCGACGATGCGCCTGCTCGTGACCGGTGCCGCCGGCTTCATCGGATCGAACTTCGTCCGCCACCATGTCGACGCGCACCCCGGCGACGAGGTCGTCGCGCTCGACGCGCTGACCTATGCCGGCAACCTCGCCAACTTGGAGCCCTACCTCGGCGCCAACAAGGTGAGCTTCGTGCGCGGCGACATCGGCAACGTCGAGCTCCTCGAGCACGTCCTCACCGAGAAGCGGATCGACACGATCGTCAACTTCGCGGCCGAGTCGCACAACAGCCTGGCGATCCTCGACCCGGCGCGCTTCGTTCGCACCAACGTGCTCGGGACCCAGGGCCTGTGCGAAGCGGCGCGGCGCGCCGGGACCGGGCGCCTGCACCACATCTCGACCTGCGAGGTCTACGGCGACCTCGCCCTCGACAGCGACGAGTCGTTCAGCGAGCAGTCGCCGTACCGCCCGCGGACGCCCTACAACGCGTCCAAGGCGGGCTCGGATCACGTGGTGCGCAGCTACCACGAGACCTTCTCGCTGCCGGTGACGATCACCAACTGCTGCAATAACTACGGGCCGTACCAGTTCCCCGAGAAGGTGATCCCGCTCTTCGTCACGCGCGCCCTCGCCGAGCAGCCCCTGCCGGTGTACGCCTCGAGCGAGAACCGACGCGAGTGGATCCACGTGCTCGACCACTGCCGGGCCATCGAGCTCGTCCTCGAAAAGGGCCGCATCGGCGAGACCTACCACGTCGGCACGGGGGTGGAGGCGAGCGTCAATGCACTCGCCGACGCGATCTTGGTGGCGACCGGGCGGCCGCAGTCCCTGCGCGAGACGGTCGCGGACCGCCCGGGACACGACCGGCGCTACCTGCTCGACTCCACCAAGCTGCGCGACGAGCTCGGCTGGGCGCCACAGGTCGACTTCGAGGACGGCCTGGCGGAGACCGTGCGGTGGTACATGGACAACGAGGCATGGTGGCGGCCGCTCATCGGACGCTCGCCCGTCGCCGAGGCAAGCTGGTCGAGCGCGCCCCCCGCGCGCTGAGGCGATGCGCGTCCTCGTCACTGGCGCCGGCGGTCAGGTCGGCCGAGAGCTCGTCATCGCCCTCGAGCGGCGCGCCGGGGCGATGCGCCGGGACCGCCTTGAGGTCGTCGCCGCAAGTCGCGCCGAGCTCGACGTGTGCCGGCGCGACCAGGTCCTGGCGGCCGTGCACGCGGTCGAGCCCGACGTCATCGTCCATCCTGCGGCCTTCACCGCCGTCGATGCGTGCGAGCGGCGCCCCGAGCTCGCGTTCGCCACGAACGCGATGGGGACGCGCTTTGTCGCCGAGGCGGCGCGCCAGGTGGGCGCGCACGTCTGCTACCTGTCGACCGACTATGTCTTTGACGGGCGAGCCGATCGGCCCTATGTGGAGTGGGACCCGCCCAACCCGCTGTCGGTCTACGGCCGCTCCAAGCTCGGGGGGGAGCGAGAGCTCGACCCGTGCTGGACGATCGTGCGCATCTCATGGGTCTGCGGGCGCTTTGGCGCCAACATGGCCAAGACGGTCCTCCGCCTCGCCGCGCAGCGCGACGTGCCGCTGCGCTTCGTCGACGACCAGCGCGGCAGCCCGACCATCGTCTCGGACCTGATCGAGCGGGTCATGGAGCTCGCGCTCGGCCGGTTCGCGGGCATCTTCCACGTCACCAACCAGGGCGCGACCACCTGGTACGGCTTTGCCCGAGCGGTGCTCGCGGCGGCGGGGGAGGACCCCGGGCGCGTCGAGCCGATCGACTCCGCGTCGCTCGATCCGCCGCGACCGGCCCCGCGCCCGGCGAACTCGGTGCTCGAGAATGCGGCGCTCGCCGCGGCCGGCCTCGAGCTGCTGCCGGCGTGGGAGGAGTCGCTCGCCGCGCTCGTCCGCACGTTGCGCGCCGAGGGGGAGGGTTGACGGCCGGACCGCCGGCGCCCGGCGTGGGCGCCGTGGTCGTCAACTACGAAGCCGGCCCGGCGCTCATCGCCTGCGTCGCCAGCCTCCGGGCGGCGGGGCTCGAGGCGCTCGTCGTCGTCGACAACGCCTCGCGCGACGGCTCGCTGGCGGCGCTCGCGGCGGCGGACTCGGCGGTGGTGCTCGTGCCCGAGGGTCGCAACCTCGGCTACGGCGCGGCGGTCAATGCCGGTGTAGAGCGCTTGAGCGAGCGCTTCGGTGCGCCCGAGTTCGTGCTCGTGTGCAACCCCGACCTCGAGGTCGACCACGACGCCGTCGACGCCCTGCGCTCGGCGCTCGAGGTCGCGCCGGACTGCGCGGTCGCCGGGCCGACGCTTTGCTGGCCGAGCGGCGAGCGCTACCCCTCGGCGCGCGCCTTTCCTTCCTATGGCACCGCGCTCGCGCACGGCCTGCTCGCCCAGTTCGCCCCGAACAACCGCTGGTCGCGTCGCTACCGCCAGGACGAACTGGCGGCCAGTGCGGGCCGTGGCGACCATCCCGAGGTCGACTGGGTCTCGGGCGCGTGTTTCCTTGTGCGGACGCGCGCCTTCGCCTCAATCGGTGGCTTCGACGAGGCGTACTTCATGTACGTCGAGGACCTCGACTTGTGCTGGCGGCTGCGCCGCGCCGGCTGGAGCGTTCGCTACGTGCCCGAGGCGCGCGTGGTGCACGCACAGGGCCTGTCAGCCGGCCGCCACCCCTACCGCATGCTTGTTGCCCACCACGCCTCGACGTGGCGATTCGCCCGGCGACGGGCGGTGGGCGCCGAGCGATTGGCGCTGCCGGCGATCGGCGGGGGGATCGCGGCGCGCCTTGGCGTGTCGCTCGCCCGCCAGGCGCTGCGCCGCAGCAGTTCGCGCCCTTCAGTGCACTAGGCTGCGCCGACAATGTCACGTGGTTCTTTTGGGCGTACGGTCGCGCGGGCTGCCGCGAGCGGCGGCAGCCGCAGCTACCGCGCGCGCCCGCCGGTGCTGTGGTACTTCCTGATGGTGGTCATCGTCGTCGGTGGGGTCTTCCTGATCGGCTACTCGCGCAACCAGCGGCTCCACCAGGCGAGCGCGTCGGTCGCCCCCACCAAGACCGACAACTGGCACGCCGCGCTGGCGATCGATCTGTGCGGCACCGTGCAGCCCAACCTGCCGGCGAACACGAACCTGTCGACCGCTGGCATCCGGACCTTCGGCGACGGCGTCATCGACGTCGACCCCGGCGCGGTCTCCAACCCGTCGGCCTTCACCGGCAAGCACGCCACGCTCGGCACCTTCATCTCCACCTACGGCCACGGCTTCGCGCTCAGCTCGACGACCTTGACGATGCCGGCCAAGGCGAGTGCCACTGCCGCCGCAGCCTCCAGCACCACGACGCCGGCAGCCTCCAGCACCACGACGTCGGCGCCCTCGAGCACCTCGACGACGACCGCCGCCGGCTCCAAGGCGGCGACGTCGACGACGAGCGCGGCGCACCGGGCGAAGACGAAGGCGGTCGCCTCGAGCGCCCCCGGATCGGCGAAGGCGTCGAGCACGACCACACCCGCCAAGACCGGCACGCCGGCGAGGACCACGCCCGCCAAGACCTCCGCCGGGTCGAGTACCTCGCTCCCGGCGACGACCACGACGCTCGTTCCGGTGGCCAAGGGCAAGTCCTATGTCGACGGCCACAGCTGCCCGTCGACGAGCAAGACGCCGGGCACCGCGCACCTCGTGGCCAAGGTGTGGCCGAGCCCGACGGGCAAGGCTCAGCTCATCACGTCCAACCTCGGGGCGATCCGCCTGACCGACGGCGAGATGATCACGCTCGCCTACGTGCCGAGCTCGGCGACGATCCCCGCGCCCCCCTCCCGCTCGACGCTGCTCAGCGACCTCGGCACCACGAGCTCGGGCAAGTAGCCCCCCGTCCGGCCAACGACCACAGGAGCGCGCAGTTGCAGGCATTGGTGCTCGTCGGCGGCGAGGGAACCCGGCTCCGCCCGCTCACCTACGACATCCCCAAGCCGATGCTCCCCGTCGTCGGCAGCCCGATGATTGGTCGCGTCGTCGAGTGGCTCGCCCGCTATGGCGTCGAGCGCGTCGTCTTCTCGCTCGGCTATCGCGCCGACGCGTTCGCCGAATTCCTCGGGGGTGAGTGGGCGGGCGTCGAGCTCGACTACGCGGTCGAGTCCGAGCCCCTCGACACCGCCGGCGCAGTGCGCTTCGGGGCGATGGCGGGCGGCCTCACCGAAGAGCGCTTCCTCGTCATCAACGGGGACGTCCTCACCGACCTCGACCTCGAGAAGCTGATCGCCTTCCACAGGGCCCATGGCGGTGAGGCGACGATCTCCCTGACGCCCGTCGAGGACCCCTCGGCCTACGGCGTGGTGCCGACGGACCCCGCCGGGCGCGTCCTCGCCTTCATCGAGAAGCCGCCGCGCGCCGCGGCACCGACGAATTTCATCAACGCCGGCACCTACGTCCTCGAGCCCTCGGTGCTCGACCGCATCGCCTCGGGGCGGCGTGTCTCGATCGAGCGGGAGGTCTTCCCTGCCCTCGTCGCCGATCGCCAGCTCTACGCGCAGGCCTCGGACGCCTACTGGCTCGACACGGGCACGCCCGAGCGCTACCTCCAGGCCCACCTCGACGTGCTCTCCGGCCTTCGCCCCGAGGTCACGCTGCCGCGCCACGTCGAGCGCGACGGGCTGCTGCTCGGCGAGGACGCCCGCTTCGAGGGTCTGCTGCACGGCCGGGCCTTCTGCTCGGCCGCCTCCCAGGTCGAGCACGGGGCCGAGCTCGAGAACTCGATCTTGTGCGAGCACGTGCGCATCGACGCTGGCGCCCGGCTCGTCGAGTCGGTGGTCCTCGCGGGCGCCCACGTCGCTGCCGGTGCGGTCGTCGAGCGCTCGATCGTCGGCCCCCGGGCCGTCGTCGGCGCGTCGGCGCGGCTGAGCTCGCTCTCGGTCGTCGGCGTCGGCTACGAGGTGCCCGCCGGCGCACACCTCGACAGCGCTCGCCTGCCCGAGTGAGACTCGCGCCCGTGCGGGTGCTGATCGCTGGAGGCGCGGGGTTCATCGGCGCCGAGCTCGCCGGCCGGCTCCTCGCCGAGGGGCACGCCGTCGAGGTCGTCGACGACCTGTCGGGCGGCTCGCTCGCCAACCTCGCCGAGGCGCGGCGCAGCGGCGGCGCGTTCCGCTTCCACCAGCTCGACGTGACGGCCCGGGCCTGCAGCGACCTCGTCGCCCACCTGCGGCCGGATGTCGTCTTCCATCTCGCCGGCGCTCGCCCTTCGCTGTGCCGAGCGGATCCTCCCCGCGACGTTGAGATCACCGTGGTCGGCCTGCTGCGCCTGCTCGAAGGCGCCCGCGCGGCCAGCACGCGCAAGGTCGTGATGGCGAGCTCGTGGACCTGCTACGGCGAGCTAGCCCCGGCCGAGCTCCCCGCCCATGAGCACCTGGCGATGCGCCCGCTCAGCCCGCACGGGATCGCGAAGCGCAGCGCCGTCGAGTACCTGGCGGCGGCGCGCGAGCGCCACGGCATCGAGTTCTCGGCGCTCGTCCTCTCCAGCGTCTACGGCCCAGGCCAGCTGGCGTCCGACGAGCCCGGCTGCGTGGCGCGCTTTGCCCGAGCGGCGGCGAGCGGCCGTCCGCTTCGCATCGAGGGGGACGGCAGCCAGACCCGCGACTTCCTCTACGTCGACGACGCCGTCGACGCCTTATCGCGCGCCGCCGAGCGCGGCAGCGGGCTCGTCCTCAACGTCGGGACCGGGCGGCCCACGGCGATCAACGAGCTCGCCGCCCGCTTCGCCGCGGCCGTCGCCTCCCCGCTCGCCATCGAGCGTGCCCCGGCCCGTCCCGACGAGAGCGCGCACATCGCGCTCGACCCTGCCCGGGCGCTGATCCATCTCGGCTGGCGGCCCTTCACACCGCTCGAGGCGGGTGTGGCCGCGCTGTTCGAGGCTGCCGCTCGAGAACAGGCGGCCATGGGGGAGGTGCACGCATGACACATGACGTCGACGGCGGCGGGGCGCGCACCGCCGTGCTGTGCGGCGGGGTCGGCGCGGCGCGCCTGTTGGCCGGGCTCGTCGCCGTGGTCCCCGCGGCATCGGTGACGGCGATCGTCAACGTCGGCGACGACACCGAGATGCACGGCCTGCACATCAGCCCGGATCTCGACACGATCACCTACACCTTGGGGGGCGGCTCGGACACCGAGCGCGGTTGGGGGCTGGCCGGTGAGACCTGGGCGGCCATGGACCAGCTCGACTTCTACGGCGGTGCCGCCTGGTTCCGCCTCGGCGACCGCGACCTCGGCACCCACCTGTACCGCACGGGGCGTCTCAAGCAGGGCGCCAGCCTCTCGGCGGTGACGGCCGAGATCACCCAAGCCTGGGGGATCGGGATGACCCTCTTGCCCGTGAGCGACGACCCGGTGCGCACGCGCCTTGAGCTCGAAGGCGGCGAGGAGGTCGACTTCCAGGAGTACTTCGTCCGCCTGCGCCACTCCGTAGCGGTGCGCGCCGTGCACTTCGTCGGCGCCGAGCAGGCCAAGGCGGCGCCCGGCGTGCTCGAGGCCCTCGAGGCGGCCGAGACGATCGTGATCGCGCCCTCCAACCCGATCGTCTCGATCGGCCCGGTGCTGGCGGTGCCCGGCATCACCGAGCTGCTCGCCCGCCGGCGTCGTGACGTCGTGGCGGTCTCGCCGCTCGTGGGGGGCCGGGCGCTCAAGGGTCCGGCGGACCGCCTCCTCGTCGAGCTCGGCGGGGACGCCTCAGCCGTCGGGGTCGCCGAGGTGCTGACGGGCGTGGCCGGCACCCTCGTCATCGACGTGATCGACGCCGGCCTGGCCGGATCGGTGGAACAGGCGGGCATGGCGTGCCGGGTCGTCGAGACGGTGATGTCCTCGCCGGCGGCCAGCGCCGCGTTGGCGGCTGCGGTCCTCGCCGCCCGTCCATGAGTCCGATCTCGCCGGCTCCCGAGCTTGCCGCCGAGGGCCTCAGCGTCCTTCCGGTCCGCGGCCTGCCCGAGGTCCACCCCGGCGACGACCTCGCCGGGCTGATCGCCGCGTGCGCGCCACTGCGCGACGGCGACGTCGTCGTCGTCACCCAGAAGGTCGTCTCCAAGGCCGAGGGGCGCATCGTCGCGCTCGATGCCGCCGACGCCGAAGCGAAGCGCCGCCTGGCCGAGTCCGAGGCGGTGCGCGTGCTGCGCCGGCGCGGCGACCTCGTCGTCACCGAGACCGCGCATGGCTTCGTCTGCGCCAACTCCGGGGTCGATTTGTCCAACGTCGAGGCGGGGACCGCCGTGCTGCTGCCCGTCGACCCGGACCGCTCGGCGCGGCGGATCCGCGACGCCCTCGTGTTTCGCCTGAAGGTTCGCGTCGGCGTGATCGTCTCGGACACCTTCGGCCGGGCGTGGCGGCGCGGCCTGACCGACGTGGCGATCGGCTGCGCTGGCATCGCCGCCATCTTGGACCTGCGGGGGCGCGCGGATGCCACCGGGCGCGAGCTGCAGGCGACGGAGGTGTGCCTCGCGGACGAGATCGCCGGCGCCGCCGACCTCGTGATGGCCAAGGCGTCCGGGGTGCCCGTCGCGATCGTGCGCGGCCTCGACGCGTCCGCCTTTCGGGAGTCCTCGGTCGCCGAGGAGATCGTGCGGCCGCCGGCCGAGGACCTGTTCCGGTGAGCGACGCCGTCGAGGGCGGCGTCACCTTGGTGGTCGAGCAGCTGCGCCGGGAGGTCCCCGGTGGCGTCGGCACCTACGTGCGCGGCCTTCTGGCGGGCCTCGAGGCGCTCGGGAGCACCGCCCCGCCGCGGCGCCTGTTCGCCAGCCGGCCGACGCGGCGCCCGGACCCGCTGCGCCGGCTCGGCCTGCCCCTCGAGCCGGCCCACCTGCCCGCCCCGGCGGCGCTGGCGGCCTGGCGCCTCGGCCTCGATGGGGTGCGGGGCCCGGGCGCGCTCACCCACGCGCTGTCCTTTGCGATCCCGCCGAGCGCGGCGCCGCTCGTCGTCACGGTGCACGACCTTGCCTGGAGGGCGCTGCCTGACGCCTTCCCGCCGCGAGGCCGGCGCTTCCACGAGGCGGCACTGCGCACCGCGCTGCGCCGCGCGGCGCGCCTGGTCGTCCCCTCGCCCGAGGTCGCCGGCGCCCTCGTCGCCGCCGGCGCGGACGCCGGGCGCGTGGCGGTCATCGCCGAGGGCGCCGACCACCTCCCCGAGCCCGACCTCGACGGCGCCCGAGCCTTGCTCGCGCGCCTTGGGGTGGACGGCCCGTTCTACCTGAGCGTCGGCACGCTCGAGCCGCGAAAGAACCTCGCCCGCCTCCTGGCCGCGTATCGCGAGCTGCGGCGCCAAACGAGGATGCCCTGGCCGCTCGTGGTGATCGGGCCGAAGGGCTGGGGAGAGGGGCTCGGGCCGCTCCCCGAGGGCGCCGTGCTCGGCGGCCGCTGCAGCGACGGCGTGCTGGCGGGCTGCTACGCGATGGCGTCGTGCTTCGTCTACGTCCCCCTGCTCGAAGGGTTCGGGCTGCCGGTGCTCGAGGCGATGCGCGCCGGGACCGCTGTGGTGGCCAGCGCAGTGCCGAGCGCCGGGCAGGCGGCACGCGTCGTCGATGCCCGCAGCGTCGCCGCGATCGCCGAGGCGCTTGGCGAGGTGGCCGCTGATCCGACGCTTCGCGGCGAGCTCGAGCGGGCGGGACGCGCCCACGCCGAGCCGCTGACCTGGCGGGCGTGCGCCGCTGCGCACGTGGCCGTGTGGGCCGAGGTCGCGGGGGGCGGGCGATGAGCGCGGGGTTGCGCGTCGCCCTCGACGTCTCGGCGGTGCCGGCCGAGCCGGTGGGCGCCGGGCGCTACACGATCAACCTCGCCCGGGCGCTCTCGGCCTGCGCCGCCAACGGGGCGGGGCTCGACCTCGAGCTGCTCGCCCGTCGCGACGACGGGGCGCGCTGGGGTGAGATCGCGCCGGCGGCGAGCATTCGGCCGGTCGCCCCGAGCGGAGTGGGCCCGCGCCTCGCCTGGGGGGAGTGGGGCCTCGCCGGCGCGCTGCGCCGGGCCGGTGGCGGCCCGGCCGTGCTGCACGGGCCCCATTACACGATGCCGGCGCGCTCGCCCGTCCCGGTCGTCGTGACGGTGCACGACCTCACCTTCTTTGACCATCCCGAGTGGCACGAGCGCTCCAAGGTCCTCGTCTTCCGCCGGGCGCTGCGCCGGGCCGCGGCCCGGGCCGATCTCGTGGTCTGCGTCTCGGGCCCCACCGCGGAGCGCTTCGTCGAGCTCTGCCGGCCGAGCGCGCCGGTGCGCGTCATCCCCCACGGGGTCGACCACGACCGCTTCTCGCCGAGCGAGCCGGTGGCGGGCGCGGATCTCGCCTGGGGTCGCGAGCTCGGCGTGCCCGAGCGCTACGTCCTACACCTCGGGACGATCGAGCCGCGCAAGAACCTCATCGGCGTCCTGGCCGCCTTCGAGCGACTGGCGGTCGCGGACGCCGACCTCGAGCTCGTGCTCGTCGGCCGGGAGGCGTGGGGGAGCGCGGCGCTCGACGAGGCGCTCGGCGCGAGCCCGATGGCCGGGCGCGTCCACCGGCTCGGCTACGTGCGCGACGAGGCGCTGCCGGCGCTCTTGCGCCGCGCCGCGGTGGTCGTCTACCCGGCCTTCGAGGAGGGCTTCGGGCTTCCCGCCCTCGAGGCGCTCGCCTGCGGCGCGCCGCTTGTGACGAGCGAGGGCAGCGTGATGGCGAAGAATGCCGCCGGGGCGGCACTCAGTGTGCCCCCCCGAGACGTCCAGGCGCTCACCGAGGCGATCGCCGCCGCCCTGGCGGGCGGAGCAGACCTCGAGCGCCGGCGCCGGCTTGGCGTCGAGGTCGCCGCCCGCTACAGCTGGCAGGCGAGCGCCGAGGCGCACCTGGCGGCCTACCGCGACGCGACGCTTTAGTACGGTCGGGACGATGCGAGCCTTGCTCACCGGTGCGTCGGGCTTCGTCGGCGGTTGGCTGCGCGAGTACCTTGAGACCCAAGGCGACGAGGTGGTGGCGCTTGCCGAGTCGATCGACATCCGAGACGCAGCGGCGGTCGCGACTGCGCTCGGCGAACAGGAGCCCGAGGCGGTCTACCACCTCGCCGCACTGACGCATGTGGGCCGCTCGTGGGACGAGCCGGCCGAGACGTTCAGCGTCAACGCCATGGGCACCTTGAACGTGCTCGAGGCCGCCCGGCGCGTTGCCGAGCCCCCGGTGGTCCTGCTCGTCAGCTCGGCCGAGGTCTACGGCTCGGTCGGCGACGCGCCGGTGCGCGAGGATGCCCCGCTGCGACCCGTGTCGCCCTATGCCGCGAGCAAGGTCGCGGCGGAGTACCTCGGCGTCCAGGCCGTGCTCGGCCGCTCCCTGCGGGTCGTCCGGGCGCGGCCGTTCAACCACGTCGGCCCGGGTCAGGCGCCCAACTTCGTCGTCTCGGCGCTCGCCCGGCGCATCGCGCTCGCCGAGCTCGGCGGCGGGGGAGTGGTGGCCGTCGGTAACCTCGAGCCGCGCCGCGACATCACCGACGTCCGGGACGTCGTGCGCGCCTATCGCCTGCTCGTCGAGCGGGGCGCACCGGGCGAGGCCTATAACGTCGCCTCCGGCCGCACCGTCACGATCGCCGAGGTCCTCGACGAGCTCGTCGGCCTCGCCAAATGCCCGATCGAGGTGGTGCAGGACCCGGCGCTCGTGCGCCCGGTCGAGGTCCCGGTGCTCTCGGGCGACGCCACGCGCCTCGCCGAGCGCACCGGCTGGCGCGCCGAGATCCCGCTCGGCCAGACGCTCGGCGACGTCCTCGAGCACTGGCGTCTCCAGCTGCGCGACGAACCGCCGCCTGGGGAGCAGCCGGACGCCTGAGCGCCTCGAGCTGCTAGCGCCGGCCCTGCTGGGCGCGCGTCGCCACCTCGCGCAGCGGTCCGGTGATCGGCTCGGCGAGCGCGTCGGCGGCCGCCCACAGCCGTGCCAGCAAGTTGGCGTCGCCAAGGCGTCGCTGGCTCGCGCGCACGCGCTGGAGGCCGAGCACCGCCATCCCGACGGCCAGATAGAGGCCCTCTTCGAGGCTGTGCTCGAGCTCGGCGCGCGGCGTCGTCATCGCCAGCAGGCTACCGCCGGCCACGCGGCCGACGGCCCGCCCGGCTACGGTTTGCTCCCTGATGCTGGAGCACCCCGCCTGATGGGCGACGAAGGGGCCCCGCCGGTCGTCGCCGTCGTGGTCGCCTGCGACCCGGGGCCTTGGCTCGAGGACTGCCTGCGCAGCCTCGACGCGCAGGACTACCCGAACTGCTCGGTGCTGGTGATCGACAACGCCAGCGCCGAGCCGATCGCCGGGCGGGTGGCGGCCGTCGCCCCGAACTTGTACCTGCACCGCCTCGGGGAGCGCTGCGGCTACGCGCGCGCCGCCAACGTCGTCGCCGAGCTCGTCGAGAACGCCGCCTTCTACCTGTTCTGCCACGACGACGTGGTGCTCGCCCCCGACGCGCTGAGCCGCCTCGTCGCCGAGGCGTTCCGCTCCAACGCGGGCATCGTCGGCCCGAAGCTGCTCGACGCCGAGGAGCCCTCGCGCCTGTTGCAGCTCGGCCTCGGGGTCGACCGGCTCGGCACCCCGGTCGGGCGCGTGGAGCGCGGCGAGCTCGATCAGGCCCAGCACGACGAGGTCCGCGAGGTCTTCGCGGTGCCCGGGGGCTGCGGCTTGGTGCGCGCCGACCTGTTCGGCGCGCTCGGGGGATTCGACCCTGAGATCTCCCTGTTCGGGGAGGATGTCGACTTCTGCTGGCGGGCGCGCCTCGCCGGAGCGCGCGCCGTCGTCGAGCCCGCCGCGAGCGTGCTGCACCTCGAGGCGCTTGCCTCGCGGCTGCGCCCGTGCCCCGAGGCGCGCGAGCTGCGCAAGCGCCACGAGCTGCGCGTCGTGCTGAAGAACTACGCCGGGGTGCGCCGCCTGGTCGCGGCGGGCCAAATGGCGCTGCTCAGCGTGTTCGAGATCGCCTACTTCTTCCTGCTCGGTCAGCGCGACCGGGCCCGCGAGCTCACGGCGGCCTGGCGCTGGAACCTGGCGGACGATCAGGGCCTGAAGCGGGCACGCGCCGAGGTCGATGCGATCCGCCGCGTGCCGGATCGCATCGTCGCCCGCCTCTTCAGCCACCGGCGCAGCCGCACCTGGCGCATCGTCCGGCGCCATCTGCCCGAGCGGCTCCAACTCGGCGAGAGCTGGGCGACCGCGCCCGTTCGCCCACGGCGGGCGGCGGCGGGCCACGACGGCGTCGGCCGCAGCGGCCCGAGCGCGGCCCTCGCCCGCTCGGCCGCAGTCGCCGGTTCGCGCTATCGCAGCGCTCGGGAGCGAGTCCAGCACCACGCGCACCACGAGCGCCGCGCCGCGTGGGTCGGCCCCGTCGCGCTCGCCGCCGCACTCGTGCTCGTCGTGGGCGCTCGCTCCGTGCTGTTCGGCCCGCTGCCACTCGTCGGCCAGCTGCTGCCGATCGCCAGCCCCTCGAGCCTGCTCGGGCACTACTTCGGCGGCTTCAACGACGCCGGCATGCAGAACCCGGGCCCGGCCAGCCCGGCGCTGTTGGTGCTCGGCCTCGCTGGCGGTCTGCTCACCAATGACACCTCGCTCCTGCTCCACCTCGAGCTGCTCCTTGCCGTGGTCGCCGGCGGCTTTGGCGTGGCTCGGCTGCTGCGCGGCCTCGCCCCGCCGAGCGCCCGCCTCATCGGCGCGCTCGCCTACCTGTTCGTGCCGCTGGCGTGGAACGACCTCGCGTCGGGCGGCCTCAACGCGTTGATCGCCTACGGCGGCATGCCCTTCGTGCTGGCTCGCATCGCCCGCGCCACACACGCCGCTCCCTTTGACGACGGTGCCCTCGCCCGCCAGCCCGCTTGGCGCGAGGTGCTGTCGCTCGGCGCCGTCCTCGGCCTGCTCGGCGCGTTCGCGCCGGCCACGGTCGTGGTGAGCCTGGTCGCCGCGGTCGCGCTCGGCCTCGGGGGACTGCTCGCCGGCTCGGCGCGCGCCGCAGGCCGGGGCGTGGCCGTGGCCTTCGGCGGGGTGGCGGTCGCCTTCGTGCTCTGCCTGCCCTGGTCGCTCACCTACCTCCAGCCGGGCGCCTGGTTCAGCGCGCTCGTCGGCGCCCACAGCGCCATGGGGCGCGTGGCACCGCTGTCGGTCCTCTTGCGCTTCGCGCTCGGGCCGATGGGTCACGGGCTGTTGGGCTGGGCTGTGCTCGCCGCGGCCGGCGTGGCGCTCGTGCTCGGCCGGGGCGACCGGCTGGCCTGGGCGGCGCGGTACTGGGTGGGCGCGCTCGGCACGCTCGCCTTCGCCTGGGCGCTCGACGAGGGCTGGCTCGGCGCTGGCGGCGACCTCGGCCTCTTCCTCGCCCCAGCCGCCTGCGCGCTCGCCGCCTGCGTCGGCCTCGGCGCGGCCTCGGTCGTGGTCGACCTCCCGCGGGCGCGCTTTGGCTGGCGCCACCTCGTCGCCCTCGCCGGCGGGGCCTGCGCGGTCGCCGGGCTGCTTCCGGTCTTCGCCGCGGCTCCCTCGGGGCGCTTCGGCCTGCCGTCGAGCGGCTATGACAGCGTGCTCTCGTGGACCAGCCACCTGCCAAACGCCGCCTCGCGGCCCGCGGCCGCCCGTGTGCTGTGGCTCGGCGATCCTGCGGCGCTGCCCCTGCCCGGCTGGCAGCTGCGACCAGGCCTGGCGCTCGGGGTGAGCGAGGGCGGGCTGCCCGACAACACGCGGCTGTGGCGCTCGGCGAACCCCGGCGCGGCCCGCCAGGTCATCGCGGACGTCGCGCAGGCCGAGTCGGGCCAGACCGTGCGCCTCGGCCACCTGCTCGTGGCGGAGTCGATCGCCGCCATCGTCGTGCCCACGGCGACGGCGCCCGTGCTCGGCACCTTGCAGCAGGCGGCGCCTGCGCCACCGCCCGAGGCGCTGCTCGCCGGGCTGGCGGCGCAAGGGGACCTGCACGCCCTACCGAGCGAGGGCGGGGCGCTCGTCTATGAGAACGCCGCCTGGCGCCCCGGCCCGGTTCCTCGGCTGCCTGGCGGCGGGACGCCGGCGCCGTTGCGCTCGCTCGGTGTCGCCGCCGAGCTCGTGCTGATCGCCGGGGCCGCGATCGCGCTCGGGTCGCGCCGTCTTGGACGTCGCGCCAGCCACCGCGCCGCCACCGCCGCCGGGGTCTTCGACCTCGACGAGCCGGGCCGCAACGGCGCCATGGCGCCGACGCGCGCGCCCGGGCGGGCCCATGCGCTCGTCGCCGAGGGCCCGTCGGCGGCCGACGCGCTCGGGACGGGGGAGCCGTGACCCGCCGCGACGGCGCGCTGCGCCTCGGAGCGATCGGCACCGTGGTGGTGGCCCTCGCCCTCGCCGGCGTCGCCAACGCGCTGGTGCGGCCCGCCCGGCCGGGCGCGCGGGCGCCCATCCGCGTGCGGCCCGCGGCGGTCGCCCTCGGCACCGACGTGAGCTCCGCTGCGTGGTACTGCCCGGGTCCGCTGCCCGTCGGCGCCGGGGCGCCCGCGGCGGCGATCGAGGTCGTCAACCTCGGCGGCCGGCCGGTGCGCGGCGAGGTCATCGTGCACGGCGAGCACGGCCTGATCCGCACCAAGGCGTTGGCGATCGATGTGCGCGCGAGCGTCACCGTGCCGCTTCCCGACACGGGAAAGCCCACCGAGGCAGCGGCGACGGTGCTCGTGGACCGAAGCGGCGTGGGCGTCCAAGAGGTGGTGGCCGCCCGCGCCTCGACGATCAGCCGCCTACGCCGCCCGGCGATGGCCTCGCCCTGCCTGCAGAAGGCGGGCAGCACCGCCTACCTCGCCGCGGGGGACAGCCGCGGGGGGGACAACCTCGACCTCGCCCTGTACGACCCGGGTGCCACGCCGGCGATCGCCAACGTCGCCCTGGCGACGGCCCACGGCGCCGTCGCGCCGCCGGCGTTCCAGGGGGTGCCCGTTGGCGCGGGCTCCCTCGTCGTGCTCGACGTCGGCCGCGCCCTGCCGGGTGCGAGTGTGATCGGCACCACGGTCAGCGCGACCGGCGGCGCCCTCGCCACGGGGGCCGAGCTGACCATGGTGCACGGCGAGGGCATCCAGACCGCGCTCACCCTCGCCGCGGCCCGCCCGGCGCGCCAGTGGAGCCTGCCCGCCACGCTGGCGGGGAGCGGGACGAGCGAGTCCCTCGCGCTCTACGACCCGGGCAAGCAGGCGGCGAGCGTGACCCTCGAGCTCTACGGTGCCGGTGGGCCGGCCGAGGCGAGCGCCACGGTGCCCGCCGGCGGGGTAATCACCTTGCAGCCGGCGGCGGCGGCCGCTGCGGCGGCGGTGCGCGCCGAGGCGGTGGTCGTCGACCGGGGCGGTCCCGTCGTCGTCTCCCGCCAGGTCGCCGCCGCGGCGCGCCCGGCCCAGCCCTCGACCCGCTACCGCACCGTCATCGTCAAGGTGAAACGACGGGTGCACGGCCATCTCGAGAGCAGTGGCGTGCCGCACCGCGTGCTGGTCCCGAACGGCCCGGCCCAGCCCACGCTCCTGCCGGCGCTGCCTGCCGGCGACGTGGCGCCCGCGGCGATCGAGGGGACGGCGCGCCACTGGCTCTTGCCGGTCGCCGATCCCGCACCGAGCGCCGGCGAGCTCGTCGAGGTGGCGAACCCTGGGGACCGGCCAGCGGGCGTGGAGCTCGCCACGATCGCCCCCTCAGGAGGCGGACGCGCCGTGCTGGCCGGGCTCGGCCAGCTGATCGTCCCAGCCCACGGCACCTTGTCGGTCGCACTCGCCGGCCTGCTGCACCCCGCCGGCCCCGCCCCGCTCGAGGTGACGGCGACGGCCCCGGTCACGGCGGCGGCGCTCGATTACAGCGATGCCAAGCAGGCGCCGGGGCTGAATATGGCGACGGGCATTCCCGTCATCTACGACCGCTAAAGCGAGCGCCTAGGGGCGCCCGGCGGAAATCCACTCTTCGACGCGGGCGTCGGCAATACGGCGGGCGTTTGGCATATCAGCCCACTTGCGGAAGCGCACCTTTTCCTCGTCGCTCAGCTGGGAGAAGGCCGTGGGGCCGCCTCGTCCAGAGGCGGCGGCCCGCTGGGCGCGCGGCGAGGGCGCGCTTTGGCGCCGGGAGGTGCTGTCGAGGCTCGCCAGCTCGCTCAGGCGCTGCAGCTCGTCCCGGATGGGCCCGACGTGGCTGTCGCAGACGAGCAGCAGGTAGTCGCGACCTTGCCAGCCAAAGCGCAGGCGATCGGTCGCCACGCTCTCCTTGCCCTCTTGGTTGAAGCAGACGTCGCAAAACTCTTCAACCACTGTGCGCACCGGCATCGCATGACCTCCTGAAGATCCGTCGCCAAAAACTAGCGAACCGCTAACCCGATTGTTGGCGAAAGCCGTTTGTCGGCGCTTTAGCGGCCGAAAGTGGCGCAATATTAGGCGCAGTTTTGACTGCGGAGCGCGGGCCTAAGGCTTTGGCGAGCGGGGGAGGAGAAAAAAAGCGCCCGGCACGAGCCGGGCGCTTTGTTCAGTTCCGCGCGGTCGGCGGTGCCGCCGCCCCGGGGGGCTGCTGGCTGGCGGGCATCACCGGGCCGCTGCCGAAGATGCTCCCGGCGAAGTGGGGGACCGCCTGGTCCTCGTGCACCGGGCGGCCGTAGGCGGTGTCGATCAGCCGGGCCACCTCGGCGCCGTCCAGGGTCTCCTTCTCAAGGACGGCCCGGGCGACGGCCTTCAGACCCTCGAGGTGTTCCTCGAGCACGCGGCGCGCCCGGTCCTCCTGCTCGCGAAGGATCGTCGCCACCTCTTCGTCGACAACCCGGCTCATGTCCTCGGAGTAGTCGCGTGAGTGCATCAGGTCCTCGCCAAGGAAGACCATGCCCTGGCTTCCCCAGGCCATCGGCCCGACGCGCGACGACATGCCCCACTCGCGGACCATCTTGCGGGCGAGCTCGGTGTTGCGCTGCAGGTCGTCGCTGGCGCCCGTCGAGAGGTCGCCGTAGACCAACAGCTCGGCGACGCGGCCGCCCATGCGCACCGCCAAGGAGTCCTCGATGTACTCCTTCTTGTAGATGTGGCGGTCCTCTAGGGGGAGCTGCTGGGTGACCCCGAGCGCCATGCCCGTCGGGATGATGCTCAGCTTGAGCAGCGGGTCGGCGTTGGGCAGCACGTAGGAGAGCAGGGCGTGACCCGACTCGTGGTACGCGATGCGCTCCTTCTCGGCGTCGGAGAGCACCAGGCTCTCGCGCCGCTGGCCCATCAGCACCCGGTCGCGCGCGGCGTCGAAGTCCTTCATCTCGATCAGGTGGGCGCCGCGGCGCACCGCGTGCAGCGCCGCCTCGTTGACGAGGTTCGCGAGGTCGGCCCCGCTCATCCCCGGGGTGCCGCGCGCCACCATGTTGAGGTCGACGTCCGGCCCGATGCGCTTGTCCCGGCAGTGCACCTGGAGGATCGGCAGGCGCTCTTCGAGGTCGGGGAGCGGCACCATGATCTGGCGGTCGAAGCGGCCCGGGCGCAACAGGGCCGGGTCCAAGATGTCGGGCCGGTTGGTCGCCGCCATCATCACGACGCCCTCGGAGGGGTCGAAGCCGTCCATCTCCGACAGCATCTGGTTGAGCGTCTGCTCGCGCTCGTCGTGGCCGCCGCCGAGCCCGGCGCCGCGCTTGCGGCCGATGGAGTCGATCTCGTCGACGAAGATGATCGCCGGTGCCTGCTTACGGGCGGTCTGGAACAGGTCGCGGACGCGCGACGCCCCGACGCCGACGAACATCTCCATGAAGTCCGAGCCGCTCACCGACAAGAAGGGGACACCGGCCTCGCCGGCGACGGCCCGGGCGAGCAGCGTCTTGCCCGTGCCGGGCGGGCCGACGAGCAGCACGCCCTTGGGGATGCGGGCCCCGATGTCTCGGAAGCGCCCGGGGCTCTTCAAGAAGTCGACGACCTCGCTGATCTCCTCCTTCACGCCGCGGTAGCCGGCGACGTCATTGAAGGTGGTGCGTGGCCGGTCGGTCGAAAAGACCTTGGCCCGCGAGCGGCCGATCGACATGATCCCCGACATCTGACCCTGCGCCCGGCGCTGCAGCCAGACGAGGACGACGATGAAGGCGACGAGCGGGAGGATCCAGGTCAACAGGCTGGGCAGGATGCTCGAGCTCGGCGTGGCGAAGCTGAGCTTGGCGCCCGAGGACTGGATGGCGTTGATCTCGTCCTGGGTGGCCGGGAGGGGGCCGGTCACGGTGTAGGACGTCCCGTTGCTGAGCGTGCCGGTGATCGTCCCGGTGGTGTTGTCGATCTGGGCGCTGTGGACCTGGCGAGCCTTCAGCTCGTGCTGCAAGGTCGTATAGGCGATGGACTTCGCAGTGCTGCGGTTCACGAGCGAAGAACCGAAGATCAAGAGGACGACGATGACGGCGAGGGCGGCAAGGCCCCAACGCCACATCGAGTCATTGCCGGAGCCCATCCCGCCGGGCACCGGTCGACCGGGTCCGCCGGCGCGTGGATCCTGTGGCTGTCGACTCACATCACCATGCTAGGCGCCGCCGAGCCGCGGCCGGTCTCACGGGCTGGGAGTTGCGTGAGAATCTGGCGCCGATGACGATGCCGCTGTCCGGTCCCCCTGAGCGCCCGGCGCCACCCGCCAGCGCGACGGCACCGGGCGGCAACCCCTTCGGCCTGGTCGAGGCGCTGGTCGGCTTCGTGGCCGCCGAGGTCTTCGCCTCGATCGCCGTCACCGCCTTCGGGGCGGCGAGCGGACACCCGCACCAGCTGAAGACCTTCGGCGCCGACCTCGCCAACCTCGCCGGCGTGTGGACCGGCTTCTTCGGCGCCGTCGTGCTCGCCAGCTTGATCTGGCACCACCGCCGCGGCGAGGCGCTCGCCAGCGTGTCGGAGCGCTGGCGGGCGGTGCGGGCCGACTACGGCATCGCCCTGTCACCTTGGCCCGACGTCCCGCTCGGGATCCTCGTCGGCGTCGGCTCCCAGTACCTGCTGGTCCCGGCGTTCGAGGCGCCGCTGCTCCCCTTCGTGCCCCACCTCTACGAGCGCCTCGGCGGCCCAGCGCACCAGCTCACGAGCACGACGCAGGGCGCGAGCCTCGCCGTACTCGGGCTGTTCTTGTGCGTCGGCGCCCCCTTTGTCGAAGAGTGCTTCTTCCGCGGCTTGTTGCTGCGGGCACTCGTGGGCCGCCTCGGCGCGCTCGGGGCGCGCCTTGGACCTGGGGTCGCGGTCGTCCTCAGCGCGCTGGTCTTCGGCCTCGCCCACTTCGAGCCGCTGCAGTTCCTCGGCCTGTTCGGTTTCGGCGTGCTGCTCGCGCTCTTGGCGCGGCGCACGGGACGGCTCGGTGCGGGCATGGTGGCCCACCTGAGCTTCAACGCCGTCACGGTGATCGCCCTCGCGCTCGCCCGCTGAGGCGGCACCGCCCGGCCGTCACTAGGCTGCGCCGCACCATGTCGACACCTGCCTGGTCCTCCATCTTCAAGGCCTACGACGTCCGCGGGACCGTGCCCGACCAGCTCGACGCCAAGGTCGCGTGGGCGGTCGGCGTCGGCTTCGGACGCTTCGTGCAAGGACGCGACGCCTCGACCAAAGGGATCGTCGTCGGGCGTGACATGCGCGAGTCCGGGCCCGAGCTCGCCCGCGCGCTGATGGCCGGGGCGGCCTCGACGGGCCTGTCGGTGACCGACGTCGGCCTGTGCTCGACCGACCTGCTCTACTTCGCCGCCGGACACCTGGACCGGCCGGGGGCGATGCTGACGGCCTCGCACAACCCGGCTCGTTACAACGGCATCAAGCTCTGCCTCGCCGGCGCCGCGCCGATCGGCGAGGAGTCGGGGCTGCGCGAGATCCGAGCGATCGCCGAGCAGTCCTTTGCGGACGCGCCGGACCAACCCGGCGAGGGCCTGGCGGTCGAGTCGCGCGACCTGCTGAGCGCCTTCGCCGAGCACGTGCACCGCTTCGTCGAGCTCGACGCGCTGGCGCCCTTGCGCATCGTCGCCGACACCGCGAACGGCATGGGCGGCCTCGTCTGCCCGAAGGTCTTCGCCGGCCTCCCCTTCCACCTCGAGGTCCTCTTCGGCGAGCTCGACGGCAGCTTCCCGAACCACCCCGCCGACCCCATCCAGATCGAGAACCTCGCCGCCTTGCAGGCCCGGGTGCTCGAGACCGGGGCCGACGTCGGCCTCGCCTTCGACGGCGACGCCGACCGGGTCTTCCTCGTCGACGAGAAGGCCCAGCCGTTGTCCGGCTCGACGACCACGGCGATCGTCGCCAAGGCGATGCTCGACAAGCACCCCGGCGCGACGATCCTGCACAACTGCATCTGCTCGCGCGCGGTCCCCGAGATCGTGCGCGAGAACGGCGGCACGCCGGTGCGCACCCGGGTCGGGCACTCGTTCATCAAGGCGGTCATGGCCGAGACCGGCGCCGTCTTCGGCGGCGAGCACTCGGGCCACTACTACTTCAAGGACAACTTCCGCGCGGACTCGGGCATCATCGCCGCCACCGTGGTCCTCGAGGTGCTGTCGCGCGCCGGGACCAGCCTGTCGGAGCTGCGCAAGCCCTACGAGCGCTACGCGGACTCGGGCGAGATCAATACCGAGGTCGCCGACCCGAAGGCGATCGTCGCCGCCGTCGGCGACCTCGTGGCGAGCCGCGGGGCGACGGTGGACTACTTCGACGGCCTGACCGCGGACTTCGGCGAGTGGTGGTTCAACCTGCGCCCCTCCAACACCGAGCCGCTGCTGCGCCTGAACGTCGAGGCGGCCGACGCTCCGGCCTGCGCCGAGCGCGTGCAGGAGGTGCTCGGGCTCGTGCGCGAGCTCGGCGTCGAGACGGCGGAGGCCTGAGCATGGCGCTCGACTCGCTGCTCATCGAGCTGCTGGTGTGCCCCGAGGACAAGGGGCCGCTGTGGTACTTCGAGGAGGACGCCCTCTTGTACAACCCCCGCCTGCGGCGGCGTTACCCCGTCCGCGACGGGATCCCCGTGCTGCTCATCGCCGAGGGGGAGACGACCGACGACGTCACCCACGCGGCGCTCGCCGAGCGCTTCGCGCACTCGGGCGTCGAGACCGGCACTGGTCCCATCCCGGGGGAGCCCTCGCCGTCGCGTGGGTAGGCTCAGACTGGGCCGGGGCGGGTCTGTGGTTGAAAGTCGATGCCAGCCGCAGGCGAAGCGACCCACGTAAGGCAACCCGTGGTTGCCGAGCACGGTGCGGTTTAGACGTAAGTCCCGCCCGGTGGCGCGCCGGCAGTCGGCGCGTGCTGGAGAAGGGGTGAAGCGGTCCGCTCCCGCTGGCGCTGGATCGGCCTCGGCCGGTCGCCGCCGGCAGGGCCGTCAGCTCCTCTGCGGGCGAGTGTGGGGTCGAAGACCAGGTCAGCCGCTCCGGCCCACGCCGCCGCGCCCGTGAGCGGCGCGGCGATCGTCGGCGCCACCGCGACGGGCAAGACGGCCCTCGCCCTCGCGCTCGCCCGGCGCCTCGGCGACCTCGAGCTCGTGTCAATCGACGCGATGGCGCTCTACCGCCACCTCGACATCGGCACCGCCAAGCCGACCCCCGACGAGCGCGCCGCGGCGCGCTGGCACCTGCTCGATTTGGCCGAGCCCGAGGAGGAGTTCTCCGTCGCCCGCTTCCAGCGCGCGGCGCGCGTCGCGCTGGCCGAGATCGCGAGCCGGCACCACCGCCCGCTCCTCGTCGGCGGGACCGGGCTGTACCACCGCGCCGTCCTCGACGACCTGGCGCTGCCCGGGCGCTACCCGGCGGTCGCCGCCGAGCTGTGGGCCGAGGTGGAGGCCGCCGGAGGCAGCGCGGCGCTCCACGCCCGCCTTGCGCGCCTCGATCCGGTCGCGGCGGCCCGCATCGAGCCGCGCAACGCCCGTCGCGTCGTGCGCGCCCTCGAGGTGACGCTCGGCAGCGGGCAGCCCTTCTCGGCGAGCGGCCCCGGGCTCGAGCGCTACGGCGAGACGCCCTTCGTCCAGATCGGCCTGCGGATCGAGCGCGCCGAGCTCGACCGCCGTATCGCCGCGCGCCTCGACGCCCAGCTGGCAGCTGGCTGGCTCGAGGAGGCGGCGGCGCTGGCGGCGCGCCCGGGTGCGCTCTCGCGCACCGCGGCCCAGGCGCTCGGCTACCGCCAGCTGCTCGACCACCTTGCCGGGCACTGCTCGCTCGAGGCAGCGCGCGAGGAGATCTTGCGCCGGACGCGAGCCTTCGCCCGCCGCCAAGAGTCCTGGTTCCGGCGCGACCCGCGCGTGCGGTGGCTCGATGCCACCGACCCGGACCTCGCGAGCGGCGCTGCCGCGCTCGTCGGCACCGCGGCGAGCCAGGGCACCGCGGCGAGCCAGGAAGGCAAGGGGCGCTGAGACGGACCAGGCCTTGCCCGCTGGCGCGCGCCGCTGGTGGGAGGATGGTGGGGTGGGGCTCATGCTTGTCAAGTACGAGGCGCTCGGCAACGACTTCTTGTGCTCGATCGACCCGGACCGCTCCGGGCGCTTCGACGCCGATCTCGCGCGCTTCCTGTGCGACCGGCGCCGGGGCGTGGGGGCGGACGGGTGGCTGCGCATCAGCCGCGCGGCGGGCGGCGGCCTTTGCATGGAGCTACGCAACGCGGACGGCAGCGCCGCGGAGACGAGCGGCAACGGGCTGCGCTGCTGTGTGCTCGCCGCGCTCCACGCCGGCCTCGTCCCCGCCGGCACCACGACGCTCGACATCGACACGGCGGCGGGGCGCGTCGCGGCCCTCGTGCACGCCGCTGGCGAGGACGGTACCGGTGAGATCGAGGTCGCGATGGGCGAGCTGGCGGTGACGGTGCTGGCGGACTCGCCGGTGATGGGCCGGCGCGCGCTGTTCGTCGACGTCGGCAACCCGCACCTCGTGCTGCTCGACGAGGGCGCACCGGTGCCGCTCGACCTCGCGGCGCGGGGCCCCGCCCTCGAGGCGTCGCGCCCTGGTGGGGTGAACGTCGAGGTGGTCGACGTGCTCGACGCGACGCGCGTGCAGCTATTTGTCTACGAGCGCGGCGCCGGGCTCACCTTGGCGTGCGGCTCGGGCAGCTGCGCCGCTGCAGCCGCTGGCCGCGCGCTCGGTCGGCTGGGTGACGAGGTCAGCGTGGCGAACCCGGGCGGGGACGTGACGGTCCGCCTGAGCGGCCCTCGCGAGCACCCGAGCGCCACCTTGGCGGGCCCGGCGCGGCGCGTGGCGCGCATCGAGGTCGATCTGTGAGCCTGATCGAGCGCAGCTTCCGGGAACGGATCGTGCTCGTCGGCGTGGTCAGCTGGCCGCGCAGCCTCGATGAGGTCGAGGCGAGCCTGGATGAGCTCTCGCTGCTCATCGACACCGCCGGCGCCGACGAGGCGGCGCGGGTGATCCAGAGCCGGGACGCGCCGGACCCGGCCACCTACCTTGGGCGCGGCAAGGCCGAGGAGCTGCACCGGCTCTGCGAGGAGGTCGATGCCGACACCGTCGTCTTCGACGAGGAGCTCAGCCCTGCCCAGCAGCGCAACCTCGAGAAGATCCTCGGCCGCACGGCGATCGACCGGACGGCGGTCATCCTCGACATCTTCGCCCAGAACGCCCGTACCGAAGAGGGCCGTGCCCAAGTCGAGCTCGCCTTGTTGCGCTACCGGCTCCCGCGCCTTCGCGGTCGCGGCGTCTCGCTGTCCCAGCAGGCCGGCGGTATCGGTACGCGGGGGCCGGGTGAGACCCAGCTCGAGGTCGACCGGCGGCGGATCATGCGCCGCATCACCAAGCTCGAAGCCGAGCTGCGGGCCCTCGAGGGAACCCGGCACACCCAGCGCCGGTCGCGCCGGCGCGGGGCGCTGCGCAGCGTGTCGCTCGTCGGCTACACGAACGGCGGCAAGTCCACGCTGCTCAACGCGCTCACCGATGCCGACGTGTTGGTCGAGAACCGCCTGTTCGCGACGCTCGACCCGCGCACCCGTCGCCTCGAGCTGCCCGGTGGTGAGGTCGTGTTGTGCTCGGACACGGTGGGCTTTGTGCGCAAGCTGCCCCACCAGCTGGTCGAGGCATTCCACTCGACGCTCGAGGTCGTGGTCGACGCCGACCTGCTGGTCCACGTCGTCGACGCCTCGGCCCGGGACCCGAATGGGGCGATCGACGCGGTGCACAGCGTGCTCGCCGAGATCGGCGCCGAGGACGTGCCCGAGCTGTACTGCTTCAACAAGGCCGATCTCGATCCCGACGCCGCCAAGCGCCTGAGCGCCGCCACGCCGGGCTCGGTCACCTGCTCGGGCCGCACCGGTGAGGGCACCGATCGCCTGCTTGCGGCGATCGCCGAGCACCTGCGGATCCACGACCGGACGGTGGAGCTCGAGATCCCCTACGAGCGCGGCGACGTGCTCGCCGCGTTGCACCGCGCCGGCGAGGTGCTCGACCAGCGCGACACCGGCAGCGGGCTGGCGGTGCGCGCGCGCCTCGATGAGGCGACCCGCCAGCGCTTTGCGGCCTTTGCCCCGCCTGGCGGCGCCGCCCCGAGCGGCGATGCGGCCGCTGTTCATCCCGACGACCACGAGGACCCCGCCCGATGACTGCGACGCCGTTCCGGCCGCCGACCTATCCCTTCGACCGGCTGCGCCCACTCGCCGCGCTCGCCGCCAAGCACGAGGGGGGCATGGTCGACCTGTCGGTCGGCACCCCGTGCGACCCGCCGCCCGATGCGGTGATCGCCGCGCTCGGGGGCTCGGGCGCCGAGCGCGGCTATCCGCCCGGCGTCGGCTCGGCGCGCCTTCGGGCCGCGGCGCTCGGCTGGGTGGAGCGCCGCTTCGGCGTCAGCCTCGAGCCCGAGCAGCTCGCCTTTTGCATCGGCACCAAGGAGTTCGTTGCCGGGGTGCCGCACTGGCTGCGGCTGCGCCGCCCCGAGCGCGACGTCGTGCTCTATCCCGAGGTCGCCTACCCGACCTACGCGATGGGAGCGCTGCTCGCCGGGGCGCGACCGGTCGCCGTGCCGGTGCGCGACGGCCGACTCGCCCTCGAGACGGTGAGCGAGCAGGACGCCGAGCAGGCGCTGTGCCTGTGGGTGAACAGCCCCTCGAACCCGACGGGGGCGCTCGACGACCTGGTGGCGGCGGCGAGCTGGGGACGCGTGCGGGAGGTCCCCGTGCTCTCCGACGAGTGCTACGCCGAGTTCACCTGGCAGGGCTCGCCGGCGACGATCCTCTCCGCGGGCAGCGCCTCGGTGCTGGCCCTGCACTCGATCTCCAAGCGCTCGAACGCGGCCGGGCTGCGCTGCGGCTTTTATGCCGGCGACCCCGAGCTCGTCCACTACCTCTCCGAGCTCCGCCGCCACGCCGGCTTCATGATCCCCGGCCCGATCCAGCTGGCCGGCGCCGTGGCCCTCGAGGATGACGACCACGTCGTCGCCCAGCGCCAGCGCTACCGCGCCCGGCTCGAGCTGCTGCACGCGCTCCTTGCCGGCCTTGGGATCGACGCGGAGCTCCCCGCCGGGGGCTTCTACCTCTGGGTGGACCTCGACGAGCGCGCCGCTCGGCGCGTCGCCGAGCGCGCGGCGACCGGGGCGCCGTGGAGCGACGAGCCCGGTGAGCCGCCGGCGTGGGCCTTCACCCGGGCGCTCGCCGAGTACGCCGGCGCGCTCGTCAGCCCCGGCGACTTCTACGCCGAGCACGCCGCGGACCACGTCCGCATCGCCGTCGTGCAGCCCGACGAGCGCCTTGCGCTCGTCGGCCGGCGCCTCGGAGTCGCCGTCGGCTGACCTTCCCCTGGCCGTGGCCAAGGGGACTTTGGCCCCTACGCGCCCTGCGGCGCGCGGCGCGAGGCTGCGGCAATGGGCAGCCTGGCGGCTCTTCCCGCGCCCAAGGTGCGCGATCGCGGCGTCATCTTGGCGGTGCTTTGCCTGAGCTTGCTCATCGTCAGCCTCGACAACACCGTGTTGAACGTGGCGATGCCCGACATCGTGCGGGAGCTGAACGCCACCTCGGGCCAGCTGCAATGGGTGATCGACGCGTACGCCGTGGTCTTTGCGGGGCTGCTGCTCGTCATCGGCAGCATCGGCGACCGCGTGGGGCGCAAGTGGACCTACCTCGGCGGACTGACCGTCTTCGGGGCCGGCTCGGCGATCAGCGCCTTTGCCGGATCGCCGAACCACCTCATCGCCGCGCGCGTCGTGATGGGCGTGGGCGCCGCGGCGATCATGCCTTCGACGCTGTCGATCCTGACCAACGTCTTCCCCGAGCCCGCCGCGCGCGCCCGGGCGATCGGGCTGTGGTCGGGAACGACGGGGCTTGGCGTCGCGATCGGCCCGGTCATCGGCGGCTGGCTGCTCGCCCACTACTGGTGGGGATCGGTCTTTTTGATCAACGTGCCGATCGCCGCGCTCGCCGTCGTGGCGACCCTGCTGATCGTCCCGAACTCGGCGAGCGGCAACGCGCGCCGCGCCGATCCGATCGGCGCGGCCCTCTCGATCATCGGCATGGGGGCCCTGTTGTGGGGGATCATCGAGGCCCCGACGCGAGGCTGGGACCACCCGGTCGTGCTCGGCGCCCTCGTCGGCGCCGTCG
The DNA here is from genome assembly GCA_021798985.1 of Actinomycetes bacterium. Taxonomy (GTDB): domain Bacteria; phylum Actinomycetota; class Acidimicrobiia; order Acidimicrobiales; family Bog-793; genus JAKABX01. The sequence continues at coordinate 47,712 of JAJZBI010000011.1, forward strand.
TGATCCTGGCGGTGTTCGCGCGCTTTGAGCAACGCAGCTCCTCGCCCATGCTCCAGGTGGCCTTCTTCGCCTCCCGGCGCTTCTCGGTGGCGATGGCCGGCCTCGCCTTCGTCATCTTCTCCTTGATGGGCGGATTGTTCGTGCTCACGCAGTACCTGCAGTTCGCCCTCGGCTACAGCGCGCTGCAGGCGGGAATGCGGATCTCGCCGATCGCGGCGGTGATCTTGGTCGTGGCGCCGGCGTCGATGTTGGCGGTGCAGCGCATCGGGACCAAGCCGGTCGTCGCTGCCGGGATCGCGCTGATCGCCGGCGGGCTCTTCGCGCTCTCGCGCGTGACGGTCGCCGGCGGCTACGGCGACGCCCTGCCGGCGTTCTTCTGCCTCGGCATCGGCGCGGGCCTTTCCTTTGCCCCCTGCACCGACGCGGTCATGGGCTCCTTGCCCCTTGAGGATGCCGGCGTGGGATCGGCGACCAACGGCGCCGCCTTGCAGACCGGGGGCGCGATCGGCGTGGCGGTCTTCGGCAGCCTGCTCAACACCCGATATCAGGACCAGCTGAAGCCGCTGCTCGCCCACCACCCGATGCCGGCGAGCGTCTTGCACCTCATCATGGGATCCCTCGGCGGGGCGCTCGAGGTCGCCAAGCACGCCGGGCCGCTCGGCGCCGCGCTGGCGGGCGCGGCGCGCCAGGCCTTCGTACACGGACTGGACCTCGCCGTCTTGGTCGGCGGGATCGTCGCGCTCGCTGCCGCGGTGCTCGTCCTCGCCCTGTTGCCGAACCGCCCCGAGCGCCGAGGCCTCGATCGCGCCGCCGAGGGCGAGGCGGCAGACGCCGCCTGACTGCCCGGCGCCTCAGGGGCCCTCGTCGAAGATGAGGACGGGGACCTCGATGCGCTGCAGTCGGCGCGTGTCGCCGAGCGGGGCGCGGATCTCGAGCGTCGTGCCGCGGTAGCGGGCGGCGACCTGCTCTTCGATCGTGCCGGGCGGCAGCGCGATGTCGCGCACGAAGGTGCCAAAGCGCAGATCCGAGGCGTGCTCAGCCGGCTCGGCCAGGAACTCCCGGCTGGCGCGGATGTGGAGCACGTCGTTCGCGATCCAGACGCGGATGTCCCGGTGCGGATCTAGGCCGGGCAGCTCGGCCTGGATCACCAGCTGGCCACCTTGGCGGAACTCGAGTGCCACGCTCACCGTCCTTTGCGTGCGGCGCGGCGGTGCAGCCGAACCCGCGGCGCCGGCCGCCGTCGAAATGACCACCTTGACGGTCTCGATGCGCAACAATGACGCACCGCTTCGGTCATGGGTCCCGGCGTCGTGGTCGACCATAGGGTCACCATGGTCCGCGGACTAGGGCCGAAAGACCACCCCGACAGCCACCTTCGCCCCTGCAGCGACCCACCGGCCACGCGGCAGGGTGACCGAGATGCCAAGGACAGGAGAGATCCGTGAGTGAGGCTTCTCAGCAAGCGAGCTCCGGTACCAATCGGTTGCAGGTTGCAGCGATCCGCGAGCGCGCCGTCGGCGAGCAACGGGTCGCGCTCACGCCCGACGCGGTCCCCAAGCTCGCCAAGGCGGGGATCGACGTCCTGATCGAGTCGGGCGCCGGCGCAGCCGCCTGGTTCGCCGATGAGGCCTACGCCGAGGCCGGGGCGAGCGTCGTCGACGCCGATGAGCTCTACCGGCGGGCGGACGTCGTGGTGACCGTCGCCTCGCCGCCGGTCGAGGACCTCGCTCGCTTGCGGCGCGGGACGACCTTGATCGGCATGCTGCGGCCGCTGGTGAGCGCGGACCTCGTGACGGCGCTCGCGAGCGCGGGGATCGACGCCATCAGCATGGACGGCCTGGCGCGCACGATCAGCCGGGCGCAGTCGATGGACGCCCTCAGCTCGCAGGCGAACGTGGCGGGCTACAAGGCGGTGCTCGTGGCTGCGGACCGCTTCGCCCGCTTCTTCCCGCTCTTGATCACCGCCGCCGGGACCGCCAAGCCGGCCGACGTCCTCGTGCTCGGCGCCGGCGTCGCCGGGCTCCAGGCGATGGGCACGGCACGTCGCCTCGGCGCCCAGGTGACCGGCTATGACGTGCGCCCCGAGACGCGCACCGAGATCGAGTCGGTGGGCGCGCGCTTCTTGCAGCTGCAGTCGGTCACCTCGGCCGCAGGCGAGGGCGGATACGCCCGGGCGCTCACCACTGAGGAGCAGGCCGCGCAGCAAGAAGAGCTCAACCGGCTGATCGGCCGCTTCGACATCGTGATCACCACGGCGCAGGTGCCGGGCCGCCGCCCGCCGCTGCTCGTCACGGGTGCGGCGGTGAAGGCGATGCGGGCCGGCTCGGTACTCGTCGACCTGGCGGCGAGCGCGCTCGGTGGCAACGTCGAGGGATCGGTCCCTGACGAGGTCGTCCAGACCGAGAACGGCGTCACGATCGTCGGGGCCGGCAACCTCCCCGCCCAGGTGCCGACGGCGTCGTCCTCGGCCTTCTCCAACAACCTCTGCGCGCTGCTCGCGTCCTTGGTGCATGACGGGCAACTCGCCATCGACCTCGAGGACGAGATCCACGCCAGCGTCGTCGTGGTGCGCGGGGGCACGGTCGTGCACCCCGCCGTGGCGGCGCGGCTCGAACCCTCCCCACAAGAGAAAGGCGGCGACCAATGAGCGCCGGGCTCGTCTCGGACATCAGCATCTTCGTGCTGGCGATCCTTGCCGGATTCGAAGTCATCTCCAAGGTGCCCTCGACGTTGCACACGCCGCTCATGTCGGCGTCCAACGCGATCCACGGCATCGTCTTCGTCGGCGCGATGGTGACGGCCTCCCAGGCGCACAGCGCTGTTGGCTACGTGTTGACCTTCGTCGCCTCGCTCTTCGCAGCGATGAACGTCGCCGGCGGCTATGCGATCACCGACCGCATGCTCCAAATGTTCCGCAAGCGGCCGCTGCCGCGAACTGACGCCGAGCCGAGCGAGGGGAACTAGGCCATGGGAACCGTCAACACGATCCTCGCGTTCGTCTACCTCCTCGCCGCCGTCGGCTTCGTCGCCGGGCTGCACTTGATGAACTCGCCGGCGACGGCCCGCAAGGGCAGCCCACTGTCGATGTGGGCGATGGTGGCGGCAATTGCCGCAACGATCGCCAAGATGGGCTACGACAACAAGACCAGCGCGACCGCATGGATCGTGCTGGCGGCCGGTGCGCTGATCGGCGGCGTGGTCGGGCTGTGGATGGCACGAACGGTGAAGATGACGGCCATCCCCCAGCTCGTCAGCCTCTTCAACGCGGTCGGCGGCGGTGCCGCTGCAGTCGTCGCCATCGCCGACTACGTGCGGCTGTCGGGGGTGTCTGCGAGCGCGATCACGACGCGGGTCACCGTCTCGACCGTGCTCGACGTGATCATCGGCGCCGTCACCTTCGCCGGGTCGTTGATCGCGGCGGGCAAGCTGCAGGGCTGGATCACCGGCCAGCCGGTGGTCTTCCCCGGGGCGCGGATCCTCTCGGGCCTGCTGGCGGTGTGCGCGCTTGGCGGCAGCGGCTACTTGCTGTCGGGCGCCGACAACATCGCGGTGCTGATGGTCGTGCTCGGCGCGGCGCTGATCTTCGGGATCGCGATGGTGCTGCCCATCGGTGGCGCCGACATGCCGGTCGTCATCGCCTTGCTCAACGCCTTCACGGGCATCGCCGTCGCGATGGCGGGATTCGTCATCAACAACTCCGGCCTGATCATCGCCGGGGCGCTCGTCGGGGCATCGGGAAGCATCCTCACCAAGCTGATGGCCGATGCCATGAACCGCTCGATCCTCAACATCATCGTCGGCGGCTTCGGCACCGGCGACAGCGCCAACGTCGTGGTCGGTGCCGGCGGAGCCGACATCCGCCAGATCTCGGCGGAGGACGCGGCCATCCAGCTGGCGTACGCGACCAAGGTGATGGTGGTTCCCGGCTACGGTCTGGCCGCCGCGCAGGCCCAGCACGAGGTCCGCGAGCTCGCCGAGGTGCTCGAGTCCCGCGGCATCGAGGTGCACTTCGCCATCCACCCGGTGGCCGGCCGCATGCCCGGGCACATGAACGTGCTGTTGGCCGAGGTGAACGTGCCTTACACCGAGCTCAAGGAGATGGACGAGGCGAACCGCGAGTTCCCGACCGTGGACGTGTCCCTGGTCGTCGGGGCCAACGACGTCACCAACCCCGCCGCCCGGCGCCCGAACACGCCGCTGTCGGGTATGCCGATCCTCGACGTCGACCGCTCGCACAACATCATCGTCATCAAGCGCTCGATGGGCCACGGGTACGCCGGCATCGACAACGAGCTCTACGCCGATCCGAAGACGGGCATGTTCTTCGCGGATGCCAAGCGCGGCCTGGCCGAGATCGTCGCGGCGGTGAAAACCTTGGTCGGGTGAGCGACTCCATCAACGCTGCGGCGGCCGAGGCAGAGCCGGCCCTGTCGGCGGGGCGGATCGCCTCGCTCGCCCATCAATTCGTCGAGACGCCTTCGGTGAGCGGCGACGAGGCGGCACTTGCCGCCCTCGTCGCCGCGCACCTCGAGCGCTGCGAGGCGCTCGAGGTGACCCGGATCGGCGACAACGTCGTCGCCCGCCGCCGCGGCGAAGACGGTGAGCCGGTGCTGTTCGCCGGGCATCTCGACACCGTGCCACCAAGCCAGGGCGTCCGGCCGCCGTCGCTTCGCGGCGGGGTGCTCGCCGGCCTCGGCGCGGTGGACATGAAGGGCGGGCTCGCCGTCCTGGTGGCGCTTGCCACCGCGCCGGGCCGCTTCCGGCGCCCCGCCACCTTCGTCTTCTACGCCCGCGAGGAGATCGCCCGCTCACGCTCGGGGCTGCTCGAGATCGCGGCCGCCCGCGCCGACGTGCTCGAGGCGGGCGCGGCCGTCATCGCCGAGCCGACCGGCGGCGTGCTCGAGGCGGGGTGCCAAGGGGTGCTGCGCCTGCGGGTGCGCCTCGCCGGGGCGCGGGCCCACACCGCCCGACCCTGGATGGGGGAGAACGCGATCCACCGTCTCGCACCGTTGCTCGAGCGGGCGGCCCGCTTTGTGCCCCGCGAGCCCGAGCTCGACGGCTGCCGCTACCGCGAGAGCCTCGAGGCGGTCGCTGTGAGTGGCGGGGTGGCGCCGAACGTCGTGCCCGACGCCGCCGAGGTGCTGCTCGCGCACCGCTTCGCACCCGACCGCTCGGCCCACGCCGCCCAGGCCGCCCTCGAGGACTACCTCGCGCCGGCGCTGCGTCGCGAGGCGGGCGACGTCGTCGAGCTCGAGGAGGCGGCGCCGGCCGCGGCGCCAGGTCTCGAGCACCCGATCCTCTCCGCGTTGGTGGCGGCGAGCGCCGCGGCGCCGCGGGCCAAGCTCGGCTGGACCGACGTCGCCTTCTTCTCCGAACGCGGCGTGCCGGCCGCGAACTTCGGCCCCGGCGACCCGCTGCTCGCGCACGGCGCCGCGGAGGAGGTCAGCACGGCCGAGCTCGAACGGTGCGCGCTCGTGCTTGCCTCATTGGTGTGACGCCGCCCGCCCTGCGGCTGGCGGCGCAGAACCCGGCGGGCTAGAGGCGCCGCAGGACGGTGACGACCTTGCCGTAGAGGCGGACGTCGCCGGGCGCGAGCTCGATCGGCGCGAACGCGGCGTTCGCCGGCTCGAGCACCACCTTGTTGCGGCGACGCCGGTAGGTCTTCACGGTCGCCTCCTCGCCTGGGATCCCGGCGACCACCACGTCGCCGGGATCGGCGTCGGGCTGGCTGCGGACGACGACGAAGTCGCCGTCCAAGATCCCGGCCTCGATCATCGAGTCCCCGCGCACCCGCAGCATGAACAGCGCGCCGTCCCCGGTGAACTGCTGGGGGAGCGGCAGGACCTCCTCGACGTTCTGCTCGGCGAGCACTCCGGTGCCGGCGGCCACGTCGCCGACGAGGGGGACGTGGGCGACGGGCCCGACCGCGATGGCAGCGCCCGAGGAGGGCTCGAACTGCACGGAGATCGCGCGCGGTTTGGTCGGGTCGCGCCGCAGGTAGCCCTGGCGCTGTAGCACCTGCAGGTGCGTGTGGACGGTCGAGGACGAGGTGAGCCCGACCGCCTCGCCGATCTCTCGGACCGAGGGCGGATAGCCGCGCTCGCGGATCTGCTCCGCGATGAACTCGAGGATCTGGCGCCGCTTGCCGGTGAGGGCCACCTCGGCCATGTCGCACCTCCTGACCGCCGACGTGAGGCCGCCTCGCGCCGTTGGTGCAGGCTACAGCGCTGTCACAGCCACTTGCAAACATGCGTTCGTGAAACATACGTTTGCTCCTACTAGCGAACAGGTGTTCGCACTGCTCCTCGAGGAGGCTCCGATGGCCGCGATTGCCTTTCCCTCCGTCGCCCGCTCGCAGCGACCCGGGCGCCCGGCGCTTCGCCTGGTGCCCGGTGGGTTCGCGGAAACGCGCCCGTCGCCTGGGCATCGCCGCGGCCGGCTGGCTCCGCTGCTCGCGTGTGTCGCCTTGGTGGTCGGGGTCTGGTTCGGTGCCGGGGCGCTCCGATCGGCCGCCACGCCGTCGCACCTCGCGAGGATCCCCGGGGCGGTGGTCTCCGATGGCGTCGCTCACTACGTCGCGCGACCGGGAGACACGCTGTGGTCGATCGCCAGCCGACTCGACCCGGGCGGTGATCCACGGCCGATTGTCGACGAGCTCGCCGCCGAGCTGCACGGAGCGCCGCTCGAGGCCGGAATGAGCCTGATCCTGCCGTGAGCCACCCAGCCACGATCGGGGCGATCGTCGGCTCGCCCGCCGGGGCGGTAGCCTCCCGCGGTGCGCTGCCCGAGCTGCGGTGGGATGGAAGACCGCGTCATCGACTCGCGCGAGGTCGAGGCGGGGGCGGCGGTGCGCCGTCGCCGCGAGTGCGTGGCCTGCGGCGCGCGCTTCACGACGATGGAGCGCAGCATCGGGCCGTCCCTCGCCGTCTTGAAGCGCTCTGGTGAGCGGGAGCCATTCGTGCGCGAGAAACTCGTGGCGGGCGTGCGCGCCGCCTGCAAGAACCGGCCGGTCGACGACGCGCTCGTCGAGTCCTTGGCGCTCGAGATCGAAGAGTCGTGCCGGGGGGCAGGGGGCGAGGTCACGAGCCAAGCGCTCGGCCTGGCGGTCCTCGATCGCCTGCGCGAGCTCGACGAGGTCGCGTACCTGCGCTTCGCGAGCGTCTACAAGGGCTTCGAGGACGCTGGCGACTTCGCCCGTGAGGCGGGGATGCTGAGCGGAGGCGCGCTCACCAAGGTGACCGCGCCCAAGCGCCACCAGCGCTGAGCCGGTCGTGGAGCTGCTCGCGGCGGCGCCCGAGCGGGTGCTCGCGATCTATGCCCATCCCGACGATCCCGACGTCGCCTGCGGTGCCACCTTGGCGCACTGGGCGGCGGCGGGCGCCGAGGTGCACATCGTGCTCGCCGCCGTCGGTGACAAGGGAGCCGACGATCCGGCGGCGGATCCCGGCGAGCTCGCCCGCGTGCGAGCGGGCGAGGTGGCCCGTGCCGCGGCCGCGCTCGGGGTGGCCTCGAGCATCCAGCTCGGCGGGCGCGACGGCGAACTCGAGAACGACCTCGCGCTCCGGCGGACGCTCGTCAGCGCGGTCCGCTCGATCCGCCCGGCAGTGGTCGTTTGCCCCGACCCCACGGCGGTCTTCTTCGGCGAGCACTACTACAACCACCGCGATCACCGGGTGATCGGCTTCGCCGCGCTCGACGCCGTCGCCCCGGCTGCCGCCTCGCCGCTGTACTTTCCCGAAGCGGGAGCCCCCTGGCAGGTGTCCACGGTGTACCTCTCTGGCACCCTCGAGCCCAACGTGTGCGTGGAGGTGAGCGACACCATCGGCCAGAAGCTCGAGGCCGTCCTGGCGCATCGCAGCCAGCTCGGCGAGGGCGACGAGCACTTCCGGGCAGTGCTCGAAGCGCGCGCCCGCGAGATGGGCCGCGAGGTCGGCGTGCGCTACGCGGAATCGTTCCGCCGGCTCCAGCTGGCGGCGGGCTGACGCGCCCGTGGGCGCCGGCGACCGCCGGGCGCTGAGCGCTGTTCAGGCGGCCGCCGCAGGCGCGCCGAGCGACATCTTGCACCTCGACATGGACGCGTTCTTCGCCTCCGTCGAGGTCCTCGACGACCCGACGCTCGCCGGAAAGCCGGTGGTCGTCGGCGGAACGGGAGGACGCGGGGTGGTGGCCTCGGCGTCCTATGCCGCCCGGCGGTTCGGCGTCTTCTCGGCGATGCCGATGGCCGAAGCGCGCCGGCGCTGCCCCGGGCTCATCGCCGTGCCCGGTCGCTTCGGGCGCTACAGCGAGGTGAGCGCGGCCCTGATGGGGCTGCTGCGCGAGGTGACGCCGCTCGTTGAGCCCGTCTCGCTCGACGAGGCTTACCTCGACGTGTCAGGTGCCCATGGGCTGTGGGGGACGAGCGAGCAGATCGCCGTCGCCCTGCGCGGGCGCGTGCATGCAGCGCTCGCCTTGAGCTGTGCGGTGGGCGTCGGGCGGACCAAGCTGATCGCCAAATTGGCGTCCAAGGCGGCCAAGCCGCCGGCCGACGAGGGCGGCACGCTGGCCGGTGCCGGGGTGCTCATCGTCCGCGCTGGCGAGGAGGAGGCGTTCTTGCTCGGCCAGCCGATCCGGGCGATCCCGGGGGTCGGGCCGCGCAGCGCCGAGCGCCTGGCGCGCTATGGGATCGCGACGGTCGCCGATGCCCGGCAGCTCGAGCGGGCGGGCTTTGTCCGGCTCTTTGGGAGCTCGCACGGCAATGCCCTGTGCGACCTCATCGCCGGCATCGACCCCCGTCGGGTCGAGCCCGAGCGCGAGGTGCGTTCGATCGGCCACGAGGAGACCTTTGCCAGCGACGATGCGGACCTCGCGTCGCTGCAACGCAAGGCGAGGCGGATGGCCGACGCGGTCGCCGCGCGCTGTCGGCGGGCGGCGGTCGTCGGCCGGACCGTCACCGTCAAGGTGCGCTTTTCGGACTTCAGCACCATCAACCGCTCGCGCACCCTGGCGCACCCGGCGGCGACCGGCGCCGAGATCGGGGCGGTCGCCGCCGCGCTCCTCGAGGCGCTCGAGCTGGGGCGCGGGGTTCGCCTGCTCGGGGTCCATGTGAGCGGGCTCGTGTCGCGCGACGAGGGGGCAGAGCAGCTCGAGCTCTTCCCGGCCGCGTCCAGCGAGCCCGATGGATCGCTGGACGCGGGGACGCGCGAGCGGCGGCTCGAGCTCGAGGCTGCCGCCGATGCGGTCCGTCGCCGCTTCGGCGAGGGGGCGCTCTGGCCGCCTCGCGGGGACGACGGGGGCCCAGCACGCCCCTGAGGGGCGGGGTTGCCCGGAGGTGATGCCCCCGTCTGGGCCGACGGCGCATTGTTCCGCCTTGGGGCCTGCGCGAGAATGACGCGTCCGGTGGTTCGGGCATGCAGCAACGGCAGGCGACGGGGGGCCGTCGCCATGGCCGGGAAGGGGCAGGTGTGCCGCTCTCCGAAGAGGAACAGCGGATCCTCCAGGAGCTCGAGCAGAAGCTCTACGAGCAGGACCGGGCCTTTGTCGACCGCGTCCGCGCGGAGAGTCCGGGCTCGATGGCCCGCCGCTCCCTGCGCTGGGCAGGCGGCGCGTTCATCGTCGGCTTCGCGGTCGTGCTGGTCTCCTTCCGCTCCTCCCTGCTCCTTGGCACCTTCGGCTTCTTGGTGATGCTTTTCGCCGCCCTGCTCTTCGAGCGCAGCGCCCGCGTCGCCTACCGGGCCGAACCGACCCGGCAGCACGGCGAGGCGCGCGGCGCGCGGCGGCGCGGGGATCTCGCCAACGCGCTCCAACGCATCCGGCGCCTGCCGCGCTCGCGGCGCAGCCACTGACGCGCCCCATCGCCACCGGCGCGGTGCTGCGCGCCCTTGGCGACGAGCCGCGGCTGTGGGCCGAGGCCGTGCGCACGGCGCGCGCCCACGTGCCCCGTCGATGGTGGCGCCGCGCGCCCTTCCTGCCCTTGCCGGACCGGGCCTGGCTCGCGTTCCGCCTCGAGACCGCGTACGGCGCCTCGGGTGCCGAGATGCCGGTCGAAGACCTCCTCGGGTATCTGCGGTGGTGTCGTGGCCTGCGCCACGACCGGCGCTCGCCCATCCGCCGGTGAGGGACCGCGGCGCGATAAGGTCCCCGACGATGCCGCCCGGGGGATACGGGATCATCGCGGTGGAGGGCCCGTGAACGCTCGCGCCCTCGTGCTCAACGCCACCTACGAGCCCCTCTGTGTCGTCCCCTCGCGCCGCGCGCTGGTGCTCGTGTTGAACGACCGGGCCGAGCTCGTCCACGACACCGGTCGCGCGTTCCACTCCGCCCGGGCGAGCTTCCCCGAGCCATCTGTCGTCCGCCTGGCGCAATACGTGCGGGTGCCGCGCCAAGGGCGCGTCGCCATCTCGCGGCGCTCGGTGTTCGCCCGCGACGGGCACCGCTGCCAGTACTGCGGCTCGGCGGCAGAGAACATCGACCACGTCGTTCCGCGCAGCCGCGGCGGCACCCACACCTGGGACAACGTCGTCGCCGCCTGCCGGCGCTGCAACGCCGCCAAAGAGGACCGCCTGCTCGAAGAGACCGCGTTCGTGCTGCGGCGGCGCCCGGTCGCGCCGCGCTCACGGGTGTGGCTGCTCGTCGCCAGCGGGGAGGTGCGCGCCGAGTGGGAGGCTTACGTCAACCCGGTGCTCGGACGAGCCGTCGGGCTCTAGGGGGCTTCCCCCTCACCTACTGCAGCGCCGCGACCGAACGGCTCGTCGCGCCGGCGCCGCCTGAGGATGGCGAGCGCCGAGCGGTCTTCCTCGAGCCCCTGCGCCCCGCCGTGGTGCTCGGGAGCGCCCAGCCGGTCGCCCTCGCCGATGCCGGGCGCGCCGAGCGGGCGGGCTTCGACATCGTCCGGCGACGAAGCGGCGGCGGTGCGGTGCTCGTCGCCCCGGGCGCCCAGCTCTGGCTGGACGTCTTCGTGCCGGCCAGCGACCCGCTGTTTGATCACGACGTCGTGGCGTCGTCGCGCTGGCTCGGCGAGCTGTGGCGTGGTGTGCTGAGCGAGGCGGGGGTGCCGGCCACCGCCCTCGAGGTGCACGCCGGCGGCCTGGTCGCCACGGCGAGCTCGCGCCTCGTCTGCTTCGCCGGCCTCGGCCCGGGCGAGGTCACGCTGGAGGGCCGCAAGCTGGTCGGCTGCTCGCAACGCCGCACCCGCGCCGGGGCCTGGTTCCACTCGATGGTGCTGCTCGAGGCGCGCCAGCACGAGCTCGCCGAGCTGCTCGTGCTCGAGCCGTCCGCACGCGAGGAGCTCCGGCAGACCATCCGCGCCGAGACGACCGCGGTGGCGCTGAGCGCCGCCGAGCTCACCAAGCGTCTGGGTGACGCGCTGGGGTGAGGCGGGCCGCGCGCCCTGCACGACGCGGATCAGTGGCCGTGGCCCTTGGCCTTGCCCGGCCCGCCGTTGCCCGGGCCACCGTCGCCGCCGGGCGGGCCCGGTGACGGGCCCGCGGAAATCGTCGGGGCGTTGAGGCCGAGGCTCGCGGCGAGCACGTCGACGTCGTGGGTGAGCGCGCCCACCGCCGCGCCGTTCACGCCACCGGCACCGATCGCGTAGCCGAGGTCGCCGCCGAGGCGGTTGATGCCCTGCTGGTAGCCGCCGCCCGGACCGCCCTGGGCCATTGACTGGAGCGCTTGGTACAAGGTGCCGGCGGCCACCGGGCTGACGGTGCCGGCCCGTACCCCCGAGGTGATCGCCGCCACGAGGGTGTCCGCCGCACGCGTGGGGCTCGGCAGCGTGGTGGTGGTCGGCGGCGTGCTCGTCGTGGTGGTGCTCGTCGTCGTGGTGGTGCTGGTGGTCGTACTGGTCGAGGTCGTGGTGGAGCTCGTGGTGCTCGGTGAGCTCGTGGTGCTCGAGCGGCTCGAGTGCCGCGAGGCGGTCTCGTGCGGCCCGAGCGACTGGTGGCCAGCGGCGGTGCCCCCCGAGCCCACGAGCCGCTCGATCCCAAAGCCGACCGCCCCGGCGAGGACCATCGCGGCGAGCGCCCCGGCGAGCAGGGCGCCCCGCCGGCGGCCCGCCGGGAGCTCTTCTGGTGCCTCGGCTCCCGCCGCGGCCGCCGCCGGTCCGGAGAGCTGCAGCGTGGCCGGCTCGGGGACGGCGATCACCCGGGTGGGGTCGGTCGCGCGGTCGGCGACGGCGAGCGCGCCGAGCGCCCCGGCGAGCTCGCCGGCGGGCGGACGCCGTGCGGGATCCGGGTCGGTCAAGGCCGCGATCAGCGACTGCCAGGCCGGCTCCAGCTCCTCGAGCACGAGGCGGTCGGCATGGACCTTGGCGGCGGCGACCTCGACGGCGGGCCCGTCGTAGAGGCGGCGGCCCAGCAAGCACTCGGCGAGCACGAGGCCGAGGCCGTAGCAGTCCGCCGGCGGCCCCACCACGCGGCCGGCGACCTGTTCGGGCGCGAGGTAGGCGGGGGTGCCGAGCACGGTGCCCGTGACCGTCAGCCCTCCGGTGTCGACGAGCCGGGCGATGCCGAAGTCGGCGAGGCGGACGCGCGCCTCGGGGCCGAGCAGGATGTTGCCGGGCTTGACGTCGCGGTGGACGACGCCTTGGGCGTGCACGTACGCGAGCCCCGTGGCGACGGCGCTGCCGATGCGGGCGACCTCGGTGGGCGGGAGCGTCCCGGCTTGGCGGCGGCGCTCGGCGAGGCTCTCGCCGACGACGAGCTCCATCACGAGGTAGGGGCGCTCGCCGGTCTCGCCGGCGTCGAGCAGCCGGACGATGTTGGGATGTTCGAGGCGCGCCAGGGTGCGGATCTCGCCCGAGAAGCGCTCGGGGTCAGCGCCCGAGGACGCCGCCAGCAGCTTGATGGCGACGGTCCGCTCGAGGCGCTCGTCCACCGCGGCGCGCACCTCGGCCATGCCCCCGCGCCCGAGGAGCTCGCCGAGCCGGTAGCGCCCGTCCAAGAGCTCGCCGGTGTGGCCCCGCGGGCCGGGTGGTTCGGGAGCTACCACGATCTCGTGCCCTTTCGTGCAGCCGCGAGGGCGCGCGTCCCGGTTCCCTTGCGCGCGGCGCGGCGGAGTGGCCTGCAGCAAGGCCTCGCCGGGCCGTCGAGGTGCGGGACATCGCGGATGCCCCAGAACGGGGTACCGAGCACCCCGGCATGGTACTCGGCGCCCCCTCCTGCTTCGCGCGCCGCCGGCCCCGCGCCCCGTCGCCGCTAGAACGTGCGGCATGATGGGTGCCACGAGCGACACGAGGGCGTCGACGGGCGGCGGCGTGGCCCGCGGGGGACCGATGCTCCGATGGCCGGTGCTCCGCCCCCACATGGCGCTGCTCGAGCGTCGGGTGTGCACGGAGGAGGTTGCACGGTGAGGTCACCACGGACAGCTCGCGGCGCGCTGCGCGCCGGGAAGAGCCTCCGACCGTGAGGGCGCCGCGCCGCCTGCTCACGGCGATCGGCGCCGCCGCGCTCATGGCGAGCGCCTCGGGCGTCGTGCTCGGGGCTGCCCCGGCCATCGGCAGCGCCGCCACCAAGACGACGACGGCTGCGCCGAGCACCTCGCTGTCGTGGCATCGCTGTGACAAGAAGTTCCGCTGCACCAGCCTCAAGGTGCCGATCGACTACCAGGCACCGAGCAAGGGGAGCTTGTCCCTCGCGCTCGTCGAGCTGCCCTCGACGAGCGCGCATCCCGTCGGCGACCTGCTGATGAACCCGGGCGGGCCGGGAGGCTCGGGGGTGCAGTTCCTCGAGCAGAACCCCTTCCCGGCGAGCCTGCGCCACCTGTTCAACCTCGTGAGCTGGGATCCCCGTGGCGTCGGCGCGAGCGACCCGGTTCGCTGTGTCGGGACCGCGGCGATGCGGCGACTGATCGGCCTCAACCCGGCGCCGACCACGCCGGCGCAGGTGGCAGAGGTCGTGAAGGCCACCAAGTCCTTCGTGCATGAGTGCACGGCGCACACCTCCAAGCTGTTGCTTGAGAACGTGGGGAGCATCCAGACGGTCCAGGACATGGACCGCATCCGTGTCGCGCTCGGTGAGTCGAAGGTGAACTACCTCGGCTTCTCCTACGGCACCTACCTCGGCGAGCTCTACGCAGCGCGCTATCCGACCCACATCCGGGCGATGGTGCTCGACGGAGTCGTCGACCCGGCGCTCAACACGGTCACCTCCGACATCCAGCAGGCGCAAGGATTCGAGACCGACCTCAAGGCGTTCTTCGCGTGGTGCCCCACCAACAAGGCCTGCACGAGCGAGCTCCCCGAGGGGGCAAAGGCGGCGTACGACCGCCTCTTTGGGGCCTTCGCCCACGGTCGCACCGTCCCGGCCCACCTTCCGGCCAAGTTCGGTGGGCTCCAGCAGGTGAACCTCGGGGTCGCCGAGGTCGCGCTCGCCGGCTCGCTGTACTCGCGCCAGTCCTGGCCAGATCTCGCCCAGGCGATCCAGCAGGGGCTGGCCGGCAACGGCATCGACCTCATTGCCATCGCCTACCAATACGAGGGCCTCCAGGCGAACGGCACGTTCGACAACGAGCTCGCCGCCGAGGTGGCGACCGATTGCGTGGATCGCCCCTCGCCGACCAAGCTGTCGACCTACGAGAAGCTCTCCGACCAGATGGCGCGAGTTGCCCCGGACTTCGGCGCTTCGGAGGCCTGGGGGAGCCTGACGTGCGCCTACTGGCCGATCAAGCCACAGGCCACGCCGCATGCCGTCACCGCCAAGGACGCGCCGCCGATCCTGCTCGTCGGCTCGACCGCGGACCCGGCGACGCCCTATCGCTGGGCCAAGGCCGTCGCTCACCAGCTGGCACACGCCGTGCTGCTGACCCGCCAGGGCCCCGGCCATACGGGCTACTTCTTCAGTACGTGCATCCAGTCCCACGTCAACCGGTACCTCGCTACCTTGAAGATGCCGGCCGCCGGGACCCTCTGTCCGACCACCTCGTGACCCTTTGGCCGCCCGACTGCTCGTCGGGCGGCCAAAGGTGACGCCAGTCCCCGGGCGAGGGACCTTTGGCCCCCTCACCGTTTCCTGCGCGCCCGTAGCGTCGCCCGCGACGGGCTTGCACACCTCGCCACGTGCCGGCTCGTGGAGCCCGAGGGCGGCAGGGAGCGGAGGCGATGACGAGCGCAACAGCGGACGCCGTCGGGGCCAGGGGCACGCCAGGGGTGCCAGCGGGCCCAGCGCATCCAAGCGAGGACCGGCGCTGGCGCCAGGTCGACGTGCGGATCCGCCGGCTCGGGGCCCGGCCCGACGGCCTCATCGAGGTGCTCCACACCCTCCAGCAGCTCTTCGGCTACCTCGATGACGACGCGCTTGCCTATGTGAGCGAGGCGCTCGGGGTGCCGCCCAGCCAGGTGATGGGCGTAGCGACCTTCTACTCGTTCTTCGTTTTGAAGCCTCAGGGCGCCCACACCTGCGTCGTGTGCACCGGGACCGCCTGCTACCTGAACGGCGCGAAGGCGATCCTGCGGGCGCTTCGCGAGGCCCTTGGCGTCGAGGTCGGCGGGACCACCGCGGACGCGAGCCTCTCGCTGCTCGGCGCTCGCTGCCTCGGCGCCTGCTCGCAGGCACCCGCCGTGGTGCTCGACGGCGAGGTGCACGGCAAGGTGCTTGCCGAGGAGATCACCGCACTGGTGGCGAGCCATGCCTGAGCCCGACGACGCCCCGGCCCGAGCGCGCCACCACGAGCCTGTGCTCCCCGAGGGCCCGGTGCGTGCCACGGCGAACGTCTGCCACGCCGCCGGATGCCTCTCGCTCGGCTCCGACCTCGTCTTCGACCGCCTCTGCGAACGCGTCGAGGCGTCGGGCACCGACGACGTGGGGGTGCGCCGGGTCGGCTGTCTCGGCCTGTGCGCGCAGGGCCCGCTCGTGAAGGTGCCCGAGCACGACCGCCTCTATGCCAAGGTGCCCGCCGAGCCCGACGAGCTCGATCAGCTCGTGGAGCAGTTCCGCTCGGGGACCGGCGGCCTCGTCGTCTCCGAGGACCCCTTCTTCGCCCGCCAGGTCAAGGTGGTCCTCCGCCACTGCGGGTCGGTCGATCCCGAGGAGGTCGAGGACTACGTCGCCAAGGGGGGATACGCGGCGCTGCGCAGGGCGGTGACGGAGATGACCCCCGAGGAGGTCGTCGCTGAGGTCACCGAGAGCGGGCTGCGCGGGCGCGGCGGTGCCGGCTACCCGACCGGCCTCAAGTGGGCGACCGTCGCCAAGTCCGGCGAGGGCGGCCACAAGTACGTGGTCTGCAACGCCGATGAGGGGGATCCGGGGGCCTTCATGGACCGCAGCGTGCTCGAGAGCTGCCCGCAACAGGTGCTCGAGGGCATGGCGATCGCCGCCTATGCCGTCGGCGCCAACGAGGGCTACGTGTACGTGCGCGCCGAGTACCCCCTTACGGTCCGGCGGCTCAACTCGGCGATCCGCCAGGCCGAGCGCGCCGGGCTGCTCGGCACGGCGATTGCCGACACGAGCTTCTCGTTCCACCTCGAGGTGCGCATCGGTGCCGGGGCCTTCGTCTGTGGCGAGGAGACCGCCTTGTTGGCCTCGATCGAGGGTCGGCGGGGGACGCCCCGGCCGCGCCCGCCCTATCCCGCCGCCGCAGGGCTGTTCGGCGAGCCGACGCTCATCAACAACGTCGAGACCTTCGCCAGCATCTCGGCGATCATCGAGCGCGGCGGGCGGTGGTACGCGGCGATCGGCGCCAACAAGAGCCGCGGGACCAAGGTCTTCGCGCTCGCCGGGGCGGTCGAGCGCACCGGGCTGATCGAGGTGCCGATGGGCCTCAGCCTGCGCCAGATCGTCTTCGAGATCGGCGGCGGCGTGCCCGGCGGGCACCGCTGCAAGGCCGTGCAGACCGGCGGCCCCTCGGGAGGCTGCATCCCCGAGGAGCTGCTCGACATGCCGGTCGACTACGAGTCCCTCGTGAGCGCCGGGTCGATCATGGGCTCTGGCGGCATGATCGTGATGGACGAGACGACCTGCATGGTCGACGTCGCCCGCTACTTCATGGACTTTTGCCGAGAGGAGTCCTGCAGCCGGTGCGTCCCCTGCCGGGCGGGAACCGTCCAGATGCACCGGCTGCTCGATCGCATCTGCTCGGGCCTCGCCACCCGCGCCGACCTCGAGCGCCTCGAGCGCCTTGCGGCGATGGTCCAGCGCGCGAGCCTGTGCGGCCTCGGCCAGGGCGCGCCGAGCACCGTGTTCTCGACGCTCCGCTACTTCAAGGACGAATACCTCGCCCACATCGATCACCGGACGTGCCCGGCCGGGGTGTGCGAGATGGCCCCGTTTGAGATGGCGGGGAGTGGACGATGAGCGTCGTCACGCTGGTGATCGACGGGCACGACGTCGCCGGTCAGAGCGGCCAGAGCATCTTGTCGGTAGCGCGCGAACACGGCATCGCCATCCCAACGCTGTGCCATCTCGATGGGCTCTCGGAGGTGGGCGCGTGCCGCCTGTGCATGGTCGAGGTGCGGGGGGCGAGGCGCCCGCTCGCCGCCTGCGTCACCGAGGTGCAAGAGCACATGGAGGTGACGACCACCACCGACGAGCTCACCGACTACCGCCGCCAGATCATCGAGCTGTTGTTCACCGAGCGCAATCACGTCTGCGCCGTCTGCATCGCCAACCGGCACTGCGAGCTGCAAGACCTCGCCAAGGCGCTCGGGATGACGCACTTCGACCTGCCGGCGCTCAATCCGTCCGCCGGCGTGGACGCCAGCCACGAGCGCTTCGGGATCGACCACAACCGCTGCGTGCTCTGCACGCGATGCGTGCGCGTCTGCGCCGAGATCGAAGGAGCCCATACCTGGGACGTGCGCGGCCGGGCCAGCGAGGCGAGGGTGATCACCGACCTCGGCACCCCCTGGGGAGAGTCGCCCACCTGCACGAGCTGTGGCAAGTGCGTCCAGGTGTGCCCGACCGGAGCGCTGTTTGAGAAGGGTCGGGCGGTCGCCGAAGGCAAGGAGCGGCGCCCCTACGTCCCCTTCCTCGTCGCAAGGAACCGGAGGTCTTGAGATGGCAAAGCCGCGGCTCGCCACGATTTGGCTGGACGGCTGCTCTGGCTGTCACATGTCCTTCCTCGACCTCGACGAGCGCCTCTTCGACGTCTTCGCCCGCGCCGAGCTCGTCTATGGTCCCCTGGTCGACGCCAAGGAGTTCCCCGAGGATGTCGACGTCACGCTCGTCGAGGGCGCCGTCAGCACCGAGGACGACCTGCGTCGGGTGCGCGAGGTGCGCGCCAAGACCAAGATCCTCGTCTCGCTCGGCGACTGTGCGGTGACGGCGAACGTCCCGGGCATGCGCAACCCGCTCGGCCCGAAGGCGATCTTGGAGACCGCCTACGCGAGCGGCGTCACGGGCGCGTCGGCGGCGCCGAGCGAATGGGTCCCGGCGCTGCTCGAGCGCGTGCAGCCCGTGCACGCGGTTGTGCCGGTCGACGTGTACCTGCCGGGGTGCCCGCCCTCGGCCGACGTGATCGCCGAGGCGATCGACCAGCTGCTCGCCGGTCAGCTGCCTGACACCGCGCACCTGGCGAGCTTCGGCTGAGCCGGACAAGGACGATGCGATGAGCGAGATCATCATCGAGCCGGTCACAAGGATCGAGGGCCACTCCAAGATCACGGTGCAGCTCGACGACACCGGCGAGGTCGTCGACGCCCACTTCCACGTGACCCAGTTCCGCGGCTTCGAGCGGATCTGCGTGGGCCGCCCGCTCTGGGAGATGCCCTCACTGATGGCGCGCATCTGCGGCATCTGCCCCGTCAGCCATCTGATCGCGTCAGCGAAGGCCTGCGACGAGATCCTCGCCGTCGAGATCCCTCCGCTGGCACGCCGGCTGCGGCGCGTCATGAACCTGGCGCAGATCGTGCAATCCCATGCCCTGAACTTCTTCCATCTCTCCTCGGCTGACCTCGTCTTCGGCTTCGACGGGGACCCGAAGGAGCGCTCCTTCGCGGGGGTGGCCGAAGCCGCCCCCGAGCTCGCTCGCGACGGCGTGGCGCTGCGGCGCTTCGGCCAGCAGATCATCGAGCGGCTCGGCGGCAAGCGCATCCACCCGGCCTGGGTCGTTCCCGGCGGGGTGAGCCGCCCGCTCGAGGCCGCCCAGCGCGACGCGATCCTCGCCGAGGTGCCCGACGCGAGAGCACGAGCCAAGCGGGCCCTTGGCTGGTACAAGGAGCACCTCGCTCGCTTTGCCGAAGAAGCGGACCAGTTCGGCAACTTCCCGAGCCTGTTCATGGGGCTCGTGCACGAGAGCGGGCGGGCTGCTTATTCCGAAGGCTTGTTGAAGGTGGTCGACGCCAATGGCTGGGTGCTGGCGGACCAGGTCGATCCCAGGCCGTATTGGGAGTATCTCGGCGAGCACGTCGAGCCGTGGAGCTATCTGAAATCGCCGTATTTCAAGCCGCTCGGCTACCCCGATGGCCTCTACCGGGTCGGTCCGCTCGCCCGGCTGAACGTCATCGACCGGCTCGGGACTCCGAGCGCGGACGGCGAGCTCGCCGAGTACCGCGAGCGGCTCGGCCGCTATCCCCAGAGCTCGTTCCACTACCACTGGGCACGGCTCATCGAGATCGTGCACTGCATCGATGCAATCGAGCACATCCTCTCCGAGCCGGACATCTTGGACCACCACGTTCGCGCCGAGGCGCGCGTCAACCGCAACGAGGGAGTCGGCGTTGCCGAGGCGCCGAGGGGGACGCTCATCCACCACTACCAAGTGGACGACCACGGCCTCGTCGAGTCCGCCAACCTCGTCATCGCGACCGGCCACAACAACCTGGCGATGAACGCCGCGGTGAAGCAGGTGGCCCGCCACTACGTCCACGGCCCGGACGTGGCCGAAGGGATCTTGAACCGGATGGAGGCGGCCATCCGCTGTTTTGACCCCTGCCTCAGCTGCTCGACGCATGCGATCGGACAGATGCCGCTTGCGATCGAACTGCGCGCCCCCGACGGCACGATCGTGCGCGAGGTGGCGCGGTGAGCGCGCCAGCGCCTGCTCCGACCCGCGACCGTCTCGCCGGGCTCGTCGTGGTAGGCGTCGGTAACGAGCTGCGCCGCGACGACGGCATTGGTGTCGCCGTCGCCCGGGCGCTGTCGGGCTCGTTCGGCGAGCTCGGGGCGCGCGTCGTGCTCTTGCACCAGCTCGTGCCGGAGCTGGCAGCGGAACTCACCGGCGCACAGGCCGTGATCTTTCTCGACGCGGCGGTCGATCTCCCGCCGGGTGCGGTGCGCGTCGCGACCCCTGCCCCGGGGAAGGTGCCGGGGTCCGCGACCCACCAGACAGAGCCCGACGCGCTCGTCGATTTGTGCGCGGCGCTGTATGGAACGAGGCCCGCGGCGATGATCGTGTCCGTCGGGGCCGCAGATCTCGAAGCGGGGGTCGGGCTCAGCACGGCTGCCCGCCAAGGTTGCGAACGCGCGGGCGAGATCGTCCGCGCCCTCGCTGAGGAGATGATCGCCGATGCATGAGTACTCGCTTGTGACCGAGCTGGTGGAAGAGTGCCAGCGGCGCGCCGGGTCGCGCCGGGTGCGCAGTGTCACGGTGCGATGCCCCTCGACCGTTGACCGGGTCGAGCTGAAGACGCTGTTCGCTGCGGCCTCGGCGGAGCACCACATGGCCGGTGCGCGCCTTGAGATCGAGACGGTGGCAACTCTGTGGCACTGCACGTGTGGCTACGAGGGGGAGCTTCCGCCCGAGGCGCGCGTGGGTCACCTGGCGGTGTGCCCGCGCTGCAGTTCCGTGCAACCGCTCGAGGACGCCCTCGAGCTGGTCGCCGTGGATACCGAGACCTAGGGAGACCTTCGCCGAAGCGGCGAAGGTCCAAGCGCCCTAGGCGCCGATGCTCGGCCGGCGATACACCGGGACGAGCCACCCGAGGAGGCATGGCGTGAACAGCCCACAGCGCATCTGTGTCGACGGGAACGAGGCGGCGGCGCGGGTCGCCTACCAGCTGGCCGAGGTGGTCGCGCTCTACCCGATCACCCCGTCGTCTCCGATGGGAGAGCATGCTGACGACTGGGCGGCGGCGGGCACGCCGAACCTGTTCGGCCAGGTGCCCGCCATCGTCGAGATGCAGTCCGAAGCCGGCGCTGCCGGAGCGCTGCACGGCGCCCTGCAGAAGGGCGCGCTCGCCACCACCTTCACGGCCTCCCAGGGGCTGTTGTTGATGTTGCCGAACATGTTCAAGATCGCCGGCGAGCTGCTGCCGACGGTGATCCACGTGGCGGCGCGCAGCATCGCCACCCACGCGCTGTCGATCTTCGGGGACCACTCCGACGTGATGGCGGCGCGGGCGACGGGCTTTGGGATGCTCGCGTCCTCCTCGGTCCAAGAGGCACAAGATCTCGCTGCCATCGCCCACCTCGCGACGCTGCGCTCGCGCGTGCCGTTCCTGCACTTCTTCGACGGCTTCCGGACCTCCCACGAGGTGGCGACGATCGTGCCGCTTCAGCCTGGTGATCTCGAGGCGCTGGTGGACCGCGAGGCGATCCGCGCCATGCGCCTGCGCGGCATGAGCCCCGACCGCCCCGATGTGCGGGGCACCGCGCAGAACCCCGACGTCTTCTTCCAAGGCCGCGAGGCCGCCGCGCCCTACCACGCCCGGGTGCCTGCGATCGTGACGGCGGCGATGGACGCCTTCGAGCGTCGCTGTGGTCGGCATTACGCCGTGGTCGAGTACCACGGCGCCCCCGACGCCGAGCGCGTCGTCGTGGCGATGGGGTCGGGATGCGGGGCGATCGAAGAGGCGGTCGACACCTTGGTGGCGCGGGGCGAGCGGCTCGGGCTGTGCAAGGTACGCTTGTACCGTCCCTTCCCCGCGGGCGAGTTCGTCGCTGCCCTGCCGCCGAGCGTGCGGGCGATCGCAGTCCTCGATCGCACCAAGGAGCCCGGTGCGGTCGGCGAGCCCCTCTACCTCGATGTGCGCGCCGCCATCGACGAGGCGATGGAGCACACCGAGGCGCCCTTTGTGGTCGCCCCGAAGGTGATCGGCGGCCGCTATGGGCTGTCGTCCAAGGAGTTCACCCCACCGATGGCCAAGGCCGTCTTCGACGAGCTCGCTGCCGCCTCCCCCAAGGCGCACTTCAGCGTCGGGATCGACGACGACGTCTCGTCCTCGAGCCTTGCCGTAGACCCCGACTTTCGCGTGGAGATCGCCGAAGCGCCCTTCCAGGCGGTCTTCGCCGGCCTCGGTTCGGACGGGACGGTGGGGGCGAACAAGAACAGCGCCCGCATCATCGCCGCCCACGGTGATACGAACGTGCAGGCCTATTTCGTCTACGACTCGAAGAAGTCCGGATCGATCACGATCTCGCACCTTCGATTCGGCCCCCGGCCGATCAATTCGAGCTACCTCATCGACGAGGCGGATTTCGTCGCCTGCCACCAGTTCAATCTGCTCGAGCGGGCCAAGGTGCTCGACATCGCGCGACCGGGCGCGACCTTGCTGTTGAACAGCCCGTACCGTGCGGAGGAGACCTGGCACGCGCTGTCGGCGCGCGCCCAGCGCCAGATCCTCGACAAGAAGCTCCGCTGCTTTGTGATCGACGCCCACCAGATCGCGAGCGAGCACGGCCTCGGCACGCGGATCAACACCGTCATGCAGGTCTGCTTCTTCGCCCTCAGCGAGCTGATGCCGATCGAACAGGCCGTGGCGGCAATCAAGGCGGCGATCGAGCGCAGCTATGGTCGCCGGGGCCCCGAGGTCGTCGCGCGCAACTTCGCTGCGGTGGATGCTGCGCTGGCCGGCTTGCAGCCGCTCGAGACACCGATGCGGTTCGCGGCGGAGCCGGCGCCGCCGCGAGCTCCCGAGGACCGCTTCGCCGGGGCGCCGGACTTCGTCCGTGAGGTGACGGCGGTCTTGCTCGCCGACGACGGGGACCGCCTGCCGGTCTCGGCGATGCCGCCCGACGGCCGTTTCCCCTCGGGCACGGCGCGCTACGAGCGTCGGGCGATCGCCAGCGAGATCCCGATCTGGGACCCCTCGCTGTGCACGGACTGCGGCAAGTGCGCCATCGTCTGCCCGCACGCCGCGATCCGCATGAAGGTCTTCGAGCCCGACGCGATCACCGGCGCGCCCGACGGGTTTCTCGCCAAGCCCTTCCGTTCGAAGGACCTCGCCGGGCACCTGCTCAGCATCCAGGTGGCGCCGGACGACTGCACGGGATGTGGGATCTGCGTCGAGGTCTGCCCGGCGCACTCCAAGACCGAGGCGTGGAGGAAGTCGATCAATCTCGAGCCGGCGCTCGCGCACCGCGACGAGGAGCGGGTGCGCTGGGACTTCTTCAAATCGATCCCCGAGCTTGCCCGCGACGCCCTGCCGCACGACAGCGTGAAGGGCGCGGCGGTCCTCGAGCCGCTCTTTGAGTTCTCTGGCGCCTGCGCGGGGTGTGGCGAGACCCCCTACCTCAAACTGTTGAGCCAGCTCTTCGGCGACCGGCTGCTCGTCGCCAACGCGACGGGGTGCTCGTCGATCTACGGCGGCAATCTCCCGACCACGCCGTGGGCGCACGACGCGTCGGGCCGCGGACCGGCGTGGGCGAACTCGCTGTTCGAGGACAACGCCGAGTTTGGCCTCGGCATCCGCCTCGGCCTCGAGGCCGAACAGCGCGCGGCACGCGACCTGCTCGTCGGACTCGCCCCCGAGCTCGACGCCGAGCTCGTCGCCGGTCTGTTGCACGCGAGCCAGGAAGGCGAGGCCGACATCGTTGCGCAGCGGGCGCGGGTGGCCGAGCTAAAGCGCCAGCTTTCCGGCCTCGGCGGCGAGCGCGCCGAGGCGGCCTCGGACCTGCTGGCGTGCGCCGACGAGCTCGTCGACAAGTCGGTGTGGATCGTCGGCGGAGACGGCTGGGCCTATGACATCGGCTTCGGCGGCCTCGACCACGTCCTTGCCTCGGGGCGCAACGTCAACGTCTTGGTGCTCGATACCGAGGTCTACTCCAACACCGGTGGGCAGGCGTCCAAGGCCACGCCGCGCGGCGCCGTGGCGAAGTTCGCGGCCTCGGGCAAGATCACCGCGAAGAAGGACCTCGGGGAGATCGCGCGGGCCTACGGCGACGTCTACGTGGCCCAGGTGGCCCTCGGCGCGAGCGACATCCAGACGATCAAGGCGCTCCTCGAGGCGAACGCCCATCCCGGCCCCTCCCTCGTGATCGCGTACTCGACGTGCATCGCGCACGGCATCGACATGGCGACCTCGATGGCGCACCAGCGTGACGCGGTGCGCAGCGGGTACTGGCCGCTGTATCGCTACCGGCCGACGACGGCGAGCGAGGGGCATCCCTTCAGCCTCGACGCGAAGGATCCGAGCGTCCCGATCGCCGACTTCGTCAAGAGCGAGGTTCGCTACGCCTCCCTTGCCCGGAGCGACCCCGCGCGCGCCAGCGAGCTGGTGGAGCTGCTGCAGCAAGACACCGAGGAGCGCTGGCGTTACTACCGCCAGCTGGCGGGGCTGGAGCGGACGATGCACGAGCCGGACGCCGAACTTTCGGCCGGCAGGGTCCAGGTGATCGAGGAGGAGCAGTGAGCACCGACACGGCGACCACGCGCGAGCAGACCGATCTGTCGACGCGCTATCTCGGGTTGGATCTGTCCTCGCCGATCGTGGCCTCGGCGAGCCCGATGACCGAGCACGTGGATTCGATCGTGGCGCTCGAGGCTGCCGGGGTCGGCGCCGTCGTCTTGCCGTCGCTGTTCGAGGAGGAGATCCTCGCGGAAGAGCACATGGTGGACTCCGCCTTCGAGCTCGGGGCTGAGCAGCACTACGAGGCGCGTGGCTACTTCCCGCTGCCGAGCGAGGTGCGAGGGGTGGCGGAGCGCTACGTGGGCCGGCTCGAGGCCGCCAAGGCCGCCGTGCGCATCCCGGTAATCGCGAGCCTCAACGCCTGGCACGCCGGCGCCTGGAGCCGCTACGGCCGTCTGCTGGCCGACGCCGGCGCCGACGCCATCGAGCTCAACGTCTATCGCGTCGCGACGAACGAAAAGCTGTCGGCGGCCGAGCTCGAAGCGGCCGAGCTCGCCTTCATCGCCGAGGTCTGCGAGCGGGCCGGGGTTCCCGTCGCGGTCAAGCTGTCGCCGTTCTACTCCTCCTTTGCCAATTTCGCCGCCAAGGTGGTGGCCGCCGGGGCGAGCGGGCTCGTGCTCTTCAATCGCTTCTACCAACCCGACCTCGACCTCGAGACCATGGAGGTGCTGCCGAGGGTGCACCTGTCGAGCAGCACCGAGCTCGGCTTGCCGCTGCGCTGGACGGCGATCTTGCGCCCACAGCTCGGTGAGGAGGTCTCCTTGGCGGCGAGCTCAGGGGTCGAGCACGGCAGCGACGTGGCGAAGCTGATCGCGGCGGGAGCCGACGTCGTCATGGTGGCCTCCGAGCTGCTGCGCAGCGGTGCGCGCGGGGCAGCCACGCTCGAGGCATCGCTGCGCGACGCGATGGAGCTGACCGGCCACGCCACACTCGCCGAGCTGCACGGCTGTGCCAGCCGCGCCAGCGCGCCCCGCGGCGAGGCGTTCGAGCGGGCGCAGTACGTGAGGACGCTGCGGTCCTGGGGGGCAGGGCTCACCGGCCATCGGTGAAGACAGAGGCAAAAGGAGCGGAGATGAAGGTGTGGATCGACCAGGAGTACTGCACGGGTGACGGGCTGTGCGAGGAGCTGTGCCCGGCGATGTTCCAGCTCGAGGACGACGGTTTGGCCTACGTCAGGGAGAACGGCGTCGTCCCGAGCGACCGCGCGGGGCGCGAGGCGATGGTTGTCGTCTCAGGTGAAGACGAGGAAGCGGTGCGCGAGGCGGCACAAGAGTGCGCCGGGGAGTGCATCTTCATTGAGGAGTGAGGCTCGGGGCGGCGCGGCGCGCCGCGCCGCTCGGCGCGCTCAGGCGTCGGTGCGCTCTTGACTGAGCTCCGCCAGCCGCCAGCGCGTGGCCTGCAGTCGCTCGAGCAGCAGCGCGCTCACCCGGGACATGAGGGCGTAGCCGAAGTCCCGGTCGCGCTCGGCAAGGGTGCGTAGGCTGTTCGCGTCGACGGCGATCGCGCGGACCGGGCCGATGGCGCGGGCGTCGAAGTGCCAGCGGTAGGGGGGGAACAGCCACGACCAGCCGAGCGCGGCGCCGGGCCCGAGCGTCTCGATGCGGATCCTCCCGTTGCCGAACTGGGCGGACTCGAGCGCAACGTGGCCGCGGCGGATGAAGTAGAGCGCGTCCGCGGGCTCGCCTTCGGTGAGCAACAGTCGCCCCCCGCCGAAGTCGACCGTCGTCGTGAACCCGGAGATGGCGTCGGCGACGTCGCCGGGGAGGTCCGACAACAGCGGGTGCATGGCCACGATCTCGGGCAAGGTGCGCGCCCCGGCGCCGTCGAAGATCCCACCGGTGGCGCTCGGGCGCCCCTCGGTTTCGAAGGGGTCTTCGAGGGAATCGAAGGCGACTGCCTCGCCGATGAGGTCGCGGATCGAACGCTTGACAGACATGGATCGATCATGTCGCCATGGCAACTGCAAGGAATGGGCCGATGGTGGCTTGATGCGCGGCCGAATGTCGGCGGGCGTATGGCTCCATTGAGGCCTTGTGTCTCCGGCACGGTGACCTTCGCCCCTTACGAGTTCGCGCCTTCGGGCGCATCGTGACCCGGGAAGCGTTGATGGCCTCTTCCACCAGGCGCTTGTAGTGCCGCGAGCGGGCACTGCCCGCGGCCCGAAAGGAGCGGCAGATGACGATCAAGATCGGCATCAACGGCTTTGGGAGAACGGGACGGGCGCTGTATCGGGCGATCCTCGAGCGCCACTTGTACATGGAGGTCGTCGCGATCAACGATCTCGACGACCCTCAGTCGCTGACCCGCCTGCTGCGGGCGGACTCGGTGCACGGCCCGTACCGTGCGCCGCTACGGCTCGAGGGGGACCAGCTTGTCACCGAGCATCAGCACACGCGGTTCCTGCGCGAGCCAGACAGCACCCAGCTCCCCTGGAAAGAGCTGGGGGTGCAGGTGGTGGCTGAGTGCACGGGGACCGTCTCGACGCGAAGCGATGCCGCCCGGCACCTCGAGGCGGGAGCCGAGCGGGTCGTCGTCTCGGCGCCCTGTGAGGATGCCGATGCCACCTTCGTCCTCGGGGTCAACGAGGAGCGCTTCGATCCCCTTTCCCATTACGTCGTCTCGAACGGCTCGTGCACGACCAATTGCGTGGCGCTGCTCGCCAAGGTGCTCGACGAGTCCTTCGGGATCGACTCAGGCCTGATGACGACGGTGCACGCCTACACGAGTGACCAGGCGCTCCTTGACCGCCTGCACGACGACCCACGCCGCGGCCGCGCGGCGGCACTGAACATCGTCCCCACGACGACGCGGGCCGCCCGGACGACCGGTCGCGTCCTGCCCTCGCTCGCCGGTCGCATGGACGGAGCGGCGCTGCGCGTGCCCGTCGCCGATGGCTCGATCGTGGACCTCGTCGCGCTGGTGGAGCACGCGGTCCGCCCCGAAGAGGTCAACGAGGCCTTCCGCTCCGCCGCGGAGGGGCGCCTCGGGCACGTCCTCGGCTACAGCGAGGAGCCGCTCGTCTCGAGCGACATCCTCGGCGATCCTGCGTCGTGCGTCTTCGACCCGTCGCTCACGCTCGTGCAGGGACGCCTCGTCAAGGTCTTCGGTTGGTACGACAACGAGTGGGGCTACTCGAACCGCCTCGCAGAGCTCTGCGCGTTGCTTGCGTCCCGCGGTTGACAGGAGAACAGGAGCATCAGCATGAACAACTCGCACTACGTCCGCTTCTTCTCAGAGATCGGCATCGACGACGTCCCGATCGTCGGCGGGAAGAACGCCTCGCTCGGGGAGATGTACCGCGGGCTTGCCGACGAGGGCGTGCGCGTGCCGAACGGCTTCGCGCTGACGGCAGATGCCTACCGCCATACCCTCAGCGAGGCAAAGGCGTGGGAGCGGCTGCATGAGGCGCTCGACGGACTCGATCCCGACAACGTCGCAGACCTCGCCCGGCGCGGGCGGCGCGCCCGTGAGATCGTCTACGGCGCACCGCTTCCCCACGACGTGATCGGCGAGATCCTCGGGGCCTACCGCCAGCTCCAGCAAGAGTACGGCGACGACGTCCGTCTGGCGGTGCGCTCATCGGCCACCGCCGAGGACCTGCCGACGGCCAGCTTTGCCGGCCAGCAGGAGACCTTCCTCAACATCAGCGGCGAGGAGAGCCTGCTCGACTCGATCCGGCGCTGCTTCGCCTCGATGTTCACCGACCGCGCCATCCACTACCGCATCGACCAGGGATTCGACCACTTCAAGGTGGCGCTCTCGGTCGGCATCATGAAGATGGTCCGGTCCGACATCGCCTCCTCGGGCGTGGTCTTCACCATCGACACCGAGTCGGGCTTCTCCGACGTGGTCTTCATCACCGGCTCCTATGGGCTCGGCGAGAACATCGTCCAGGGCGCCGTCGACCCCGATGAGTTCTACGTGCACAAGCCCACCTACGCCGCGGGACACCGGACCGTGCTGCGCCGGCTGATGGGGGAGAAGGGCGTGAAGATGGTGCTCGTCGAGGGCGAGACGCGCCAGACCACGCGCAACGTCCCCACGCCGCGAGCCGACCGCGAGCGCTACTGCCTGAGCGACGACGAGGTGCTCGAGCTCGCCGGCTACGCGATGGCGATCGAGCGGCACTACGGGCGCCCGATGGACATCGAGTGGGCCAAGGACGGCAGCGACGGCAAGATCTACCTCGTCCAGGCCCGCCCCGAGACGGTCGCCTCCCAACGGAGCGGGACCACGCTCGAGCGCTACGTCATCGACGAGCCCGGCGAGGTCTTGATCGAGGGCCGCTCGGTCGGCGAGCGGGTCGCGCTCGGCAACATCCGGGTGATCGACAACCTCCAGCAGCTATCGAGCTTCGTTCCCGGCGAGGTGCTCGTCGCCGACACGACGACGCCGGACTGGGAGCCGGTGATGAAGACCGCCGCGGCGATCGTCACCAACCGCGGGGGACGGACCTGCCATGCCGCGATCATCGCCCGCGAGCTCGGGATCCCCGCCGTAGTCGGCTGCTCGAGCGCGACGACGACGCTCACCTCGGGCGAGCGCGTCACGGTGTCGTGTGCCGAGGGGGATACCGGCCGCGTCTATCGGGGCGAGGTCCCCTTCCGCATCGAGCGGACCGAGCTCGCGACGCTGCGCCGACCGAAGACCGAGATCATGATCAACCTCGGCAACCCTGACCTCGCCTTCAAGACGTCCTTCTTGCCGAACGACGGGGTCGGGCTGGCGCGCATGGAGTTCATCATCAGCGAGTCGATCCGTGCCCACCCGCTCGCCCTGCTGCACCCCGAGAAGGTCACCGACCCCGCCGAGCGGGCGATCATCGACCACCTCACCGCCTGCTACAGCGACGGCGGCGAGTTCTTCGTCGAGCGCCTGTCTGAGGGCATCGGCACGATCGCGGCGGCGTTCTGGCCAAAGCCGGTCGTGGTGCGGATGTCGGACTTCAAGACCAACGAGTACGCCAGCCTGGTCGGCGGGCGCGCCTTCGAGCCGGCCGAGAGCAACCCGATGCTCGGCTGGCGCGGCGCCTCGCGCTACGCGCACCCGGCCTATGCTGAGGGTTTCGCGCTCGAGTGCCAGGCGATGCGCAGGGTGCGCGAGGAGATGGGCTTCACCAACGTGATCTTGATGTTGCCCTTCGTCCGCCGGGTCGACGAGGCGCGCCAGGTGCTCGACAAGATGGCCGAGTTCGGCCTGCGCCGTGGCGAGAACGACCTCAAGGTCTACGCCATGTGTGAGATCCCGAACAACGTCGTGTTGATCAACCGCTTCGCGGAGCTCTTCGACGGCTTCTCGATCGGCTCGAACGACCTCACCCAGCTCACCTTGGGCGTCGATCGCGACAGCGAGATCGTCGCCTTCGACTACGACGAGCGAGACGAGGGCGTGAAGGAGATGATCAAGCTCGCCGTCGTGGGCTGCCGCGAGAACCACATCCATTCCGGCCTGTGCGGCCAGGCGCCGTCGGACTACCCGGACATGGCCGAGTACCTGGTCGAGCTGGGCATCGACTCGATCAGCCTCAACCCCGACACGGTGCTCAAGACGACGAGCCTCGTCGTCGAGCTCGAGGAGCGGCTCGAGCGCGAGCCGCGACCCGTCGCGGCATCGTGATCGTCCCCGCCCGCTAAGGGCTGGGGAGGGGGGACGGAGCAGGGCCCGCCCGCTATCACTGCCCCGCCTGCAGGACGCGGCAGGCGCAGGGCGCGGGTTTCAGGGCCCTGCTCCCTATTCGCGCCCCGGGGCCAGATCACTAGGATCGGGGCCATGGCCAGGCGGTGGGCACGCTTGGTGCTGGCCCACAAGAACCTGATGCTCGGCCTCTGGCTCGTGCTCGCGGCCCTCGGCGCGATCGCTTCGCGGACGCTGCCGGGGTTGCTGACGACCTCGCTCGCGGTGCCCGGCAGCCAGAGCGCCGCCGCCGATGCGCGCTTGTCGCAGGGCTTTGGGGCCAACGTCGAAGGCGCGTTCGTCGTCGTGCTCGCCCATTCCCCGGCGCGCGCCGCTGCGCTGTCGGCCGACGACCGTCGGCTGCGCGCCGCCGCCTCGGTCATCGCCGGGGCGACGACGAGCAGCTTCGCGTCGAGCGGCGGTGCGGCCTACGCGACCGTGCAGAGCCCGCTCGGCCTCAAGGCGGCCGCCGCGGCGACCGCATCGCTGCGCGCGTCGCTCACCACCCACCACCTCGCTCGGGCGGAGGTGACGGGCGCGCCCGCGCTGCAGGCGGACGTGACGCCGTTGCTCGCCCACGACCTGGCGGTCGGTGAGGTGGTGGCGGGCGCGGTCGCCGTGTTGGTCATCGCCGCCGTCATCGGGCCCTCGCTTGCCGCGCTGATTCCGCTGCTCGCCGCCGCGGGAACGGTCGCCGTGGCGCTCGGTGCGCTGTGGGTGCTCGCGCACTTCGTCGTGATGGTGCTGTACGTGCCGAATCTCGCCGAGCTCATCGGGGTCGGGATCGCGCTCGACTACTCGCTCCTCATCGTCCGTCGCCATGCCGAGCACGTGGCGGACGGCATGAGCCGATCCGAGGCGGTCCTGGCGACGATGGAGAGCGCCGGCCGGACGGTGGCGTGGTCAGGGCTGACGGTCGCCGTGGCGTTGTCGGCACTCTTTGTCGTCGACGTCCCCTTCATCCACTCCCTTGCCGTCGCCGGAGTGCTCGTGCCGCTGGTGGCGGTCGCCGCCGCGCTCAGCCTCCAGCCCGTCTTGCTGAGCCTCCTCGGCTCGTTCCGCCGTGGGGCACTGTCGGACTCCGCATCGCCCGCCTGGGGGCGCTTCGGTGCCCTGGCGGTGCGTGCGCCCCGCCGCACGCTCGTCGGCGCCCTCGTGCCGCTCGTCGCGCTGGCGATCCCGCTCGGATGGCTGCAGCTCACGCCGACCTCGCTCCGGGCGCTGCCGGGCTCGCTCGCCTCGGTCCCGCCCCTCGCCGTGCTCTCCGAGCGGTTCGCCCCGGGACTGGTCACGCCGATCGATGTGGTGGTGACGACCTCGGCGCGAGGCGGCGCGCTGCGCGCCGACGTCTCGGCGGCGACGCTGCGCCTCGCGCGCGAGCTGCTCGCTAACGAAGATGTGGCGGTCGTCGCCATCGGTTCTCGCCCACCCTACGTCGACCGGGCACGCCGCGACCGGCTGATGGTCGTCGTCGCCCGCTCCTCGCTGGACGCGCCGGCGACCGGCGCGCTGGTGGGCGAGATCCGCGGCGAGCTCGGCCGCCGGGCGCGACTGCCTGCGGGCGCCTCGCTGCTCGTCGGGGGCGCGCCGGCCCAAGGCGTCGACTTCATCGCCCGCGTCGACGGCGCCATCCCGATCATCGGCGCCTGGCTCGGGCTGGCGAGCCTCGTGCTGTTGAGCGTGAGCTTCGGCTCGCTCGTGCTGGCGCTGCTCGCCATCGCGCTCGACGTCGTGGCGATCGCGGCGGCCTTCGGCGCGACGGTCGCGGTCTTCCGCTTCGGTGCCGGTGTGCCCTTCGGTCGCTACCACGTCGGCGCGCTCGAGGCGTGGGTGCCGGTGTTCTTGCTGGCGATGCTCTTCGGGTTGTCGATGGACTACGAGATGTTCATCGTGCGGCGCATCCGCGAGGCGCGTCAGGCCGGGGCCGAGGACGCCTCGGCGATCGTCGCCGGGCTGGCGGGGACCGGTCGGGTGGTGAGCGCCGCGGCCTGCATCATGGTCGGCGCTCTCTTCGGCCTCTACGCCGGCTCGGTCGCCGGCCTGCAAGAGCTCGGCGTCGGTCTCGCCCTCGGCGTGCTGATCGACGCGTCGGTGGTGCGCGCCCTCGTCCTTCCCGCCGCGATGGCCCTACTCGGCCGTTTTGCGTGGTGGTTGCCCGGGCGCCCACCGCCCCGGGGCGCGCCGGCGCCGCCCGCGTGAGGCGGGCGGCGCGCGGGCAGGGGAGGCGCCAGATCAGCCGACGATGCGGATCGCCAGGCGGATGGCGGGGAGGTGGTAGCCGAGGGCGAGCGCCGGCTCGTCCTGGGCGTAGGTGAGCACCGGCACCATCCCATAGGGCGTGTTGGCGAACGAGGGGGACTCGGTGTAGATCATCGGATAGATGTCGATGAGGTGGATCCCCGGCCCGCCCGTCGCGTGCAGGGGCAGCACCACGTCTCCATTGGAGTTGAAGCCGCAGCCATAGCCGAGGTAGCTATTGTCGTAATCGACCGCGATCGTGTTGTCGAGCTGGGTCCAGCCGACGCCCTTCAGGTGGATGGTGAAGGCCTGGCCCTCTTTCAGCGTGATCGCCGACAGGCCCGGGCCGACGAGGCTCTCTTGGAGGTAGAAGGGGACCTGGGCGAGCACCTTGTTGTCCTGCTCGACCTGGACCACGTGCCAGCCCCCGAGCCCGTCAGGGACCGTAAGCGTGCTCGACAGGCTGGTCCCTGACGGGGTGGCCGTCGCGAGCGGGATCGACGTGAAGGCCCAGCAGACGCTCTTGCAGTTGACGCGGCTTCCGACGACCGTGGACCAGACGAGCTGGGTGGGCACGCCAGGAGCCAGGCCGCTCACGGTCGCCTGGAACGAGGCGCCGACCGCGCCGCGGGTTGTCGAGAGCGCGAGGCCGGCGCCGGAGGCCGGCGCCGAGCCGGTCGGCGCGAGGGTCGTGCGCGCCGAGACGGTCGGGGCGACCTCGTCGGGCCAGTCGATCGAGGGCGCGGGGAGGGTCGTGTCGGCGGTCACCTCGAAGGTCGCGGTCGCGCCCTTGGCGAAGGGGAGCGGCGACTGGGGCAGGTTGAGGTACAGGAAGCTGATGGCGTCGCCGACCTGGATGACGTGCGGGCCGACCGTGCCCGAGGCGCGGATCACGACGCGGGCGACGCCGCGCGTCCAGTTCGCCATCATCTCGCCGACGTAGTGGTTGTCATAGAGCAACGACGCCCCACCTTCGTACAGCGACGCGCCAATGCCGCGGTAGGTGACGGTGATCGGTGTGCCGACCGGACCGCTGCGCGGGCTGATGGTGACCGACCGAGTGATGATGAAGCCGCCGTGGGCGTGCTCGACGCCGTTGACGACGGCGTAGATGTCGTGCACGCCGCCCCAGTCTTGAGGGGCCCGCACGGTGGTCGAGAAGGCGCCAGCGGCATTGGTGGTGGCGTGCGCGAGCACGACCGTGACCGGGGTGGAGGAGCGGCCGAGGTAGTTGACCGAGTCCGGCTGGGGATCGACGAGCCAGGTGTTGTTCGCGCTCGACCACGTCAGCTCCACCGAGGCGTTGGCGGCAAGGTGGGATCCCGAGATGTGCATCGGGGTCCCGGCGACGGCCTGGTCGGGGGTGACCTTCAAGATGCCCATGTCGCTCGCCGGCTTGGCGGGGGCTGCGATCGGCCCGGGGAGGGGGGCGACGCCGGGGATCGCCGGCGGCGGGAGCGCGACGGCCGTGGTCGAGCTCGGGCTCGTCGCGGCGAGGCTCGCCGGGACGAAGGAGACCAGCGCGGTGGCGATGCCGAGGAACACCCCAGCGGCGAGCCGAGCGCGAATGTGATTCATCGGAGCGAGCCTTTCAGTGAAGGGGGAAGCGCAGGAGCCGGGCGGCAACCGGGGGCGCCGGTCGGTGCCCCCGGTTGCCGATTCGGCTCAGTTGATGGTGAGTCGCGAGGTGGCGGGAAGGCCCCGCTGGGTGAAGACGCCGCTGAGCGAGGGGACGGCCTTGGCGGTCCCGGTGGCCGCGACGGGCTTGGTGACGACGGTCACGTGGAAGTCCACGACGCCGAGCGGGTAGGACGCGGTCGGGATCCACGCCGCGGTCCAGTACGAGGTCGTGCCATGGGTCCCGTACGCGAGCGGGATCTTGCCAACCCCGGGCACGTACACCCATGCCGCCTTGACGTTGTCACCCGTGAGCGCCATGCCGCGGTCACGGACGTTGACGCCCCACATCCGGAAGACCACCTGCTGGGTCTGCTGGAAGAGGTTGGTCATCCCGCACGGCGCACTGGGCTTGGGTGAGCCTGAGCTTCCCTGCACGGTGTCGACGTACAAGAAGAGCGCGTGCTGGCTCGCGCCCTGCACCGGGGGCGCCGGCGTCGTGGTCGTGGTGGTCGAGGCCGCGCTGGCGCTCGGTGCGCTCGTCGCGAGCGCCCCGAGCCAGGCCGGTGCGGCCAGCGCGAGCGCGACCGCTCCTCCAACCAGTTTTCTCATCTGTATTCTCCCTTCCTTGGTCTGCGGGTGAGGAGCGAGCTCAGCGGACCGACAGGCGGCCGTGCAGGGTCACGGTGAAGCTGCCGGACTGGGATCCCGAGGTGCCGCCGAGCTTCAAGGTGCCGCTGAAGGCGAGAGATCCGCTCGCCCCCTTGTCCTTGCCGGTGCCACCGGTCGCCTTGGCGATCCCCTTGAAGGTCACCGTGACCGGGCCGCTCTCGCCGCTCGAGCACCCCTTGGCGGTCGAGTCCGCGACCGTGAAGTTGATGGTCCCACCGGTGCCCACGATGGCGCCCTTGCCGGTGAAGGGGTCGCACAGCGCTGACGCGCTTGCGCTGCCCGATCCTTTGATCGTGCTCCTGCCCACGAGGGCGGCCGTGCCGGTGCCCGAGCCTTGGACCGAAGAGATCGTGGCGGTGCCGTTGTTGATCAACAGCGCCGCGGTTCCCTTGTAGTGGCCGACGAAAGCAACGCTGCGGTGCCGGACTGCGGCGATTGCGTTGGTTTGCAGCGCCATGGTGGCGGTGGCGGCGAGCGGGATCAGCGCCAGGTAGTGGGCGCGGCGCCGAGATTGGCGAAGCGACTGGTCCGTCGGCGGCCGTTGGACGATCGGGGTCATGGGGGCTCTCCCTTCGGCGGGATCGCGTGGTCTTGGCATGCGAACCCGCACCACTCGTAGTGCGACCCTTGCAGATCAGCATCCGCCACCGCGAGCGAACTAGGGACTAAGGGCACAAGGGGAGTGCAGGAAGTCCTGGTGGTGAGGTACATTGGACTGACGCTTTCGAGCAGGGGGATTTCGCGTTCGGACAAGGGGTCTTTCGCCCCCTGACACCTCGTGGTGGCGTGGCTGATGCTTGGACCAAAGCGATGCCGGGCCGCGCGATGGCGTGACCTCGGGCACGGGAGGAGCAGATGCGGCCCGACGAGTCGTGGATGGACGAGGCGGCGTGTCGCGGACGGTCGCCCGAGCTGTTCTACGCGAACGACGAGGTGCTGCTGCGTGCCGCAGTGCAGGTCTGCTCGAGCTGCCCGGTCCGCCGCCAATGCCTCGAGTACGCGCTCAGCTACGGCATCGAGGACGGCGTGTGGGGTGGCCGTACCGAGCGCGAGCGGCGGCGGATGCTGCGATCGATGCGCCGGAGCGCATAGCGGGCTCTCCCGGTGGCGCGCCGACGCGCCAGGCGACAACGCGCTCTACACCGGCGCACCAGCGCGACCGAGCGGGGGTGGAACGGGGCGCTCGTGTGCCAACCGCTTCGCCCGGGAGCGACGGCCGTGCCGATCGGTCGCGCGAGATCCGCCCGATGGCGAGCGACGCGCCGATCCGATCAGCTGGGTGCTGGGGCACCTTTGCCAGCAGCCAGGAGGCTCTCGTCAGCGACCAAGACGGCGGCTCCAGCGAAGCGGCCCTCGGAAAGGTCCCGCAGCGCGTCGGTTGCCTCAGCGAGACGGTAGGCATGCGTGGTCGCCCGCAGTCCCAAGCGCGCGGCGAGCTCCAAGAAGACGAGGCCGTCCTGTCGGGTGTTGGCCGTCACGCTCCGGACGCTCTTTTCGTAAAAGAGGTGCTCGGCGTAATTGAGCGGCGGGACGTCGCTCAGGTGGATGCCGGCGATGCAGAGCGTGCCGCCGCGCCCGAGCGCGCTGAGCGCGACCGGGACCAGCGTGCCGACCGGCGCGAAGAGGATCGCCGCATCGAGCGGCTCGGGTGCCATCGCGTCCGCCGCGCCGGCGCTCGCCGCGCCGAGCTCGAGGGCGAGCGCTCGGGCGGCCGCGCCGCGGGTGAGGACATGGACGCGGGCGCCCTGCGCGATCGCCAGCTGGGCGCACAGGTGTGCCGACGCGCCGAAGCCGTAGATGCCGAGGCGACCCCCTGGGGGGAGTTCGGCGCGCAGCAGCGCGCGATAGCCGATGATCCCCGCACACAGCAGAGGTGCCGCCGCCACGGGGCTGAGCCCGGCGGGGATGGGGTAGGCGAACCGCTCGTCGACGAGGGTGAACTCGCTGTAGCCGCCGTCGCGGTCCCATCCCGTGAAGCTGGGCGCGACGCAAAGGTTCTCCCGGCCGGCCACGCAGAAGTGGCAGCGACCACAGGTTGCCCCGAGCCACGCGACGCCGACGCGCTGGCCGAGGGAGAAGCGCCCGGCGCCTGCTCCGAGCGCGTCCACGACGCCGACGACCTCGTGGCCCGGCACGACCCGGCTCCGGCGCGGCTCGAGGTCCCCCTCGGCGAGGTGGAGGTCGGTCCGACACACCCCGCAGGCCTCGACCTGCACGCGGACCTCGCCCGGCCCCGGCTCGGGCAGGGGGCGTTCCAGCTCGACGAGCGGGTGCGTGGCGATGGGGCCGGGGACGTCGACCGCGTAGGCGCGCATCGACTCAGCCACTCGACCAGGCTACGCGCGAGGCCCGAGGACCGTCATCGGGTGCCTCCGGCCGGGGCGGAGCACCGTCCGGCGGGGCCGGACGAGTGCTCGCCCCGAGACCAAGTCCCCGCACCTTTCCGGGGCCGAGAGCACTTCCCGGTCGGGCGCGAGAGCCAAGGTTGTCCCGCAGCAGGACAGACCGACCCGGTGCGTACCCAACCGACGTGCCCGGCGAACTTCACCCAGCACGTCCGTCCCGCACGATGACCACCGAGCAGCCCGCCAGGCGGGCGCAGTTCTCTCCACAGTGTCCGAGGAGGAGACCTGCGAAGCCACCGTAGCCGCGATCGCCCACCACAAGCATCCGAGCACCTCGCGACGCCTCGACCAGCACCGGCGTCGAGTGGCCGCGGATCACCTTGCGCTCGATCGGGGGGACGGGCGCCGACTCCTCGTCGCAGACCTTCTGGATGGTGCGCTCAAGGGCAAGCCGCGCCTCTTCCTCCAGGCTGTGCGCGCCCGGCGGCACGAAGCCGAAGCCGAGGGTGTTCTCCCAGGCGATCACCGCCTGGACCGGCGCCCCGGTGCGGCGCGCGTAGTCGATGCCCCAGCGCAGCGCCTCGGCGCTCTCTCGAGAGCCATCGATGCCGACCACGACCGGCCGGTGATCGTCCCGCTCGTTCATCACCCCTCCTTGCCGCTCGGGCGCTGTCGCCCGCGCTCTTTGACCAAGGTGCTCAGTTCGCCTCGGGAACGAGGTCGATGGCCCCGCACGGGCACTCCTCGACGCAGATCCCGCAGCCCTTGCAGTAGTCGTAGTTGAAGGCGTAGCGGCGGCCGCCTGCGGCCTGCGTCTCGCGATCGGTCAGCTTGACCACGGCGTTGTCCGGGCAGACGCCGAAGCAGTTGTCGCACTCAAAGCAGTTGCCGCACGACAGGCAGCGGCGCGCCTCGAACAGGGCGGTGTCCTCATTGAGGCCGCCCACGACCTCAGCGAAGGTGTCGACGCGGCGCGCGGCGGCGAGCTCGGGGCGGCGGCTCCTCGGCGCGTCGTCGTAGTACCAGGTGTTCAGGCGCTCGAGGCTCGCGAGGCCATGGCGCTCGGGTGCGAGGCGCGTCCCTCCCGCCAGGTAGGCGTCGATCGCCCGGGCGGCGCGCTTCGCGTGGCCGATGGCCACGGTGGCGGTGCGCGCGGAGGGCACGGCGTCGCCGCCGGCGAATATCCCCACCTCGCCGGTCATCATCGACGGGCCGACCTCGACCACGCCGTGGCGAACGGCGATGTGCTCGGCGCCCTCGACGACGGACAGGTCGCTGTCCTGGCCGAGCGCCAGCACCAGCGCGTCCGCTGGGAGCTGCTCGAACTCACCGGTCGGCACCACCTTGCCGTCTTCGAGGACGACCTTTTCGATGACGAGGTGATCGCCCTCGAACGAGTCGACGGTCGAGAGCCAGCGCGTGGTGATCCCCTCGGTCAAGGCCTGATCGAGCTCCTCGCGCTCGGCCGGCATCTCCTTGTCGGTGCGGCGGTAGACGATGACCGTCTCGGTCGCCCCGAGGCGCCGCGCCGTCCGGGCGGCGTCCATCGCCGTATTGCCGCCGCCATAGACGGCGACGCGGCGACCGAGCAGCACGGGGCGGTCCTCCTCGACGCTGCGGAGCAGCGACAGGGCATCCACGATCCGGGCGGAGTCGCCCGCCGGGATCTCGATCCTCCGGCCGAGCTGGGCCCCGACGGCGAGGTAGGCGGCGTCGTAGCCTCCCGCCTCCCGTTCGGCGACGACGTCTTCGACACGGTGGTTCGGGATCCACTGCACCCCGAGGGCGAAGATCCGCTCGATCTCGGCGTCGAGGACGGCGCGGGGGAGGCGGTAGGCGGGGATGCCGTAGCGCATCATCCCGCCGGGCTTGGCTGCGCTGTCGACTAGATCGACGCGGTGGCCGAGGCGCCGGAGGTGGTAGGAGGCTGCCAGCCCAGACGGCCCGGCGCCGACGACAAGGACGCGGCGCCCGGTCTCGCGGGTTTGCGCGTCGAAGCCAAAACCCTTTTCGATGGCCAGATCGCCGAGGAAGCGCTCGACGGCGTTGATGCCGACCGCCTCGTCGACCTGGGCGCGGTTGCAGGCCGTCTCGCAGGGGTGGTAGCAGATCCGGCCCATGATCGCCGGCAGCGGGTTCTCCTCCACCAGCTGGCGCCAGGCGGCTTCGTAGTCTCCGGACTCGGCGTGATAGAGCCAGCGCTGGATGTTCTCGCCGGCGGGGCAGGCATCGTTGCACGGCGGCAGGCGGTCCACGTAGACGGGGCGCTCGACGCGCCAGGTGCCCGTGCGGTTGGCGTGGCTCGTGCCGACCTCGAGCGTGATGGCAAAGGGGTGCTCCATCAGTCCTCCACGACCTCGGGCGCCTCGGCGCTGGTCGGCTCCAGCAGGCCGTAGCGGGCAATGTTGGCTTCGGCTAGCGCCTGCAGTTGGTCGATCACGTCGGAGTGGTCACCTTTGAACAGATGCGCGTAGCGGCGCTGGGCCTGTAGGTACTCGACGACTGGCGCCTTGTGGCGGATCTTTGCAACCGAGACCACCTCACCGTGTTCGGCCTCAAAGACCGGGAAGATCCCCGTCTCCTTGGCGAGCCGGGCGAGGCGGATGGTGTCTTTGGACGCAGCGCCCCAACCGAGCGGGCAGGGGACGAGCACGTGCAGGTAGCGGGCGCCGCGATGGGCCATCGCCCGGATCGTCTTGGCCTCGAGGTCGTGCAGGTCGGCGACCGTGGCCGTGGCGACGTAGGAGATCTCGTGCGCCATCGCGATGCGCGGGAGGTCCTTTCCTTGGCCAAAGGCATTACCCGGCGCCGGGCCCACCGCCTCGGTCGTCGCGGTGCGCGCCGCGGGTGGGGTTGCGCCCGAGCGCTGTACCCCGGTGTTCATGTAGGCCTCGTTGTCGTAGCAGACGTACAAGACGTCGTCGTTGCGCTCGAACATTCCCGACAAGGTGCCGAACCCGATGTCGACCGTGCCGCCGTCGCCACCCTGGGCCACGACGCGCACGTCGTCGCGCCCCTTGGCCCGCATCGCCGCGGCGACACCGGTCGCCACCGCGGGCGCGTTGCCGAACAGGGAGTGGATCCACGCCAGGCGCCACGAGCTCTCGGGATAGGGCGTCGAGAAAACCTCGAGGCAGCCGGTGGCATTGACGGCGATCACCTTGTCCTCGGCGGCCCGCATCGCCGCATCGAGGACATAGCGCGCCCCAAGCGCCTCCCCACAGCCCTGGCAGGCGCGATGGCCCGAATCGAGCGAGTTCGTGCGCGCCGTGTCGGCCTGCACGGTGCGCTGATCGGGATCGAGCAGCCGGTTGCCGACCGCGAAGCTGCCGACTTGGTAGAAGCGGACGGGAGTGGGGACCGGGATCATGCTCGTCCTGTCTGTCGAGGGCGACGTGGCGCGCCGGCGAGGTCGCGCAGCAGGTTCTCTGCGATGGGACCCGAGCGCCGCTCGGCCGCCATCCGGCCGAGCTCTCCGGCGATCAGGTCCTCGTCGAGGTCGAGGAAGCTGAGCGAGCCGAGCTCGCCGGCCCGTGCCCGGCCGATGAGGTCGGCGATCGCCGCCTTGGTGATCGGGCGGCCGCCGAGCCCGGCGACCACGCTGTGCACGAGGTGCTGGGGCGCCGCTCCGGCCATCGCCACGTCGCTCGAGAGCACGCCGCCGAAGCCGAGCGAGAAGGCCTTCTCGACCACGACGATGCGTTCGGCGCCCTGGCACGCGGCGCGGACTGCCTCGAAGGGGAAGGGCCGGAAGGCGGTGATGCCGACCACGCCGACGGGGATGTCGGCGTCGCGCAGGTCGTCCACCACGTCCTTGATCGTCCCGAGGACTGATCCCATGGCGACGAGGACGGTGTCGGCGCCTTCGGTGCGGTACGGGTGCACGAGGCCGCCGCTGTCACGCCCGAAGGCGGCGGCGAAGCCGGCCCCGATGCGGGGAATCGCCTCCAGCGCGTCGAGCTGGCGCAGGTGGGCGAGGTAGCGGACCTCGGTGTAGGCCTCGGGGCCGACCATGGCGCCGATCGAGAGCGGATCGGCGGGATCGAGCACCTGACGGGGGGAGTAGGCGGGCAAGAAGTCGTCGACCTGGTCTTGGTCCGGCAGGTCGACCTCTTCCATGGCGTGGGTCAAGATGAAGCCGTCCATGCAGACCATGACCGGGAGCGAGAGCTCCTCGGCGAGGCGGAACGCCTGGATGTGGAGGTCGACCGCCTCCTGGTTGTCCTCGGCGAACAGCTGGATCCAGCCGCTGTCGCGCACGGCCATGGCGTCGCTGTGGTCGTTCCAGATGTTGATCGGGGCGCCGAGCGCTCGGTTGGCGAGCGTCATAACGATCGGCAGGCCGAGCCCCGCGGCGTTGTAGACCGCTTCGGACATGTACAAGAGTCCTTGGCTCGCCGTCGCGGTGTAGGCCCGTGCCCCGGCGGCCGAGGCGCCGATCGACACCGACATGGCGGCGAACTCCGACTCCACGTTGACGAACTCGCATCGCTCGATGGCACCGGTGCGGACCATGGCGCCGATCGCTTCGATGATGTGGGTCTGGGGGGAGATGGGATAGGCGCAGACGACCTCGGGGCGGCAGCGGGCGACCGCCTCGGCGACCGCCCGCGAACCTTCAAGCTGTCGCCGCATTGGCTGGCTCCTTGTCGTCGTTGCCGGCAACGAGCGCAAATGCGGCCGTAGCGGCCGCCACGTTGGCCTTAGCAAGGGGCGCCGGGAAGCGCTCGGTGATGGCGGCGCTGAGCGCATCGAGGCCGACGATGCCGGTCAGTGCCGCGAGGCCGCCCAGCAAGACGGCGTTCGGAACCGGCCGGCCGACGTGCTCGAGCGCGAGCTCGGTCGCCGGTACGCTCCGCAGCCGCTCGGGGTGGTGGCCGGCGAGGTCGCCGAGCGCGAGCCCGGCGACCGGACGGCTGGTGTTGACGAGCAGGTAGCCCGTGCTCCCAAGGCCGGCGAGCACGTCGATTTGGCCGACGAGGGTGACGTCTTGGACGACGACGGCATCGGGCTCGAGCACCGGCTCGCGGTTGCGAATCGGTCGCTCGTCGATACGGCAGAACGAGACGACCGGCGCGCCGGTGCGCTCGGAGCCAAAGCTCGGGAACGCCTGGGCGTGCTCGCCTTCGAGGAAGGCGGCGAGGGAGAGGAGCTCCGCGGCGGTGACGACGCCCTGGCCGCCGCGGCCGTGGAAGCGCACCTGGAACATCACGCCTGCGCCCTGGCGATGCGCCGCCCGGTGATCTCGTGGGGGATGATGCGCAGCCAGTGGGGGTCCTCGCCAAGCGGCGCCGGCGCCTCGAGCGGAAGGCCGCGCTCGCGCACCGAGGCGTCGTCGAGGGCGGTGCTGATCTCTCGCGCTGTTCCCTTCACGACGACGCTCCAAGGCTCGCCAGCGATCTCGCCGTCGATCTCGAAGGCGACGCGATCCAGCGAGGCGTGGCGCAGCTTGGTGCCCTCGCCGGTACGGATCACGACGCGGTCGGCGTCCATGCCGTAGTTGACGGGAAAGATCTCTGGCTGCCCGCCGTTGTTCACTGCCAAGCGCCCGATGGTGCTCGTGGCGAGATGGGCGAGGCACTCCTCGGTGCTGAGCGGCTCGAGCCGCTCCATCGCGTGGTGATGGCGCTCCGGCGCCAGTGGTGGTCGCCCTTCGAGGTCGGTCATCGTTCCCCCCTATGCTGTGGCGCCCGCCGCAGCAGGCGCATCGTTGGCTCGGGCCCCGGCACGTGGGGTGCCAGGCGGATCTTGGCGTCGACGACGACGGCGTCGTCGGGATAGGCGAGCACCGGGTTGAGGTCGAGCTCGACCACCTGGGGACAGGCGAGGGAGAGCTCCCCGATCCGCCGGAAGATGTCCGCGAGCGCCGGCAGGCTCACCGGCGTGCTGCCGCGATAGCCCGTGAGCAGCGGCGCGCAGCGGATCGCGGTCAGGGTCTCTAAGGCGTCACGCTCATTGAGCGGCGGCACCGCAAAGGCATGGTCGGCGAGCAGGTTCGTGGTCGTGCCGCCGACGCCGAACATGAGCAGCGGTCCGAAGGAGGGATCGGCACTCAGGCCGATGATGGTCTCGACCCCACCGCGGCGCATGGGCTGCACGATGGCACCGCCCATCTGCGCCCCGAGGGCCTGTTCCATCGCCTGCCACGCCGTGCCGAGCGCATCGGCGCCGGCGAGGTCGAGGGCGACTCCGCCCGCATCGCTCTTGTGGACGAGCTCACCCGACGCGGCCTTCAACACCACGGGGTAGCCGACGCGGTCGGCCGCCTCGAGCGCCTCGTCGAGCGAGCTGGCGAACAAGGTCGGGACGTGGTTGATGCCGCACGTCTCGAGCAGCTCCATCGCCTCGCTGCCCGAGAGCCAGCGCCCCGCGGGCTCGCTGGCGAGTGCCTTGGCGACGGCCACCTTCAGCCGTCGCCGGTCGACGAGCGCGGACTCCTCGCCGGCACTTGGGCGGCGGCGCCACTCGCCGTAGCGGCAGGCGCGCCCGAGCGCGCCGACCGCCCGCTCGGGCGAGGGCAGGCACGCCACCTTGGCGCCTGGCCCCTCCGGGCGCACCGCGCTGCCCACCTCCTCGGCAAAGCCGAGCAGGCTGGCGACGATCGGCTTGTGCGTCCGGCCGGCCGCCAGCGCCAGCGCGGTGCGGACCGTCTCGAGCGACGACAGCGCCCCGACGGCCGTGACGATCGCCACGGCCGCGTCGACGTCCGGGTCGGCGAGGGTGGCGGTCAAGGCGTCGGCGAGCATGTCGGGGGTGCCATCTGCGGTGATGTCGACGGGGTTGGCACAGGCGCTGATCGGGGGCAAGAACGCGGCGAGCGCGCCCTGCAGGCGGGGGCTCAGCTCGTCGACGCGCACGCCGTTTTGCGCACAGGCGTCGGCGGCGAGGATGAGCGGGCCACCGGAGTTTCCGACGAGCGCGACGCGGTTGCCTGCCGGCAGGGGAAGGTGGGCGAGCGCCCCGACGGTGTCAACGAAGTCTTCGAGCCGCTCGACCTCGATCACTCCCGAAGTGGCGAGCAGCGTGTGGACGGCGACCGCGGGGCTCGCTGCCGACGCGGTGTGCGAGCTTGCACCGCGCGCCCCGGCGGTGGTGCGGCCCGCCTTGAGCGCCACGATCGGCTTCTTCGCGCCGACGCGCCGTGCGATCCTGGCGAATTTGCGGGGGTTGCCGAATGACTCGAGGTAGAGGGCGATCACCGAGGTGGCGTCGTCCTCCTCCCAGTAGCAGAGCAGGTCGTTGCTCGAGATGTCGAGCTTGTTGCCCACCGAGACGAAGCTCGAGATGCCGAGCCCGCTGCGGGTCGCTTCCTCGAGCAGCATGATGCCGAGCGCACCGGACTGGGACAGCAGGGCGATCGGCCCGGGCGTGGGGGCGGTCGGCGAGAAGGTGGCGTTCGCCGAGATGCCAGCGGCGGTGTTGGCGATGCCGAGGCAGTTCGGGCCGACCACCCGCATGCCGTTCGCGCGGGCGAGCGCGAGCAGCTCCGCCTGCAGCGCCGCACCCGCCGGCCCCATCTCGGCAAAGCCCGAGCTTACGATGACGAGCGAGGAGACCCCGGCATCGGCTGACGCCTGCACCGAGGAGAGGACCGCATCGGCCGGCACCGCGATCACCGCGAGGTCGATCTGACGGCCGATCGCCGCCAGGGAGGGGAACGCCGGCACGCCGCCGATCGCCGTCGCCTTGGGG
Organism: Actinomycetes bacterium; assembly: GCA_021798985.1. Classification (GTDB taxonomy): domain Bacteria; phylum Actinomycetota; class Acidimicrobiia; order Acidimicrobiales; family Bog-793; genus JAKABX01. The sequence goes on from JAJZBI010000011.1 coordinate 92,421, forward strand.
TTCACGGGATACACCGCGCCGGCGAAGCGCCCGGCGACGAGGTTGCGCACGATCGTGTGGCCCACGCCGCCCTCGCGCCGTCCGGCACCGACGACGGCGATCGTCGAGGGGCGCAGCAGGCGGGCGACGCTCGCCGCGACGGCGACGCGCTCGCGCTCGTCGCGGCGCTGGAGGTACTCGGAGGTCTCGGCGGTCGAGACGAGGACCCGCAGCACCTCGCCGCCCCGCTCGACGGCATAGGGCAGCCCGCTGTCCTCGACGAGGCGGATCATCGCGGCGTTGTCGGGCAGGACCTCGGCGACGAGGTGGTCGATGTCTTGCTCTCGCGCGTAGGCGGTGAGGTGCTCGAGCAGCAAGGTGCCGACCCCGCGGTGCTGATAGGCGTCGGTGACGACGAAGGCGACCTCGGCCTCGTCGGGGGACTCGAGGCGGTCGTAGCGCACGACGCCGATGAGCTGGCCCTTGGTCTCGGCGACGAAGGCCATGCGCTCGCGGTAGTCGAGCTCGGTGAGATGGCGGAGCTCTTTCTCGCTGAGCAGCGGATGGGCACCGAAGTAGCGGTAGTGGACCGTCTCGGCGGACAGGCCGGCGTGGAAGGTCGCGAGGGCCTCCTCGTCGTCCGAGCGGATCGGGCGGAGGCGCACCGGCGCACCGTCGGTGAGCAGCGAGTCGGCCTCCCAGCTGGCGGGATAGGCAGGCCGCGCGCCGCCGGCTCCAGCGTTGCGACCGGTCGGCTGGCTGGCGTGTTCGTGAGGTTGGGCCACGCCACGATCGTTCCGGCCGGCGAGCTGGGCCCACTAGGGCCGGAGGACTCGCAGGGTGGGGTCGATCGTCCCAAGGCGAACTCGCCGTCGCGATCTGCGCCGTCGCGCATCGACGCAGGACCAAGGTCCCCGCCCGCTATGGCCAACGGCCCTCGCGCGAACGCGCTCGGTCCGACCTAATGGGATCGGCGCCCGAGCCCGCTCGCGTCCGTGGCGGCGACCGGCGGGTGACGGGTCAGCGAGAGGGAGGACCGTTGCCGTCGACATTGATGCTCGCCCGGTGGGAGTTCGCGATCGTCACGATCTTCCACTTCTTCTTCGTCCCGCTCACCATCGGGCTCGGCTTCCTCGTGGCGCTGTCCCAAACCATCGCCTACCGCCGGCACGACAAGGGCTTCGAGCAGCTCACCGGGTTCTTCGGGCGGCTGTTTCTCATCAACCTCGCCGTCGGCGTCGTCACCGGGATCGTGCTCGAGTTCCAATTCGGCCTCAACTGGTCGGCGTACTCGGTGTTCGTCGGCAACATCTTCGGCGCGCCGCTGGCGATTGAGGGGCTGCTCGCGTTCTTCTTGGAGTCCACGTTCATCGGCCTGTGGGTCTTCGGCAAGGACCGGCTCTCGCCGCGCCTGCACCTGGCGACGATCTGGGCGACCAGCCTCGGCACGATCCTGTCGGCCTTCTTCATCTTGGCGGCCAACGCCTGGATGCAGCATCCGGTCGGCTTCCGCATCGAGCACCATCAGGCGGTCCTCACCAACTTCTGGGCGGTGCTCGGCAACTCGACGCTGTGGGAGTCCTTCGCCCACACCGTGCTCGCCGCCTTCGCCACGGGCGGCGCGCTCGTGCTCGGCATCAGCGTCTGGAGGTCGCATCGCGACCGGGGCGACCTCGAGGCCTCGCAGACCTTCTCGCGCGCGGCGCGCCTGTCGGGCGCGTTCAGCTTGGTCAGCGTGGTGCTCACGGCGATCGCCGGCGACGCGCAGGCGCGGTTGATGGACTCCCAGCAGCCGATGAAGATGGCCGCCGCAGAGGCGCTGTACAACACCCAGCGCGGGGCCTCGTTCTCCCTACTCACGATCGGCAACTTGAAGGACACGCCGATCTTTCAGATCCGCCTCCCGCACCTGCTCTCGCTGATCGCGACGCTCAGCTGGAACGGCAAGGTGCTCGGGGTCAACCAGATCCAGGCCGCCCAGGTGGCCGCGCACGGCAAGGGCAGCTACGTCCCGGTCATCTGGCTCACGTACTGGAGCTTTCGCATCATGGCGGGTGCCGGCATCGCGATGATCCTGCTCGGCGCGCTCGCGCTCTACCTCGCGCGGCGCGACCGGCTCGCTCAGCACCGCTGGTTCCGAGCCGCGGCGCTGGCCGGCATCGCCCTGCCGATGGTCGCGAACGCGACGGGCTGGATCTTCACCGAGGTCGGCCGCCAGCCCTGGGTGGTCTACGGCGTCCTCACGACCCCGCGGGGGGTCTCAGCGGTGGGTGCCCCCGACGTGGCGGCGAGCCTGTTCGGCTTCATCGCCATCTACGCGGTGCTCGGGGCACTCGACGCGCTGTTGATGGTCCGCGCCGCCCGCCGGCCGCTTGAGGGCGGCGCGGACGGCCCGGGCGAGGGGGCCGACGCGGTTGTGCCCGGCCTGATCTATTGAGGAGCGCCCAAATGATCGCCTTTGCCAGCCTCAACACGACCTGGTTCGCCCTTATCGGCCTGCTCTGGGCGGGCTATTTCCTCCTCGAGGGGTTCGACTTCGGCGTCGCGATCCTCGCCCCCGTGGTGAGCAGGGACGAGACGGACAGGCGCATCTGCCTGAACGCGATCGGGCCCTTCTGGGACGGCAACGAGGTCTGGCTGATCGTCGCCGGCGGCGCCACCTTTGCCGCCTTTCCGCTCTGGTACGCGCGCCTGTTCAGCGGCTTCTACCTCGCCTTGTTCATCGTGCTCGTCGCGCTGATCGCGAGGGGGGTCTCTTTTGAGTTCCGCGGCAAGGACCCACGCTCCGCCTGGCGTCGAGGCTTCGACGCCGCCAACTTCCTCGGCAGCGCGATCCCGGCGATCGTCTGGGGTGTCGCCTTCACCGACCTCGTGCACGGCCTGCCCCTCGATCCGACCGGTCGCTATGGCGGTGGTCTGGTCGGGCTGTTGCATCCGGTCGCGCTCTTGGGGGGCGTGGTGAGCCTCGCCCTGTTCGGACTGCACGGTGCGCTGTTCCTCGCCCTGAAGACCTCCGACGCCCTCGCCGAGCGCGCCCGGCGGGCGGCGCTCGGCTGCGGCGTCCTGGCGCTCGTCAGCCTTGCCGGCCTCATCAGTTGGCTGGGTGCCGCCCCCCGACCGCCTGTTGTGGGCGAGGTCGCTGGCTCGGTCCCCTTGGGGCTGGCACTGTCGGCATTGTTGGGCGTGGCGCTGGCGCTGCTGGCGGTGCGGCGCGGCCGCGCGGGATGGGCCTTCGCGCTGACCGGTGCCGCGATCGTGGTCCTCGTCGGCGCGGTGTTCGCCAGGATGTTCCCGGCCGTGCTTCCGGCGAGCAACGTCGCGGCGCACGGCGTGAGCATCGGCCAGGCGGCATCGCAGCACTCGACCCTGGTGGTGATGAGCGTCGTCGCAGCGATCTTCACGCCGGTCGTCCTCGCCTACCAGGCGTGGACCTATTGGATCTTCCGCAAGCGACTCACCCGCCCGGTGATGCCGCCCGCCGCAGCGCCCGGCGCGCTGACGTCCTAGGGCGAGATGGGCGCCTTCGCCGCCGCCCGCCAAAGCGGCGTCCGCCCGTTCGAGCGGCGCCTCGTTGGCGAAGCGCTCGTGCGCCGGGCCGTCGCTCGGGCCGTCGCGCTCGGGCTCGTCTCGGCGGCCTTGCTGGTCGCGCAGGCCCTCGCACTGGCGGCGCTGATCGCCGGCGTCGCTGAAAGGAGCGGGCCGCACCTTGGCGCCTTCGGGCTCGGGCGTGTGGACGAGCTTGGGGTGCTGGCCTTGTCCTTCGCGCTGCGCGGGGGGTGCGCGCTCGGCGCCGAGCTCGCCGGCGTGCGTGCCGCCGAGGCCGTGAAGGCGGACCTGCGCCGGCGGCTTCTCGATCCCGCGGCGCGGCCGGCCGGGCGCTCGACGGCGCCCGGAGAGCTCGCCGCGCTCGCCGGGCGCGGGCTGGATGCCCTCGACGCCTACCTCGGCCGCTGCCTGCCGGACCTCCTGCTCGCCGGCGTGGTGCCGCTGGCGCTCGTCGCCGTGCTGTTCTGGCTCGACTGGGTCTCGGGGGCCATCGCGCTCGTCCTGGTCACGCTCTACCCGATCTTCGGCACGCTCGTGGGCCGCTCCACCGGGTCGATCGCCGCTGAGCGCCTCGGCGCGCTGCGGCGGCTCGGGGCCACGATCGCCGACCTGTTCGCCGGGCTCGAGGTCCTCAAGGTCTTCGGGCGCAGTGCCCAAGCGCGCGAGCGGCTCGCGGCGGTCGGCACCGCGCTCGAGCGCGCGAGCGGGCGCAGCCTGCGCATCGCCTTCCTCTCGGCGCTCGTGCTCGACACGCTCGGCTCGGTGTCGGTGGCGATGATCGCCGTGCCGCTCGGCCTGCGCCTGCTCAGCGGCGCGCTCCCGCTGTCGGTCGCGCTGGCGGTGCTCATCGTGGCACCCGAGGTCTTCGTGCCGCTGCGCCGGGCGAGCGCCGAGTTCCATGAGAGCGTCGAGGGGCTGGCCGCCGCCTCGGCGGTCTTCGCCGAGCTCAGCGGGCCGGCGCGCCCGGCGCGGTCCGGCCCGCCGAGGAGCCCACGGCGCATCGAGCTGCGCGAGGTCGACGTCGGCGGGCCAGCCAACGGGCGGCGGGTGCTCGAGGCGGCGAGCCTGGTGCTTCGCCTCGATGAGACCGTTGCCCTGGTCGGGCAGAACGGCAGCGGCAAGTCGACCACGCTCGCCTTGCTCCTTGGCCTGTGCCGGCCGCAGGCGGGCGAGGTGCTACTCGACGGCGTCGACCTTGGTGGCGTGGACCTCGGCGCCTGGCACCTCGAGCTCGCCTACCTCCCCGAGCGCCCGATGCTCCTCGCCGACACCTTGGCGGCGAACCTTCGCCTCGCTGCCCCCGAGGCGAGTGACAACGAGCTCGTCGCCGTGCTCGCCGAGCTCGACGAGGGGCGGCTGCTCGCCGGGCTGGCGAGCGGCCTCGCCACCTTGATCGGCGAGGGCGGCCAGCGACTGTCGGCCGGCGAGCGCCAACGCGTCGGCCTCGCCCGTGTCCTGTTGCGACCGGCGCGCTACTACCTGTTGGACGAGCCGACGGCGCACCTTGACGCCGCGCTCGAGCGGCAGGCGGTCGCCGCCCTCGCCGGGCGCCTTGGTGGGCGCGGGGGCGTCGTCGTGACCCACCGCGCTGCCCCGCTCCGCCTCGCCGAGCGCGTGGTCCAGCTCGCAGGCGGCAGCTTCGGCCCCCCGTCCGGCTCTGGGGACCTCCGGCCGGTCCGACGATGAGCGCGCCTCGCCGCGACGTCCTCCAAGCCGTCCTGGCCGGCACGGTGAGCGCCTGGAGCTCGGTCGGGCTGCTCGCGACCTCGGGATGGCTCATCACCCGCGCCGCCGAGCGGCCCCCGGTGCTCGCGCTCGCCGTGGCGATCGGCGCGGTGCAGGCGTGCTCGCTTTTCCGGGGCGTCTCCCGCTACGCCGAGCGCCTCGGCATACACCGCTGTGCCCTGCAGCGACTCTCCGCTTCGCGTCTCGCGCTCTTCGACGCCCTCGAGCCCCGCGTCCCGGGCGCCCTGTATCCCGGCGCCGGCGGCGCCGTGCTCAGCGCCTTTTTGAGCGATGCCGAGGCGGTGAGCGAGGGCTGGGCCCGATGGTCGATCGCCGCGGTCGAGGTGGTCGCCGGCCTCGCCCTTGCCCTCGCGGCTTGCCTGCTCGCCGCGCCGACGACGGCACCCTTGCTGCTCGGTGGCGTGCTCAGCGCGGTGCTCGCGGCGCTCGTTGCCGAAGCGCTCGCCGGGCGGGCCGCCACATCGCTTGCGAGCGAGCGAGCGGTGCTCGCTGCCACGGTTCTCGAGGCGGCAGCTGGGGGCGCCGAGCTCCTCGTCTACGGCTCGGGCGAGCGCGTAGCGCAGCGTCTCGCCGCCCAGGAGGCGCGCGTCCGGGCTGCGGCGCTGCGGCGCGCCGCGGCGAGCGGCGCCGGCCGCCTGCTCGGCGCGGCGGCGGCCGGCACGGCGCTTGCGGCGATCTTGTGGGTCGGGACCGCCGCGGTGCGCGGCCACGGGCTGAGCGGCCCGGGCTTTGCCGCCGTGACCTTCTCCTGCATGGCCGTGCTCGACGCGGCGAGCGGCCTGTCGCCGGCGCTCGTGGCGCGACGCCTCGCTGGCGTCGCGTCCGGACGCCTCGTGGCGCTCGGCGAGCTGGCGGTCCCGGCCCGAGAGCCCGCCGAGCCGGCGGCGGCCCCGACCCGCCCCGGTGCGCTCGTGTGCGCTGACGTTGCGATCGGCGCCGGTGGACGCACCCTGCTCGAGCAGGTGAACCTCTCGCTCGAAGTTGGTGCGTGCATCGGCCTCACGGGCCCGAGTGGGAGCGGCAAGACCACCTTGTTGCACGTAGCGCTACACCTGCGCGAGGCGGAGGCGGGGTCGGTCACGCTGTCGGGGACACCGGTCGCCGAGCTCGCCCGTGTCGACCTCGCCCGTCAGCTGGTGGGCATTGGCGAGGATCCCTACATCTTCGTCGGCACGTTGGCCGACAACCTCCGCCTCGCGGCCACGGCAGCGGGCGACCGCGAACTACTCGAGGCGCTCGGCCGAGTCGGCCTCGCGTCTTGGCTCGCCGGCCTCCCGGACGGCCTGGCGACGGCGGTCGGCGCCGGCGGTTGGCAGGTGTCGGCGGGCGAGCGCCAGCGGCTGGCGCTCGCCCGCGCGCTCTTGTCGGGGGCAAGCGTGCTGTTGCTCGACGAGCCGACAGCGCATGTCGATCCGGGGTCTTGTGAGGACCTGCTCGGCGCGCTGGTCGTGGCTGCCAGCGGGCGCGGCGTGCTCGTTGTCGCCCATGACCTCCCGCCGTCTTTGCCCCTTGCGGCGCGCCTTGGCATCGCCAACGGCTCGCTCGCCAGCCAAGACGGGGGTGGCGAGTCCGCGTGCGCTGGGGCGGCGCCGATGACGAACGGCGATCGGGCTGGGTCGTAATGCCCTACGCGCCGCCAAAGAGCCGCTTCCACACTGGATTCCAAGGCGCCGGAGCGGCGCCGCGAAGGGAGGCAGCATGAAGGGCACCGTCGTCGTCGGCGTGGATGGCTCCTCGGCCTCCACGGCAGCCCTGGAGTGGGCGGTGCGCTACGCCGAGCTGGCCGATCTGCGGCTGCAGGCCATCATCGCCTGGCACTTCCCGGCGAGCAGCGGGTGGGCGGTGGACGCGGGCGACCTCGCCACCGCGTCGGAGGCGGCCTTGAGCGAGGCATTGAAGCCGATCGTCGAGGCGCACCCGAACGTGGAGATCCAGGCGGATGTGGACGAGGGACCAGCCGCCCAGGTCCTGCTCGATGCCGCCCGGACGGCCGACTTGTTGGTGGTGGGCAGCCGGGGGCACGGCGCCTTCGCCGGCATGCTGCTCGGGTCGGTGAGCATGCACTGCGTGCACCACGCGCGCTGCCCGGTCGTCGTGGTGCCCGGCGAGGATCGATGACCATGTGCCCGTTGGCGCCCGACGGCCTCGCTCCGGCCGAGCCGCGGGCGCTATCTCGCAGCGAGTGCCTTGCCCTGCTGCGAGCGCAGGGCAACGGGAGGATCGCGTATACGAGCGAGGGCGTCCTCACCGTCGTGCCCGCGACCTTCGAGCTGACGCGGGGCAAGATCCAGTTCCGAGCCCGCAACCTGCGCCGGTTGCGCGAGGCGCTGGGTCAGGTAGCCACGGTGCAGAGCGACGGCTTCGACCAGCATTCGGGCGAGCACTGGTCGGTCTGCGCGACGGGCTTCGTGGTGAGCGAGGGCTTCGGCGATCTCGAGCTTGAGCCCGAGCTCTTCCAGGGCTTTGCCGACCTCGATGGCGAGGAGGCCGCGCGGCCTTCTTAGCTTGTAACTAAACCTTCATCCCAGCTCAGGCGGCCTTTGTGATGGCTGGATAGCGCGTTTTCGGAGGTTTTCGGGTTCCCTTGGGCCGACCCGGACCGGGCGTTCGGGATTTCGGTGGACTGGCGGGCGTGCCGAGCGTTGCACGAAGTCGTCGAAACCCCCGTCGGACGCGCG
>JAJZBI010000039.1 GCA_021798985.1 Actinomycetes bacterium
GACCGGCGACGGTCACGGTGAGGGTCTCGCCCGCCTCGGCCCGACGGAGTACTTCGCTGACGTGGTTCCGCAGCTCCTTCTGCGCAATGTCACTCACGGCGACCAATGGTAGCAGAACTGCTACCAGAGGCCTGCCGCCAGCGCCAGCACGCACCGGCGGCTACAGACCCGTCGAAGCCGCTGGTCCGCACCCCGGTCAACCCAGCCGCGGCAGCACGTCGAAGTCGTCGCCATTGAGGGGCCGGAGAACGCCGAAGTGTCGGCGGTCAAGGCTGGCGATCGCGCGCGTCCGGTAGCGCTCAGCCAGGACCACGACCGATGCATCCGCCAGACCAATCTCCTGGTCCCGATAGCTGGCGATCACCCCCCGGGCGCGGCGAAGCTCCTCGTCGTCGAACGCTGCGAGGTCCCACCCTCCGCCGGACAGCTCGTCGAGCACGGCCAGCTCGTCGTCCACGCCATGTCGGGTGGCCACGAGATAGTCGAGCTCGGCCACCACGTACGGAGAGACGACCAGGGCATCGGCGGCGTCGAGCACCGCGGACACCGCGTCGTGGTCGGGCTCGGAGGCATCGAAGAACGCCAGCAGGGCGCTCGTGTCCACGATGATCGCAGGCACCTTCAGCGCTCTCCGAATCCGGCAAGCAGCTCCTCGGCCTGGCGGGCGATCGGCTGTCCGCTCGAGTACAGGGCACCACGCGGACGCGGGCGAACACCACCGACCGACGCGCGAATCGACTCGCGGATGACCTCTGCCTCGGACACCCCGCGCGCTGCGGCAGCCCGCTTGACCGCCATCTTCAGGTCGTCCGGCAGGTAGAGCGTCGTCTTCTCCACGAACATATGGTACCACCGGTGGCGGTGGCGATAGATCTCTGCGCCGGTCGCGCGGCCCCCTTCCGCGCCGCCGGAACCGCCACCCTGCAGCAGGATGCACTGCACCCACAGGGCGCGCGGCACCCCGCCAACGCCGTGCGGCGTCGGATCGCGTGCGGCGTTGAGTAGCGTGGCCGCCACGATGTCCGCGCCTGCAGCGATCCTCTCTGGCGGCCGGCCACGCCGTCGAGCCGAGCTGGGCCTGCTCTTCGTGGGCGCGACGGCGGTGCTGGTCGCCACCTTGCTGGAGTCGCTCGCCAGGACGAACGCGCTCCCTTCGCACATCGTCGAGTTCATCGCCGGCCTGGTCGGCATCAGCGTGATCGTCCAGCTCGTCAACCGGCGCCTCGTGCCCGAGGCCGACCCGATCCTCATGCCCGTGGCGCTCGTGTTGAACGGCATCGGCTACGTGGAGATCGAGCGCATCGCCCCGAACGAGGCGGGCCAGCAGCTCGCCTGGACGCTGCTCGGCCTCGGCGTGTACACCGCGCTCTTGCTCATCGTCCGCCGCTCGCGCGACCTCGAGCGCTACCGCTACTTGATGCTGTTCGCGGCGTTCCTGCTCTTGATCTCGCCCCTGATGCCGGTGATCGACCGCAGCCCCGCCAACCAGTACGGCGAGAAGCTCTGGGTCGCCTTCCACGGCATCGAATTCCAGCCCGTCGAGATCGCGAAGCTGCTGGTCGTGCTGTTCTTCGCCTCGTATCTGATCGAAAAGCGCGAGCTGTTGACGATCCCGACGCGCCGCGTCGGCAACCACCTGCTCCCGGACCTGCGCGCCTTCGGCCCGATCGTGATCGCGGCGGCGGTCTCGATGCTCGTGATCCTCGCCGAGCACGACATCGGCTTCTCGCTCATCTTGTTCGTTGTCTTTTTGACCATGGTCTGGGTGACGACGGGGCGATGGACCTACCTGTTGATCGGCGCGATCCTCTTCGCCCTCGCCACCTTTGCCGCGAGCCACCTGCTCTCCCAGGTCAACGAGCGCATCGCGGTCTGGCTGGACCCTTGGAAGTACGCGCAGACCGGCGGCTACCAGCCCATCCAGGGCGAGATGGCCTTCGGCCGGGGCGGCGTGTTCGGCAGCGGCATCGGCCTTGGCCTCGGTGGAGCGGTCGACCCCTCGACGGGCACGACCCTGATCCCAGTCGCCACGAGTGACTACATCTTCGCCGTGATCGGCGAGGAGCTCGGTTTCGTCGGCGCGGCCGCCGTCGCCATCTCGTTCCTGTTGCTGGTGGTGAGCGGGCTGCGCGCGGCGCTGCGGGCACGCTCCCCCTTTGCCACACTCGCCGCGATCGGCCTCACGGCCACGCTCGGCTTCCAGGCCTTCTTCATCATGGCCGGGGTGCTCCGGATCCTGCCGCTGACCGGGGTGACGATGCCCTTCGTCTCCTACGGCGGCTCGTCACTGATCGCCAACTACGCGCTCTTGGCGCTGTTGATGCGGATCTCGAACGAGGCGAATCAGTTGCCGAGCTCGGGCGCGACCCCGGCGATCTCGAGGACTTCGGGGGCCGCCAGGATCGGCGCGACGAGCCGCTGGCGCAGCGCCAGTGCCACCGCGTCCGACGGCCGGCAGGCCAAGGTGCAGCGCCCCGGCGGGCCCGAGCAGACGAGCTCGGCGCGGTAGGAGGCCCCCTCGACCTCGGTGATGCGCACCGCGTCGATCGTGAGGGCGAAGGACTCCAACAGATCGATCACGAGCTCGTGGGTGAGCGGCTTTGGCGTCTGCAGCTTGCGCGCGGCGTAGGAGATCGCCACGCCCTCCGCCAGGCCGATCGGGATGCGCAGCTCGCGACCGGGAAGGGCCGCCTCCTCCAGAATGAGCACGGGGTTCTGGCTCGGCAGCACCATGACGACGTCCACGTAGCGCAAGAGCACGTAGGGCACCGGATTCGGCTCGGCCTCCCACGCGTTGTCCGCGAAGGGCTCCTCGAGGCCCTCGGCCGCGAACTCGCCCGCGGCATCGCGCTCGGCGGTGAGCGCCGCCTCTTCCTCCAAGGCGACATCGAGGGGCGCCTCGCCGGCACCCTCGGCGCCGTCGGCGGGCTCGCTCGGGGCCTTTGTTGCATGTCCCGCGGCCCGCTTGGGGGCGCGGATCGCCACCGTGGCGTCTTCGAGCGCCTCGTCGCCCTCGCCGACGAGCGCGTCCTCGCGCTCCTCGCGGGCGAGCTCGTCCAGCTCGGCGACGTCGGACTCCTCGAGCGGGGGCCCCACGATCTTGCCGCGGACCTGGGAGGACGGGTCGGTGTTCGTCATCGCCCGAGGCGCACCCGGCGCAGCTCCACGTTGACCACCAGTCCCACGGCCGCGAAGAAGGCGAGCATCGCCGAGCCACCATAGGAGACGAAGGGCAACGGGATCCCCGTGATCGGCATCAGCCCGATGTTCATCCCGACATTCTGGAAGACGGAGACGACGAGGAAGATCAGCGCGCCCCCGCACAAGATCCGGCCCATGGCGTCGCGCGCGGTCTGCATCGCCCGCACCATACGCAGCGAGATCACCGCATACAGCCCGAGCAGCACCGCCGAGCCGACAAATCCCGTCTGCTCGCCGATCGCCGAGAAGATGAAGTCGGCGTACTGCTCGGGGATGTACTGCAGGTTCGTGACGGTGCCGTGGAAGAGGCCGACGCCCTTCAGCCCACCCGCCCCGATCGCCTCGCGGGACAAAAAGAGCTGGTAGTTACAGCCACTCGCGCTCTTTTGGGTCTGGTGCAAGAAACAGGTCAGCCGCGAGATCTGGCTGCCGCCGAGCACGTGGAGGACAAAGCCGGCGATCACGACGCCAACCACGCCGACCAGCATCAAGGCCAGCAAGCGCAGGCGCACCCCGGCGAAGACGAGGCTGCCGATCAAGGTGATCGCCAGCACGAAGGTCGTGCCGACGTCGGGCTGCTTGAAGATCAACAGCATCGGCACGCCGGCCATCACGAGCATCTGGACGAGCCGCTTGAAGGTGAGCTCGTGCTCGTGGTGCTGCACGAAGCAGGCGAGCGCCGCCACCACCGCCAGCACGCCGAACTCTGAGGGCTGGAAGTGCACCGGGCCGAGCGGCAGCCAGCGCTGGGTCTGGCCGCTTGAGGTCGCCCCAGTGCCATAGCCGATGGCGTCGCTCTTGCCGATCACCTTCACCGCCAAGAGCGAGGCGACGATCGCCCCGTAGAGCGGATAGGCGAGGTGCTCGAGGCGGCGGTAGTCGATGGTGGCGCACAGCACCAAGAAGACGACCCCGAGCGCGAGGTAGATGACCTGGCGCTTCACGAAGTAGGTCGGCTCGAGCGGGTAGTAGGTGCGAGTCGCCGAGTAGACCATGACGACCCCGAAGCACGCCACCGCGGCCGTCGCGCACAACAGCACGATGTCCAGGCGGCGCAAGATGGCGAAGACGCCGTGCTCCTCACGGCGCGCCCGGACGGCGCCGCGCTCGAGGAGGTGGACCGCCACGACGCGCCAGGTTACCGGCATCCCTGCTGCCCGGAGGGGCGGCAGGGATGCCCACCACCGGCCCGTTGGGGTGCTGATCAGCCGTGGTCCCGGCGCTTGTCACAGGTCTGCGGCGCCACGAGCGCCAACAGCCCGTAGCAGCCGAGCGCGGTGAGAATCCAGCCACCGAGCGCGAGCGTGAGCGCCGCGGCGGCCGGCAAGATCGCGAGCGCCGCCTCGGCGACGACGGCGAAGACGACAAGGCTGACACCGCCCAAGATTGCGCCGAGCGCGCCGCGATCGGCCGCCCGGGTGCCCTGCTCGTCCTGGGTCAGGGTGAGCGCGGCCGGCAAGATCGCCGGGAAGGCGAGGAATAGGCCACCAAAGCGCGCCGAGGTGGCATTCGCGATCAGCGCCGCGGCCACCGAGATCGCTGCTCCGAGCGCGAAGCGCACGAGGTAGTCGCGCACCGGGACGTTCGCCAGCTGGCCGAGGTCGAACTCGGGTAGGACGTCTTGGTCAACCTGAGGCTCAGCGCGCACCGACGAACACCGCCCAGTACAGGCCGAGACCGACCACGCCCCAGGCCGCCCACGCCGCGAGCGATCCCCACAGCGCACGGATCTTCGGGATGACCCCGGTGGCGACGAGGCAGCACGCGACCATCCCGAGCGCCCCGGGCACCATGCCGATCGCGTCCTGCTCGGCGCGCATCGCTCCCTCAAAGCCGACGGTGATCGCCAGGCTGGCGATCGCCACCGAGGGCGCCGCCATGAAGAGCCCGGAGAACGCCCGGGGCTTCACGACCTGGCCGATCAGCGCGAAGACGACGACGAGCGTGCCGCCGACCACGCCGTGCAAGGCGGTGAGCGCGACCGCGTTCACGCGCGACGCACCGGCGTGGAGGCGAGCGCGCCCGAGCCGGCTCGATGACCATGGCTCGCGCAGCGCTCCACGGCCCGCCGCTACCCCGCGACCGGGCCGGTCACTCCGAAGAGCTCCCGCGCCGGCGGGCTCAGCGCCTCGTCGTTGTGGTCGTCTCGACCGCGAGACGCCAGGAGTGGTCCAGGCCATCCGCGGTCACCGGCGGCTGCTCGGGGATGATGAGGTGCAGCCGCTCGCGCTCGGCGACCTCAGAGTCGACGAGCGCGTTCGTCGCGCCCAAGGTGGCCCGCACGACGTCGACGTTGCGCCAGTCGACCGCCGCGCTCCAGCGCTGGGAGACGTCGAGCACCCGAACGAGCAGCTCGGGGTCCTGCTCGCGCGAGCAGAGCCGCAGCGCCGCCAGGTAGTCGTTGCGCAAGATCGTCGGCAGCACGATGCGACACTGGCCGGCGTCGGAGAGCTCGGCGTTCATCGACAGCCGGCCGACCCGGCCGTTGCCATCGGTGAAGGGGTGCACCTCGGAGACCACGAACATCGTCATCACGGCGCGGTCGAAGGCCGCCTCGAGGTCGCAGATGATCGGGTAGGCCCGCTCGAGGGTGCCGCGCACCAGCTCGGGCTGCACGAAGCGGTAGCCGCCGGCCTGGTTGACCTCCCGCTTCAGCTCGCCCGGGTGCACCCCGGGCCGCCCCGCCATCATCACCGCGTGGCGGTGGCGCAGGATCTCGACGAACTCCGAGGGGCTCCCGGCCACGAGCGCGCTGTCTTCCTCGTCAATCGCGAGCTCGTAGGTCCCGCGCACGTCGTGCGCGTCCTCGGCCTGCAGGGCGGGCACCACGCCCTCGAAGATGATCCGCAGCGCCTGGCTGACCGAGAAGATCGCACCCTCGATGTAGTTCGAGAAGTACGACTCGAAGAACGCAAGCAGGACGCGCGACCGGCGCGCCTGCTGGCGGATCGGGACCGGGCAGTCTGCCGCCGCCTCGCCCGCCGCGAGCTGCGCGGCGATCTCTCGGAACGCGGCGAGCCGGTCGCGATCCCAGGGCCGCCCGGCGACGAGCGCCGCCAACAGCTCGCCCTGCGGCGGCGGGTGCACGGCCTCGCCAGGCCTGGCGCGTCCAAGCGCGAGGGTGGCGACCGCCTCGAGCGCCTCGAGGCGCTCGGGCACCCCGAGCTCGCCGGCGACCTCCTTTGCCCGCTCGACGACACGGGCCAGGCGCTCGGTGCCATAGCGGGTGGCGAGGTCGGCGACGAAGTCCTCGTAGGCCGCTCGATCGAGGACGCGGCCGGCGCCGTCTGGGTCGAGGTTGTCGACGAGCGCCCGGGCGAGCGAGGCGACCCGCACCCCGCTCGGGTGCACGATCAGGTCATCGTCGAGGACCGGGCCAGGACGCAGCAGGACCCGGTGGCCGCCAAGCTCGATGCGCTCGTCTCGGCCGGGGCTCGCGACGACGACCTCCTCGCTTGGGGCGATCCGGCCCATGCCGATCGCCGAGCGATCGACGAGCACCGCGTCAGGCACGACCGCCGCGAGCTTGACGAAGAAGCTGCCTGGGTCCTCGCGCTGTTCCGCCTGTGTCATCGGCGCCCCCTGCCAGCGCACCGGGCCCAGGTCCCCCGCTCAGCGCCGGTACGCCCCTATCATAGGAATGCTCGACCGATCCGCCCTCGGGGGCGACTGAGGAAGGCGCCGCAGTGGCAGATTCGACACGTCGAGCGACCAACAGTGTGCAGTCGATCGAGCGCGCCTTCAGCCTGCTCGAGCTGCTCGCCACGGGCGGTGGCGCCCGCAGCCTCTCAGAGCTGTCCGCCGCCTCCGGGCTCGCCCCTGCCACGATTCACCGCTTGATGGGGACCTTGATCGAGCGCGGCTATGTGCGGCGCGCCTCAGATCGCCGCTACCTGCTCGGCCCGCGCCTCATCGCCCTCGGCGACCAGGCGGGCCGGGCTTTCGGGACCTGGGCGACCCAGCACCTGCGCGAACTCGTCGAGCTCACCGGGGAGACCGCGAACCTGGCCGTGCTCGAGGGGGACCACGTGCTCTACGTCGCCCAAGCGCCTGGCAAGCATGCCATGCGGATGTTCACCGAGCCTGGCCGGCGGGTCGAGCCGCACTGCACCGCGGTCGGCAAGGCGATGCTGGCGCGCCTCGACGACGCGACGGTGCGCGCGATTCTCGAGCGGACCGGGATGGAGCGCCACACGGCCACGACGCTCACCAAGCCCAACGCGCTGTTGGCCCAGCTCGCAAAGATCCGAGAGCAGGGCTACGCCCTCGACGACGGCGAGCAGGAGGTCGGCGTGCGCTGCGTCGCCGTGGCGCTCGACCAGGGCCCCTCGCTCACGGCGATCTCGGTCTCCGGGCCGCTCGCGCGGCTAACCGACCAGGCGCTGAAGCTGATCGTCCCGGCGCTCGACCAGGTGGCGAAGTCCCTCTCGGCCGAGCTCGAGTCGAGCGACCGCGCCCGCTGACGCCAGCTCGCCGCGGCGAAGCGTCGGCACCTCCGGCTCCGCGCGCCTTGGACGGGACCCACCCGCCCTTGCGACCGCTACGGACAAGCGCCCGAGGCCACCGAAGTCGACGCGGGCGGCGTGCGCCCAAAGCTTGTCCGCTTCACGAGCACCTCGTCGCGCACGACCAGGTGTCCAACGCGTTGCCGGGCGGCCAGGTAGTCTCCGCCGGCCAACATCGGCCGCTGCCCGATGGCGCTGCCCGCGAGATCAGCGAGTCCGGCTTGCCATCCGGCGCGCCGTTGGGCGGTCAACTCTCCTCGCGGAGCACCACCAAGATCTTGTCGGCACCCGATAGCGACGGATCGCTGCCCACCCCGAGGGTGACCTTTCCGTCGTGGACGGCGCCGAGGATGAGCCCAGGGTGCGATTGGCGCACGGAGCTCAGGCGCTGGCCGACCCAGGCGGCGTCGACGGGCAGCTCGCGGAGCTGGTAGCCGTCGTTACCCATGAGGCGCACCAGCAGCTCGCCAGCGTGAGGTGCCTCGAGGCTCTTGGCAAGGGTATGGGCCACGAGTTCGTCCGCGGACACCGAGACCCCGATGCCGAGGTCGGCGAGGGCCGCGGCGACCTCCGGGGACTGGGTGACCGCGATGGTCGGCACTCCTGGCGCCAACTGGCGGGCGAGGACGGCGGTCACGAGCGTGTCGGCGTCGTTGGACGCGGCAATCAGGAGCTGGCTCGCACGCTCGGGCTTGGCGTGCTGCAGCGACGCCTGGTTGGTGGGCTCGGCGCGCACCACGCGCACGGTCTCGGGCAGCCCGGCGGTGTCCGCGGTACTCACCACGGCGACGCGCCGGCGGTTGCGGACCAGCTCGGCGGTCAGTCGGGGGACGCTCGGGTGCCAGCCGAGAACCATCACCTCCTCGCCAGCGGGCTCACGCTCGACCACGCCGAGCAGCCTACGCAGGTGAGCGGCTGCCACCGCCCCCGCGAAGAGCGCGAACGCCGAGGCAAACAGCGGGATGGTCGTCACCATGACCGCGACCGCGACGATCCTGCCGGAGGGGTTCTTCGGAGTGACATCTCCGTACCCCACGGTGGTCGCGGTCGTGACCGCCCAGTACAACCCCGTCGTGATCGCGACATGCTCAGTCGCCGAGAAGGCGATGGCACCCGCGATGAGGCAGATGACGCCGAGTACGCCGAGACGGAATGCCTGAGAACGCTTGAGGCGCGAGGCGAGCACGAGGACCAGGCTGAGCACGGCGCCAGCCTCCCATGAGCACCATGTGGCCGCGCGTAGGGACGAGCACTGAGCGGTGCGCCGGACCAGGCGAGAGGTCGCGTGGCCGGTGGTCGCTCGCTCGAGCGTGGCGTGCGCCAGCCTCAGACTGGCATCGGCGGAGGCGTCACGAAGACCAGCACGGCCATGGATGAGGACGACGGCGGGCTGCTCATGGGGCGCGAGATGTCGATCGGCAGCACTCGCTTCCCTGGTCGCCTCGATCCGATGGCGAACAGGGCTCCCACCTCGCGCTCGCGTCCTCGCGCTCGCGCACCATCCGCCTCCATCCCTGAGCCGGGCGCAGCGCGCCAAGCGCGCGCTCGTGACCGAGCGATGCGATGCCGTCATCCCCGCGCACGCTGCGACCAGTGGACGCGGGGTCGGCGTCGATCACTTCGCAACGCTCCGCGAGCTGCTGTTGGTGACCGGACGTGTCCCTCCGCCGGCAGCGAGCGTCCGCCTCTCACGATCCCGCAGTGGGCCACCCGTGCGCGGACCCTGCGGTGCGCCAAGGGCCTGGGCGGACCCAGGTTCGCTCCTGATTGCGTGTCGACAACTCATGGCGTCTGCCCGGCGATCGCACGCCGTCCGGCATCGGCGGCGAACGGCGTGTGGATCACCCCGCACGCTGTCTGAACGCCGTGACATCAGCGTGGGGCACCTCGTGGCGTCACGGCGGGGATACCCGCGTCGCCCCATGCTCGCTGAAGCTCAGGGTGCTCGCATGGGGCCGATGCGAGGAGCACAATCAGACGATGGCCACGTCGCCCGATCCCACCTCCAGCGCGACCGCCGTGCTCGCGGGGCTCGGCGAGGTGCGCAGCTGGGCCGCCGACCTCTACCGCGACCTGCACGCCCACCCCGAGCTCTCCCACCAAGAGCACGCCACGGCCGAGAAGGTGGCCACGCGGCTCGTGTCCTCGGGCATCGAGGTCCATCGCGGCGTCGGCGGCACGGGAGTGGTCGGCCTGATCCGAAACGGTGCGGGGCCGACCGTGCTGCTGCGCGCCGACATGGACGCGCTGCCGGTCGCCGAGGCCACCGGGCTCGACTACGCGAGCCAGGCCCGCGGCGAGGACCCGTCGGGCAACGAGGTGCCCGTCATGCACGCTTGTGGGCACGACGTGCACGTCGCCTGCCTGCTCGGCGCCGCCCACCTGCTCGCCTCCACCCCGACCCAGTGGTCGGGAACCGTCATCGCCCTCTTCCAGCCCGCCGAAGAGACCGGCGACGGTGCCCGCGCCATGGTGGCGGACCACCTCGACTCCCTCGTCCCCAAGCCCGACGTCGCGCTCGCCCAGCACGTCCTGCCGGCTCCGGCGGGGCTCGTCGGCACGCACGAGGGGCCGACCCTGTCCGCAGCCGACAGCATGCGCATCACGCTTCATGGGCGCGGGGCGCACGGCTCGATGCCCCAGGCCGCCGTCGACCCGGTCGTCCTCGCCGCAACGATCGTGGTCCGTCTCCAGACGATCGTGGCCCGGGAGATGCGTCCGGGCGAGCCGGTCGTCGTCACCGTCGGGAGCCTCCGGGCGGGGACGAAGAGCAACGTCATCGCCGATCACGCCGAGGTCGAGCTGAACGTCCGCACCTACAGCGAGACGACCCGCGACGCCGTGCTCTCGGCGATCCGCCGCATCGTCGATGCCGAGTGCCAGGCGTCGCGCTGTCCGAGACCCGCGGACTACGAGCTGTTCGACCGCTTCCCCCTCACGACCAACGACCCGGGCGCCACCGCCACCGTCGCCGCCGCGTTCTCCGCGCACTTTGGCGAGCGCGCCCGAACCTTGCCGATGCAGAGCGCGAGCGAGGACTTCAGTGACCTGCCGAACGCCTTTGGCATTCCCTCCTGCTACTGGGGGATCGGTGGCACCGACCCCGACGCCTACCGCCAGGCCGAAGCTGCGGGCCGGCTCGACACCGACATCCCGGTCAACCACTCGGCGGCCTTCGCCCCGGTGATCGAGCCCACGCTGTCGACCGGGATCGAGGCGATGGTGGTCGCCGCGCTCGCCTGGCTCTCTGAGCGCCCGGAAGGCGCCGCCGCGGGGCCGGGGTGAGCACGGGGGCTACCCTCCAGCTCGCGCTCGATTTGGCCGGCACGTTCGTATTCGGCCTGAACGGCGCGCTCACGGCCATGGAGGCCGAGAACCTCGACATCGTGGGCGTCGTGACCCTGGCGGTGATCACTGCGCTCGGGGGCGGCATCATCCGCGACGTCCTCATTGGCTCGCTCCCACCGGCCGCCTTTCGGGACTGGCGCTACCTCGCGGTAGGCGGCGGGGCCGGGGTCGCCGCCTTTGTCGCCCATCAGCTCTGGCTCCGGGTGCAGCGATCGATCACGCTCTTCGACGCGGCCGGGCTCGCCCTGTTCTGCGTGACCGGGACCACCACCGCCTTCGCCGCGCACCTCGGTCCGTTCCAGTCAGTCATCTTGGGCACGATCACGGGGGTCGGCGGCGGCACGGTACGTGACGTCGTGATCCGACGCGTCCCGACGGTGCTCTCGAGCGGGCTGTATGCGATCCCGGCCGCTTGTGGCGCCACGCTCACCGCCGTTGCGCTGGCGCTCCACTTCTACGGCGATGCCGTCGCGGTACTCGCCGCAGCCCTGTGCTTTTCGATCCGCATGATCGGCCTACGCTTCAACCTGAACGCCCCCACGCCACGCCCGTGGCCGAGCGCGACGCGCGGGGCGCGGCCAGGCGCCGCGACCGAGCGCGAAGAGCCGTGATGGCCCACGTCGGCGACCCTGGCGCCGTCTTTACCGACGCCAGGCGCTGCGGCAGAGCGCTCTCGCGGGCCGATTGACCCAGGAGGCGCGACGCGCGCACCGTCGGGGCGCATCGAGGGCGCGGTGGGTGTGACGAACAGCCCGACCTCGCGAGTGGTTCCCTCCACAAGGTGCCAGGAGAGGCCGTGGAGCCCTTGGAGCGGCGCGATCGGTCGATACCACCGCCGCGTGGCGACGACGACCGCGGGAGTTCATGGCCGCTCCGTCGCCAAGCGCGCGGCGGCGTGGGTCGCAAGCTCGCCCCGGCGCCTTGTGAGGTGGCGAATCTCAGCGGGATTACCGGCGAGCTCGATGGCGCGGGTGTAGGCGCGTTCGGCCGCGTCGATCCGCCCGATCCGGCGGAGCAGCTCGGCGCGCGCCGCGTGGAGCGCGTGGTAGTCGTCGAGCGCCAATTGATCGATGGTCGCCAGCGCCGCGTCCGGCCCGTCCACCTCGGCGCTCACGACGGCGCGGTTGAGGGCGACGACCGGCGTCGGGTGGACCTCGTAGAGCTGGTCATAGAGGGTCGCGAGGACGGACCAGTCGGTGTCGCCGAACCTGCATGCCGCGCTGTGCACGGCGTTGATCGCCGCCTGGATCTGATACGGCCCCGGCCGGTTGTACTCAACACAGGCGCGCACGAGCGCCTGACCCTCGGCGATGAACGCCGGGTTCCACTTCGAGCGGTCCTGTTGGTCGAGGGTCACGAGCGCCCCGCTCGCGTCGACGCGGGCGGGACGGCGGGCGTCGACGAGCAACAACAACGCGAGGAGGCCCGACGCCTCGGGCGCGTCAGGCAGCAGATCGTGCAGCAACCGCGCGAGGCGGATGGCCTCGTCGGTGAGGTCGACCCGCAGCTCACGTCCACCGCCGGGGAGGTAGCCCTCGTTGAAGATGAGGTAGATCACCGACAAGACGCCGTCCAGGCGTTCGCTCAGTCGCTCCGGCACGACAAAGGGGATGTGTGCTGCGCGGACCTTGGTCTTGGCGCGGGTGATCCGCCGCGCGATCGCCGCCGGGCTCGACAGCAGCGCTCGGGCGATCTCGTCGACGCTCAGCCCGGCGACCAGTCGCAAGGTAAGTGCCAGGCGCGCCTCGGGAGCGAGCGCTGGGTGCGTGCAGGTGAAGATCAGGCGCAGCTGGTCATCCTCGATGGCATGGACCGGCGCCGCGCCGGCCGCCAAGCGCTCGGCCTCGGCGTGCTTGGCCTCGCGCCGGTGCTCGCGGCGCAGCCGGTCGATCGCCTTGCGCGTGGCCGTCGTCATCAGCCACCCGCCCGGGTTGGGCGGAGGCTGCGCACCGTTGCCGCCCCACGCCGCCATGGCGGCGACGAAGGCCTCGCTGGCGGCCTCCTCGGCGACATCGAGGTCCCCGAAGCGGCGCGCCAGCGCGGCCACCACCCGCGGCCACTCGTCGCGAAAGACCGCCGCGATCATTCCTGGTCCACAAGGCCCTGGAAGCGCCGGACCTTGGCCTTGCCACCGCAGGGCGCCGCGAGCCGGAGCGCGACGTTGAGATCAGGCGCTTCGATGACCCAAAAGCCGCCGAGGTACTTCTTGGACTCCAGATACGGCCCATCGGTGTAGACCGGGCGGTCGCCCGAGGCGTCGACAACGGTGGCCGTGGAGGCCGAACGCAGGCCGCCAGCGAAGACGAAGTGGCCCGCGGCGACGAGCTTCTCGTTGAACGCCGCGGTGGCGCCAAAGGCCGCATCGGCTTCTTCTCTGGAGCCGTAGGCCCCGAACTTGCCGGCGGCCGACTCGTCGTCTGAGTCCGCCCCGTGCACCGACAACAGGGAGCGCGCGATGTCAAGCCTCCTTGCCTGCCGCCGCGGCGCGGTCGGCGTCCGGTGTCGGGATCTGGCCGGGCGTGCGGAAGATCCGCACCTCTTGTGGCCAGTCGCAGGCAAGCGCGATCCGCTCCGCCCACGAGCGGGCTGCCGCTTGGTCTGGGACATCGATCGCGGCAAAGCCGCCGAAGGTCTCCTTGGTCTCGACATAGGGCCCATCGGTGACCACCACCTCACCGTCCTTCGGCACCACGTGGAAGACCGGGGCGTCGTTGTCGAGGCCGCCGCTGAAGATGAAGATGCCGGCCCCCTTCATCTCCTCGATCACGCCACGGACGTCGCGTGCGCGCTGCTGCCAGCCTTCGTCGCTCGTCTCGGTTACCCACTCGTCATTGAAAAAGATCAGGTACTCGGCCACCTCGACTCCTCAGCTCATTGGGCAGTCGCCGCAACTGCCCTTCCACATCTCTACGAACGAGCGCCCCCAAATCGGACAACACGAGCAGATGGCGGGTGTGCTCGCCTTGCGCAGTCTCCTCGATCCCCCGCTGGCGCGCCGCACCGCTGGCTCGTTACCAAACCGACCAGCACGGAGCGAGCAGCTCCCGCCCCCGACGCCTCGTCGCCATCGAGACCACCCGCGCTGCGGCAGTCTCGCCACTCGGGGCGGCGCTGACGTCCTCGCAACTCGCGGCGTGGTGCGCCGCGCGGACCGCAATGTCGTTCACTCCGGGAACGGAGCGAGTTCCAAGCGGCGCGGAGCGACGCAACTGAGCAGCCGGTCGACGCGACGGCAGCGGCCCGGGTTGCGCAACCGGCTGGTGCAAGCGAGCGCAACCGGCGGCCTCCGCACCCTTGGAGCACTGCAGGCGATGAAACCTCGCTGCTTCGGATCGCCATGACGTGCAGCCGGTGAGCGATGCGCTCGATCTCAGTTCGCCCTCGTGAACTGGTCGCGGACAGAGATCTGGTTGAGCAGCGGCGCGCCACGTCGATACCGAGCAATGTTCTCGAGCAGAATGTCCAGGGCACGCTCCTCGCGATCGGGCAGGCGGGGAGTCGCGTGCGGCGTGATGATGACGTTCGGGAGATCCCACAGCGGGCTGTCCGTCGGCAGCGGCTCTTGGCTCACCGTGTCGAGACCAGCACCCGCGATCTCGCCGCGCTGCAGCGCGTCGATCAGTGCTGGCTCGTCGATCAGTCCGCCACGACCCATGTTGACGAGGTACGCCGAGGACTTCATCACGGCGAGCTCGGCCGCGCCGATCAAATGCCGCGTCGCGTCCGAGAGATTCACGCAGAGCACCACGACGTCACAGCGTGGGAGGAGGTCCCTGATCGATTCGCCATCATCTACCGAGTACACGTGGTCGACACCTTCCAGCCCACCGGAACGGCGTCGAAATCCGAGCAGTCGAACCTCGAAGGCCGCGAGGCGCTGGACCAGCGCCCGTCCCGTGTGGCCCAGTCCGACGATCCCCACGGTCTTGCCGCACAGGGCGCTTCGCTGCTCATATCCCGCGACTCCCCACTGATGCGAGCGCTGCGCGGTCGTGGGGGCGGGCGCGTCGTAGAGGAGACGCAAGATGAGGAAGATCGCGTGCTCGGCCAGCGCCGGCGCCGAACGACCCGCCGCGCTGGTGAGCACCACCCCACGCGCGAAGAGCCGGGGGTCCGCGCTCTGCTCGATCCCCGCGTGTCCGCAGTGGATCCAGCTGAGGTGCGGTGCGGCCACAAACCGCGGGTCGGCATCGCCCTGCAAGATGGCGATGTCTGCCCGCTGGAGCGCCCTGCTCAGGCCGTCATCGTCGTCGGGCTCCACACGGAGGATCTCCACGCCCGACAGGGCGCGCTGCACCCTCTCCCAGCCAGGCTGGTCGAACTTCGCCGTGACCAGGGCGACGTGAATCGCGTGCTCTTGTTCCGCGTCGCCCATCATTGCGCCGTCCGCTGTGTCTTTCCCCCCCGAGAGCGCCGCGAACGCGCTAACGCCCGGAAGGCCCGTGTCCGCGATGGCCCGGGCCGCCAGGTCCGTGCGGCCCACCCGGTCCGTGCGGTGCGTCGGGTCCGTGCGGTCCGGGACCTCCCTCGCCGCGATGGCCAGGATTGCCGGTGACGAGGAGACTGACCTGTGCGCTCGCGTCGGTGTAGTCCTGTTGGTCATCGGGGCGGAAGAACACCCGAAGGATCACCGTGCCCGGGTGGGGCCGAGCGCCAAGCGGCGGGGCGTAGAAGAAGGTGCCCGGGATGGGGGCACTCGCATCGAGCTCGGTTGAAGACAGCGGCGTGCCGGCGGGGATCGGCGCCGGGGTCGCCCAGGTGAGGCTCGGCGTCGCCTTGTCGATCCGTACGGTGCCGTCGCGATAGGTGATGACGTAGTTCGCGTCGATCGCTCCCGAGCAGCTCGAGACATAGCGGCCCGGGTGCGACGTTGCGGTCGCGTCGGTTCCACAGCTCGGAGCCCTTGAAAGCGAGCTCGGCGTGTCGTGTGCGACCAAGCCGTCGTAGCGAGCGGTGATCACCGGTGGGGTCGCGCCATAGGTCATCTCGCCGTCCGAGGCGGTGATCACAAGCGGCACCGGGGTGACGCTGATCGACACGCTCGCCGACACGCTCGCGTAGTGGACCTGGTCGGTCGGAGTGAAGGTCACCGACAAGGTGTCGGTGCCGGCCGGCAGGATCGCTCCAGGAGCCGGGGAGTAGGCAAAGGTGCCCGGCACCGAGGCGCTCGCGTCGAGCTGGCAGGTCCTTAGTCCGTCGCGGCCGAGAAAGCGGTGCGCGAGCCACGCCCAGTCCGCATCACCAAACAGTCGGGACCATGATGGGGCCATCTGCCCATCGGGGCTGGTCGCGCAGGTGGAGAGGGCGGTGCCATAACGGATCGGACCCGGGGTCGGCCAGGTGATCGTGGGCGTCGCGCGGTGCACGAGGAGGTCCACCGTCGCGGTCGTCGTCAGGTAGTCCGTCGTATTGCTCGGCGTGAAGGTCGCCGACAAGGCCTCGGTGCCCGGGGCGAGCACGGCACCGGCGGCGGGGTGGTAGGCGAAGGTGCCGGGCACCGGCGAGGTCGCGTCGAGGTCGCTCGCGGGAAGCGGCGCCGGCCAGGTGATCGCGTTCGGTGTTGCCCAGCTGATCGGCGGATGCGTGGCCACCACGCTGAGCGTGCCGGGCGGGCCGTAGGTGATGGTGTAGTTCGGGTCCTTCGCGCCCGAGCAGGTGATCGGGTAGCTGCCGACGCCGGGGTCAGCGCCTGCAGTGGTCGAACAGCTCGCCGGAGTGCTCGGCGCGAGCTCGCCGGTGACCAGGCCGCGATAGC
This sequence comes from Actinomycetes bacterium, assembly GCA_021798985.1. Classification (GTDB taxonomy): domain Bacteria; phylum Actinomycetota; class Acidimicrobiia; order Acidimicrobiales; family Bog-793; genus JAKABX01. The sequence goes on from JAJZBI010000039.1 coordinate 16,810, forward strand.
TCGGCACGAGCGCTGGGCGCGCGCTGGCGTAGGGCACCTGGAGCGAGGGCGAGAGGACCTCGAGCGCGGCGGGGGTGACGGTCGCCTTCCCGGGGAGGTAGGTGATCGTGTAGTTCGGGTCCTTCGCGCCTGAACAGCTATCTGCGCTTGGATAGGTGCCGACGGTGCTCGTCGGCGTCAGGCTCGTCGAACAGCTCGCCGGGGTGTCGAGTGACGACGCGCTCTGCCCATTCACCAAGCCGGCGTAGTTTGCCGTCGGGGTGGGTGGCGTCGCGCCGTAGACGAAGGTGATCGGCGAAGCCGTCACGGTGAGGGGCGCGGGCGTGATGCTCGCCGATCCAGCCACGTAACTGATCGTGTAGTTGGGATCGCTCGCGCCCGAACAGGTATCGGCACCGGGATAGGCGCCGACGGTGCTCGTCGCACTGAGCGTTGTCGAACAGCTCGCCTTCGTGCTGAGCGAGGACGCGCCATCGCCGTTCACAAAGCCGGCATAGCTGACAGTTGGGCTCGGCGGGGTGGCGCCATAGACCGAGGCGATCGACGAAGCCGTCGCCGTGAGGGGGGCAGGGGTGATGATCGCTTTCCCGGCGAGATAGCTGATCGTGTAGTTGCGATCACTCGCGCCCGTGCACGTGTCGGCGCCGGCATAGGTGCCGGCGTCGCTTGTTGCCATCACCGTCGTCGAGCAGCTCGCCGGTGCACTGAGCGACCTCGCGCTCTGGCCGTTCACGAACCCGGCGTAGGTCGCCGTCGGGGTCGGGGGCGACGCGCCGTAGGTCGAGGTGATCGAGGAGGCGGTGATCGTGAGCGCGGCCGCACCGACCGTTGCATCCCCCGCGACATAGCTGATCGTGTAGTTGGGATCACTCGCGCCCGAGCAGGTGTCCGCACCGGCATAGGTCCCGGCATCGCTCTTTGCCGTCACCGTCGTCGAACAGCTCGCCCGGGTACTGAGCGAGGCCGCACTTTCGCCGTTCACGAAGCCCGCGTAGGTGACGCGTGGGGTCGGTGGGACCGCGCCGTAGGCGGAGGTGATCGACGAGGCCGTTGCGGTCAAGAGCGCGGGAGTGACCGTCCCGCTGGTCGCGACATAGCTGATGGTGTAGTTCGGGTCCCGTGCTCCCGAGCAGGTGTCTGCACCCGGGTAGGTGCCGACGGTGCTCGTCGCCGTGAGGCTCGTCGAGCAACTCGCCGGCGTGCTGAGCGAGGCGGCGTTGTCGCCGTTCACGAAGCCCGCGTAGGTGGCGCGCGGAATCGGAGGAAGGGCGCCGTAGGCCGAGGTGATCGACGAAGCCGTCGCGACGAGAGGCGCGGCGGCGACCGAGAAGCTCACCGAGCTGCCTGACCCCGCCCCGTACGTCGGCGTTGCGGCGACCCTTGGGATCAACGTGCACGTGCCGACACCGACGAAGGTGACACTCAGGTCACTCGTCGCGCACACCGAGGGGGTGGCAGAGGTGACTGACACCGCGCCGTCACCATTCGTAGTGACGATCGCCGCGTAGTTGCCGCCATAGGTCGCCGAGCTCGGCGGGTTCGAGAGCGTCGCGGTGGCAGGAACGAGCACGCTGAGGCTGAGCGTGTCGATCGCAGAATCTCCAGCGGGATCCGAGAGCTCGTAGGTGAGCGAATCGCTGCCCGAATACCCCGGAGTTGGCGCATAGGTGATTCCACCGCTCGCGTCCAGGCTGACGGTGCCGTGCGCCGGGCTGGTCTCGAGGACCACCGCGTCACCGCTCGCCCCGCCGAGGCTCGAAAGCGGCACGGTCACCGAGCCGTCGGCCGAAACGTCTGCGACCGGGGCTGCGATCACGGGATTGGCGTAGGTCAACTCGGCGTGGCCGTTCCCGATCGGATTCTCGCCGATCCGTTGGCCACCGCTGCTCGAACCGCCGGCGCCACCGCCACCAGCGCCTACCGAGAGGGCATATCCACCTCCGCCTCCGCCTTGCTCCGGCGCGCCGCCACCGCCGCCGCCACCGGAGCCGCACATGCCGGCGACTGCTCCTCCGATTCCGCCGTCACTCCCATCAGCATGTCCCCCCGGACTCCCCGCGTTGCTCGCTGATTGCGGGGGCGGTGACGTCACGTCGATCACACTGATCCCATAACCCGCGTAGTGAGTCAATGAGTCGAAGAAATCGCCACCGAAAGTGCCGATACCGCCCCACGATTGATCATATTGGTCCTGCTCCGCGCCCATGCCAGGCTCGTCGGCATCACCACCCTCGCCGAGAATGCCCGGGTCGTCGAGATCGCTGCCCTCACCAAGCCGACCGTCTATCGCGTACCCAGCCTCATACGGCAGCGCGCTGTATCCGGCTTTGTTCCGAAGAGGGGCGCCGGTGCCACCGCCACCACCACCGCCTGCGACGATGAAAGCATCGGACGTGGTGAGTTCGGTTGCCGCGCCGCCGCCACCACCCCCACTGGGGGCATTACCGCCCGACCCCTGGCCCAAGCCGTTCACACCACCGACTCCTCGACCGCCCTCGCTGCCAATTCCCAGCAGGATCGTTTGCCCGCCCACCGTTGAAAAGGTGCCTTTGACCTCGGCGCCAGCACCGCCAGGGGCGTCATAGCCGGCCGTGATCCCGAAGCCATACCCTGCCCCTCCAAAGAGCGTGGCCGTGACGCTCGACACACCCGCGGGCACCATCCAGGTCTGGCTGGCGCCAGCCTCGATGATCTCGACCGTGCAGGTCGCGCCGCTGCAAGTCGGTGTCGGGCCAGTCGCCGCGTGTGCGGGCGTCGTGCCGAGCGCGGAGGCTCCGGTTAGTCCCCCGAGCGACATGAGGATCCCGGCGAGGAGGCGGCGCGCACGGCTCATGGCACGAGATGACATATTTTCATCTAAGTCGCGATGATGCGATAACTGCAACCGTCGGCCGCTCGCGCCGGCTGATCGCAATCTCCAATTACCACTCTCAGAGAGACTATCGCCACCATCGGTGAAATCGAGGATCTGCGCTGAGGGATGTCGGCCAGACCGCGCTCGCCAGCCCGCCGCCGCGGTGCACCGCACCAGTCAACCTGCACGCGGCCGCACCAGCGCCCCGAGGAGTGGGCACCGTGTCGGACCAGCTGGGCCTGGCGGCTCAGGGGGCGGCGCCTGTCGGAAGGCTCAGCCGGTCTCTCCGACGAGCCCGACCGCCTCGATGCCCGCCAGCGCGGCGCGCTCGTCGTTGTCCGACGTGTCCCCCGACACCCCGACCGCGCCCAGCAGCTCACCGTTGCCGTCGCGCACGAGCACGCCACCAGGCACCGGGATGAGCGCGCCACCAAAGGCGCCGTTCGCCGCAGCGATGAAGTAGGCCTGGGCTTCGGCACGCTTCATGAGCGCGCGCGAGCCCACGCCGAGGCCGATGGCGCCATAGGCCTTGCCCCGGGCAATCTCGTAGCGCAGGTTCGAGGCGCCGTCCTGGCGCTCGAAGGCCTTCAGGTGGCCTCCGGCGTCGAGCACGAGCACCGCGAGCGGGGCCATGCCCGCCTTTCCGGCCTCATCCAGGGCGGCCGCGATGATGCGCCGCGCGGTCTCCAGGGTGATCGCCTGGCTCATCGGGCACTCTCCTTTAGCTCTCGGCGTGCGGCGTGCAAGATCGGTTCGGTGTAGCCGGACGGCTGGTCGGCGCCGAGCAGGGCCAGGTTGCACGCTGCGGTGAAGGCGAAGCCGTCACACGCCGGCGCCATCGGCACGTAGGCGGGATCACCCGCGTTCTGGCGATCGACCACCGCCGCCATCTCCTTGAAGATCTGCAGCGCACTCTCGCGGTCGACGATCCCGTGCGCCAGCCAGTTGGCGATGTGCTGGGAGGAGATCCGACACGTCGCGCGGTCCTCCATCAAGGCGACGTCGTTGATGTCGGGCACCTTCGAGCACCCGACCCCCTGGTCCACCCAGCGCACGACGTAGCCCAAGATGCCCTGGGCGTTGTTCGCCACCTCGTTGCGAACCTCTTCGGCGCTGAAGGTAACGCCGTCGGCGATCGGCAAGGCGAGCAGGTCGTCCAGGGTGGTCCGTTGCTTTCCGGAAAGGCTCGCCTGCTGGTCGGCGACGTCGACGCGGTGGTAGTGGGTGGCGTGCAAGGTGGCCGCCGTCGGCGAGGGCACCCAGGCACAGTTCGCCCCGGCGAGGGGGTGGTTGATCTTGTCCGCCAGCATCTCGGCCATCTGCTCGGGAGCCGCCCACATGCCCTTGCCGATCTGGGCCCGGCCAGGCAGCCCGCAGGCGAGGCCGACGTCGACGTTGTGGTCCTCGTACGCATTGAGCCAGCGCGTCGACTTCATCGCCGCCTTGCGCACCATCGCCCCGGCGCGCATCGAGGTGTGGATCTCGTCCCCGGTGCGGTCCAAAAAGCCGGTGTTGATGAAACAGATCCGGCCCTTGGCCGCCTTGATGCACGCCTTTAGGTTGAGCGTCGTGCGGCGCTCTTCTTCCATCAGGCCCATCTTGACGCTATTGCGGGCAAGGCCGAGGGCGTCCTCGACGCGGGCAAAGACGCGATCGGCGAAGGCAACCTCCTCACTGCCGTGCATCTTGGGCTTGACGATGTAGACCGAACCGGTGCGCGAGTTGCGCTCCTCGATCGGCCGGGAGCGGTCGTGCTGGGCGATGAGGACCGTCGCCAGCGCGTCGAGCAGGCCCTCGGGGACCTCTCGGCCGTCGCGGTCCAAGATCGCCGGGGTGGTCATCAAGTGCCCGACGTTGCGCACCAACAACAGCGCCCGAGCGCGCAGGCGAAGCGGCGAGCCGTCCGGCGCGAGCGCCTCGCGATCGGGCGCCAAGCGGCGCTCCATCTGGCGCCCGCCCTTTTCGAAGTGTGCCACGAGATCGCCGCGCATCAGCCCGAGCCAGGTGCGATAGGCGCCCGCCTTCTCCTCGCCGTCGACCGCCGCGATCGAGTCCTCCAAGTCGATGATGGCCGTCACGGCCGCCTCGGCAAGGACGTCGCTCACCCCGGCCGGGTCGGTGGCACCGATCGGGTGCGTGCGGTCGATCTCGATCTCGAGGTGCAGGTTGTGGTTGATGAGGATCACGGCGCTCGGGGCGGCGGGGTCCCCGCGGTAGCCAACAAAGGCGGCGGGATTGGCGAGCCCGCACCGGTCGCCGCCCTCGAGCTCGGCGAGAAGTACGCCGCGCTCCACCCGATATGCCGTGACCGAGCGGTGCGAGCCCTGCTCGAGCGGCACCACGTCATCGAGGAAGGCCCGCACCCAGGCGATCACCGCCGCGCCGCGCTCAGGGTCATAACCTCCCTGAGACGGTGGCGGCGAGCCGATGGCGTTCGTCCCATACAGCGCGTCATAGAGCGAGCCCCAGCGGGCGTTCGCGGCGTTCAGCGCGTAGCGGGCGTTGGTCGCCGGGACGACGAGCTGCGGGCCGGCGATCGTGCCGATCTCCTCGTCCACGCCTTCGGTCTCGATCGAGAAGTCCTCGACGTCACCCTCGAGGTAGCCGATCTCCTCCAGCATCGCCCGGTACGCCGCCGGGTCGTGGCTTCCTCGCTGCGCCTCGTGCCAGGCGTCGATCGCCTCCTGCAGCTCCGCGCGTCGGGCAAGGAGCGCGTCGTTGGCCCCGCGCTCGTCGTGCACGAGGCCCGACAGCGCCGCCCAGAAGGCCCCGGGTGCGATCCCGCTGCCCGGCAGCGCCTCGTCCTCGAAGAAGCGGTAGAGGACTTCGTCGACCGACAGGTCCTCCACCTTCACGCGTGTCGTCATCGCCAACATCCCCTCGTCGTTCGCCAACAGTGTAGGCACCGTTCCGTGCTGTGCAATTGAGATTCTGCAGAGTGAAAGCCCGGCGCCCGGGCTCCAGCGTCCGGCGGAGCGGGCGCGGCGCCCGGTCCGCCAAGGGCGCGCCGGACCACGCTCAAGGACGCACTCCGCCGCGCTCGAGCGCCTCGGCGACGATGCTGAGCGGGTGGCGCGCCGCCACGTCTTTGGCACCAAGGTGCCACAGGCATCCGGGATTGGCGCTCGCCACCACGTCGGCCCCGGCGCGCGCGATCGCCTCGCACTTGCGGTCACGGATAGCGCCGGCGAGCTTGGGCTGGAAGAGCGAGTAGGCGCCTCCCGCCCCACAGCACAGCCCGTCGTCGTCGAGCTCGACGAGGCGGGCGACGAAGGGCGCCAAGAGCGCGCGCGTCGCGAGGTGGGCGCGCTGTACATGACGGAGGTGACAGGGGTCCTGCACCGCCACCACGACATCGAGTGGCTCGGTGCGTGGGAGCCGCTCAAGGTACGGCTCGAGCCACTCGGCGACGTCGAAGACCCGCGCCGAGAACGCCTTGGCCGCAGGCGTGCCGAGCAGCACCCCGTACTCCTTCATCGCCGCGCCACAACCCGCCGAGTCCACGAGGATCGGTGTGTCGCCACCAAGGCGCTCGATGACCGAGGTGGCGCGCGCCTTGGCCTGGTCGCGCAGCCCGGCGTGTCCGTGCAATGCACCGCAACAGCCGACATCATCGCCGCTTGGCCGCACCCCGAAGCCTGCGGCTTCGAGCACGACCTGGCCGGCCTGGTGGACGTCTCGCTGCCAGGCATCCATCACGCATCCCGTGAACAGCACGACATCGTCGCCCGAGGGAACGAGTGGCTCCGGGCGGGGCGCGAGCCGTGGCACGGCGAGGCGCTTTGGCACGAGACCGAAGCGCTGGGCGACACGAAGCGCCCCCGTGCCGGCGCGCAGCGCCCCGGGGTGCGACAGCGGCTCCAGCGCGAGGCGCGTCGCCGCCTTCTTGAGTGGGGAGCGATCCGCCACGCTCGCCCGGGTCTCTTCGATCAGCCGGCCGAAGGGCACCTGGCTCGGACAGGCGCTCTCACAGCCACGGCACTGCACACAGGTGTCGAAGGCCGCCTTCACCTCCGCTGTGAGCGGCGCCCCCTGGCGCTGCACGGCGCGCATCAGCGCGACGCGCCCACGCGGTGAGCGGCTCTCGTCCCCGCTTACCCGGAACGTCGGGCAGTGCGGCAGGCACAGGCCGCATTGCACACAGGTCGACAGGGCGGTCTCGTCGATGCCAAGGTCCATCAGTGCGCCGCCAAGAGGTCACGGCCCGGGCTCAAGCGGCCCGTCGGGTCAAACTCGACCTTCAGGCGCTCGGCGAGCGCCCGGACGGCGGCTGGCAGCTCGCGGCGCGGCTGGGGGCGCTCGGCAAAGACCGTGCCGACGCCGATCGAGGCGACGTAGGCGCCCGTCGCCTCGACGTCGAGGTGGCGGAGCTCCGCCGGCCGGAGCGACCAGCGGTGCGCGGGCAGTGGCGGGGGGCCAGCACAGGGCGTGAAGGTCCCGAGGCGGCCGAGCGCGCGGGAATCGTCGTCCACGTCGACCCCGTGCCCCTCGAGCGACACGGTCGTCGTCGCGCCGTCAAAGAGCACCACCGCCGCGCTGCGGGCCGCCTCGCGCACGACCTGGGGATCCACGCCCTCGGCGCGCAGCCAGGTCGCCACCGCCGGGATGGGCCGGGTGCGCAGGACCGCCTCGGCGAGCAGGCCGAGCGTCCCGAGCGCGCCGACCATCAGCCGGGCCACGTCGAAGCCGCTGACGTTCTTCACCGTCGGCGCCCCCGCCTTGACGAGCACGCCGTCGGCGGACACATAGCGCAGCTGCAGCACGGCGTTGCGGACCTTTCCTCGGGTGAGGACCCCGAGGGCGTCCTCGCCGAGCGCGAGCGCGCCGCCGACGCTGCCGCCCCGCTCGGGCAGGGCGCTGCGCTGGCCGGCTTCGGCGAGCGCCGCGTGCAGCTCGGCGACCGGGGTGCCCGCCAGCACGGTCACGGTCATCTCCTCGGGGCGGTACTCGCGGATCCCGGCCGGCGCGCCGAGCACGCGGGTCTCGGCCGCAAGCGGGCCGCCGATCGAAAAGCGAGTTCCCCCACCGCGCACCGCGACCGGGCCGGTCGCTCCGACCTCGGCGCAGAAGCTGGCGAGCTCTCCCTCCACGGCGACGCTCACGCCCAGATCCCCTCCCCCGCCCGGGCGAGCTCGGACAGATCTGCGCAGCTGTGGGCCGAGGGGAGCACCTTTCCGGGGTTGAGGCGGCAGAACGGGTCGAACCCGCGGCGCAGCCGCGCCTGGTGATCGAGGTCGTCGGGTCCGAACATCTCGCTCATGAACTCCTGCTTCTCGACGCCGATGCCGTGCTCGCCCGACAGCGCGCCGCCGGCGGCCAGTGAGGCGCGGACGATCTCGGCGGCCGCTCCGTGCACGCGCTCGAGCACCCCGGCCTCGTCGGGGTTGAACAGCAACAGCGGATGCAAGTTGCCGTCCCCGGCGTGGAACACGTTCACCACCAACAGATCGAAGCGCTTGGCGATCGCGTAGACCTGCTCGAGCACGCTCGCCAGCGCGGCACGCGGCACGACCGTGTCGTGCAGGTAGTAGGCGGGGGCGATCTGGGCGATCGCGCCGAAGGCGGTCTTTCGCCCCTTCCACAGCCGGTCGCGCGCCTCGGCGTCTTCGGCGCTGCGCACGCTCGTCGCCCCATGCTCCTTTCCGATCCGGGCGATCGCCTCGGCATCGATCGCGCTCCCCTGGTCGGTCCCGTCCACCTCGGCGAGCAGGACGGCGCCGGCGTCGAGGGGATAGCCGGCGTGCACGAAGTTCTCGACCGCCCGGGTGATCTCGCGATCCATGACCTCCATGGCGGCGGGCACGATGCCCGCCGCGATCACCGCGCTCACTGTGGCGGCGGCCTGGCGTGGCGTCTCGAAGCCGAGCAGGAGCGTGCGCACGGCGGGCGGGTTGGCCGTGATGCGGACCGCGGCTGCCGTGACGATGCCCAACATCCCCTCGCCGCCGACGAACGCGCCGCGCAGGTCCAGCCCTGCCGGCTCGGCGTCGACTCCACCGAGCACCATGGCCTCGCCGTCCGCGCCGACCACCTCGACCCCAAGGATGTGCTCGCTCGTCACGCCATAGGCGAGACAGTGCGGGCCCCCCGAGTTGGTCGAGATGTTGCCGCCGATCGTGCAGGCCTGTTGGCTCGAGGGATCCGGTGCGTAATGGAAGCCGAGCGGCCGCAGGTGCTTGGAGAGGTCCAAGTTGATGACCCCGGGCTCGACCCAGGCGACGCGGTCTTCGAGCTCGACGCTGCGGATGCGGTTCATCCGCGTCGTGACGACGACGATCGGCGCGCCGAGCGGGATCGCTGCCCCCGCCAGCCCCGTGCCCGCCCCGCGCGGCACGACGTTGCGCCCGTGGCGCGCCGCGATCTTGACGATCTCTTGGACCTCGTGCGTGCTGAGCGGGAAGCACACCGGCCCGGCGCGCCCTCCGGTGAAGACCGAGGCATCGTGCGACAGCAGCGAGCGCTCTGCACCGTCGACCCGCACACGGTCGCCGAGCAGCGCCACGAGGTCGCGCACCACCGGATCGCCCGCCAGCTGCGGGCGCCCGGGGTTGCGGCGATTCATCGACCGCATCGCCCCGCCTGCCGCACCGCCACCCCTTCCTTGCCCACAACGGCCATCATGGGGCCGACCGTTCGATCGGCTCCAATCCACGCGCGAAGCGTCGTCGGCAGGCCGCGCTGCGCAGCCGCCGATGCCGCCGGCCAGCTCGCCGATCGACACGCCAACCCTCGACGGCGCGCACCCACGGCACCCCCTCCTCGCGTGCCCGCATGCTAGTGCCGCGTCAGGCAACGTTTGCGCGTTTCACCAGCTCACGCAGTTGGACGTCGTGAGCGTGGCGGTTGCGCCAGGCGATGTAGCGGCGGATCATCGAGTTCTGCTCTCGGTGTGAGCGGTG
>JAJZBI010000040.1 GCA_021798985.1 Actinomycetes bacterium
CCGGACAGGTGCTCCTCTCCTGGGTTGTCGATGCGCTTTCGTCAGCTGCATTCTCCCAGGTAGCGGAGCATTTGTCGCGTCATTAGCAGGCGCGTGCCGCTACTTCGCTGCAATATCAGGGTCAGAGATACCCGCGTCCGAGCGCGCCGGGGCAGCGCCACTCGCCGGTTCGCCGGCGCGCCGAGACCAGAGCTCGGCCTGAGGCGGGATGCCCGCCGCAGGCTCAGGGCGCGCCGAGCACGCGACCGAGCAACACGAGGCCGAGCGCGAGCACGAGGAGGTAGACGGCGCGAGCGAAGCGCTCGGCGGGAATGCGACGGTGCAGCCGGTGGCCGCAGAAGGTGGCGAGGGCGACGGCTGGGAGCGAGGCGGCGAACAGCCACGGGACGGCGGGGGTCCAGATGCCGCCGACCGCCTGCGCGCACACGATCATCACCCCGGCGATCGCGAAGTGGGCCTGCAACGTCCCCCGGAAGTCTTCGGGGCCCCAGCCGCGGCGCGTCCCATTGACCGCGACCGGCGCGCCAGCGAAGTTGTAGGCGCTGCCGAGCGCTCCAGCGAGGAGGCCGGTCGGGTACGACCAGGCGAGGCCGAGGTTGCCGCGCGCTCGGCGGGAGGCCAGGCTGCCCAGGCCGTAGAGGACGAGGCTGGAACCGAGCACGGTCATGACGAGCGACGCGGGCACCTCCTTGAGGAGCGCGATGCCGAGCGGGATCCCGCACAGCGTGCCGACGGACAGCCGCGCCAGGGCCGCAACGTCGACATGTCGGACCCGGCCGAGCAAGCTCATCAGCGCGACCGACAGCCCCACCAGGCCGACGAGCGAGGCAGACGTGTGCAGGTTCACCGGCAACAGAGCGAGCAGGGGCATCGCGACCACTGCTTCCCCGAATCCGAACGTGGCCCGGGTGAGCGCTCCCAAGAACACCGCCAGGATCACCAACGCCGAGACGAGCACCCGGTCAAGCTAACGAGCAACGCGACGCAACCCGCGGCACCCAGATTGGCTCGCCGAGCGATTCGCCGTGCCCTCGTTGCGCGGGCGCGAGCGCGTGTGGGCCGATGGCCGCCTACGATCGCCTGCGTGCCAACCGCGACTTGGGCGTCACCACCGAGCGCGCCCGCAACCCGGTCGCGAGCCGTCACGGACCTGGTGGGGGGCCGTGTTCGTGCGCGAGGTCCAGCGCCGTGCTGAGCCCGAGCCTCGCGCGTCGCACCGTTGCCGAGGACGCGTGACTCGCGTGGGCGCACCGGGCGCTCGTGGCAGCGACGCCGGCGTTGGTGCTCGGGGCTCGGCCATCGGAGCGCATCCGGTCTTCGCCCGCTGCTACCACCTGCTGTCACCTCTGGCCGAGCGCGGGGGGACGGCCGAGCATCGCCAGGAGCTCCTCGAGGGCCTGCAGGGCGAAGTGGTGGAGCTTGGCGCCGGCAACGGACTGAACTTCGCGCACTACCCCGCCGGGGTCAACGGGGTGCTCGCGATCGAGCCGGACCCGTTCCTTCGATCCAAAGCCGAGCTCGCCGCGGCGCGCGCCCCGGTACGCGTCACCGTGCGCGACGGCTGGGCGGGGCAGCTCTCGCTGCCCGCGGCGCGTTTCGACGCGGCAGTCGCATCCCTCGTGCTCTGCTCGGTCCCAAACGCCGCGGCGGCGCTCGCCGAGCTCTTCTGGGCGCTGCGGCCTGGGGGCGAGCTGCGCTTCTATGAGCACGTCCGCGCAAGGGACCCCGTTGCCGCTCGCCGACAGGATTGGGCAGACCTCATCTGGCCACACCTCGGCGGCGGTTGTCATCCCAACCGGGAGACGGTCGACGCGATCGCAGCCGCCGGCTTCGCCATCGAGAAGGTCCGTCACTTCCGCTTCCAGCCGTCACGGATGACCGCGCCGGTAGCGCCCCACGTGATTGGCCGCGCACGGCGCGCCTGACGCATCGCAGCCGCGCCGTGCGTGGTGGAGCTCGTCTCGTGGCGAGTTCCGAAACCAGCCCGCGACCTCGTGGCTCGAGGGTGCTTTGCGATTGCGGGAGCCAGATCAACGGACCACGTGCCACCAGACTCGAAGCGGCCCGGCCATTGTGTGGCGAGATGACCGGGCGGCCCCACGCTGACCCGCTCTACCTTGTGGCGGTGTGTGCCGCTATCTCATTGAGCCGAGCCGCTCCGCTTCCGGGAGGGAGGGAGGGAAGCGGGAACGCACGTCAAAGCGGATCTTCACCAATCCGTTCCGGGTCACCCAGCCGGTCGACAGCAAGGACATCATCGACCGCGAGGAAGCCGTCGACAGGCTCCTCGCATTGGCAGAGAAGCGAACAACGCCCGCGTGGTTGCCCGCGCCGCTTCGGCAAGACATCGCTCATTCGCCGGGCACGAGACGATCTCGCGCACTCAGGTAAGTGGGTACCGTCTCCGTCGACCCTGCTCGGCGTCACCACGCTCGGGGAGGAGCGCCAAGACAGCGCTGCGCGACACTCCCGTGCCGGGCCGATGACCGTCGTCGCTTTGTGACTGATGACGGGATTCGCGCAAGGCTTCTCCCCCGGCACGATTTCTCGGGCCGACGCTCTCGTCGTCGCCCATTGGTGCCGCTTCAATGGCGCCAACACGATCTTCACCGAGCCCGGATCGCCCTGGCAGAACGGGCGGGCGGGGTTCAACGGGAGTCTTCGCGACGAGCACCTCAACCGATTGCGCTTCGAGTCACCCCTCGAGGCGATGGTCCTCACGGTGGACCGGCACGTCGACTTCGACGAGAGTCGGCCCTACAGCGCCCATGGTTGGCTGACGCCGTCCGCGTTCGCCAAGCAGTGGCGATCACCGACCAGGCACAGCTCCCCTAGCCGATGGACCAGGGATCGCGACCGGGCCACGGTCAACTCTCGATCGCGGAAGCGGGGCGCGTCGCGAACTGAGCGTTCAAGACGGCGCTCGTCTCGATGCAGATGCGTTCTCGCGACGAGCAGATATCCGGCGTTGGGGTTGCCAGAGTTGGAACACCGGGCGTTCTACGCGAGTCGCGCCGCCAGACACCGAACGTGGTTCGGGCTCTAGGAAGGTGGACGCGTCTCCGCGGATTGGGTAGTCCCCCAAGCGCAAAGGCCGAAACGGTCTCCAAGTCGCAGGCTGTGACTCCCAGCCGAACCCGCAATGGCGCGAGATAGCCAGCTCTGCCTCAACGTCCGACGAGTCTCCGACCCGGGCGCGCCGCCAGCACGAGGCACCACCTGTGCCGATTCAGTCCTGCCGAGCATGGCCGCACTGGGTCGTCACCCGACATGCACATCAACGCGGCAACGGGCTCGCGCCCACCAGGCCGAGCAGCTGCTCGCTCACATACAGCGCGGCCGGTCGCCCGCGCCCTTCGGCACGCGTTGCTGGGACGGCCGACGGCGGCCGATAGGGCGTGAGGATGCCGGCAGCACCAAGCGTCCGCAGCGCCGCGCCGGCGCCTTGACGGGTGAGACCGAGCTCGCGCGCCACGAGCGGCGCGCTGAGAACGAGTTGGCGCGGCAGGAGATGAAGGACTCGCCGAGCGGCGGCGTCGGAGCGCAGCCGGCGGACGGCGCCGTGGGCCGACAGCGTGGACTCCCAGCCGGCCCGGACCTGCTCGACATCCTTGACCAGCTGTTGCTGCGCGTGGCCCGCTCCCGAGACGGCATCGGCGAACCACGAGACGAAGGCGCTCGTCTCCCCGAAGCGGTACCGGGTGAGCCCGGCGGTGTAGCCGCCGACGTCGGCCACCAGTCGGACGCTGACAGGGGGTGGCGCGAGCAGTCCGAAGCGCCGGGTGAGCAGCCAGGAGACGAGGGCGCGGCCGATGCGCCCGTTCCCGTCGGCGAAGGGGTGGACGATCTCGAACTGGGCGTGCGCGACGCCGGCCGCGGCGACGGGGTGAACCTCGGTGTCGTTCACGAACGCGAGTAGGTCGTCGAGCAGCGCGGCGAGCGTGCCCGGCGGAGGCGCAACGAGGTGGGCGTCAAAGGGGGGGTGCCCGCCGATCCATCCCTGCTCGTCGCGGATGCGGCCCACGTGGCGCGCCGGCGTCGGGCTGGCGGCCATGAGGGCTTCGTGCCAGCGACACAGCTCGCCCAGCCCGAGCCGGTCCGTCCCCGACGCATGGGCGATCGCCTGGTTGGTGGCCGCGAGGTTGGCCGCGACCCAGCCGGCCGGGGTGTGGCTGTCCGCATCGTGCTCGGCGAGCACGACGTCGACGATCGGAGCGCTGACGCCTTCGATGTAGCTCGAGGCGATGCCCTCGGCACGAAGCAGCAGCCGGGCGAGCGGTGCGTAGTCCTCGCCGAGAGCCGCCGCCCCTTGCACGACGCTCGCCTCCGCGACGCCGCAGCGCGTGGCGGCCCGTTGGTCCAAGGAGACGTCACGCTCGGCGAGCAGCTGGGGCACGAAGGCATGTGCCCGCCGGCCGCGCCAGACGATGGGTACCTCGGTCCCGGCGAGCTCCACATGGCTCTCCTTTTAGAGCCATTAACATACTACCGTTTCCAAAATAGCAAGCGGCCTGCCGGTGGAAGAGCAGCCGCCACACTGGCGAGGACCGACGACGGGCGATCAGCTCACTCGACCGGTCGACCCGAACACAATGGTCGACGACCGCGCGCGACCCCTCGAGCGGCTGGACGAGGAACCCTACGGCGTCGTTACCGCTGCGCGGGTCGAGACGTCGGACTGGTCACTGGCTCGTGAATGGGGCGTATAGCCACTCGAGCCACCCGATGGGTTCGGCCGCCCTGGCTCAGCGCGCCCTCGCCGAGATCCGCGAGTCGCTGGCCGTCCGCTTCGAGCGGGCCCCGCGGGGCAAACCACGGCTCCTCACGGCGATGGGAAGGCTGCCCGGCTCGACTGGTGATCCGGTCCCGCCTTGAGCTTGTCGTCGAAGAACCTCAGCACGCGGTCAATGCCCTCCTGCTGGCGGTGCTCGGTCAGCGTGGCGTGCTTCCGACCGGGGAACTCTAGGGCGATGAAGCTGTCGCCCAGTTCGCGGCGAAGGGTGTCGAAGCGGGATCCAACCGCGGGGTCGTGGTCGTAGCGCAGGCCGAGCACCTGACATCCGCTAGCCACTTTGTCCTTGACCGACGCCAGATCGCCCGGGCTGAGTCCGAGGTCAGCCTTACGCGCCTTGCCTAGGGGTGCCGGCGATGCCGGCTGGGCGAGCACGGGGGCCGCGATCGGCGCGTCGGCGAGCATCGCTAGCGCGAAGCCCCCGGTCAGACACATGCCAACCGCCCCCACGCCGGGTCCGTCCAGCTCGGCGTGCAGCTCGCGGGCCAGAGACCTGAGCCAGGTCGCAACCGGACTGGTACGCCCGAGCGCGAACAGGCTGAACTCGCTGCTGACACAGACCCGGGCGATGCTGCGCAACGACTCCCGCACGGTCGCCGGGGCCTCCTCGCGGCCGAACAGCGACGGCAGCACGACCGTGAACCCTCGCTCCGCCACCTGCTCGGCGAATGCGATAACCGCAGGCGTGATCCCGGGGATCTCGTGGATCACGATCACGCCTGGCCCACGGCCCTTACGGTACGTCGGATGCGTGATCCCGTCGGCGGTGTGGCCGCCGCGAGTCCAGCTGTCAAGCAGGCCCACGGCAGAGAACTATGCCAGCCGACAACAGGTAGGTGCGGTGGTACTCACCCAGGCGATCGTCTCCATCGCGCGGCGCCGGCCGCGGAGAGGAGCTGCCAGTCATGACCAGCACGGTGGATGAGATCGAGCTCGCGGTGCACCACGGTCGCCTCAGCGTCATCCCGATCGGGGACGCCGCCGACGAGTTGTGCGGCCATGAGGTTCGCGGCCGATACGTCGAGCGGTTCTGGCTTCCCGTGCTCGGCCCGTCGACCGTCGTCCTCCTGCGCCATTTGGCCGACCTGTTCGACCGCGCGCCCTCAGGCACGCTGATCGATCTCGCCGAGACGGCACGCGCCATCGGGCTCGGTGAGCGCGCCGGCAAGAACGCCCCGCTGCGGCGCACGATCGCCCGGGCCGTCGACTTCGGGGCCGCGCAGCTGCATGACCAGGGACTGCTCGTGCGCCGCTACCTCCCCCCGCTCAGCCCGCGCCAGCTCGCACGCCTGCCCGAGGTTCTGCGACTCGCGCACTCCGGCCAGAGTGGCGCGACGGGAATCGTCACCGGAGCCTGGGGCCGTCGGCCCGGCGAGGCTGCCGCGGCCACAAGAGAGCGGGCGCTCGCGGGATAGCGACCCGGGAATGCATCGCGCTGCACGGCGTTCATCTATGCGTCTGGTGCGTGGCGGGCCGGAGTCCCCGGGCCTCTCACCCTTCACGGTCGGGAACGGCCTCTCGCGCCGCCCCGTTCCGCTTCTTGTCGCCGCAGGCGACACCGCCGCTGCGCACCAGACAGCTCCCGAGCGAACACCCCTAGCGCTCACCCCGCGCCGGGGCTCGGCGTAGGCTCGCCGAGTGGCGGGCGCTGAGGGGGAGCCTTGATCGAACATCTCGTGCGGGTGCATGCGAGCGCAGAGCACCTGGCACGCCACGACCAGCTCGCCTGGAAGCTTGCCGAGCTGGCGACCGACCCTGCGCCGGTCGCGGCCGAGGTCGAGGCGATGGTGATCAACCGGCTCATCGACGACGCGGCTGTCGCCGCCGCCGCGCTCGGCCGGACGCCGGTGGCGAACGCCCGGGCGCAGGCGCTCGCCCGGCCCCTTGTCCCTGGCGCCGCGGTGTTCGGCTGCGGCCCGGGGACCCGCGTGGCTCCGGAGTGGGCCGCGTGGGCCAACGCGGTCGCCGTGCGCGAGCTCGACTTCCACGACACCTTCCTCGCCGCCGAGTACGCGCATCCCGGCGACAACATCGCGCCGCTGCTCGCCGTGGCGCAGCACTGTCGACGCAGCGGCGCCGAGCTGGTGCGCGCGATCGCCGTTGCCTATGAGGTCCAGGTCGACCTGGCCCGCTCGATCTCGTTGCACGCGCACAAGATCGACCACGTCGCGCACCTCGGGCCGTCCGTCGCCGCCGGCCTCGGGACGCTCCTCGACCTGCCGACCGAAGTCGTCTACCAGGCGATCGGCCAGGCGCTGCACGTGACCACGGCGACGCGCCAGTCGCGCAAGGGCGAGATCTCCTCGTGGAAGGCGTACGCCCCGGCCTTTGCTGGCAAGTGCGCCATCGAGGCGGTAGACCGAGCGATGCGCGGCGAAGGCTCGCCCTCACCGATCTATGAGGGAGAGGACGGCGTCATCGCCTGGATGCTCGACGGTCCCGAGGCGAGCTACCACGTGGCGCTGCCAGCGCCCGGTGAGCCCTGCCGGGCCATCCTCGACACCTTCACCAAGGAGCACTCGGCCGAGTACCAGGCCCAGGCCTTCATCGACCTCGCCGCTCGGCTGCGCGACCGCATCGGAGATCTCGCCGAGGTGGCGCAGATCACCATCGCCACCAGCCACCACACCCACTTCGTGATCGGCAGCGGCGCCAACGACCCGCAAAAGCTCGACCCGGACGCCTCGCGGGAGACCCTCGACCACTCGCTGATGTACATCTTCGCCGTCGCCCTCGAGGACCGGACCTGGCACGAGGAGCGCTCCTACGCACCCGAACGCGCGCATCGGCCCTCGACCGTGGCGTTGTGGCACAAGATCACAACGGTCGAGGACCCCGGCTGGACCCGCCGCTACCGCTCGAGCGATCCGAAGGAACAGGCCTTTGGCGGCAAGGTCACGGTCGTGATGGCCGACGGCTCGGTGATCGAGGAGGAAATTGCCGTCGCCGACGCCCACCCCCTCGGCGCCCGGCCCTTTGGTCGCGCCGAGTACGTCGCGAAGTTCCACCGCCTCGCTGCCGGCCAGCTGGCCGAGGTCGAGCGCGCGCGCTTCATCGCGCGCTGCGAGGCCCTCGGTGAGCTCGACGCCGCCGCGCTGTCCTCGCTGACCTTTTCCGTCGAGGGCCTCGAGGCCCGCACGCCCCGTGGCGGCCTCCTGTAGTGCTCGAGTCCGCCCGCAGCGCGAGCGACCGGCGCGCCGATTTCAAGGCCGCCCTCGGCGCCGGCCGGCTGCTACGGCTCCCCGGTGCCTTCAACGGCCTCGTGGCGCGGCTTGTCGCCGAGGCCGGATTCGAGGGGACCTACCTCTCCGGTGCCGCCCTGTCGGCATCGCTCGCGCTCCCCGACCTCGGCCTCACGACCCTCAGCGAGGTGGCCCAGCGCACCGCCGAGATCACGCGGGCGTGCGACCTGCCGGTCCTCGTCGACGCCGACACCGGCTTCGGTGAGCCGCTCAATGCCGCCCGCACGCTGCAGCTGCTCGAGGACGCCGGTGCCTCGGGGTGCCACCTCGAGGACCAGGTGAACCCCAAGCGTTGCGGCCACCTCGAGGGCAAGCAGGTCGTCTCGCGAGCCGAGATGGTGCGAAGGATCACCGCCGCCTGTGCGGCGCGGCGCGACGAGAACTTCGTGCTGTGCGCGCGCACCGATGCCCGGGCGATCGAGGGGCTGGATGGCGCCATCGAGCGCGCCAAGGCCTACGTGGACGCGGGCGCCGACCTCATCTTCCCCGAGGCGCTCACCGGGCCAGCCGAGTTCGCGGCCTTCGCCGCCGCCGTGCCAGCCCCCATCCTCGCCAACATGACTGAGTTCGGAAAGAGCGAGCTCTCCGACACCGCGACCCTGCATGACGCGGGGGTGCGCGTCGTCATCTACCCGGTGACAACGCTGCGCCTGGCGATGGGAGCCGTGGAGCGCGGGCTGCGCGAGCTCGCGAGCGCCGGCACCCAGGTCGGCTTGGTCGGCGAGATGCAGACCCGGGCGCGCCTTTATGAGGTCTTGGACTACGAGGCCTACGGTGCCTTCGACACCGAGGTCTACCGGCGCTCGCTCGGCGAGACGGACGGATTCAAGGAAGGGAGCCGCAGTGAGCGACCAACAGCACGATGAGGGCGGACGGGTTCGCCGTGGCCTTGCCGGCGTCGTCGCGGACACGACGGCGATCTCGATGGTGAATCCGGAGACCAATTCGCTGCTCTATCGCGGCTACCCCGTCCAAGAGCTCGCCGCCTCCTGCAGCTTTGAGGACGTCGCCTACCTGCTCTGGAACGGCGAGCTTCCCGGGCCCGGCCAACGCGACGGCTTCGTCGCGTTCGAGCGCTCCCGCCGGCCGCTGCCCGAGGGGCTGCTGGCGAGCCTGGCGACGCTGCCGACCAGCTGCCACCCGATGGACGTGCTGCGCAGCGCCGTGAGCATCCTCGGCGCGAGCGACCCCGCCGAGGACGACGCCAGCCCCGAGGCGAACCTCGCAAAATCGGTCGATCTACTAGCCAAGCTCCCGGCGATCGTCGCCGCCGAGCAGCGCCGACGGCGCGGCGAGGGGCCGATTCCACCGGACCCGTCGCTGTCGATCGCCGAGAACTTCTTCCATATGTGCTTCGGCGAGATCCCCGAGCCCGAGATCGTCCGCTGCTTCGAGATCTCCCTCGTGCTGTATGCCGAGCACTCGTTCAACGCCTCCACCTTCACCGCCCGCGTCATCGCCTCGACGCTCTCGGACCTGCACTCGGCGGTCACGGGCGCCATCGGCGCGCTGAAGGGCCCGTTGCACGGCGGCGCCAACGAGGCCGTGATGGCGATGCTCGAAGCGATCGGCACCGCCGATCGCGCCGAGTCCTGGCTCGCCGAGGCGCTCGCTGCCAAGGTCAAGATCATGGGCTTTGGTCACCGCGTCTACAAGCACGGCGACAGCCGAGTCCCGACGATGGAGACGGCGCTGCGCGACCTGGCCGACCGACGCGGCGCCCGCGAGCTCATCGACCTCTACGACCGGCTGGGGGCGGCAATGATGCGCGAGAAGAACATCCACCCGAACCTCGACTACCCGACCGGTCCCGCCTACCACCTGATGGGCTTCGACATCCCGACCTTCACACCGATCTTCGTGATGGCCCGCATCACGGGCTGGACGGCCCATGTGATGGAGCAGCTGGCGAACAACGCGCTGATTCGCCCGCTCAGTTCCTACGTCGGCCCGCCCCAGCGCGCCGTGCCGACCGGGCGCGCTTGAGCAGGACCAGACGGCCGAACAGCGGGAAGGCCACGCCGAAGGCCAGGACCAGGACGGCCAGGGCAGAGATCGCCAGGCCGACGCTGAAGGCGCGGGGCCAGTAGCGCAGCCGCACAACGTGGTGGCCCGGCGGCACGCTCGCCGCCAGCATCACGGCGTGGCGGTGCGACAACGCGAGCGGCCGGCCGTCGATCGTCGCCTGCCAGCCCGGCTCGTCGGTGATGCGCAGCTCGAGGCGCGACCGCGTCTTGGCAGAAAACTTGACCGTCCAAGTGTCCGGGGTGGGCTCGCTCGCCTGCACCACGCGCACCTTGCCGGACGCGCTGGTCAGCGTGGCGCGTCCCGAACCGGGGACGCGAAAGAGCCCCTCGCCATGCAACGTGGCGACGCGGACCATACCGGCGGGCGGGCGCGCCCCAGGTGGCTCGAGGACGTCGGAGACCCCATAGAGGCGGGCGAGGCGGAGCGAGCGGATCGCCGGGCAGAACAGGTGCGGGACGAGCGGCGCCGTCGAGCCACCCGTTGCCTCGCCGTAGGAGGCGTAGTACGTCGACGGCACGATTGGGTCGTAGACGATCAACTCCTTCACGCCGTAGAGGAGGTTCACGTTCGGCAAGATGCCGAGGTTTGGGAAGGCGTTCTCCACGCACGACCCGATGCCAACGAGCGCACCGTGGCTGATGCGGGCGAGCCGCGCGATCGCCTCGCTCGGCGGCGGCACCTTGGCCGCCGACGAGGGAACGTTCTCGCCGGCGAGCGCCAGCAGCGCCGACTCGAGGACGAGCAGCCCGACGATCGCTCGCCCCCCGGCGCGTCCCTCGACCGGTCGGCTCCCGGCGCGAGAGTGCCGTCGGAAGGCTACGAACACGCCAAGCGCCACGAGGGAGACCGCCGGAAAGACGAAGCTGCCGGCGCGCACTGATTCCTGCGTGGCGTCGAGGCGGTCGACGTTCAGGGCGAGGCGCACGCCGAGGACGCTGAGCGCAAGGAACGCCGCGAGCACGCCGAGCTCGAGGAGGCGATCGGCGCGCCGACGGACCGAGCCATCTGAGGAAAGGAGGCCGGCGGCACCGAATCCGGCCAGCATGGCGAGGCTGAAGTCGAGCATTGGGGTGGCGAGGTCGAGGCGAAACACGCGCAGCAGCGGGATCGCTCGTAACAGGTCCACCACCGGCGAGAAGAAGAGCGCCACGAGGAGCACGGCGGCGACCACCCCGAGCGCCAACACCTCGGTGCGCCGGCGCACCAGCGCCAGCGAGCACAGGGCGAGGCACAGGCCGATCACGCCGACGTAGATCATCGACACGTAGAGGTTGTCCGGCCCGATCAGGCTGGTGAGGTTCGTGGGGACGCCGTTGTAGGCCGCCAAGGCGAGGTGCGACAGGTCATAGAGCGGCAGGCCGGAGACGAAGGGTCCCTGCTCGCGCGCCGAGGCGATGCCGAGCTGGAGCGCCGGGAGGTACACCGGGGCCACGAGGGCGCCGGCGGCGACCAGCGCGATGAGGTGGTCGAGCGCGGCACGCCGCGCCCGGGCGCGTTCTCCGCGGCGTGCCACCCCCGCGATGACGATCACGACGTAGATGCCCAGGCTGACGAGGAGCACAGCGGCGATCTGCGGCTCTCCAGCCGCCACGGCGAGCGCCACCACGACGGCCAGCGCGGCGATGGCGAGCGGCCGCCGCCGGCCCCGCAGCACGAGGACCGAGGCGGCGATCACCCAGCCGGCAAAGCCGAGGCAGGCAGACTCGTAGGCCCCGAGCCAGACGGTGAAGGCGCCCGACAGCTCGAAGATGCTCGCCGCCACCAGCGCCGGCAGCACCGCCAGCCCAAGGCTGCGAGCCGCCACGTAGGCACCGGTGGCACCGATGAGCAGCGTCGCCACCACGGTCGCGCTGTGGGCAAGGTGCAGCGGGAAGAGGTAGCCGACGGCGACCGCGAGGGAGAACGGAGCGCTCTCCATGTTGAACGCGAGCGGCATGCCGAGCAGGCTGTCGGGATTCCAAAGGGGCAGGTGGCCAGCGTGGACCTGTAACCAGTCCAGCGCCTGCCAGGGGATGAACTCCTCGATCTCGTCCGAGCCGATGGTGTTGTGGATGTGCGGGCTCGCCGTCGCGGTCAGGCCGATCTCTCGCAAGAGGTCGTAGGGGCCGAGGGCGCCACCGTGGGCGAGCGCCGGTCCGAGCAGCGCCGCCGCCAGCACGACGAGCCACCCGAGCGCTGCCGCATCGCCACGCCATCCGGCGCGGTCGGCCTCCATGAGCGAGGGACACTACTCGCCTGCTCGCGGCCCCTGGGATGGGCGGGGCTAGGCGGCGCCAGCCGGGCACGCTAGCGTCGCGGCGTCCGCCATGCCTGCCGATCCGCCCCCTCTCGACGCCCTTGCGGCCTACCTGTCACGACGCTGCGGCGAGGAGGGTCTGGGGCACCCGCTCATCCTCGACGCCGACGCGATCGGGCGCGCTCAGCCGAGCGAGCCGTCGCCGCCCATCGTGCTCGTGCGTGACCCGGTCGGCGGCCTGGACGACGCCGCGCTGGCGACCCTCGCCGAGCAGACGGGGACCTCGCCGCGCTTTCGAGCGCCGGGCTTTGGGCTCTTGGACCGCTTCGATCCGCTTGGTGTGAGTGAGCCACCCGCCAGCTTCCGGGTGCTCGCGATCGTGACCACCTTCAACGAGGCCGACATCGTGGGCCCGCTCCTCGACCGCCTCCTCGAGGACGGCATCTTCGTGCACGCCATCGACAACTGGTCGAGCGACGGCACGCTTGAGCAGATCGAGGCACGTGCGCGCACCGGACGCCTCAGCCTC
Source organism: Actinomycetes bacterium (assembly GCA_021798985.1). Taxonomy (GTDB): domain Bacteria; phylum Actinomycetota; class Acidimicrobiia; order Acidimicrobiales; family Bog-793; genus JAKABX01. Next base: position 12,828 of record JAJZBI010000040.1, read on the forward strand.
GAGCGCTTCCCCAGCGACGGGCCATCCCCCTACTTCGAGCTGCGCGCCCTGCTCGCCCGCGTCCAGGAGTACGCGCACCACTCGGGAGCCGACTGGGTGATCCACCACGACGCCGACGAGATCCGCCAGTCACCCTGGCCGGGGGTCAGCCTGCGGCACGCGCTCTTTGCAGTGGACCGCTTCGGCTTCAACTGCATCGACCACACGGTGCTCAACTTCATGCCGGTGGACAACGACTTCGTCGAGGGCGGCGACCTTGAGCGGCATTTCCGCTTCTTTGAGTTCGGCGACGTCGCCAGCCATTTCCTCGAACAAAAGGCATGGAAGCCCCAGCGCGAGCTCGTCGAGATCGCCTCGACCGGCGGCCACGAGGCGGCCTTTTCCGGGCGCCGCGTCTTTCCCTACAAGTTCCTGCTTCGCCACTACCCGATCCGCTCCCAACAGCACGGCGAGCGCAAGATCTTCCGCGAGCGCCAAGGCCGGTTCCATCCCGGCGAGCGCGCCAGGGGCTGGCACATCCACTACGACCTCGAGGTTCCCGGCACCTCATTCCTGCGCGACCCCGCCAGCCTGTTCAGCGCCGATGATCTCGACGGCCCGCTGCTCGCGCAGCGCCTGAGCGGCGCCGGCCTACCGGGCAACCCGCGCCGGGCCGAAGGGCCGGCCCAGCCGAGCGGGCGGAGCCCGTTCGCGTGGCACAGCGCCACGGTGCGCGAGCCGGCGAGCGTCCGCATCCAGCTCGCGCTCGGAGCGCTCGCCCCCGGCCACTTGGCGCGCGCCCTTCGCTCGATCGGCGCCGCCATCGAGGCCCATCGTGGCGCGCACCCGGGCGTGGCCGTGGACCTCGCGATCGGCGATCGCTCGAGTGCTCCCGTGATGGCGGCGCACCAGCTCGAGGCGCTCGCCGCCTCCCTCGTCGGCCGCGGCCTGCGAGCGCTGTCGTTCGCGCACTTCCCGCGCCAGGTGAGCGACGAGGAGCTCCACCGGGGGCTCCTTGGCAGTGGCCCCGCGGCGGACTACGTGCTCGTCTGCGACGGCGCCAGCTACCTCGACCGCGCGCTGCTCGGTGCCCTCGTCGGCGCCGCACGCGCCGACGTGGGGGTGGTCTTCGCCCGCCAGCTGCCACTCGAGACGACCGTGCGCGCCGAAGAGGGAGAGTCCTGGCCGGCGCCCGCACCCGGCGAGGCGCTGCGTGTGTGCGCGCTGGTCCGCCACCAGCTCCTGAGCGCCGCCGCGCCCTCCGAGCCCGAGGACCGGCCGGCCCTCGTCCGCCTCGCCCACCACCACGGACTGCGGGCGATCACCGCGGCCGAGGGCGCCTATGTGCGAGACGAGCCGCTTGTCCTGCCCGGCGGAGGTTGAGGTGAGCGAACCGGAGGCGACCGACTTCTCGCGCTACCACTCGCCCTACACCGCGGATTCGCCCTATGCGAAGGTCGTCGGGCTCGTCCAGGCGCACGGCGCCGCGGGTGGGACGGTGCTCGACCTCGGCTGTGGCTACGGGGCGATCGCCGAGCCGCTGCGCGCCCTCGGATTTGGCTACGTCGGCCTCGACCTCGAGGGCGAGGGCCTCGAGGACCTCGCGCACCGTGGCTTTGCCGGCCACCGCGTCGACCTTCGCGACGCCGGCACGCTCCCGGCTCGGCTCTCTGAGGCCCTTGGCGCCGCGCCCCTCGCGGCGGTCACCGCGCTCGACATCATCGAGCACCTCACCAACGGTGCCGAGCTGCTCGCCGCGGTGCGGGACTTCTCCGTCGCGCACGGCTCGGCCCCCCTCGTGGTCTCCATCCCCAACGTGACCCACGTCGACCTCGCTGCCAAGCTCGTGCTCGGTCGCTGGGACGTCACCCCCGTCGGCCTGCTCGACATCACCCACGTCTCGCTGTACTCGCCGGCGCGCCTTTCGGGGGACTTCGCCGCCGCCGGCTGGCGCGAGGTGGGCGCGGACGACTTCGTGCTGGCCGAGAGCGACCAGCACTTCCCAAGGGACGCCGCCGCCATCGCGCCGACGCCGTTGCGCCAGCTCATCGCGCATGTGCGCGAGCAGGCGGGCCCCGGCGCGGTCACCAACCAGTTCGCCCGCGCCTTCCTGCCCGAACCGGCGCGATTGGATCGGGGCGCCGAACCCGCCGCGTCGAGCTGCTTTCTCAGCATCGCCCTGCTGGCGAGCGCCCCGGAGCGGCTGGGCGACGTCGTGTTATCCCTCGAGGCCCAGCGCTCCTTTGACTTCGAGGTACGGGTCGTGCTCGCCGGTGCGAACCGCGAGCAAGCGGCCGAGCTCGAGCGCCAGCTGGACGAGCGCTCCCCCGCGCTGGCTGGGCGACTCGTTGTGCTCGCCGGCCCGAGCGAACGCGGGGCCGCCGTCGAGCTGGCGCGCTCGGGCGCGAAGGGCCGCTACTTCACGGTGCTCGACGAGGCGAGCGTCGTCTTCCCGCACTACGTCGAGAGCTTCGCCCGGCTGGCTGCCGAGCGACCCGGAGCCGTGGTTCGCTGCCTGGCACTGCGCCAATCCCTCGGCGCCGACGGCGAGGTCGTCGGGGCGGCCGAACTGTGCTCGCGGCCCCGCTTCTTGCTCTCCGAGCACGTCTTCGAGCCGGCCTCTCCGCCAGGGAGCTACGCCATCCCGGCGAGCGCCTTTTGCGACCTCGGTCTCTCCTACGCCATGGCGACCACCGGCGCCGAGGAGGAGGACGTCTTGTTAGAGGCGGCAATGCTCTGCGGGGTGCACGAGCGCGACGGCGAGATCGGCCTCGTGCGGCGCCGCCGCGACGACGAGGGGCCCGAAGGTGCTGGGGTCGCGTCGCGCCAGGCCATGGCGGCGCGCCTCGACGCGTCGCCCGTCTTGCTGCCCGCGGGTGCGGTCGCCCGCTTCTGGGAGGAGCGCGAGGCGCTGCGGATGGCCCGCCAGGCCGCCGTCGCCTCCCCGAGCCCGAGCGCCGCCGAGGGGTCCGAAGCACCCGAGGCGCTGCGGGCCGAGCTCGAGGCGGCTCGTGCCGAGGCCGAGCGCCTGCGGGCGGAGCTCGCGGGCGCGCGAGGCGAGCTCGCCGATCTCCGCAGCTCGACCAGCTGGAAGCTGACCGCGCCCCTGCGCGACCTGGCCACACGTCGCGACCGGTCCGGCCGCCGCCCCTCCCTTTAGGCGCCGACGTGGCGCGGCCAATAGAGCAGCTCCTCACCGGGGGAAACGTGACTCGCGTCGTGCGGATCGGTGACACGGTCCGCCGCCCGGCAGGGCCCTGGTCAGCGGGTGTCGACGCACTCCTCGGGCACCTCGAGGCGGTCGGCTTCGCCCACGCGCCGCGAGCGCTCGGTTATGACCGTAAAGGGCGCCAGGTGCTCTCCTACGTCCCGGGCGAGGCGCCCGCCGACCCGAGCGACCTCGATGTCGCCGCGCTGGGTGACATCGGGCGGCTGATCGCCGAGCTGCACGGCGCGCTAGCGACCTTTCGGGCACCGGCGTCCGCGCGCTGGAGCCCGGCCATCGTCCCGCCCAGCGACGGCCCGGTGTGTCACAACGACGTCGCCCCCTGGAACCTCGTCCGCGGCGATGTGACGATGGCGCTGATCGACTGGGACGGCGCCGCGCCGGCGCCGACGCGCTGGGACCTCGCGTACGCGGTGCAGAGCTTCGTCCCTCTTGCCCCCAAGATGGACGGCGACGTGCTCTCGGCGCGCCTCGTCGCCCTCGTCGAGGGATACGGCCTGGACGGTCCAGGTCGCGTCGCGCTCCTCGACACGCTCGGCCCGCGCACCTTCGCGATGGTGGAGCTCTTGCGCCGCGGCGCCCGCGACGGCGTCGAGCCGTGGCAGCGCCTGCACCGACAAGACGGCCCCTACTGGGAGGCCTGCGCAGCGATGGTGCGCTCCGAGCAGGCCCGGCTCGCCACGATCCTTGGGGTCGAGGCGCCCCCGGGAGCGCCGAAGAGCTAGCGCGCTCGAGCCTCGAGCAGGGGGAAGAGCTGCTCGTCGAGCACCGTCCGCACGAACGGCGTGATGCGCATCTGCGCGATCTCGGCACGCGAGCGCCACGCAGCGCCCTGTCCCTCGCGCAGGTCGATCTCAGAGGGCGCAACAGAGCGTTCGAGATAGGCGAGGTGCACGAGCCGGTTCACCGCCGGGTCGATCGCCGTGGTGAAGAACGTGGCCTCGCCGGGCGCGAGCACCACCCCGGTCTCCTCCTCCATCTCCCGGATGAGCGCCTGCTCCACGCTCTCGGCTCCCTCGAGCGCGCCGCCAAAGCCCGCCCAGTGCCCGGGGTAGAGGACATCGGGTCGGCCGTCTCGGTGCTGGAGGAACAGCCGCCCCGCCTCGTCGACAAGAAAGAGCATCACCCCTTGCGAGCTCCATGTCGCGTGCTCAGCCATGGCGTCGCCCCCGCGCCGCGGCGTCACCGAGGGGAAGCAAGAGCTGGCGAGGCGCCTCGCTCGCGCCGTCGAGGGGGAGCGGCTCGAGCAGCTCGGGCCGGTCGTTGCGCACGTCCCCCACCGCCCGGCCGATCGCCCAGGACTGAAGCGTTCCGGCCGGGCTCGGTGTCAGGAGGCCCGACAAGAGCTCTGGCGCGGCCACCTCGAGCCAGGCCTCCTGTGCCGTCGGCTCAAGCACGACCGGCATTCGGTCGTGCACCGCTGCCACGTCCGGGCCGGCGTCGGTGGTCACGATGGTGCAGCTGCGCAGCCAGGGCGTCGCGCTGTCGCCGTCCCTTGGTCGCCACAGCTCGAACAGCCCAGCGAAGGCGATCGGCGCGCCGTCACGGCGACAGAAGTAGTAAGGCTGGCGGCCACCCTTCTCGTCGCGGCGCCACTCATAGAAGCCGTCGGCGAGCACCAGCAGGCGTCGGCGGGAGAACGCGGCGCGAAACGCCGGCCTCGTGGCGAGCGACTCGGCGCGGGCGTTCACCAGGCGGTTGCCCACGCTCGGATCGCTGGCGTAGGAGGGGACCAGGCCCCAGCGGTAGCCGGCGAGCTCGCGCTCGCCGGCTCGGTCAAGCGCCACGCCGAGCACGTCACGGCGGGGCGCCACGTTCCAGCTCGCAGCGAAAGAAACGCTCTCGGAGGGATGGGCCGCGAAGTACTCGGCGAGCCGGTCAGGCGGGGTGGCCAGCACGAAGCGTCCACACATCACCCCCAGCGTACCGACCGGGCGCCGTTGACCCCGGCGCTGCCGGGCACTCAGGCGACCGGCGAGGCGATGCGCCGGCGCCGGGCGCCGATCAGGCGTCCGAGGCCGTAGAAGGCGGCGCCGAGCGTCCCGACGAAGAAGCCGAGCGGCCAGTTGATCGCGTACGAGAGGGCGATCCCGACCCAGACGGTGACGAGCGCGAGGGCGATCGAGCACGCGATCGCCACGCCGGGGCGGTCGCTCAGGGCGCGCGCGGCGCCCGCGGGCGCGATCATCAAGCTGAACATCAACAGCGCGCCGACGACCGGAACGGTCATCGCGGTCGCGAGCGCGACGACGAGCAAGAACGCTGTGTCGATCACGCGCTCGGACACACCGCGCACCTCACCGAGCTCGGGCGCGATCGAGCTCAGCACGAGCGGTCGGTAGAGCAGCGCGACGGCAGCCAGGCAGACGATCGCCAGCCCGGCGATCGGCCAGAGTTCGGCGCGTGACACGCCGAGCACCTCACCGAACAAGAGCGCGTAGATCTGCGGCGCGTACTCGGCGCTCCAGCTCAAAAAGAGCGCCCCGGTGCCGAGCATCACCACGAGGCCGAGCGCGGTCGCCACGTCGTGGCGGCCCTTGCGGCCGAGCGCGCTGATGCCGAGCGCGCCGGCCAGCGCGAAGACGCCGAGGCCGAAGACCGTGTTCAGCCCGAGCAGGGCGGCGCCCGCCGCCCCGCTGAAGGCACCGTGGGGAATGGCGTGGGCGACGAAGGCGGAGCCCCGCAGCACGACGAAGAAGCCGACGACCCCGCCGACCACCGCGACGATGCTGGCGGCCACCCACGTGTTGACCATGAAGCTCGAGAACATGCCTAGCCCCTCGTGACCTTCCGGCCACGCAGCTGGGCCAGCAGGTAGAAGCAGAAGACGAAGACGACGATGAAGAAGCTCACGGGCCACCCCCGGCCGCTCGGAGGCCAGGTGTAGCTGTCATAGGCGAGCAAGATCCCGAGCCAGGTCGCAAGCACTCCGATCCCTGCCGCCGCCACCAGCGCGGCGATCGGCCGCTTGGTCAGCCGAAGCGCGGCAGCGGGCGGCCCGACGAGGAGCGCTGTGCTGAGCACGGCGCCGATGGTCTCGGCCGACAGCGACACGGCGATGGCGAGCGCAAGCAGGTACAGCGCACTGACGGGGCGCAGCGAGACCCCCCGGGCGGCTGCCAGATCGGGATTGAGCGAGGTGAGCAGCAGCCGGCGGTAGCAGACGACGACGATCGCCAGGGCCACGATGCTGAGCGTCACGATGCTCGGGACCATCTGCATGCTGACGACGAACAGCGAGCCGAACAGCACGGTGATCGATGCCCCCGTCGTCGACTGCGACGTCGTGCCGAGATAGAGGAACAGTGCAGCGAGGCCGAGGCCGGCGCCAAGCACGAGCCCGGTCGCAAGGTCCCGCGAGCGTGGCTGGCGCACGCCGAGGAGCTCGATCGCCGCCGCCGCCACCACCGCGATCCCGATGAAGCCCCACAGCGGGTTGGTTCCGGCCAAGATGGCCGCCGATCCACCGGTCGCACCGACCTCACCGAGCGCGTGGCCGGCGAAGGACTGGGCGCGCAGCACCGTGAAGGTCCCGACCACCGCCGCGACGACGGCCACGACGGCGCCGACGATCAGCGCCGAGTGGACGATGCCGTTGGTGAAAAAGCCGGGGGCGAACAGGGCGTTCACGGCACCGACACGATCCCCGACTCGACGCTGCCCGGCTCCTCGCCCGGGGGGCGAACCGGTTCGTCTCCCTCGCCGGCGACCACGAGGATCCGCCCGTGGACGCGCAAGACGTCGACGTGGTGGCCGTACAGTGCGCTCAGCACCTCGGAACGCACCACCTCCTCGGTGCTCCCGCTCACCGCCCGTCCGCCCGCGAGGTAGACGATTCGCTGCATCACCGGGAGCAAGGGGTTCATGTCGTGAGCGGACATGACGACAGCCACGCGGTGCTGCTCGGCGACCCGGGCGAGCAATGCGACGACCTCGTGCTGACTGCGAAGGTCCAAGTTGGCGAGGGGCTCGTCCAAGAGCAAGAGCTCCGGCTCGCCGATGAGCGCGTGGGCGATCAGGACCCGCTGTTGCTCGCCGCCCGACAGCGTGCCAACCCTCGCATCGGCGAAGTCCAGCGCGTCGACGCTGGCGAGGGCCGCCTCCACGCGCGCCCGCCGCACCCGCCCGGCGCGGGGGCTAACCGGGATGCCCAGGCGGTGGCCGTCCATGCCGAGCGCGACCACGTCGCGCGCCCGCAACGGCATGTCCGGGTCGAGGAGCACCTTCTGGGGCACGTAGCCCACCGAGCGGCGGCCGCGGCGCGCGCCCGCGAGCTCTACGGTCCCCGAGCTCGTCGGCTGCAGGCCGAGGATGACGCGCAGCAGCGTCGTCTTGCCGGCACCGTTGGTGCCGATCAGCGCCGTGAACTCGCCGGGCTGGACGGCGAAGGTGACGCCGTCGAGAACGCGGCGCCCGGCGAGGTCGGCGGACACGTCGCGCAACGACAGCACTGGCGCCTCGCGCCCTTCGAGCACACGGGCGCTCATAGCGAGCTCGTCGAGCGGTGGTCGGCGAGCGCCCGCTCGAGAGCACGGGTCTCCGCGAGCATCCAGGACTGGTAGGTGAAGCCCGGAATTGGCATCGTCTCGTAGACGCCGACGACCGGGATGTGAGCGTGCGCCGCGTCGGCGAGGAACTGCGCGGTGAGCGAATCGGTCACTTGCACGTTGTAGACGAAGACCTTGACCTCGTGGCGGCTGAACAGCGCCTCCTCGATGGCCACGTCTTGAGGAGAAGGATCCAGCCCGTTCATGACGGCCGTCTGCAGACTGAATGGCGTCTTTACCTTCAGTCCGGCGGCGCGCAAGAGGTAGTTGCCGACCGGCTCGGTCACGGCCACCCCGCTCCCCCCGAAACGGCGCTTGATTGCCGCGAGCGCTGCCTTCCATGGGCCGAGGGAGGCGATGAAGCGCGCCGCCCGCCGCTGGAACGTGGCCGCCTTGGCGGGCTCGATCCCCGCCAGCGCGCCCGCGAGTGCCTTGGCGAGGGCAGGCATCGCGTCCGGTCGATACCAAAGGTGCGGATTCGGCGTGGACGGCGCCAGGTGCAAGAGCCGCTGCACCACGATCGTCTTGCGGGCCCGGCTCGGAGCCGCCTGCTCGATCTTGCTGACAAAGCTGTCGTAGCCGAGCCCGTTCTCGATGACGAGCCGGGCGCCGGCGATCTGCTGGGCGACCCGTGCGCTCACCTCGAAGGTGTGCGGGTCGGTGTTCGGATTGTCCTCGATCGAGGTCACCCGCACCGCTGCGCCCCCGACTTGGCGCGCCACGTTCCCGTACTGGTTCTCCGCCGCGACGATCGCAATGGGCTGCGCGGCGCGTCGCGCGTGCGCCGAGGCCATCGGCGCCGACGCACCGAGGAGGCCGATGGCAGCCAGCAAGACCGCGACGAGCGCGACCGGCCGGATCTCGGGTCGCTTCGCTGTGCGCATCCAACCTCCTGCCCAGTTCATTTTGAGAATGAATATCACTATAGGATGGTGGGCGCAAGAGTCGCACGCGCGGGAGGTCCAGATGGGTAGCGCGCCGGGAAGTGGCTACGCTGATCAAGTGGTCAGGCCGTCCCCCGCGGAGGACCGGGAGCTCCACGGCCAGGTGGCCCTCCTGCTCTCCACTCGCGATCAGCGCTACACCGCGCAACGACGCCAGATCGTGCGCGCGCTCGCCAAGCTCGGGCGGCCGGCGACGATCGGCGAGCTCGTCGAGGCGGCGAACGGTGTGCCGCTGTCGACCGCCTATCGCAACTTGAGCATCCTCGGGGAGGCCAACGTGGTGCGCCGCGTCGGCGGAGCGGACGGCTTCACCCGCTTTGAGCTAGCCGAGCAGCTGAGCGGCCAGCATCACCATCACCATGTGGTCTGCGAGTCCTGCGGCCTCGTGATCGATGCCGCCGCCTCCCCCGCGCTCGAAGCGGCCCTTGCCGAGACGGCGCGGGCGATCGCCAAGGCGAACGGCTTCGACGTGACCGAGCACCGCCTCGAGCTTGTCGGCCGCTGCACCAGCTGCCGCGACGCTGCGGCGTCCTGAGCGCCGAGCGAGCGCCGTGGCACCGCGCGACCTTCCCGCGGCCCAGCCAGAGGTGACGCGCCCCGAGGCGACCCTCAGCCGTCCCGCAGCGCTGCGTGGGGAGCGTGATCGGCTGATCGAGCGCACGCTTGGAGGCGACCTGCCGGCATTCAGCTTCCCCGCCGCCTACGCCCGGGCCGCCGACGCCCATCTGCGCCAGCTCTTCGAGCGGGCGACCGGCGAGCGCCCTCGAGGCTACGCGCTGATGGCGGTCGGCGGCTACGGCCGCGGTCAGCTCTGCCCGGGAAGCGACCTCGACCTCGTGCTCGTCCATCGGGGACGGCGGCACGTCGGCGAGGTGGCCGAGGCGATCTGGTACGCCCTGTGGGACGAAGGCTTACACGTCGACCACAGCGTCCGTACCCCGAGCGAGGCGCTCATGGTCGCCCGCGAAGACCTGAAGGTGCTCCTCGGCCTGCTCGATGGCCGCGTCGTTGCCGGGGACGAGCGCGTCGCCGGGTCACTCGCTACACAGAGCGCCGAGCTACTGCGAAAGGATGCCGCGCGCCTGTGGCCGCAGCTCGCCGACAGCGTGGCGGCCCGCCACGACAAGGCCGGCGAGCTCGCGTTCTTGCTCGAGCCCGACCTCAAACAGTCGGCCGGCGGGCTGCGAGACATGGCCGTCCTGCGGGCGCTGCGGCGCGCCCTGGCGCCCGAGACCATCTACAGCGAGCCGATCGAACCACTGGCCGAGAGCGAGGCGCTCATCACCTCGGTTCGCGCAGCTCTCCAGTGCCGCAGCCAGTCAGCGAGCGACCGCCTTGCGCTCCAAGAACAAGACCAGGTCGCCGCGCTCCTCGCTTATCCCGACGCCGACGCGTTGATGGCGGCGCTCGCCGAGGCCGGCCGTGCCATCAGCGCCGGTCTCGAGGAGAGCTTCCAGCGCGGGCGAGCGAGCTTGCACCAGCGGCGCGGCGCAAGCGAGCCCGTGCCGATCGAGGCAGGGATCGTCGAGGGTGACGGCGAGGTCGGCATCGCCGCAGATGCCGACATCGCCGCCGACCCCGCCCTCGCGCTGCGACTCGCCCGCATCGCCGCCGAGCGGCACCTGTTGATCGACCGCGGCTCGCTCGACCGCCTAGCGCGCCACGCGCACCGCCCGAACGAACCGTGGGACGAGGTCGTGCGCGCCGCCTTCGTCGGGCTCCTCTCGACGGGCGAAGCGCTCGTCCCGGCCGTCGAGGCGCTCGATCGGAGGCGCCTGTTCGAGCTCTACCTGCCCGAGTGGCGCTCGGTCCGCAACCGTCCCCAGCGCAATGCGTACCACCGCTTCACGGTCGACCGGCACCTGCTCGAGGCGGTCGCCATGTGCGGTCCCCACCTCGCCTCGGTCGACCGGCCCGACCTGCTCGTGCTCGGGGCCCTGCTGCACGACCTCGGCAAGGGCTTCCCGGGCGACCACAGCGAGGTGGGCCGCGAGATCGCCGAGAACGTCGCGCGGCGGATCGGGCTTCGTGAGGACGACGTCGCGGTCCTCGGGCGCATCGTCGCCTACCACCTCGTGCTGCCCGAGTTCGCCACGCGCCGCGACCTCGACGATCCGTCGACCGCGCGGGTCGTCGCCCAGATCGTGGAGGACCGCCGCACGCTCTCGCTGCTCGCCGCGCTCGCCGACGCCGACGGGAGGGCGACGGGGTCCGCCGCGTGGGGGCAGTGGAAGTCCGAACTCGTCGCCACCCTCGTCGAGCGGGTCGCGCACGTGCTCGACGGCCACGAGCTCCCGCAGCCAAGCCCTCCGCTCGCGCCGGGCGGGCTCGTGGCAGCGCTCGGCGAGCGCCGCCTCGGGCTCGAGGCGACCGGCCGCCAGGTCACCGTCGTGGCGCCCGACCGGCCCGGCGTGCTCGCAGCCGTGACGGGAGTATTGGCGCTGCACGGCTGCAATGTCTTGCGCGCGAACGTCGGCGAGACCGAAGGCGGCATGGCCGTCGAGTCCTTCGCCGTGGACTTCGCCTTCGGTCGCGTACCGGACTGGCGCCGCGTCGAGGCAGACGTCGCCCGGGCACTCAGCGGCGAGCTCGCGCTGGAAGAGAGCCTGCGCGAGCAAGAACGCGCGTACGCGAACGCCCGGCGGCCCGCCTCGGCAACCGCCCCGCAGGTGAGCGTGCGCATCGATGACACGACGTCTGCCCTGGCGACGATCCTCGAGGTCCGGGCCGAGGATCGCCTCGGTGTCCTGCACCGGATCGCCGCCGTGCTCGCCGAGGCAAGGCTCGACGTGGCCGCCGCGCTGGTCGACACCCTTGGCCATGAGGTGGTCGACACCTTCTACGTCCGTGACGAGCATGGCGACAAGATCCCGGCGACCGCGGCCCGATGCGTTGAGGTACGCGCAATACTGAGCGAGGTGTTGACCCATGGCTGAGCACTCCCGACGGCGCCTCACGGGGCGCCACCTCCTCGTCTCCGGCGCCACCTTGGTGATCGTCGCCGCTGGCGCCTTCGTCGCTGTCAACCGCGCCTCCGGCAAGGTCGGTGGTCCGCCGGCCGCTGACGCCAGCGCGACGACGCTGCCCTCTCCGGAAGCGACATCGTCGCCCGGCGCGTCGTCGACGACGACGCCGGCCCCGCTCACCGTCACGAGCGTGCTCCCCGTCGATCACGCCAGCGCGGTCGCCTACTCCTCCACCATCACGGTGAGCTTCTCGGCTCCGCTGGCTGCAAGCTCGCCACCGCCGTCGCTCAGCCCGCCGCTCGCCGGGAGCTGGACGCGCTCGCCTGACTCGTTCACCTTCACGCCAAGCAGCCCGATGGTGCCGAGCACCCTGGTGCACGTCAGCGCCGCCGCCGGTCCGGGCGGGATCCTCGCTGCGTCCGGCGAGCCGCTGGCCGCTCCCTTCAGCTCCAGCTTCACGGTGGCGGTCGGCTCGACGCTGCGACTGCAACAGCTGCTCGCCCAGCTCGATTACCTTCCGGTTCAGTTCTCACAGCCGCTCACGGCCGAGGCCACCACCGCTGCAGCGGTGAGCCTCGTCCCCGAGCAGGGCACCTTCACGTGGCGCTTCCCCAATACTCCGAGCCAGCTCGAGGCGCTGTGGACGCCCGGGGCGGCCAACGTGATCACGCAGGCCGCGGTGATGCGATTCGAGACCGATCACGGCCTCGCGGCGGACGGCGACGCTGGGCCGCTCGTGTGGGGCGCGCTCTTGAAGGCCGTCGCTGACCGGGAGACCGCGTCCCAGCCCTACGACTACCTCATCGCAACCGAGACCCTGCCGGAGACCCTGTACGTGTGGCGGGAGGGTCGGATCATCTACCAGAGCCCTGCGAACACCGGGGTGGCGGGCGCGGCGACCCCGCTCGGCACGTGGCCCGTGTACCTGCGCTACACGGCGACCACCATGACCGGCACGAACCCCGACGGGTCGCACTACAACGACCCGGGTGTGCCGTGGGTCTCGTACTTCTACGAAGGGGACGCGGTGCACGGCTTCGTGCGCGCTCACTACGGCTTCCCCCAAAGCGACGGCTGCGTGGAGCTGCCGGTGGCGAACGCCGCCACCGTCTTCCCGCTCGATCCTCTCGGCACGCTCGTCACCGTCACCTCGGGGAACCTGACCACCGAGCTCGCGCCAGCCGGCGCAACTCCCCCCGTCTACGGCTGAAACAGCCGGCCGGCCCCCAAGGAGCCGACCGGCTGTGGATCAGGTGGAGCACTGGCGCTCACGTCCGCGTTACGGCGATGCTGAGGCGCTGGGTGGTCTCGCCTGCCGTGCTCTTGGCGAGGATCGTCACCTCGAAGGTGCCGACCCGGTTGGGCGTGCCGCTGATGGTCGCCG
>JAJZBI010000012.1 GCA_021798985.1 Actinomycetes bacterium
TCGGGGGTTTTGGCGCGCCCGCACGCGGTCGCCGATTCGGACACCGCGCCGGTGAGCTCCTGCTCAATCGTGGCGCCCTACCGGCGCCGCGGTCTTGACAACGGGCGCTCCTTCATAGATGACTATTCCTCTGGTCATCGAGCGCGTGAACGAGCAGCAGGCGTACGCCGACGATCTCGGAGGCCTCGAGTGCCTTCTCGACGAAGTGCTTCAGCAGGGCTTGGCCAAGCCCGTGTCCCTGGTGCTTTCGATCGACGGCGAGGCGAGCGAGAAGGATCGCAGGGATCTCGTCTGGATGGTTGCGAGCCGCGCGGCCTGTCGCTGCTCCCCGGAGGATCGAGGCCACCGCCGAGGCGCAGAGGGCGACGACCTCGGGCCCGTCTGAGCAGACCACCCAGGTGCGGGAAGTCGCGGAGCGCTGGTTGCCGCGCGCTCGTCGCTGAAGCCAGGTGTCGAGCGACGCTTTGCCGCCGTCGAAGCCGGTGGTGACGTGCTCGCCCGTGAGAACGAACGGCCCTCGGTACGGCGACATCTAGCCCTCGAGAACAGTGGGCGACTCCAGGAGCTTTGCCTTCAAACGGCCGAGGTCGGGGGTTCGAGTCCCGCAGCGCCCACTCCACGCGTCTTACTCGAACCCTCGACATCGTGCATGAGGGTTCGAGTGGGACGCTTGGCCGCGTTCTGGCGCGTGTCAGCCCAGGTGAGGGCCTGTTGCTGGGTGTCGGGGTCGAGCAGCAGCCCGAAGGATCGGGTGGGCTCGGTCCGGATCGTGTCGTCAGCGTCGAGGTAGATGCGGGTGAAGAACGCCTGGTTCGCCATCCGCCGCGTGGTGTCCGAGCCGCAGGCGTAGACGGTCTGGCAGTCCCCGGCCAGCGCCAGGCACTCTTGGAGGTGGGTGCGGGCTTCCTCGTAGGTGCTGTCGAGCGCGTCGAGGCGGGCGGTCACGAGGTCGAGCTGGCGGGCGAACCGGTCTTGCTCCTCTTTGAGCAGGTCCAGCGGCAAGGCTCCGGCGTAGTGGGCTTGGAGGCTGGCGCGGCGCTGGTCTTGGATGCGAGCTTGCTCGACGGTGAGCTGATGGCGCTCGGTCTCGCTGGAGGCATGGAGCGCCGCGAACTCCTCATCGAGCATTCCGAGCATCGCCTTCCTGATCTCGGCCGGTATCTGGATGGTCTTGTAGTGGTCGGCGACGAGCTGCTCCACTTTGTCCACGAGGATCGCGGGACGGGTGCAGTGGGTGCGCTTGGAATGCCGGCCGGCGCAGACGAAGTAGGGGTAGATGTTGCCGCTGGCGCTGCGTGCGTTGGAGATCATCAGCCGCGATCCGCAGGCGCCGCAGTAGACGGTGCCCTTGAGGTAGTGGTCGTGGCGACGCCGCCGGTCCCCGGCTGAGTTGTGTGCGGAGAGGACGGTTTGGACGCGGTACCAGACCTCGATCGGGACGATCGGCTGGTGGGTGCCGGCGTAGGTGACGCCCTTGTAGGTCACGTCGCCCTTGTAGTAGGGGTTGGTCAGCATCCGGTGCACCGACGAGAACGCCAACGGCTTCGCGGGATGGCGGGGCGTCGGCAGCGTGGTGAGGCCGCGGGCGATCAGCTCCTCGTATATCTGCGCGGTGGTCCAGTTGCCTGATGCGTAGGCGTGGAATGCCCAGGTCACGTGCGGGGAGCGTTCGGGATCGACTTCGATGGTGCGGATGTCGCGGCCCAGCTCGTCGCGTTTGCGGACGTTGAGATAGCCGATCGGCGCCCTGGTCGGGGTGCCGCCCGCGGCGGCCTTCTGGACCAGGCCCTTGGTGACCTCGGTCGCCAGGTTCAGGGAGTAGAACTCGGCGATCGAGGACATGATCCCGTGGACCAGCATGCCCGAGGGGGTCTCGTCGATGTTCTCGGTCGCGGAGACGAGCATGACGCCTGCTTGGCGCAGCTCGTAGTGGATCATCGCGTCGTCGAGGCGGCTACGGGCCAGCCGGTCGATCTTGTGGACGATGCAATACGCGACCGGGTGCGTCTTGACGTAGGCAAGTAAGCGTTGGAGGGCGGGACGGTCGGTGGTAGTGCCCGACTCGCCGGCCTCGATGAACTCCTCCACGATCACCGCCCCGAGGCTCTCGGCCTTGCGCTGGTTGGCCTCCCGCTGCGCGGGGAGCGAGAACCCCTCGTCACGGCCGCCGCGTTGGGCCTGTTCCTTGGTCGAGACCCGCAGGTAATCGACGGCCAGGGCGCCGTCCTCCCCGTTGGTCGGGTCGGCTGGCCGGGAACTGGATCGTTTTGCCATCGAAGGCTCCTCTCGTCGGTCGGAACGCTGACCGGAGGGAACGACGATGGGCGGGTAGTCAGTCCTGAAGCCCCGACGAGAGGGCACTCACGCCAAGTTGCTGGCGAGTCCTAGAAAGATCCTCTGCTACCACACCAGCCCTCTGGCCGGCAGGTTCCTATAGGTTACCGCCCCCGCCGGCGGCAGACGGCCGTCTCCTGTTGGGGTCAGGACGTGCGGGCGCCCGCGCTGAGTCGGGCCTGGTCGCCGTGAGTGCGTTCGGCCTCGGCGCGCTCCAAGGCCATCTGGATGAACAGACGTGCCAGCAGCCGTGGGTCGAGCGGGTCGCGGTGGATCGCTCGGACCCGCCAGCTCGGTTCGGGCCGGCCGCCGGATCGACGGTGGCGCTTCGGAGCCGTCATGGCCGGTCCTCGGGATCGGGCTCGCCACGGTGCAGGAACCGTGCTTCGGCCTCGGCCCGGCGGTTCACGTCGCCGATCACGAACGCGACGAACTCCTCGTCGCGGTTGATGATCGGCCGCTCGGCCTCGGCCGGCTGGGCGTCTTCGCCCGGCCACGTGGTCTGCCGGGTCGGCCGGTCACGGTCCAGCCGGGTGCCCGACAGCGCCACCCACTCGCGCAGGCGGACTTGTGCGGCGTGGAAGTCGCTCATCCAGCCGATCGGGGCGGAAGCGTGCTGGGCGGGGTCGTAGGCACCGAGCCAGTGCAGGTGCAGCGCGGACAGCTCCCAGAGCAGCTCGGGGTGCCGGTGCCAGTACGGCGGGATGACCGAGGCGGGCAGGCCGAACTCGTGGCGTAGCCAGTCCACCCACTCGTTCAAGCTCAGCCATTCGTACTCGGCGTCCTCGGCGGTCAACGAGCGCCAGTTGACCGGGTGCGGCACATCGGTCTCGTCGCCTGCGGCCTGGGCGGTGATCTCGTCCGGCTCTGGCTCCAGGCCGCTGTCGGGGTCGCTGGCCCAGTCGTAGGGAGGGCCGGTGGGCGGTTCGGGAGGCTCGCTGCTCATGATCGACTGCTCGCTTTCCTGACGGGTCGAGCACCGGTGATCCGGTGCTGTTACCGAGCAGGTGCGAGGCCGCTTCCAAAGCGGCAGCCAGGTTTCAGGTGACGGCTACCAGCTCAGGCCGGGCGTCGGGCGTGCCTGATCGCTTTGGCGTGCGACGGGCACGAACGTCGGTGGCTCGGGGCGCTGTGCTGGCGTGGGCCGCGGCGGTGGCCGGTGGGCGTGGAGGGCCTCGACGGTGATGCGCTCATCCAGCGGCGGGTCGGACGGCTCTGGCTCACCGGGTTGGTCGTCGTGGTTGAGTGCGGCCAGTTGCGCTTCGACGTCGGCCAGGTGCCGTTCGGCCTCGTGGAGAGCCTGGCTGTGGCGGAAGGGCTGGCCGACGCGTTGGGCGGCGTCGGTGACGGTCTGGCGGGCGGCGGCGAGGTCGTCGCGGGCGTGGGCGAGCAGGGTGGGAATGCCCGAGACGCGATTCTCGATGCGTTGAATGAGCCCGGTCCCGCTTTCGATGAGGGTGTCACGGGGGATGGTGAAGGTGCTGCGGGGCACGCCGTCGAGGGTGATGTCGATGTTGGCGCCGTCGAAGCCTGGGCGGAGCGCGAGGTGGATGGGAAAGCCGCTGATCTGGCCAACGATGCCGTAGTCGCGGCTCGTGTAGCGAGGCGCCCATTTCAGGCCGCTTTGGTCGGCCCAGCGGGCGAGCGCCGCGGCGGCGTCGACGCGGGAGGTGTAGGTACGGTCGTGGAGCTGGACGCGGAACCGCTCGCCGCTGGTATCGGTCACGTTGGGCAAGGCGGCTTCCAGGCCGGCGATGTCGCCAGTCGCCCGATCGGCCTGTCGTTGGGCGTCTTGGCGGGTGTGGACGAGCATGTTCTCGTTGCGCTGGTGGGCGCGCTCCAGACGCCGGAGCCGGCTGACCTCGTTCTGCACGGTGGAGTGCTCCAACAGGAGCGGGTTGCCGGAGGAGATGGCCTTGGCCTCCGCCGCGGAGAGAGCGCTTGAGTCGATCTCGTCGATCTCGCGGCTGTCGAGGCGGCCGCGCATGAGCTGGGCGATGAAGGTCGCCTTGCGCTCCACGCCTTGCCACATATAGCTGTCGAAGGACCGCTCGGTCACGAACCGGACGATCGCGACCTCGCTGTTCTGGTTGCCCTGCCTCAAGATCCGGCCGTCGCGCTGGGCGATGTCGGAGGGCCGCCACGGGCAGTCCAGGTGGTAGAGGGCGGCAGCGCGGGCTTGGACGTTGGTCCCGACCCCCATCTTCTCGGTCGAGCCGATCAAGACGGCGACGTGCCCGGCGCGAGCGACCGCGAACAGCCGCGCCTTGTCCACGTCGGTCTTGGCCTCGTGCATAAACCGGATCGCGTCGCCGGGCATCCCGCGGGCGACAAGTGCCCGATGCAGCTCGTCATAGGCGTTCCAGCGGTCCGGGTTGGGGGTGCCGATGTCGGAGAACACGAGCTGCAACGCACCGCGGACGGGTGAGGGCTCGCCGGTGATGGTGTCGAGGTACTCGTTGTCGCGGGTCTGTTGCCAGACCCGGTAGATGGCGTCGGCGGCGGCGTCGACCTTGGTCGGCCCGGACGGGTCGCCGGGGAGGACCATGCGGATGTCGAGGGCGGCCTTGCGGCCGTCGGTCGAGATGGTGAGCATGTTGTCCTCGCTCGGGCTGACCTGCCGGGCGGCGACCGCCTCGGCGCGCCGGCCGAGCTGCTCGATGAACTGCTCCAGCTCCACGGTCGGCTGCACCGCCACGGTGGCCGGGGCGCGCTGGCCGTCCTCACGCGCGATGAGGTCGGGAGTCGGGAGGCGGAGGTCCTCTGCGGTCTTCACGTCCGCGAACACCGACCACATGCGCAGCATCTCGGGGACGTTGGAGAACTTCGCGAACCGGGTCTTCATGCGGAAGGTGCCGTTGGCGGTCGGGGCCATCTCCATCTGGGTGACCGTCTGCCCAAAGGTCGCGGCCCAGGCATCGAACGCGCCGATCCCGGCCTTGTCCAACAAGTCCGGCCTCAAGTACCGCTGCATGACGTATGCCTCGGTCACGCTGTTGGCGATCGGCGTCGCCGTCGCCCCGGTCGCTACGCGGTCGCGGCCTTGGGAGCGCAGGTACTCCAGCTTCATGTGCAAGTCCGAGGCCCGCTCGGAACCCTCGATCGCCGCGTCAGCGATGTTCGAGTCCGTGGCCAAGTTCTTGTACATGTGCATCTCGTCGACGATCACGTAGTCGGTGCCGGTGTCCTCGAAGCACACGCCACGGTCGCGTCCCAGGTCGGTGCGAGCTTTCAGCTTGTTCTCCAACTGGAGCAGGCGACGCTCGATCCGCTTGACGCTCATCCGCTGCCCGTCCTTGGCGTCATGGAGCACCTGGCGGACCTGATCGACCTGGCCTTGGATGTACGCCTTCTGCGTCTCGGCCCGCAGCGGGATCTTCGCGAACGCGCCTTGGGTGAGGATCACCGCGTCCCACTCGTTCGCCGCCACCCGAGCGACGAACAGGCGCCGCCGCTCAGCGGTCAGGTCGGCGCTGGACGCGGCGAGGATGCGGGCGCGGGGGTAGATCTGCAACCACTCCCGGCCGAACTGCTCCAGCATGTGATTGGGCACCACCACGACGGGCTTGGCGATCAGGCCCATGCGGCGCATCTCCATCGCGCCCATGATCATCTCGGCGGTCTTGCCCGCCCCGACCTCGTGGAACAGGCCGGCGGCGGGCTCGGCGATCATCCGCGCCACCGCGGCCCGCTGATGCTCCCGAGGGGTGAACGACGCAGCCATGCCGGGCAGCGACAGGTAGGCGCCGGCGTCGGTGTAGTCGCGCAGCACGATGCTGTTGAACCGGCGGTTGTACTCGTCCACGAGCTGCTTGGCGCGGGCGGGGTCCTCCCACACCCACTCCCCGAAGCGTTCTTGGAGGGCGTCGGCCTTCTCCTGCGCCGCGGTCGTCTCGACCGGGTTCAGGACTTGGCGTTTCTTGCCGTCGGCGTCCTCGTACTCGTCGTAGACGAGCAGGGTGCGCTGCTCCATCAACGCCTGGGCGATCATCGGCGCGGGACGGCGGACCGTGCCCCACTCGCTGGTGGACAGGATGCCTTGCCGGCCGCCGCGGACCTCCCACATACCCGGCAGCGGGTTCTCCACCCGCACCTCCTCGGCCCGCAGCAGCTCCCGCAAGAACTGCTGGTGGACCTGCTCGCTGATCCACACCGCGCCGAGGCGGGCGGTGATCTCCTCCACCCCGAGATCGGGCGGCAGTACGCCGGCCAGCGCCTCAACGTTCGCTTGGAACGAAGGGTCCTCGGCGGCTCGGGTCCGGGCGCTGTCGAGCTTGGCGCGCACGTCGCCGGACAGGTAGGCGGGGGCGTGGACCAGCTCGGCGGTGTCGGGGTCGGTGAACACCATCGCCGCAAGCGAGGTCCGAGCGTCGAGCTCGGGCATCCCCAACAGGTCCGCGATCAGCGGCAGGTCGATCCCGCCGCTGCGGTCCAGGCTGACCGCGACCGCATCGGCCGGGGTCTCCACCCCCCGAACCTCGGCGCGGGGGGCGACGACCCGGCGGTGCATGATCGCCGCGGGCTGGGCGGTCTGGTCCTCGTCGTCGAACTGCTCCAAGGCCAGCACGAGCGGCCCGAACGGGTCGGAGCGCAGCAGCCGAATCGCGCGGGGCACGATCCGGGCGAACGTGGCCTCGCCGGCGTCGTTGGTGCGGCCGGTCGGCCGCAGCGTGTAGCGGTTGATCGGCCCGTAGGCGCGGACGTAGCGCTCGTAGTCCAACCGAAGGGCGTGGCGGGCGGCGGTGATCTCCTCGGTGTCGTCCACCGTTGCTGCCTCCACGCTGAGCAACCGGGTGGCCCGGTCGCGCAGGCCGAGCAGGGCACGCAGCTCGGCGGCGGCCGACTTCGGGACCTCCATCGGCTCCAAGACGCCATCGGTGACGGCGGTGAACCCGGTCGGGTCGGCGACGATGGTCCCGTCCCACAGCTCGGGCGCGGAGGGCACCGACGCTGCCCGCCGCAGCTCGTGACCTGGCAGCGGGGCGGTCATGACTAGCCCGTTGCGGCGGGCGGTGAAGGTGATCTGGTTGAGGATGTCGGCCAGCTCGTCCTCGAGGCGGTCGAGGTCGCCGGTGAAGGTGAGCGCGTCGGTGCCGTACATGTCGCGGCTGGTGCCGACCTCACCGAGCATGTGGTCGGGGCGCTGGTCGAAGTAGGCGTTGATCTTGACCGGGGTGCCGTCGATCGTGATCGGCACGACCGTCTCCCACGAGTCGTCCGCCGGCGCCCGGTCGGGTTCGCGGCGGCGGAAGATCAGCAGGTCGGTCACGACCTCGGTGCCGGCCGCGCGCCAGTGCGCCCGGTTGGGAAGGCGCACGGCGCCGATCAGGTCGGCCAGGTCGTTCATCTCCCGGCGGGCGCCGGGGTTCTGGGCGTCCATCGTGTACTGCGACGTGAGCACCGCCATCAGCCCGCCGGGCCGGGTCAACGCCAGGGACTTCACGATGAAGTGGTTGTGCATCGACTGCCGCGTGCCGTTGTGCACCGGGTCGTGCAGGGTCACGTTCCCGAACGGCACGTTCCCGATCGCCGCATCGAACATCCCTTCCGGTAGACGCGTGTCGGCGAACGACTCCGACCGGATCGTCGCCTCCGGGTACAGCGCAGCCGAGATCGCGGCGGTGATCGGGTCAAGCTCGACCCCGGTCATCACCGCGGCCTCGGGGGCGAGGCCGATGAACGTGCCCGCCCCCGAGCCAGGCTCCAGTACCGCGCCGTACCGGAAGCCGAGATCGTGCAGCGCCCGCCACATCTGGCGGGCGATCAACGGATCGGTGTAGTGCGCGTTGATCGTGGTCCGCGCCGCCGCGTCCCACTCCACATCGGAGAGCAGGCCCCGCAGCTCGGCCCGCTCGCTTGTCCAATCGTCCTTGGCCTGGTCGAACACGTCGGGGATCGCGCCCCAGCTCGACCAGCGGGCCAGCACCTGCTGCTCCTCGCTCGTCGCCTGGCGCCGCTCGTCGGCGAGGGTGCGCGCGAGGCGGATCGCGGCGACGTTCGCTCGGAAGCGGGCCTTGGCCCCCGAGGGGGCGAGGTCGTCTTGGGAGGCCGGGACGAACCGGCCAGCCGGCGCTAGCTGTTGGTCACGGGGCGCAGCTCGCGCCAGAAGCGGACGTTCGCCGCCTCCAGGAGCGCCGCCTGGTTGGCGAGCATGTACTCCCTCGGCGGTTCGGTCGCCACCAGCTCCTCCAGGAACTCCACCGACAGCGCCCAGGTCTGCGCCATCTCCTCCAGCTCCTCGGTCGAGGGCATCGAGTCCGGGAAGTTCTGGACGCGCTCGGCCCAGACGATCAGGTTCTCGTCGGAGGGCCGGGTCTGCTCCCACTCCTCGCGGGCCAGCTCCAGCGGCAGCTCCGGCTCCCGAGTCCACACCAGCTCTGCCATCACGACCTCCTCCGCTGTTCTCCTGGCCGTCTGCAACCGGGCGACCTTCTCCAAGTATGGCTCCGTCGAACAGTCGCCCGCCGTCATCATCGCGAGCCGGTCGGTCAGATCGTTCACCTCGGCCTCCACCTGGGCTCCCAGGTCGGTGAAGAACCCGGTCGGGTCCGCCAGGGCCGCCAGCCGGCTCGGGGCGTGCCTCTCCCAGTGCTGCCGGGCGGTCCTCCCGTAGCGGTTCATCACGGTCCTCCTGGGTCGCTGGTTGATCGCTGTCGGCAGGCTGGGCGGCCCGGTCGGCGGTGAGCTGCTCGTCGGCGGCCGCGGGGCTGAGGCCCCACAGGTCCAGCTCCAACTGGCCGAGCGTCTCGCGGGCCACCGCCCATCCCTCCGATCCGTGCCGGTTCGGCGGTCAATGGCCGAGCCCGTTGGACTCGACACCGACCGGCGCGTGCTCCGTGGCTGCGCGGCCGGTGCCGTTGCGGCCGGTCGAGTCCCGCGCCGCGGCGGGGGCCTCCCGCTCGCTGCGCGGGCGGCGGTCCACCTGGTAGGTGGTCGTGTTCGGGTCGTGCGCCAGGCGGTTGGTCACGAACTGCTGGTCGTTGATCTCCTCGCCGTCGACGACGTGGGTGTAGTCGCGCACGTAGCCTTGGGCCAGAAAGTTGTCGCCTCGCCGGAACCGCTCCATCGACAGCTCGGCGCCACGGCCGAACTGGATCAGGTCGTGGAAACTCGGGTCAAGCTCAGTGAAGCTGCCGTCCCCGTTGCGCTGGAAATGGTTGATTCCGATCCGGGCGTAGAAACGAGCCTGCCCCCGGTCGTTGAACGTGATCTTCGGGTCACTGGCGATGAACCCGTTGATCGACTGCGAAGTCTTGATCGGCTGAGACCGCTGATACTCCACCGTGTACCTCCCTCACTCGGGTCGCGAAACGAGCACCGGCTGGTGCTCCACCCGAGAGGTGCGCCACGGCTCCCCATCTGCCGGCGCGAGCCTCCCTGCTCGCCCAGCGCCGACAAGTACGCTCCCCTTATGCACGAGGTGTGGTGCTCGGGATGTGGGGCGCATGTGGCAGACGTGAGCGGCCCGACGCATCGCTATGTACCGAGCGCCCCTGGTTGCTGGCAGGTGTTCGGCGAGGTCCAGGCCGACGAGATGCAGCGCTTCGGGTATCCGCCAGCCCACCGGCTCGTCGTGGACGCCTACATGGCTCAGCACCCCGGTACCGGCGAGGACCGCCGCGACCGCCAATCGGTCTTCTCCCACCTCGTCGCGCTGTGCGCCGTGCTGGAGCAGTCCGTGCCGGCAGGGTCCGCCACCCGCCTGCTCGGCCTGGTCGTCGGCTCCCGTACCGATTTCCCGGTGCTCACGCGCTCGCACGGTCCGGGCGCGCTCACGGTGCGGCACATGCTCGGGGCGGACAGCCTCGACGACTACGGCGCTCGCGCCCGCGACTGGGCACAAGCGGTCTGGCAGTCGTGGGCAGCGGAGCACGAGATGATCCGCGCCGCGCTCGCCGGCACCGCCGTCGCGGACAGCCCCCGAGGAGAGCCCGCTACCCGGCGGCGGCACGCAACGACTGCTCGACCTGGCGGCGCTGCTCGCTGAGCTGGCCGGCGTCGCGTCGGCCGGTCCAGGGGCGCAGGTCGGCGATGATCGGTGGGGCGGCGCGCAGCAGGATCGTCCCGAGCCCGAACGGCATCGTCCGCAGCGCGTCGGGGGGCAGGATCGGCACCCGGCGGATCGAGCGCTGGTGCGACCGTCCTCCGGTCGCGTCCGTCGTGGTCGAGTCGGTGGTCTCGTCGCGCTCCCCGATCAGGGTGGAGAGGTCTTGCAGGTCGCGGCTGTGCGACGCGCCGCCGAGCACGACCTTGACGATCGCGGCGTCCCAGATCGCCGCGGCCTGGTTCTCACCCCACTTCTGCCGGGCCGTCGCCAACGACTGGAGGACGGTCAGGCAGGTGAGGCCGCTGCCGCCGCCGTCGGCCATCAGCGTCGGCAGGGACGGCAGCGGCGCCAGGTTGCCGATCTCGTCCAAGGCGAGCAGCAGCGGCGGGTCGAGGCGGGCGCCGGGTGAGCGGGCGGCGTGGCGGCGGGCGGTCTCGGTCAGGTCCTCGATGAACGCGGAGACCAGCGCCGCGCTGGCCCCGGCCCCGGCGCCGGTCGCCAGCAGGTAGAGGGTGCCGTGCTCGGCCAGGAACGTGTCGGGGTCGAAGTCCTCGCCGTCTCTCGGGGTCACGGCGTCGAGCACGCGGGGGTCGGCCAGGGCGTTGAACGCCAGGCCGACGCCCTGCCAGATCGAGTCACGGGTGCGGGGGTCGGCGTCGATCATCGACTCCAGCGAGTCCGCCCACCCCTCCGCCGCGCCCGGAGCGGACTGCAAGACGTGAACGGCGTCGGCGGCCGCGGTCGGGTTCAAGGCCCACTGATAGAGCGCGCGGGCGTCGCGGCCGTCCAGCGCGGCGGCGTGCAGCAGGGCTTGGATGGCCGCGGCGGTCTTGCCCTCCCAGAACCCGCCGCCCTCCACACCACCACCACCGAGCCCGGTCCCCGCCGCGAGGCCGGCGGCGCGGATCATCGCCGTCAACGGGTCATCACAGCCCCGCACCGGCGACCACCGCAGCCCGGCGGGCAGGCCGGGCGCGAGGTGCTGGGGGTCGAACACCGCCACCGGCCCGACCTGTTGGCGGGCGGTGAGCGTGACGGTGAGGTTGTCGGGGCGGGTGGAGGTCGTCGCCACCGGCCCTGGCGCGTCGAGGATGGCGTTGATCACGACATGAAGGCCCTTGCCGCTGCGGGGCGGGCCGATCAGCAGCATCGAGTCCTCCACTGACGCCCACACCCGCCGGCCTTTCGCCCGCCCGAGCAGGTAGCCGACCTCGGACTCGGCGGGCTTGTGCAGTGAGGGGCGCAAGGTGGCGGCCCGGCGGCGCAACGCTCGCCCGGAGGCCACCTTGCGGATCTCCGGGCCGCTGGCGAGCCCGGCCCGTCGCCGCGGGTCATCACCAGCGGTCTGGGAGCGGAGCAGACGAACCGCCAGCCAGGCGAGCAACCCGACCACGAGCAGCAGAGCGGCGACGACGGCCCAGTAGGCGACCGGGTTCAGCCCCGGTGCCCGCAACGCCACCGCCGGCCGGGCCGGGTGGGCGAGCACCCCGAGGCCGGCGCCGATGCTCCCGGCCGGGCGGCGGGTCCCGGTCAGCCAGGCGGCGATGCTGCCCGCCACCCGCAACAGCCCGGCGAGTACGCCGAGCGCGGCGAGCAGCCCGAGGCCGAGGTTGACGGCCGTGTCGTTGCCCGGCCGGGCCGTCTGCCCGGTCATCGCCGCCACCACCGGCGCCTCGAGATGGCCGGACGTCCCGCGAGGCTGCCCCGGACGGTCGTGCCCGAACTGGAGCCGAACAGGATCGCCTCACCGCCCGGCTTCGCTGCCAGCGGCAGGCCGGTCAGCGAAGCGGTCCCGTCAGGGCCGGCGTTGATCGTCGCGGTGACAACGGCGACGAGGACGGCCTCGCCCGGCAGGAACCCCCCGCCGGTCAGCATCGGCGCCTCAACCGGCGGCGCCTGCTCCTCGGTGCCGGCGGTCGGGCGGGGTCGGGGTTGGAGGATGTCGGCGTAGCGCGACCCGTCCGGCTCGCGAACCTCGACCCGCACGGCCCCGCCCGACTCGTCGGCAACTTTGGCGAGCACGCGGCCCAGCTCGGCCTGGCTCACCGGCCCGTCCGGGCGTTCGATGCCGTTCACCGAGACCTGCGCGGTCTCCGTGTCGTCGAGGGTGGCGATCACCTGGGGCAGCACCACCGGGACGGGCACGGTCCGCGGCTCGGCGCGGTCGGGGCTGGTGGCGTGCCGTGCCGGGCGCATCAGCTTCCCTGCCTCATGCGGGCCGTCGTGTCGAACATGGCCAACTCGGCCGGGTGGAGCTGATGCTGCACGACGAAGCTGCGGTCCTTGATCCGCCACAGCCCCTGCCCGGTGCCCAACTGGGGGAGCATCTTCTGCTCGGTGCCGGTCAGGTTCAGCATCGCGGCGGTGGTGCCGAGCTGGTCGGACTCCTGGCGGTAGATGATCCTGGTCTCCGCATTCGCGAGCAGCGAGCTGGCGAGGGCGTGGGCGGCGGTGCCTTGGTCGCCCACGTTGTCCAGGTCCGACAGCTTGTGGAAGATCAGCATGTTCGCGATCCCCAGGTAGCGGGCGAGCCGCCAGTGGGCGTCCATCCGCCGCAGCAGCGCCGGGTGTTGCATGAGCTGCCACGCCTCGTCGTAGATGACCCACCGCTGCCCGCCGTGCGGGTCCAACAGGGCGGACTCCATCCACGCCGACGCGCAGGTCATCAGCACCGAGATCAGCGCGTTGTTCTCCGCCACCCGCGACAAGTCCAGGCTGACCATTGGCAGGTCGGGGTCGAACGCGACGGTGGAAGGACCGTCGAAGATGCCGGCCAGGTCGCCGGCGACCAGGCGCCGCAGCGCGTGGCCGACGATCCGGCCGTCCTCCGCGAGTCGGGCGTCGCTGCCCGCGTCGGGGGTGAGGATGCGGTCGACGACCATCGGCAGGACTGGCGTCTGCGAGCTGGCGACCGCGGCGTGCAGCGCGATGTCGACGGCGGTGTGCTCGACCGGTGACAACGGCCGGCCGAGCACGGTTTCGGTGAGCGCGCCGATCAGGTCCCGGCGTCGGGCGGTGACCATCGCCGCCCACTCCACATCCGACACACCGGACGGCCGGCGGCCCGCATCCAAGGGGTTGAGGCGGTTCGGGAGGCCGTGGCCGAGGACGATCGCCTGCCCGCCGACCGCCTTGGCGACCGCGGTGTGCTCGCCCTTGGGATCGCCCGGCACGTACACGCGGCGGCCGAAGCCGATGGAGCGGGTGTAGAGCGCCTTCGCCAGCGCCGACTTGCCCGCGCCCACGATGCCCGCCAACACCACGTTCGGCGCCGTGATCAGGCCGTTGGCATACAAGACCCACGGGTCGTAGACGAAGCTGCCGCCGCTGTAGAGGTCTTGGCCGACGAACACGCCCTCGCCGCCCAGGCCACCCTCCGCGAGATAGGGGTAGGCGCCGGCCAACGTGGCGCTGGTGTCTTGGTGGGCGGGGAGCCGGAACCGTCGCCACGCCCGCAACGCCGCGGGTCCCGGCTCCCCACTGCGAGGCAGGTACGTGACCGCTGCCCGCTCGGCCCGCTCCGCCTCTGCCTCGGCGTGGGCTTGGGCTTTGCGTTCGGCGGCGTCGGCGGCGTAAGCGCGACTCGCGGCGCGGCGTGCTGCCCGGCGGTCGCGGTGGCGTTGCCCGGCGCGGCCGACCAGCACCGTCGAGTACAGCTTCTTCTCAGCGCGTGGGCTCATCAGCGGCCCGCTCCCTTGCTCGGCAGGACAGGTGTCTGCCGGTCAGGTGCGCCGGGCGGGCCGCCGCTTCAGCGGCCGAGCGGGTGCGGCCCTTCCCGCGACCCGGTATCGGTCCCGAAGGCCGACGGCGGGGCCAGCCGTCCAGCGCGGTCGCGTGGCCGGGTGAGGTCGGTGTCGATGCCGGGTTGCCAGGCGATCCGGCCGTTGTGGCTGAACGCCTCGTTCAGCGACCCGTGCGCCTGGCGTACCCGGTCGGCGGCGTCACGCAGGTACTCGCCGGCCGCCAGTGCGTCGTGCCGGCCCGCTCGCTGGTGGCCGTTGTCGTCGGCGGCCCGGCCGGCGTTGCGGTCATGCCAGTCGGCAAGCTGGTCCAGCGACTGGCGAAGTGACGCCAGCGCGGTCGTGAGCGATCCGAGCACCCGGTAGGTGTCGGACGGGTCGGTGACGACGCGGCTGGCGTGCGCCAGGCCGCGGAGCGCTTCGGCCGCCTCGTCGGCATCGACGGCTGGGTTCTCGTAGGTGGGCATCGGCCACGCTCCGCGTTGGAAGTCCTGTCTTGCCGGTCAGGTGCGCCCGCCTCGCCCGGCCTACAGGCCGCGGCACAGCGGCAAGGCGGCGGCGGTGAACGCCTGGGCTTGCTGGCCGACGAGGCGGCGGGTCTCGCACGAGGCTTGGATCGCGGCCTGCTCGACCGCAGCGACCGCGGCGTCCAGCTCATCGACCGTCGGGGCGCTGATGGCGATCAGGCCGATGTAGCGCAGGACGCCGTGCCCGGCGATCAGGTCCGCCTCTTGCTGGAGCACGTCGCGGTACTCGGCGGTCTGCTCGGCGTCCTCGATCTGTCCGATCCTGGCCCGCTGCGTCGCATCCGACAAATACCCCGTCTTCTTCTTCCTGATGTCCCTGGCCGCGACATCGGCGCGCACCGGGTCACACAACAAGCTGAACGCCCGCCGCACCCCCGAGGACAACAGGACCGGGGCCAGGAACCCCGGATAGACCTGCGAGCGGGGCCACTCCGACACCCACAGCACCGCATGAAACGCGGAGTCCGACCGCAGCCGGTCCCACCGCTCCTCGACCGCGACCGGGCCGGCGGTGGCGAGATCCCGGCCGAGCTCGCTGCGCTCCAAGGTCGCCGCCACCGCCGGGTCATACGCCGAGCGCAGCAGCACCGCGAGCTGGCCGGGCGTGTACCACTCGCCCGGCGTCAGGTCAGCCGCCCGCAACGCCGTGGTCAAGGTGCGCATCTCGGCACGCAGCACGGCGGCAGCGCCGCGCATCCCGTGACCAGCCGAGCGGATCGCCCGCGCCGCGGCCTTCATGTCCAGCGACATCGAGACGGTGGTGACGTGCCGTTCGGCGGTCGGCCCGGCCCGCTCGATCAGCTCCCGGTAGGTCTGCGCCACCCAGGAGCCGTCATCCTTGCCGTGCGTCGCCCACCACTGCTCAAGACCGGTGCCCGAGTCGGGCACCGTGCGCTCTAGCACCTGCAACCGGGCCACCCGCCCCGACCGGCACACCGTCGACAGGGCACGGCCCCAGCCGGTCACGCGGCGCTGCTGCTCGCCAGGGTCCAGCAGGATGAAGCTCGGGTGGGTCACCTCCACTAGCGCCGTCAACGTGGCGCGATGCGGGTCGTGGACCATGACCGCCCCGGACTCAGGATCGAGGAGCTGGCGCAACGCGGCAGCGTCGCCGGGCAGCGCCAGGGTCCCGGCCGGGCGGGGCTTGGTGACCCGCCAGCGGTACACGGTCTGCCCGGCGATCACCCGGAACGCCCAGTGGCCGGCGAGGGGTATCCACTCGATCAGCTTGTGCCCGCCGACCGGCACCCACACCAACAGCGCGCACACCCCGATCACCGGGACCATCAGCAGGAGCCCCTTGCCGCCCGCGGTGTAGAGCGCGCCGACGATCGCCACCGCCCCGACCCCGAGCACGATCACCTGCGGCAGCGACAGGCCGAGCAGCAGCCCGCGGCGGGCCAGCCGGGAGAACTTCACCGGCCCCAACTGCCGGCCCTCATCGTTGTGCTGATCGGCCATCACGCCCCGTCCTGAGACGGCTCCGGTGGCGACGATGGCCCAGGCGCCGCAGACGAGGGCGGCGGAGCGGCAGGCGTAGCCGGCGGCGCGGTCGGAGCAGTGGCGGGAGGCGGTGGCGGGCTCTGTGTGGGACCGGCCGTGCCAGAAGGCGACGTGCTGCGCGGTTGCTGGGGTGAGACCGGCTCGCTCGTGGCCGGGGTCGCCTCGGTTGGTGGGACCGGGGCCGCTCCCCGCTGGCCGGGCTCGGCGGGCGCTGGGGCCGGGTGCCCGGCGGCGTCTTGCACGGCGTCGGCATGGCCTTCGGCGGCGCGTGCCACCGAGCGTCCGGTTGCCGGCCCGGCCTTCGCCGCCGCGGTGACCGCCTGGGCGCCGGCGACCGCCGCCAGCCCCACCGGGCCGGCCGCGGCACCCGCCGCCCCACCACCAGCACCCGCTCCGCCAGCACCCGACGCTCCGCCCGTGCCCGGCCCCGGCCCGCTACCGGGACCGCCGCTCGACCCGCCCGAACCTCCTCCGCCGCCCGGCCTCTGGGAGCCGCCACCGCCGCCGCTGCCACCACCACCGTCACCACCGCTGCCGGTGCCGCTGTCGGGAGTGTCGCCGCCGAGGACCTTGCGGACCGAACCCAACCGTGACATGGCCGGGATCGGAATCGGCCGGTTCATCGCCCCCTTGGCCTCGCTCTCCGCGCTCATGGCGTGGTACAGGTCAAAGCCGACGAAGGAGATGAACTTGTAGGCCATATACGGCGCGAACGCCGCCACGAACATCAACACGATCCCCGCCACCGGGTTCGAGATCGAGGACAAGTCAAGGTTCAGCGGGGCGTTCATCTGGTTGATCGCCACCAGAAAGATCACGACCACCACCAGCTTCGAGACGATCAGCGCCACCACGAACGACGCCCACTTGCTAAACCACCCGCGGGCGTGGTCCCACGACTGGCCCGACAGGGCAACCGGGGCGAGCACGATGGCGACCAACAACAGGGCCTTGCGGATCAGCAGGCTGAACCAGACGATCGCCGCTCCGGTGATCGCCAGGCAGCCGAGGAAGATGATGATGACCGCCCCCGCACCCGGCGCGGACAGGCTGATCGCGCCGATCCCGGCGGCCAGCGCGGCGATCTTGGCGCCCATCTCCGAGAGGGTGTTGCCGGTGGCCTGGATGATCCCGACGCACAGCTCGTCCACGATCGTCAACGCCAGGCCGGTCAACGTGACGACCAGGAAGGAGCCGAGCACCGACTTCGCCAACCCGAGCCCAGCTCGTTGCAGGGCGCCAGGATCGCGTCGCACCAGGCCGGTGATGAGCTGGAGGCAGAAGAACAGCAGCATCAAGAAGACGGCGACGCCGAACAGGACGTCGTACACCTTCAGGTAGTTGGGGTCGGTGACATCGACGGCGGTGGTGGAGTCGAACAGTTGCCAGACGCCCTTGAACATCCACTCCGCCGCGTTGCCGACGCCCTCGGCGATCCAGTCGAACGGCGCGGAGATGATCGTGCCCGCCGCGCTGCCCGCGACATGGCAGACCGTGGAGATGACCGGGACAGAGCAGACACCCATCGCGGCGCGTCCTCAGATGCCCTGGCCGACGTGCCAGAAGAAATTGATGAACGCCACCGCGCCGCCGGTGATGATCGCCGCGCCGCACGCGATCAGCACGCCGGTCTTGCCGCGAGTCGCCAGGTGCGGGTTGGCCGAATGGCTCCCGAAGGCCCACACCACCGAGGCCACGATCAACGCCAGCACCGACAGGATCAGCCCGACGGTCATGACCGCCCCGACGATCGTCTGCAACGCGCTGATGCCGGGCAGCCCGTTGGAGTTCGGGGAGATGTTGACGTCGGCCAACAGCACCTCGGACCGGCCGAACAGGCCGGTCGTGACAGGGGTAAGGACAGAGATCATCAGCGGCTCCTCGCAGCGCACGGACCCGCACACCCACAGTCAGCAGGTGACCGTCGTGGCGGGGTTCACCCCGCAGGTGCGCCCTCTCCGCCACCGCTCCGCCGCGACGGCCCGCCGCCGACCGAGCGATCAGAGCGTGGGGCCGATGTGCAGCAGGAAGTTCAGCCAGGCGATCCCGGCGTCGTCGAGCACGGCGGCGCCAAGCGCGACCAGCAGCCCGGTCCGAGCCTTGGTGGCCGTCTGGTAGTTACCGTGGGCGGACGCGACCGCCCACGTGGCGGCGCAGACCAACATCATGAGCACGGCGACGATCAGCACGATCGTCATCAGCGCCCCGATCACCGTCTCGAGCTGCCCGGCACCGCCGACGCCGTTCAGGTTCGGGTAGACGCTCGTGGCAAGCAGCGTGTGCGAAGTGATGAGCGTGGTGGTCACGCCCGTCAGGTGCGCCACCCCACCAACCCGGCCAGTGCCGCTCAGCCGACGCGGCGGACCGTCGCGGACTGGCCGGTGAACTCCGACAGCGTGCCGTCGCCGACGTTCTGCCCGGTCTCCGGCGCCTGGAGAATCTTGTCGCCGCCCAGGTAGATGACGACGTGGTGGGGCACGCTGGCGCCGGGGTAGGTGTAGAAGATGATGTCCCCGTAGGACACCAAACACAAGTGCGTCCGGTTCCGTTTACTTGCCAGTCGATCCTATTGACGGGATACGTCAGAGGTCCTTGGTGTGGTGGGGGTTCTTCGTGTTCAGTTTGTCGAGGCCGTCGAGGATCACGTCGAGGCCGAAGTGGAAGCCGTCATAGTCGCTCGCGGCTGCTTGGGAATGGAGGCATCGCAGGGCCTTGATCTTGTTCGGTGGCTGCTTGTCTAGCTCTGCCTGGAACGCTTGGCGAAGTTCTTGCTGGCGGGCGGCCGATGTCAGCGAGAGGCAGTAGCCGTGAACGAAGTCCACGAGCACGCCTGCGCTGGCTACGACCGCATTGGGTGACATGCCGCTCGCTTCGAGCGCGGCGTAGAGGGTGTCGCTGATCCGGGCGGCGGCGACTGCGGTCGCGGCGGGGTCCGACACGATCCTCAGCACGAGGTTGGGATGCTCGTCGGCCACGGCGCGGTAGGCGGTCGCCCAGCTTCGCACTCGTTGATGCCAGTCGCCGTCCAGGGCGGGCTGCGCCATGCTGTCAAAGACGTGTTCCACGAGTGCCCGCAGGAGCGTGTCCTTGCCGGGAACGTGGTGGTAGATCGACATCGGATCGACCCCGAGCCGGTTGGCGAGCTTGCGCATCGAGAGCGCGTCGAGGCCGTAGTGGTCAACTAGGTCGAGCGCCGCTACGACGATCTGGTCGCGGGTCAGCAGTGGTCCGTTGCGTGGTCGTGCCATGCCCTCAGTCCTCGCTCACGCGGTCCATCTACGTTACCCTACAGTGTAGGATAAGCTGGAAGGGTTGACGAGCAAGAGGAATCGTTCGATGAGTAGCTGGCAAGAGTTCGCCACGCAGGTACCGGACTTCGCGCAACGTGTCGAGGGCTTGTTCGTCGCCTACAAGCACCACACGATGGCGACGCTGCGGCTCGACGGCTCACCGCGGATCAGCGGGACCGAGGTCACGTTTGATGACGGTCGATTGTTGCTCGGCATGATGCCCGGCACCCGCCGCGCCGCGGACCTGCGCCGTGACCCGCGCCTGGCGATCCACAGCCATACCGTCGATCCGTTAGAGACAAACCCCGCATCGTGGGACGGGGACGCGAAGATCACAGGCCGCGCGGTCGAGCTTCCGGCAGGCTTACGACCACCGGAGGGGTCTGACTGGTTCGCGGTCGAGGTCGCCGAGGTCGTTCTCACGAAGGTCGGTGATCCCGCGGATCATCTGGTGATCGAGTCATGGAAGGCCGACCGCGGGCACAAGACCCAACGCCGCTGAGCGACCAGATCGTGACTCCGACACGACACTCCCAGCCACCCGGTGCCGTTGCCAAGCATGGCGTCGTCCGCGGTCACGTTGTCACGACGGTCGGGGTCTTGCGTGCAAGGCTGGCTGATCCGTGGACGCTGGATACGCTCGCCCACGAGGCCAACCTGTCGCGGTCTCAGCTCGTGCGCGCCTTCGATGCCACCACGGGCCTGAGCCCGATGGCCTATCTACGACAGATGCGCGTGGAGCAGATGGCGAGGCTGCTGGTCTCCACGGACGTATCGGTTGCTGAGGCCGCTCGGTCGGTCGGCTGGAAGAACCAGTTTCACGCCAGCCAGTGTTTTCACGCCGCCTACGGGATTTCGCCGACTGAGTACCGGCGACGGCAACCTGCCCGCCCCTTGACCTGAAGGTTCGCTTCGCGAACCTGAAGGTGGTCACGGTTCGGCGATCCGCCGGACGGCGGCGGCCTGCCCGGTGAACTCCGAGAGGGTGCCGTACCCGACGTTCTGCCCCGTCTCCGGCGCCTGGAGAATCCGGTCACCGCCGAGGTAGATCACGACGTGATGCGGCATGCTGGCGCCGGGGTAGGTGTAGAAGATGATGTCGCCGGGTTGCTTGTTGGCCCAGGAAACGGGCTGGGTTTCGTTGATCTGGTCGCCGGTGTAGTGCAACAGCCTCACCTTCCCGCCCGAGGCTTGGTAGGCGGCGTACATCACCAGACCGGAGCAGTCGAAGCCGGGACCTCGGCCGTCCGTGGCTTCGCCGGAGGGGCCGGTGTAGGTGCCGCCGCCCCATACATACGGCAGGCCGATCTCTTTTTCCGCGGCGGCGATGAACGCTCCGGCGAACCCCGGCGGCAGGTTCCCTGTCGTGGTCGCGGTCGAGCACGAGGCGCCGGTGAGGGTGACGCCGGTCAGGGTGCTGGCGATCTTCTCCGCGACCGGCTGGTAGTTGGCGTAGCGGTCGGGGTATTGGGAGACCTCGACGGCTTGGGCGGCGGCGCCGAGGGAGAGGCTCTGCCAGTTGGGGATGTCCAAGAGACCGGCGGGTGAGCCGTGGTTGGGGCCGTCCGGCCCGCCGTAGAAGGCGCGGGTGGACCACACCGGGTCCATCAGCTCCGCGACCGTCCCCCACCCGTCCGGGGGTTGCATCTGGAACAGGCCGAGCGAGTCGTGATCGGAGCCGTCGCCGTCGTTGGGGTAGCTGGCGGAGGTCGGGTAGGCGGTCGTGTTGGCGAGCACGTGCAGGGTGGACTCGGTGAGCGCCGCCATCAACGCCACGAGCTGTCCGTTCTCGTCGATGTTCTCGCTGTTGCCGACCGCGATGATCGTCGCCGCCCGCACAAGCTGGGTGTGGTCCAACGTGACGGTCTGCCCGTCCGCGGTCGTCGCGGTCAGGCTTTGCGGCACGCTGCCGGAGACTGCCAGTGACGGCCCCGACAACCCGCCCGTGTCCTCGCTCGTCGAGCAGGCGGTGGCGGTGGTGATCGCCGGGTCGAACAGCGCGGCGAGGGTCACCAGGGCGATGCCGGGGCCGAGGAACACGATCGCCACGACCAGGCCGATCAGGACCTTGCGGACCATCACCAGCCCGTCCCGTTAGCCGAGGGGATCGTTGAGCTGCGACAGCCGCAGGGTGTGGCAGTCGGGCCAGGACGGGCTGCACGCCTCAAAGACGGTGAAGCTCACCGGGTCGCTGGTGGAGGCGGGTTGGCCGTACCAGACGCCGGTGCGGTGCCGGACGCCGGTGATCGTGATCGCCGTCGTCCCCGGCCGGAGCTGGCCGTGTGCCTCGGCCAGCGCTTGGGGCCACAGCGATGGCACGACCGCGGTGGTGATCGTCAGGTGCTGGACAACCTGCATCGTCGCCAGCTCCGTCCACTGGGTATCGGTGGGCTCGTAGCTGGCGACATCCCCGATCAGTCCGGGTAGCTCGTCCCCGGACGGGTCCGCGTCCGCGAGCACCGGGGAGGTGTAGTCAGACGGTGCGTAGCCGGTGGTCGTGGACCAGTCGAACAGCGCTTCGGCGACCGCCTTGGCGTAGGCGACCGGGTTGTCGGTCTTGGGCAGCACCGCTGGCGCCGGCCCGCGTGCCGGGCTGCTGGTCGGTCCCGAGCTGCCCGAGCCGGCCGGGCCCGCCGTGCCGGTCCCTGCCGAGGCGTGCCGCCCCGCCGCGGTGTAGCCGGGGCCGCGGATGAGCCCGTAGACACCGACGCCGACCGTCGCCAGCACGACGACACCGACGAGAGCAAGGACGACGATCAGGCGACGACGCGAAGCAGGCACGAGCAACTCCCAGGTCACGAAAGGGGGTGGGTGCCGGTCAGGTACGCCGCTCCTCCCGCCCCGCCCGGTCGCAGCGGGCCGGGGGTTAGGAGCAGGCGGCGTGCGGGGGCTGGTCTGGGTGCTGGCGGTCCGGGGCGCGCCCGGTGCTGTCGCGGGCGGTGGCGATGGCGTCGACGAACGCCGCGCTGCCGTTCAGGCAGGCGCACAACTGCTGCCACCGCTCCCCGGACAGGCCGGCGGCGATCTCGGCCGCGTCGTAGTGCAGCCACCAGCCGTCCATCTCCTCCATCGTCGCCAGGAACGCCCGCAGCCCGTAGTGCTTGACCGCCACCAGCCGCGGACGTCCCTGATCGCCGTTCTCACCGTCAGGGTGCTCGCCGTCAGGGCGCTGTCCGGTGGCGCGGGCGATGGCCGCTTGGGCGGCCCTGACCAGCTCGGCCGGCGGCTGGGTCTCATCGAGGGTGTCCAGCTCGCCCTTAGCCCGCTGGCGGACCGAGGCGGGCTGGTCCGCGTCGCCCGCGAGGCGGCTGAGCGCGTCGGTGTGCGAGGCGGCTTGGACGGTCAGGTAATGGCCGTCGATGGTGCCGTCGGCGTCCATGCCGGCCAGCTCCCGCCGGGCGATCTCCCGCACCCGCTCCGACGCGAGCGGGTCGTCGGCGAGGCGTTGGACCTCGGTGACGTGATCCAACGATCGCGACGAGTCCCGGCCGGTGATCGCCCTGGCCGCCTGCTGGCGTGCCTTGCCAACCGCACCATCCCCGCCGTCTGGGAGCGGGGTTGACGGTGGTGGCAAATTGCCACCACCGTCACTTTCCCCGTGATGACGCGGGTTGCGCTCGGCGCTGAAATGGGTGGCGGCCTGGCGGCGGGCGGCGTCCTCGGCGTAGACCTGCTTCAACTCCGCGTACAGACTGGCGGCCTCGGTCGGGGTCAGGGGCTTGCGGGCGGTGTTCTCGTGCTGCTCGGCCAGCAGCTCCGCCAGCCGGGACGACACGGCCGAGGTGATCCACACCTTGACCCGCTCCCAGCCGAGCTCCTTGACCGCGGCGAGGCGGCGGGCGCCGCAGACCAGCACGCCGGTCGGGGTGATCGTGATCGGTTGCAGCAGCCCGACCTGTTGGATCGAGGCGCACAGCTCCTCGAGGTCCCCGAGGTCGTGGCGGACCCGGTAGCCGACCTGGATCGACTCGACCGTCCGGTCAAGCTCCACACCCCCGCTACTCATCGACCCCGCCCTCCGGTGCGCGACAGGCCAGCAGGTGGGGGCGGGAGTGGCAGACGAGCGCGGCTTGGACGAGGCGGTTGTCGTCCAGCAGGTCGCGGACACCCTCGCCCAGCAGCAGCCGGGCCAGCACTCCTTTGCGGGTCGGGCGGCCCGGCTGGGGCCGGGACCCGAGCAGCACCCCGAGCAGCCGGCTCCAGGCGGCGCGGTCGAGGTCGAGATGGGCGCGCATCGCGAGGTCGCGGCGCAACATCTCATAGGCGGCGGTGATGCTCCCGGCGTCGGCCAGCCTGCCGGCGACGTACTCGACGACCATTCCGGCCACCGGCTCGGGCCAGCCGAGCAGGCACAGGAACAGCGTGGCGTCGGCCAGCGCTGGCTCGGGCTCGGGCTCGCTGTCCGGTCCGGGCGCGCCGGACGGTGCGATGGTGAGGTTGTCGGTCAGCTCCCCGGCCCGGACCGGTATGTCGCCGTCGGTGTGCTGGGTGCGTCGCGCTTTCTCCGTCGAGGTCAGGTGCCGATCGGCGTGGCTCTCGGCCGAGAGGCTGACCTGCACCGCGCGGGTCACGACCGCCCAGGGGTCCTCCGCCCGGCGTACCCCGTCGTGCAGCATCGCCACGAACGCCGCCGAGGCCGCCTCGCCAGGGTCGCGATGCCAGCTCCGCGCCAGCGGGGCGTACCGCTCGATCGTGTATGCCAACAGCGCGGTCGCGTCCGGGTCGGCCCGCCACGCCCCCTTCCCGGCCGCGTGCAACCGCTCCAGCAGCGCACGCAACCCTGCCGGTGTCGCGAACACCGGCTCA
This sequence comes from Actinomycetes bacterium, assembly GCA_021798985.1. Lineage (GTDB taxonomy): Bacteria > Actinomycetota > Acidimicrobiia > Acidimicrobiales > Bog-793 > JAKABX01. Next base: position 24,248 of record JAJZBI010000012.1, read on the forward strand.
GCGCCCGGGCCGGGCGACAAAGGAGAGGAATCGTGGACGGGCATGGCAACCTCTAGGTGCGCACCCCGTGCCACCGTGACCGGCCCTGTGCCGATGCTCCCGCCCGTAGGCGTCAGATCGTCAGCACGGCCCCTGGCCCCAGCCGCTCACCGGGCACGGCAGCACAGCAACACACGCAGAAACGAAGGGTCAACGGCCGATCACCGATCGCGCCGCGACCGTCCGCTCGGCGTCCGGCTGGCGCCCGAACGCCGACAGCGGCGCCAACCGGCCGGCACGACCGAGATCGTCTCGGTTCGCTCGGGTACGCAGGCTGTCGCGGACCCGGCGATGGGCGGCCACGTGTGCGGCCACCGCTGCCCCGGCGGCCCTGGCGCCGATCCGGGCGGCCAGGTCCGTCGGGCGCACCCACTCCACGTTCATCCCATGCCCGCGGGCGGGGGTCCGCGTCGCCGCGGCCCGGCGGCGGGAGGGGTCGTGGAGCGCGAGCAGTTGCCGGGGGGACTCGGCCCCGCCCGGCTGATCGTGCGTGGTGCGCTCGTGATGTTCGTTGTGGCCGGCCGAGGGCCGGTCGTGGTCTGTGGTCATGGTTCGCTCCTTACTTGTGCGGGACTGTCTCGCCGTCGATCTGGCCGGCGGCGTCCTCCAGCAGTGGTGGCCCGCCGCCGGTCGCGGTCAACGGCGGCGGTTTATGTTTCAGCCAGCGGCCCACGGTCGAGGGATGGACCCTGAGCCGGGCCGCGATCTCCCGGTTCGTCATCGACGTGCCCTCCCGCAGACGCAGCGCCTCACCCGCCCGCCCGTGCTCCCGGTCCCCGCCCGCGGCGTCCGCCTCTGCCGAGGCTGCCGGCCGGCGGCTCGTCACGGCTGGGCTTGTCCTGGCGGGGATCGCCGCTGGCGGGGTGGGGCGGCGGGTCAGCTCGACGGTCAGGTGGGTGATCGCGACCAGCACCACCGGCGGGACCGCCGCCACCAGCGCCGCCAACACCGCCGGCACCTGAGCCTGGGCGGTCACGATCGCGTGGCTGGCGTTGCCCAGCACCGACACCCCGGCGCCCGCGGTCAACAGCACCCACGGGTAGCGGGCGGCGCGCCGTTCGCGGCCGCTGCCGCCCATCGCCACGACCGACACGGTGGCCACCACGATCACGCCGTCGACGGTCAGCGGCCACACCCACGCCCGATCGCCCGGTATCCCGCACCGTTGCGCCAGCGCCGCCAGGGAAGTGAACGACAGCCAGAACGCGCCCAGCGCGATGCCCACCGTGCCAGCGACCGCCACGCCCAGCACCAGCCGCCCCGACCGCGGCGAAGCGGACGGCGCTACGGCAAGGGCCGCCGGGCCGCTCACCGCCCCAACCCTCCGGCCGCCGCCGGCGCCGACCACCGGCGGGTAGTTGTGCGGTACGCGGAGGCGAGGGTGGCGTCGATCTCCCGCTCACCCAGCCCGCTCCGGGCCGCCGCCGACCCCAGCACCGCCCTGGCGTCGTCTTGGGAGATGCCGGCCTCGGCCTGGCGGCACGCCGCCCAGAACAACGCCCGGTTGCGGTTCCCCTCCGCCTGGCCCGCCAGCCACACGCCCAGCGACTCACCCGACCGCCGGCCATCCCAGGCCATCCCAGGCCGCGGCCGAGGCCGGGCCGGCTTCGGTTCCAGCAGCCGCCGCACCACCCGCCCGTCCACCGGGCTCAGGTCACGGCCGGTCGCGATCAGCCGGTACCCACGCCCCTCGACCAGCGACGGCGGGGCGATCACGTACCCGCCGAGACCGCGGAAGTCCACATGGGCGCGCGGCAGCGCCCACGACGCCTGCTCACCGCCCTCGGCCTCGGCGGCGGCCGGAAAGTACAGGTGCAGACCGCCCGACGGGGTACGGACCAGCGCCGCCCACCCCTCGACCAGCCCGGCCAGGCGTGCCCGGCGCAGCGCCGGGAACCCCGACCCGCCGGGATGCACGTCGATGTCGAGCACATCGAACCCGCCCCGGTAGCCGGTCGCCAGGCCGATGTTCGCCTGCGGCCAGCGCCGCCACCAGCTCCCGACCCGCTCGGAGTCGCTGCTGGCGTCGGTGAACCCATGCCGGGTCATCGGCCGCTTGGCTCCCGGCACGCACGGGAACACCAACAGCCCCGCCGTCGCATACGCCACGGCGGCGTCGGGCAACGACCGTCGCCCGACCGACGCCAGCACCGAAGTTCGCTCAGCCGGGCTGCTCATGCCGGCCGCCCCGCGACCGCACGCGCGGGCCGCAGGGACAGCACGGTCAACTTTGCTTCATCGACCTTCTCGTAACGTTCCGTCGTCTCGATTGCTGTCCCGCGTAGCGCCATCGCCGCTCCTCCTGACCCGCACGAACCGCCAACATCGGCGGTGTGTCGAAGGCCAGGTACGCAAGACGAGCCCGGTCACCGCACCGTCCACACACTCCAACGAATCGGCAGGCTCACCCCAGCCATAGCACCCCCTCCAGCAAAGCCGGAGCGGTACCCCGCACAATGCGAACCTGGTGCAGGAATACGCGCCAGCTGTCCAGGCCGTTGGGGCCAGCCTGCCACGCTCCGCGATGGGCAGCCTCGCCCCGACGACGCTGCCCCCTGACCGACGCGTCTGCTCCGCTCACGACCGCGTAGGGCCGATGTGGTCGGCCGCGACCACGATCACGACCAGCGCGCCCGAGAGCGCCTCGTCGATATCGGCGGCGTCCTCGGGGTCCTCAGAGAGCCGATCGGAGGTGGCGACCACGCAGTAGCCGACCTGCTGGCCGGTCACGTAGTCGAGCATGCGGCGCAGGCCGGGGCGGTCCATGCTCATCCCCGAGTAGCCGACATCGGTGAACTCCTCTGCCAGACGCAACCCCATGCGCTCGGCAGCCAACGCGATCTGTGCCCGCTGCCGCTCCACAGCACGAGCCGCGTCATCCACCTCGCTCAACGCAACCCGGACGTAGGAGACCGCCGGCAGATCGCTCGGAGACCACGCCTCGTCGCTCATCACGCCCGCCCAGCCGCCACCGCGGCGGCCATCCGGCCGGTGTCAGCAGGCGCCGGGCCGGCCCGCTCGGCACGCTGGCACTCCCGCAGCAGCACCTTCTCCTGGTGGCGGACCCGCAGCAACCGCACCACCGAGACCGGGACCAGCACGCCAAAGCGGACCGTGTTCCAGAACCCGACGATGAAGAACAGGTTCACCCACCCCGGCCCGCCGTCACGGACGATCCTGCCAGTGGCGGCCATGAGCAGCCCGTAGACCACCACCCCGGCCAACCCGACGAGCGGCCCCCACTTGATCCCGGTACGGGTGTGGAGCCGGCGGATGACGATGTTGCTCGGCGCGAACCGCTGCACCAAGCCATACAGGCGAGCACTGATCGCCCAACTGGCTGCGAAGATCACGACGATCCTCCCTCTGGTCAGACGCGCGAGGCGTCAAGTTGCCGTTGGCAGTCCAGAGAGAGATTCCAACCCGGCCAGACCGGGAAGCGGCGCCCGAAGGCGCGAGAGATGTTCACTGCTCCCACAGAGCATAGCGCTGCAGGAGGCCGGAGAAAGGATGGATCCGGCCGGCGGGCCAAGACCCGCTGATGCGACGATAGGACCCACCGCGCCCGAGCACCGCTCACGAAGGTCCCGACGGACAGGTCCGGCGGCGGAACTCAGTGGGTGAGATCCCGTGCTGGGCGTGGAAACACCGGCTGGCGTAATTCGCGTCCGACCAGCCCACCGACCGCGCTACCTCGGCCACCGAGAGGTCGGTTGATGAAAGCAGCTGGGCCATCTGCTCGGCACGCATCCACCGCAGGTACGCCATCGGGCTCCTCCCGATCGTGGCGTCAAACGCCCTGACCAGCTGAGAGCGAGACAAGTGGACTTCCTCGGCAAGCGCGTTGAGCGTCCACCGCTCGGCCAGGCGGGTGCGTAGCACGCCGACCGCAGTGACAACGTGCCCTCGGACGACGCCCCGCCTGGCGATTAGGGCGGGTGTCGTGCCGCTGATCTGTCCTTTGATCGTGTCGCTGGGAGTCGTCATTCGTCTAGTCGGGTCGGACTGGTAGGTAGCTGGCGAGTCGGGTGGCGTGAGCGGGGATGTGCTGGCGGGTGCGGAGGTCGATGAGGTGTGCCCAGGTCATGTCGGTGTCGCCGACGTGCTGGCCGGTCTTGTCGTGGAACCGGAGCGTTAGCGGGGCTTGGGCTGCCTGGTCGGAGGTCTGGTCGAGTACGGAGATCAGGCCGGCGGCGTGCTGCCGCACCGCCGCGATCCTGTCTTGGTGGGTGGTGGAGGCGCTCATCGCGGCGAGGGCGGCGGGGTCCATCGCTGGCTGGTTGTCCACGACCAGCTCGGCCGTCGTCCCCGCCTGGCGAGAGCGGACCTCCCGGGCCTTGTGGGTGAGGATTTGGTCGCTGAGCGCGACGTGACAGAGCGTCCAGTCCATGTCCGCGCGTTGGTCAGGATCGAGCCGAGTGTCCTCTGTGATCGCTTGCGCGGAGGCGAGTAAGCGCTGGTAGGCGGCGGCGAGATCGCGGGTGTTCATCGCGGGGCTCCTTCTTGCTCGTGCGGGTCGGGTTCTGCCTGCGCCGGTCGGTCGCAAGCAGTTAGCCGCGCTTGTGGGTTGCGGTAGGCGAGGGTGATGGTGAGCGCGAGGCAGAGGGCGGCGACGGCGAGCGCGAAGTACTGCACCGAGTGCAACAGCCCGATCGCGGTGGCGAGGAAGCCGACGCCGATCACGGGTAGTCCGACGCCGAGGTAGACGATCACGTAGAAGCTGGAGAGCACGTCGGCGCGACGTTCGGGTGGTGCGGCGGTGGTGACCTCGGTGATCCCCGCCAGGAACACGAGCCCCTGTCCGACCCCGGCGATCGAAGTGGCGACCAGCAACACCGCGAGCGAGGACACGGCACCGGCGACTGCGAGCAGGATCAGTCCGGTGGCGAGGAGGCAGAGCCCGACCGTCTGGACCGCGGACGATGATCGGCCGTGGGCGGTGATCTGGGCGATGACCGAGCAGGCGATCATGACCGCGACCGCGCCGCCGCCGAGCACGAGGTTGGCGCTGTGAGCGAGGCTGGCGACGTAGGTCGGGATCAGGGCGAGGAACAGGCCGATCACCGCGAACGCGAGGAAGTTCGCGGAGCCGTTGACCAGGAACACGCAGCGGGCGCTCTCGGGTATCTGCGGACGGCGGGGCCGCCACCGCGTCCTGCCGGTCCGCTCGGGCAGGGTCGCCGTCACCAGGACGGCCGGGATCAGCGCGGCGATCTCGACCAGGAACGGCAGCCGCCTGGGCGCCGGTCCGTACTGCGCCAGGATGCCCGCCAGCAGCGGACCGACGCCGAGCCCGCCGACCGACGCGGCGGTCGCCAACAGGGCGGCCCGGCGGTGATCGCCGCGTGGCTCGGTCTCGGTCAGCGTGGCGGTCAGCGCTCCCGAGGCCGCACCCACCGCAAGGCCCTGGATGACCCGCCCCGCGAACAACCAGGCAGTCGAGTCGGCCAACGCGAACACGCCAGCGCCCACGGCGGCGACGATCACCGCCGGGGCCAGCACCGCGCGCCGACCGATCGCGTCCGACAATGGTCCGGCGATCAGCAGCGATGGGATCAGCGCGGCGACGTAGGCGGCGAAGATGACCGTCACGATCACCGCGGAGAACCCGAACAGCCGCTGGTAGGTGCCATACAGCGGGGTCGCGAGGTTCGTTCCGGTCAGCAGCACCAGCAAGCTGTAGCTGACCGCCCAGAACCGCCAGGCAGGACGCCTTCCTGTGCTGTCGTGCGTCGTGATGGTTGTGGGTCTCATGGTGCTCGCTCGTATCTCGCTCAACTATCGGACGGACCGTCAGTCCATCATAGGACGGACGGTCCGTCAACACGTGCGGTAAGGTTTCAGAAGCCCGAGACCGATCAGGAAAGAAGGCATCGAGACATCGAGATGGACCCCACCCCGACCCCATCTGAGACTCCGGCGCGTCGTCGGCGGGTAGTCAAGAGCCCCGAGGACCGCCGCGCCGACATCCTGGCCGCCGGACGACAGGTGTTCGCGTCGATCGGCTTCGCGGAGGCCACGATCGACGACCTCGCCGCCGCCGCGCAGATCGGCAAGGGCACCTTCTACCGGCAATTCGAGTCCAAGGACCACCTGCTCGGCGCGCTGTGGGAGCGCTACGTCGACGCGATCGTGCAGATCACCCAACAGGTCCTAGAGGATCACGCCGACCGGCCCGGTGAGTGGTGGGCGACGCTCGACCAGATCATGACCACGCTCATTGCTCACGCCCTCGAGAACGCCGACCTGCACCGCATCGTCTACGGCCAGGCCAACGCCGCCGCCCTGGACATCTGCAAGCAGGCCAACCACCGCGTCATCGACCTCATCTGCGACTACATCAACCAAGGCGCTGATGCGGGCGCCTTCCAAGCACGCCACCCGACTGTCGCGTTTCGGATCGCCTACCACGGCATCGACGGGCTGCTCGATGACCGCATCAGCGACCACAGCCCGATCGACACAGACGACCTCACCGCCGACGCCCTCCAACTTCTGCACCGCGCCCTCGGACGCCCAGACCAAACCTCCGATCGCGCCGACCAACCCGCCGCCACCAAGAGGACCGCACGAAAGCAGGCCAAGTGACGACCAACCCCGCCACTTCCGCTCTGGGCCCCGACGAGCTGCTGGCGATGATGCCCTACGCCACCACGCTCGGCATCCAACTACATGAGGCCACCCCGGCGCTGGTCACCGGCAGCCTCGCCTGGACGCCCGAGCGCTGCACCGCCGGAGGCATCCTCCACGGCGGCGCGATCATGTCGCTGGCCGACACGATCGGCGCCGTCTGCGCCTTCCTCAACCTCCCGGACGGCACCACCACCACCGCCACGATCGACTCCACCACCCGCCTCTACCGCCCCCTCCGCACCGGCACTCTGCATGCCACCGCACGGCCAGCCCACGTCGGGCGAACCCTGATCGCAGTGACCACCGACCTCACCGACGACCAAGGCCGCCTCATCGCCCAAACCAGCCAAGCCCAGGCCGTCACCACCGCCCACCCGGCGCCCGCGACCCAAACCTCGGACTGAGGAGTCCCTCAAGCTCAAGGGGGGGATCGCTAGAGCGGTCGGCGCCGACCACGATCAACGCGTCGGGATACGATCCCTCCGCACGAGCAAACACGCAGCTACACCCTGAGGGCATCCCCCGCGGGCACGCCTGGTGCGCCGCCGTCGCCCACATCACGGTCGCCGACCCCACCCACGCGATCGACACCTACAGCGGCCATACCGTCTCGTGGTGGCCTGTAACTGGCTGCTCGTAAGCCAGTCGCGTAGGTCGGTCACGGACGACCCCGCTCGTCCGCCTCGGCCTCAACCCCCGCCTGACCGGACAGAGCCTCCCGAGCGCGGCAGCACGGCCAACGCGCGTCCGACAGCCTCTATCACCCCGCCAGGGCCAGCATCGAGCCCACGCCTGAGCCCTGCCCCACCGGCCGGTCCACACCTCTTGCACCACGAGGTAACCCCGGCGCACCTGACCCGTGTGACGGTCTCGATGCGCGTGATGTCGGCCGGGGACGGCTACAAGTACCTGCTCCAGTCGGTCGCCGCTGGCGACGGGCACCGGCCGCTGACCACCCCACTCGTCGCCTACTACGCGGAGAAGGGAACCCCGCCGGGCTACTGGCTCGGCACGGGCGTCCACGGCCTCGGCAGCACCGACCGGCGGATCGAGCCGGGCGGGATCGTGACCGAGGACCATCTGCGCCGCCTACTCGGGCAGGGCCGCGATCCGGTCACCGGCGACCCACTCGGCCTGCCCTACTTCCGCCACAAGACCGTCGAGGAACGCATCGCCGCACGGGTCGAGCATCTGGACTCCGAGCTGACCGTCGACGAACACGCCGCAGCGGTCGAGCGGATCGAGGGCGAGGAACGCAAGCGTGGCACCCGCCGGACGGTGGCCGGGTATGACTACACGTTCTCGGTCCCCAAGAGCGTGTCCGCGCTATGGGCCGTTGCCGACCCTGCGGTGCAAGCCGCGATCGTGGAAGCACATCACCAGGCGGTTGCGGACGTGCTTGCGCTGATGGAGCGCGATGTTGCAGCTACCAGGGTCGGGCACGCTGGGGTTGCACAGGTCGCTACTCGCGGGTTGATTGCAACGGCGTATGACCACTACGACTCGCGGGCCGCTGATCCGCAGTTGCATACGCACGTCGTGATCGCCAACAAGGTTCAGGGCGAGGACGGCAAATGGCGTGCGCTCGACGGGCGGCCGATGCACCAGGCCGTCGTCGCGATCTCCGAGCATTACAACGCCGTGCTGGCCGACCGCATGACCGGCGGCCTCGGCGTTGGGTGGGAGCAGCGGGAGCGGGGTCGGGATCGGAACCCGGCATGGGAGATCATCGGCGTGCCCGACGAGTTGATCGCCGAGTTCTCATCGCGCAGTGCGGCGATCGACGCGGAGACCGACCGGCTCATCGACGCCTACGTCACCGATCATGGGCACCGGCCGGACAAGCGGGCGGTGCTGCGGTTGCGACAGCAGGCCACGCTCTCGACCCGGCCGGACAAGACGCACTACTCACTGGCGGAGCTGACCGACCAGTGGCGCCGCCGCGCTGACCGCGTGCTCGGTCAGGACGCCGACACCTGGGCGGACCACCTGCTCGCGACCAGCAACGGCACGGTGGTTGTGCGCGCCGAGGACGTGGGTCGCGACGAGCTCGTGGCGCTCGCGCAGGCCGTGGTCGAGCAGGTACAGGAGAAGCGCTCGACCTGGGGGCGGTGGAACCTCTCGGCGGAGGCGTCCCGGCAGACGATGGGCCTGCGCTTCCCGACGGTCGAGGATCGGGAGGCGGTCGTCGGGATCATCACCGACGCCGCCGAAGCCGCGTCGTTGCGGCTCACCCCGCCCGAGCTGACCACCGCCCCGGCGGCATTTACCCGGTCGGACGGGTCGAGCGTGTTCCGGCCCCGCCATTCGACCCTCTACACGTCAACTGCGTTGTTGGCGGCGGAGGATCGGCTGCTTGACCTCTCCCGAAGCACAGACGGCCCGGCGCTCGACCCGATGCTTGCCGCCAGTGTGGCGGGTAACGCGGATGAGCAGGGGCGGGTGCTGTCGGCCGATCAGCGCAGTGTGGTCGAGCGCATAGCGGTTTCGGGCAGGACTGTGGATGTGTTGGTCGGCCCGGCCGGGGCGGGCAAGACCCTCGCGCTCGGCGGCCTGCGCCGCGCCTGGGAGGCGGAGCATGGTTCGGGGAGCGTCATCGGCCTCGCCCCGTCCGCGGCGGCGGCCGATGTGCTCGCCGGCGATCTTGGGATCGGGACGGAGAACACGGCCAAGTGGCTCTACGAGCACGATCACGGTCGTTGGGACCTGCGGGCCGGTGAATTGGTGATCGCGGATGAGGCGTCCCTGGCCGGGACGATGCTGCTCGACCAGCTCACCACTCACGCCGCCAGTGTCGGGGCGAAGGTGCTGCTGGCCGGTGACCCGGCGCAGCTCGCGGCGGTGGACGCGGGCGGTGCGTTCGGCCTGCTCGTCCGCCACCGCAACGCGCGAGACGGGGCTGGCGCCCCGGAGTTGGCCGACATCCGCCGCTTCAAAAACGAGTGGGAGAAGAACGCATCGCTGCGCCTGCGCCGCGGTGATACGGACGTGATCGACCTCTACGACGAGCACGGCCGGATCGTCGGCGGCGACCACGACACCATGCTCGACGCCGCCTACCACGCTTGGCAGACCGACATCGCCGCTGGGCGGTCGAGCATCCTGATCGCCGAGACCGGCGACACCGTGATCGCCTTGAATCAGCGCGCCCGTGCTGATCGAATACTCGCCGGGCGAGTCGCCGTCGAAGGCGTGGCCCTGCATGACGGGACCGTGGCCGGGCGCGGGGACACGATCGTCACCCGCAACAACGACCGCCGCCTCACCACCGGCAGGTCATGGGTCAAGAACGGCGACGCCTGGACCGTGATCGCCAGCCACGAGGACGGGAGCCTGACCGTGCAGCGCCCCGGCCCCCGTGGACGACGCGGCCGGGTCGCCCTGCCCGCCGACTACGTGGCCGAGCACGTCGAGCTGGGCTACGCGATCACCGCGCATCGGGCGCAGGGCGCGACCGTGGACACCGCCCACCTGGTCGTCCACAGCAGCTCGATGACCCGTGAGGCGTTCTATGTGGCGATGACCCGTGGGCGCCTGGCGAACGTCGCGTATGTCGCGACCGACGAGGCGCATCTTGAGGAACACCAGCACACGCCGGGCTACGAGGATGAGGTCACCGCTCGGACGATCCTCTACGGGGTGCTCCAGCACGAGGGGGCGGAGAAGTCCGCGCACGAGACGATCGAGGCCGAGCAAGAGAAGTGGTCGAGCATCGCCCAACTCGCCGCCGAGTACGAGACCATCGCCCAGACCGCCCAGCACCAGCGGTTCGCCACCGCCGTCACGAGCAGCGGCCTGGCCGATGATCACGCGGGAGCCGTTGTGGGTGGGGAGTCGTTCGGGTCGCTGGTCGCGCAGCTCCGTCGCACCGAAGCCGACGGGCACCAGCCTGAACAGCTCTTGTCACGCGCGGTCCGCGCGGGCGGGCTCGATGGCGCCAACGACCCGGCCGCGGTGCTCGCCGCTCGCCTCGCCAAGCTGACCGCTGCCCGCCCCGGCGGCACCCGTCCCCGCCGCCGACCCCACTACATCGCCGGGCTAATCCCCGAGGCCACCGGGGCGATGCCCACCGACATGCGCCAAGCTCTCGGAGAGCTACAGGACTTGATCGAGCAGCGTGCTACAGCGCTCGCCATCGAAGCTATCCAAGACGGCCAGCCGTGGGTAAGCAGGCTCGGACAATCGCTCACCGATCCCGCCCGGCGGGCCGCCTGGGAGCAACAGGTCCGCACCATCGCCGCCTACCGCGACCGCTACGGCATCACCGGCCCCGACCCGCTCGGACCCGTGCCCAGCGGCCAAGGCCAACGGCTTGACTACCTGCGAGCGGATGCCGCCGCCCGCCGAGCACAGGCGACCGCGAACGAGAACGTTCGGCGGCGGCACGGACCGGATTTGCAGATCGACTCGGGACGCGACCTCAGCCGTTGACCAAGAGCTGCGGGTCAGTGGACAGGAGGCGGGAGCTGGCGCCGCCGGTACTCAGTCGGCGATATCCCATAGGCGGCGTGAAAGCACTGACTGGCATGAAACTGGTTCTTCCAACCTACCGAGCGCGCGGCCTCGGCGATCGACAGGTCGGTCGAGGCCAAGAGCCGGGCCATCCGCTCCACTCGCATCTGCCGTAGATACGCCATAGGACTCTTACCCACCGTCGCGCCGAAAGACCTCGCGAGCTGAGAGCGGGAAAGATGAACTTCATCAGCCAGAGAATCAAGCGTCCAACGCTCCGTTAGGCGTGTTCGCAGTACACCCACGGCTGCGACGACGTGACCGCGGACCACGCCGTGGCTACCCTGAACATGGCCCGCTGGCTGTCTTGGGGCAGCAGGCACTTCGGCCGAATCGGAGGGGTTGGGCCGCGCGGGGAAGTGACGATGGGCTATGGGTGCGGCTCCTTCTGAGGGACCTCATGCCTGGCGGGGGATGACACCGTTGGCGTAGCGTAGGTCGTGGTTGCGGTGCCGTTCGTGCGTGAGGTGGTACTGCCAGTAATCATCGAAGTCGCCGTTGGTGATGAGCGCGCGGAGCTTCAGGATCGCTTCGGCGCCGTCGAGGCCCCAGCGGGCGCCGGTGATGTCCATCCGATCTTTCACTAAATGGCGACACGCGCCCTCGATCACACCAGTCGCGATCGGCCAGCCGTTGCTCAGGGCGGTGGGGTAATCGAGGTAGGGTGCCTTGTTGAGGAGGTAGTCGGCGGCGCGATCGGCGTTTTTGCGCTTGTCGTCGGGGAGTGCGAGCTTGGTCGCTTTGCGGCGGATCGAGGCGGCCACGATCCCGGCCTTGCCTTCCAGGACCGCAAGCGCCTTGGCGTGCACCCACCGTTCGGCCGCTGGGTCGCCTTCCTCGAAGAAGCACCAGCAGGCGGACCACAGATATTCCATGACATGAATCAGGTCAACAACGATCGTGACCTTCACCTTGCGCCGGCGGGCTTCTTTTCGGATCCGGTCGATCTGGTGGTTGTTGCCGTCCACCAACGCCACCCAGGCACGCTGGTGCTTGCCGTCGCGTCGCTCGGCCTCCTCGAAGATGTCCGCCACGACCGTGGCGGCGTCCTCGAGAACGCTGGCGGTCAGCCACTTGTGCTTGGCCTTTGGCGGTTTGAGCGTCTTGTCCTTCGTCGGGGCGAGCACGTCAGCCGGCGTGCGTGGCGCCGGCTCGAGCTCGTACACCGCGCCGACCTCGGCGATCCGCTTGCGGTTGGCTTTTTCTCCTCTGGACAAGCGGGTTTTGAGCTTCGGGGAGGCTCGCTGCGCGGCCTTGGCGGTCTGCTCCCTGAGCGCCTCGCTGCGCATCACGATCCCCTTCCCATCGCAGGAGAGCACCAGCACGTCCTTCTGCTCGCCACGCTCGCGCTCCTCAGCGTCGCTGACACGCTCGGCATAGAACGCGTCGAAATCGACCGCAGCGCGGACCGCCAGCTCCTCAACCTGGCGCTTACCCAGATCAAGCCCTGTGCGCTCCCGCACCAGCCCGGTCGCGTCCTCAAACGACCCTCCCGCAGCCGCCCTCGCCGCCAGCCGCCTGACCCCATGCGAGGCGTGCTCGGCCGGGAGGTTCAACACCCCATCAGCGACATACAGGTTCTCCTGCCCACGCGCCCGGTAGGCCAGCCGATCGACCCTCACCTCCCCGAACACGCTCGACAGCTGACGGCGATGATCACGCTCAACCGCCGGACGCCCGACCTCACGCGCGTCAACGACCACCTCCAGACGCCGCTCCCGCAAGGCACGCAGATCCAAACGATCCTGAAACAGCTGACGCAACACCGCTCGCCCCTCCCGCTCGATCAGCACCTCGAGCTCCCCATGCTCAAACCCATCCGCCTCGACACTCGTCAACTGCTCGACGATCTGCTCAAGCTGAGCGCGCGAGCGATCAAACCCATCAGCCCCGCCCCCCTTCACCGGGCGGTCCGTTGCGAGCGGATCGCTCCCACCCCCCGCTTGCAGGACTTCATCAGCCGGCGCGTAAACTTCGCGGCAGCGGGTGCCGAAATCGGTGATCACGAGGCCACCTCCAGGTGGTCGGCGTTGATGTGAGCAACACCAATTTCGGCGCCCCTGATCGCTTGTCCTGCCGCCTTTCACCCCCGCGCAGGCAAAACCCCCCGCAAAACCTCAGGCTGCGACCAACACCTCAGCCCCACATCCCCCAGAACTCCGGGCTCCAACGCCCCTCAAACCGAGCCGCACCCATGGGCTATCGCGCGTTCCATGTGGCCGGGTGTCGGTCGAGTGGTCCGGCTTGCTGTGCCCAGTGCGGGGGAATGCCGTCGATGTGTCCGGGCAGCGGTACGCGCTTTGCCGGTCCCCAGACGGTGGTGGTGTCTTCGAGGGTGAAGTCGCCGGGCTTGGGCCGCGGAGGGCGTTCGGCGGGAGCGTCCAGGGTGTAGAGCAGGTTGGCGGTGCCGATCAGCGAGGCGTGGATGCGAGAGGTCACCGATGCGGTGAGGCGGCGGGTCAGGGCGCGGGTAACGGCGGCGGCGAGGAACCAGCCGGTCGCGTGGTCGAGGGCTTGCACGGGCAGCGGTGCCGGTTCGTCTTGGTCTTTGGCGGCGGCTCCGGCGGCGGCGATGCCGCAGCTCATTTGGACCAGGCTGTCGAACCCGCGACGGTTACGCCATGGCCCGTCCCAGCCGTAGGCGTCGAGGCTGGCGATGACCAGGCCGGGGTTGAGCGCGGCGAGGGTGTGGTCGTCGTAGCCGAGGTCGGCCAGTGCGTCGGCGCGTAGCCCGACGACCAGCACGTCGGCGTCGGCCAGCAGGGTCTCGAATGTGGCTCGTCCGGCGGGGGTGGTGAGGTCCAGAGCGGTGGTGCGCTTGCCGAGCGTCGTCTCGGGGAGCAGCGAGGCCACTTCCTCGAAGCCGGGTGGGTCGATGCGCAGCACGTCGGCGCCGTAGGCGGCGAGGAACTTCGTACAGACGGGTCCCGCGATTACGCGGGTCAGGTCCAGCACCCGCACCCCGGTCAAGGGTCGCTCGCCGCGTGTCGTCGTCCATGCGGCGGGTTCGGTATGCCCGCTTTCAGTGACGGTCAGCGGTGGGGCCTGTGCGGTCGCTGCCCCGGCGGGAGAGGCCAGCCATTCGCTGCGGGTGTGCATGGCGGCCGCGGCGCCGCCCGCTTCGACGATCGCCTGCTCGATCTGCTCGGCGGGCTGATCCGCCACCGCGGCCTGCACGGTGTCGCGATCATGCGCGGCGAGCACTCTTTCCACAGCGGCCCGGTGGTAGGCGTAGTTGGTGTGGAGCCTGATCCACCCGTCGGCGGCGCGGTAGTTGCCGGCGATCGGGTCCCACAGCGGCGGCTGTTCCCAGCCGATCGGCTGGAACAATCCTTCACCCGCGAACCCGGCGCTCGCCTCACGGCTGTCCACCGTCACCGCTGGCGGTGGGGACTGGTGGCGTGCGGCGGCCAGTCGAGCAGCGGCCAGCGTCGCGATCGCGACCGCGCCGGTCGCCAGCCCGGTCACGTCGAACACGGACGGCAGGACCGCTCGTGGTCCTGCCGTCGTCACCGCGTCAAGAGGCGTCTCGGCCGGATCGTGCTGGCTGCCGGTGGCGTCCCATAGGCGGGAGATCACGTCGTTGAAGGTGTCGCCCATACCAGCCATCGTGAACGACTCCGGGCGACAGATCAACGTTGATTATCGTCAGTCCTTCTGTTGGTCGGGGTTTCCGTTGTCCGCGGGCTTGGGGATGGCGCGGGCACGGAAGCGTAGCGGCGGTTCGGTGTACTCCTCGATCGCGTGCGCGATCCAGCCGGCGGCGCGGGCGATCGTGAAGATCGTCTCGCCTGCGGTCGCCGGCATGTGCGCCGTGGTGGAGAGGGCGCCCAACGCGAAGTCGATGTTCGGCCGGACCTCGGAATGGCGGTGGGCGGCGTCGATCAAGGCGCGGGCGGCTCGCAGACCGCGCGCCGTGGGGGCAGTCGTTTGGATCATGTCGAGCAGGACCGCTGCTCTCGGGTCGCCGTCGGAGTAGAGCCGGTGGCCGAAACCGGGGAGGTGCCGGTGCGTCTCCAGCGCGGTCGCCAGCGCCGTGGCGGGGTCTGCGGTGGTGGCGTCCTCGATCATCCGGTGGACCAGAGCGCTGGCGCCCGCATGAAGCGGCCCCGCGATCGAGCCGAGTCCGGCGAGGACGACGGAGAACGGGTCGGCCCGCACCGACGCGGCGACCCTGGCGGTCACGGTCGAGGACGCCAGCTCGTGATCTGCGAGCAGGACCAGCGCCGCGTTGAGCGCGGCGACCAGGCCCGGCGTCGGCCGACCGCCCGCGAGGCGACCCCAGAGCAGGCCGGCGATGCTGGCGCGGATCGGCGGACGGTCGCCTACCAATGCGAGCCGTGCCACCCGCGCATCGGATGCGCCCGGTACGGCGGCGGCCATGCTCGCGATCAGCCGCCGGGCGCTGGCGGTCATGGCCGGGGTGCTCAGGTCTGAGCGCAGCGGCTCGGCCGCCGAACTGATGACGACGGCGACGCGCATCCTGTCGCGAGCAGACTCAAGCTCATCCGGGAGGGCCATCGGGTACGGCTCCCAGCCAAGGACGGGCACGTCGTCACGTCCGGTCCACAGCCAGTCGGCGACCTCCTCGAAAGAGTGGGTTCGCGCGAGCGCGCTGGCGTCGCGTCCGCGGTAGCGAATCCGCTGATCCACGATCGTCGTCAACCCGGTCTCCACGATCAGGTCCAGCGCCGACGGCCGACTGGTGCGGCGCGGGCGGCCCCGCCGGGCCAGCGTCTCGACCTCCTGCGGGTCGAAGACGCTGCGGCGCGAGCCGGGCTGCCCGCGGGCGGTGAGTACGCCGCGGCTGACGTAGGCGTAGACGGTGTCGAGCTTGACCCCGAGCCGAGCGGCGACCTCCTGTGCGGTCATCCCAGACATGACTTGATGATAATCAACCTTGAATAAGCAGCAAGCGCTGGACACAATGAAATTCATGTCAAGCGTCGCAGACCTGCCACCCGGCACCGTTGACGTGCCACGAGGCCTCAAGGGCGTGGTCGTCGCCGAGACCGAGATCGGCGACGTACGCGGCTCCGAGGGCTTCTACCACTACCGGCAGTACTCGGCCGTCGAACTCGCCAAAGCCCGGCCGCTGGAGGACGTTTGGCGGCTGCTGATCGACGGGACACTGCCCAACACCCCAGCGGAGCGCGCTACGTTCTGCGACGAAGTACGGCCACTGCGGGCACTCCCACCTGCACTCGCCTCGGTGCTGCCCGCCATCGCCAGAGCATCCGATCCGATGACCGGACTGCGTACCGCGCTGTCGTTGGCCGCAGCAGAGCGAGGCTGTCGTCCGATCTACGACGTGGACCCGGCGGCGCGTCGTGCGGACGCGCTGTTCATCGCGGCCGTGACGCCCACGATCCTGACCGCCCTGTACCGGCTGCGTCACGACCAGCAGCCCGTGCCACCCCGCGACGATCTCGACTACGCCGCCAACTACCTATGGATGCTCACCGGCACCGAGCCCGAGCCATCTCACGCCGATGCGATCAAGCACTACCTGATCTCCACGATCGACCACGGCTTCAACGCCTCGACCTTCACCGCCAGGGTCATCGCCTCCACCGGCGCCGACATGGGAGCCTGCGTCGTCGGCGCGATCGGGGCACTCAGTGGCCCGCTGCACGGCGGCGCGCCCAGCCGAGCGCTCGACTTGCTTGACGAGATCGGCACCCTTGACCGCGCCCGCCCGATCGTCACCGACAAGGTACTGAGCGGCGAGCGGATCATGGGCTTCGGCCACGCCGTCTACACCACCGACGACCCCCGCTCGGTAATGCTCAAACAGGTCGCCCAGCGCCTCGGCGGTCCACTCGTGGACCTCGCAACCCAAGTCGAGCAGACCGTCGTCTCAGTGCTCGCCGAGCTTAAGCCGGGACGCCATCTCTATGCGAACGTCGAGTTCTACGCCGGCGTCGTGATGTCACTTTGCGGCGTGCCACCCGAGATGTTCACGCCCACGTTCGCCGCAAGCCGCGTCATCGGATGGACCGCCAACATCATCGAGCAGGCGCACGACCCGAAGATCATCAGGCCGAGCGCCCGCTACATCGGACCACCCCCGCCGGAGCCGGTCCCGCCGTTGCTGTAGCCGGCTCCCGTGTCGGCCAGCCACTACGCTCGACTCCCATCCCCTTGGGGATGGGACAGCCAGGACTCCGTGGGTCAATCGCCTTCGCGCCTTGGCCCTATGTGATCGGCAGCGACCACGATCGCAACCAGCGCGCCATCCAGGGCCTCGTCAATGTCGGCGATGTCCTCGGGGTCCTCGGAGAGCCGTTCGCGGGTCGCGACGACGCAGAACCCGACCCGATGGGCGGCGACGTGATCGAGTAGGCGGCGCAGGTCGGGGCGGTCCATGCTCATCCCCGAGTAGCCGACATCAACGAACTCGTCGGCCGTCCGCAACCCGAGACGCTGCGCGGCGAGCCCGATCTGCGCGCGCTGATGCTCGACCTGGCGTGCCGCCTCATCGGTGGTCGTGGGCGCGACGCGGATGTAGGAGACGGCGGGCAGGTCGCTCGGGGACCAGTCCTCGGCACTCATGACGCCTGCGCGGCCGGTACCCGGTCCATGCGCCCGGCCTCGACGGGGTGCGTGCGCTGCCAGTCACGCAGCAGCACCTTCTCCTGATGGCGGACCCGCAGCAACCGGACCACCGAGGTCGGGATCAGGAACATGAACCGGCAGGCGTTCCAGAACCCGACGATGAAGAACAGATTGACCCAGCCCGGCCCACCGTCACGAACGATCGAACCCGCAGCGACCATGACCAGGCCGTAGACGACGATCCCGGCGAGGCCGACGAGCGGCCCCCACTTGATGCCGGAACGGGTGTGGACGCGGCGGAGGACGATGTTGCTTGGGCAGAACCGCTGCGCCAGGCCGTAGAGGCGGGAACTGAGTGCCCAACTGGCTGCGAAGATCATGACGGCCCTCTTGTTGGCCGGCGGGCACGGTGAGCACGTGAGCGGCATTCACGCTGATCACCGCTCGTGGACGCGCTGTCGCTGCACGTGCCCACCGTGTCGCCATCCGTCCTCAGGCTGTCGGGATCACTCGCCGGTGATCTCGGCGACGGCCATCTGCGCCGAGGACTCGTCCACGATCGCCTTCTTCTGGGCGTAGGCGGCGACGAGGGACTGGACCGCCAGGTTGTTGACCGCCCGGGGAAGTCCCCGGCTCACCTGGTGGACGAGCGCGATCGCGTCGTCGGAGAACAGGGTGTCGGAACGCCCGGCGAGGGCCAGGTGATGGGCGAGGTACTCGCCGGTCTCGGTCGCGCTCATGCCCTGGAGGTGGTAGCGGAGGGCGATGCGTTGGTCGAGGGCGGCGAAGGCCCCGAGGCGGATCCGTCGCCGCAGCGTGGGCTGGCCGCAGAGCACGAGCGAGAAGGGGCTCACCGAGTCGAGCTCGGCGTTCATGAGCAGGCGGATGCCTTCGAGCTGCTCTGGCGAGCACAGGTGCGCCTCGTCGATGGCGAGCACGACCCTCTTTCCGCGTTCTGCGACCTCTTGGGCGAGGAGATCCGCCGTCTGGGGCACGAGCGCTGCGGCGTGGAACCGAGGGATGCCGCCAAGCGCGGTGACGATCGCTGCGTGCAGGCCCCGGACCCCGACGGTCGGGTTCGAGAGGTAGACGACGCTGTGGCGCGACGGCTCGAGGGCGGAGATGGCGGCACGAAGCGCCACGGTCTTCCCGGCGCCGACCTCGCCGGTGACGACGCCTGCAGCTCCCTCTGCGACGAGGAAGGAGATGCGCGCCACGGCCTCTTGCTGGGAGGCCTGGCGATGGAGCGCTCCTGGTGCGACGTCCTTGCCGAAGGGCATCTTCGAGAACCCGTAGTGGGCACGGAGGCGCTCGATGCTCATCGTGCCGCCTCCTCGTCCTCGTCATGGTCCTCGCCGAGCGGCCGGTCGGCGTCGAGGTCCCACGACGGCGGCGAGCAGAGCACGGCGTCCTCGCCGTGGTCCTCCTCCTCGGGCTCGTCATCGCCGCCGGCGGGATCGCCGAGGCCGTCATAGGAGATGCGGCGGCGGGAGAGCTCGTCCTCGTGGCGAGCCTGGACGATGCCGAGGTAGTCGATCCCGGTCGGCTCGACGACGAGCGGCGGCGGCGCGACGCGGGGATGGCTGTGGCGCCTGAGCACGTGAGGGACGGCCTTGCCCATCTCTCGGCCCTCGAAGTGCACCTCGATGTCGGAGAGGTCGAAGGGGTCGAAGACGAGCTCGACGCCGCGTCCGACGAGCACGGGATCGACCTCGTAGGCGTTCCCGAACAAGGTGACGGTCCCGGTCTTTGCCACCCGGCGGCGCTCGGACCACAAGAACGCGGCGCGCAGCTGCTCGGGGCTCGGCACCTTTGGCGGACCGGCCGAGCCGAACCGCTCGATCGGGGCCTCGCCGGTCTCCGAATGGGCTCGGCGGTGATAGATCGTCTCGACCCAGGCCGAGAACCGCCGGTTCAGCTGGGTGAGGTCAGAGACGACGGCCGGGTCGATCTCGACGAGGAACTGGTGGCGGACGGTCTCGAACGCTCGCTCGATCTTGCCCCGGCCCTCTGGTCTTCCGGGTCGACTATGGACAAGGGTGATGCCGAGACAGGCACAGGCTCGGAGCAGCTGGCGGGAGACCATGGCCGAGCCGTTGTCCAGGTAGAGACGGCGGGGAAGGCCCCGGCGCTCGATGCCCGAGCGAAGGGCGGCCTCGAGACGCAGCGTGTCCTCGGCGATGCCCCAGCGATAGCCGGTGAAGGCGCGGCTGTGGTCGTCGATGAAGCAGAACAGGTAGGTCTTCTTGTTCCCGATCACCGGGCCGTGGAGCGCGTCGCCGGTCCACAGCTCGTTCGCCTCGCCGGCCTCGAAGCGCCCGAAGGCGACGACCGGGTGGGCGATCTTGCGCGACAGCCCGATGCGGGCGAAGTAGCGCTGGATCGTGCGCTCGTCCGGTGACCAGCCGTTCACCGTTCGGAGCAGCTCGCAGACGTGCGCTGCGGTGCGCTCGGGGCGCTCGCGGCGCAACCGCTCCGCGAGGTCGAGCACCTCGGCCGGCGTGCGCGGGTTCGCGGCGCGCGCTGGCGGCTTCAGCGCCTCGAAGCCGCCGGAGCGCAGGCTGCGCACCCAGCGGTCGATCGTGCCCCGCGACACCCGCACCGCTGCGCCGCCGGGCCCGGTGTGGGTCCTCTCGGCGAGCGCCCGGGCGCGCCGACCCCGCTCGGCCTTCGACAGGGCCTCATCGGTGAGCTCTTTCACGAGGCTGTAGCGGAACAGCGCCACGTCCGTCGCTCGGTCGTCCATCACGTCCCCCTTCTCGGTCCGCCCATTGGGCAGGAGAAGGCTGCTCGGCCGCTCAGGGCGCTCGGAAGGTGCAGCTCGTGTTGGCGAGCAGCCGCCCGCCGGTGAGCACCGACGCCCACCGAAAGCCCGGCCGGGGGCCGAGGCGACGGCCGGCCGCGCGCATGGCGACCCCGAGCGCCTCGACGGCATCGGCGAAGGGAGCGCCCTGGGCGACGATCGGCTCGAGCTCGGGGTCGAGGGCGTGGGCCATCGCCCACAGCCCGACCCGCAGCTCCTCGGCGCAGGCCGCGAACCGGCGCAGCCAGCGGCGAACGGTGTCGAAGGGGACGCCGAGCTCGGTGGCGATGACGGCGCTCGCCTGCTTCTTCGCCTTGGTCACGAGCGCCGACACGATCGTGGACACGCTGTCCCGCCGGCGCAGCAGGCAGCGATCCGGGAGCAGCACGTGGGACCTCGCGCAGGCGCTGCAGCGCGACCGCCGCACCGAGAGGCGCTCCTCTTGACCGGCCTCCCGAACCGCCCGCTCCCTCGCCCATCCCCACGGCCGGAGCACCCCAGCACAGCTCGGGCAGGAGAGCTTCCCGGTGGAAAGGAACAGCTCGACCGCGGCCGGGTCGCTCTCTACGATGAGCACGGACGCCCTCCGGGGTGTTTGTGGAGGACCTCCCCGTCGACTGGTCAAGGTGGAGCGGGGAGGTCCTTGCGCGTCAGGACGTCCCCACGCTGTCGTCACCGCACCGACAGCGCAACCACGCGTCCACCTGCTCGCCGTCAACGCCGTCGGTGTCGCCACCTGCCTGGCCGGTGCTCAGCGAGCGTGTCGTTCAACACCTCTTTCTGGTCAGACACGCCCAGGGCGCGTCAGATTGCGGGAGTGGCAGTCCAGAAAAGAGGGCAACCCAAGCCGGAGCCGGGTGCAGCGCCGAAGCGTCGATAGATGTTCTCTGCCAGCACTCAGACTAGCGCTGGCACCGGGCGGATGGAAGGGAAGATGCGCCGTCCAGTGATGTGTGCCGACGCCGGTGTATTACGCGACCGTCGCGACCTTCCTGCGCCCGCCTGGTCTGATCGTCACCGCTCGCTCGACCAGCACCCGCCGGATCGTCTGATCCGCCACGCCCAACCGCTGACCCAGGCTGTGCAGCGTCCAACCCTCTCGATACAGGACGACCGCCTCGTCAATCTGCGCCTCGGTCATGACCGGCCGCGTCTTGCCTGCACGGGCGACGTGCTTGGCGACCGTCGTGCGATGAAGCTCGTAGACCTTCGCCAGCTCGCAGACACGAGCACCGGCCTCATACTCGGCGATCAACGCCTCCAGCTCGGCTGGAGAGAGCCGCCGCTGAACCTGCCGCAGCACGCGCACGTTCGGACCCCGCGCATCCTCAAACACCGTCACCGGCGACTCTTGGGCCGCGTTGCCGCCCTTGTCGACCCGACGAAGTAGCCGCCTGACCAGGGATTTTGCGGACATGCAAGAGTTTGAGAACTCTCTACGTAGGTCCACCGCGAATTTCGGGGAATCGTTGCTGGCACACGCCGGTCGTCCTGCGGCAGTCCCTGGCGGACTCGAACTGGGCTTGGGCAATTACAGCGTCGGGATCGTCTCGAAACGTTGCCGCCCTCGGAACCGGTAGATCTGAAAGTCGGCGTCGAGGGTGAAGATTCGCCGATCGCCGCGCTCCTCCGCGAACGCCACGAGGGTGGCGTCCGCCAGGTCCATCGGTCGATCCGCGTACTGGTCCATCAATCGAGCGCTCCGGTCGACGGCGGATGGCGGGAGGTCTGCGACGACGAGTCGGTCAGTTGACACGAGGCGCCAGAGTGCTTGCTGAGCTCGAATGCCTCCAGCGCGGGCGAGCAGGTACATCGCTTCGGTGAACGCCGGCCACGTCGTGACGAGCGGGAGGATCAGGTGATCGAGTGCATCCATGCACGAAGCGTGGTCGGGCTCGTCGGCATCGATGATCGCGATGAGCGGACCTGCGTCGGTGAGCGTCACCGGCGTCTGCGGTCCTCTGCCAGGGTTTCGGTGAACGCGGCGCCGGTCCGGCGGGCTCGGCCGCCGCCACCGTGAACCACCCCGGCCACATCCGTGAAACGCTCGCTCGGGTGGCCGGCGAGCGTCTCCTCGGCTCGTTCTGCCGCAGCCCGGCGGAGGAATTCGGACACGGATTCGCCCTTCGCTGCCGCTGCGCGGCGTACCTTCTCGTCAAGGTCGGGATCAAGCCGAAGGCTTCGCATGTGGTAAGTGTATCACACAGGCGCTCAATGTGATACGGCATGACGTGGCCGTTCCTCAGCACCTGCTCGGAACGAGCCGCAGGAGCCGTTTCCGCACGTCCAGCAGGTTCGAATACGAGTGTCTACGGCCCACAATCTCGGCGCGTACGAACCGCGCTGGTCGTGCCTGGCCGTGCCTCAGACCAGAATCGAATCCGACGTCGAGCTCGTGATGCCGCTCTGGCTGATGGCAGATCGCGCTCAGAGGCGTACCGGCCCGTCAGCTCGCCAGCAGGTTGGGTGCGAGCGTGCGGCGAAGGACTTCTTCAAGTTTGGCGGCGATGCGGTCGGCATCCGCGTCGCCCAAGGCGGCGAGGATGATGTCGCGGGCCAGTGCCGACGTCGGCAAGCCGGCCGCGGCCGCGCGCGCGGAGAGCTGCTCGAGCTGAGCCTTGGTGAGGCGGACGGAGAGCACGGCGGGGCTGCCGGCACCGGCGCGGCGCTGCCCGCGTACATCGGGTGCGGGAGCGGTGTCCCGGCGGCCCTCGGCGTTGGCTGCTTCGGAGGCGAGGGTCTTTTCGATGCTCATCACTGCTCCTCGGTCGTGAGGTAGTGGCGTTCGTCGATGGCGTTGGCACGGAACGCCGTCGCGCCCCACAGATGGCCGTCCGCGTCGCGGACGGTGATGACGGTGACAAGGAACCCGGCCGAGTCGGACCAGCCGATCGTCCGCGCTGAGAGGCCGGTCTGCGACGCGTAGTCCGGGTCGAAGGTCACCGCGAACGCGTCCAGGTATGCCTCGTTCGCCCACGCGACGAGGATGTCGGGCTCAGTCTCGCCCTTCCGGCTCGACCTCCGCTCGATGTGCTCACGGCTGTGGGCCCAGTCGGGAACCCTCAGTCACGTAAACAAATCTACTACGAGACGTACCCCGTGCCACCGCGAGTGGCGCTCGGCCCCTGGACGAAGAGGTAGCGGTTCGTATGCTGTCCCCCAGTGTCCACCAAATTCGCGACCGTAGGTTGCGCTTCGAACTTCAAGATGCCGCGCTGGGCCGTCCACTCAGGCGCTAGACAGCGCTCCGATGCTCGACGCGGTCAATGTGGACGATGCGACCGCTTCTCGTCGATCCCGAGCGGGTGCTCATCATCAACGTGAGGGGGCCGTCTTTGCAGAAGGCGGCGGACTGTCTCACCGGTGATACACTCCCCGCGTGGGTGCTGTGACCATTCGGGAGCTCCGCAACAACGGCGGGGAGGTCGTCGACCGGGTCGAACATGGCGAGACCGTCACGGTGACCCGAGATGGGAAGCCGGTCGCGGAGCTGCGCCCTCTTCCACCGCATCCGCTCTCCGCCGAGGTCCTGCTGAGGAGGTGGCGCCGGCTTCCTCACGTCGATCCCGCTGCGCTGCCAGAGGACCTCGGCGCCGTCCTCGACTCGCGTTTGTGAGCAGCGCGAGGCCGGCGCGCGGCATCCTCGACACCTCAACGGTGATCCTCTTGGCGCGCATGGTCGACGCCACGACACTTCCGCGGGAGCCACTGATCACCGCGGTCACGCTGGGCGAGCTGTCCGCGGGTCCGCTCGTTGCCGGAGACGACGCGGAGCGAGCAGCGCGCCAGGCGCACCTCCAGCAGGCCGAAGCAGACTTCGACCCGCTTCCCTTCGACGCAGCAGCAGCGCGAGCCTTTGGCCGAGTGGCGGCTTCGCTCCGCCGATCAGGGCGGAAGGCGTCGGCGCGCAGCTACGACGCCATGATCGCCGCCACGGCATTGGCGAACGATCTTCCGCTGTATACGTGCAATCCCGGCGACTTCAGCGACATCGACGGCCTCGAGGTCGTCGCGGTGCCGCATCCCGGCGTGTCTGGGCGCTGATCGATTCGAGCCGGCTCGGCGCCCAGTCGAAGATCCTCCACTCTCCGCTCGAGCGCTCCAAGCTCAGCACCGCTTCCTACACGATTCCCCGACGGGGTCGAAGGTGTCACACGTCACCGTCCGCCGGCATTGACTCATCTCTTCGGCTGCAGTCCACGACCCCGCCTGCGCTCAGGAAGATGTGTTGACAGAAGTATCGAGCCCAGACGCGCCGGTGCGAGCCCGTAGCCGAACGCCCCTCGA
The DNA here is from genome assembly GCA_021798985.1 of Actinomycetes bacterium. GTDB lineage: Bacteria > Actinomycetota > Acidimicrobiia > Acidimicrobiales > Bog-793 > JAKABX01. Next base: position 49,080 of record JAJZBI010000012.1, read on the forward strand.
GGCTCGCGAACCGACAGCAAACCGCGCCCGCCAGCGCGGGCAGGTCGACCTCGTCCCAGACAACGACAGGTTGACACCGAGATCACCGCAAACGAGGTCGTCCTCGCAAGGAATCTCCGAGTGGGCGTGCTCGAGCGGGGGGACCGTCTGAGGCTCCACTTGGTGCGCGTGTTCAAGCCGTAGATTGAACGTCGCGTCGCGGAGCGCGTTCATCGCGCTATGCGTGAAAAATGCGGCGGTGAGAACACGACGATCGCTCGCTGCACGGTCTCAACATGGCGATCTTTGAGCGGTTGAACACTCTCAACTCCGGCGCACGCGTGGCGCGCTCACGCTCCCTTCAACGCCCGAAGCACCGCGGCGTTGTCCTCAAGATGTCGGTCGTTGCTCACCATGACGAGGCCGCCATGCGCATCGCGAATGATCCGATCCAGACTGGACTCACTGTCACGCCGATAGCCCTCGATCCCACAGATCGCAAGCGCTCCGCTTGCCGCCTCCGCGGCGAGCCGCGAGGTGCCGACTTTCAAATTGCGCAAGGCGACCATCATCGCGGCGCTCTCGAGTGCCTCGTGATCACCTTCGACGCGCTCGAACCAGGTACACGCGCTTTGCAGCAAGCTCCGCGACTTGTTGAGGAGCACGCCGAGCTCGGCAACTCGCGTCGCATCGAGCGATAGCACTCCAGGGGCACGACGGGCGCGACGGCGCACGTGCCGATGCGCCGTCATGACGGCCGCCTCGGCGATGCCGACCCACACCGCGCTGAGCAGCAGCTGGCGGACCTGGGCCGCTCCCTGCCCAGCGATCGTGGCGAACGGCACGGGGAAGACGAGATCTGGCTCCACCGGAGACTGCAGGTGGTAGCCGTTCGAGCACGTACCTCGCAGCCCGCTCGTATTCCAGGTCGACGTCGCAGTGAGCTGCATCGCCGGGCGACGACGGACGACGAGAACCTGGTCGGTCTCCGCGCTCTCTGGCGCCCGACGACAGGTCGCTACGACGGCGTCGGCGTGGTCCCCATAAGAGATCGCAAGGACGTGCTTGTCGAGGAACAACCCCCCCTCGCGTTGCTCGAGCGCGCAGAGGCTCCGCCCCGCCGCGCCGCCGAGGCCGACCTCGCTGCTGGCGTTGCCGATAAGGAGCTGAGTCACGGCGATTTCTTCGAGCAGCGCACGCAGGCCCGGGGTCTTTCCGTGGCGTAGGAGCGTGTCAACCTCGACCGAGTGCATCGCAAGGACCAGCGCGCTCGATGGGCAGTGTGCGGCGAGCGCCCGCAGCGCGCCGGCCATCTCCCGGACGCTGAAGCCAAGGCCGCCATCGGCTTTGGGGATCAAGGCCGCAAGGAGGCGCTCCTCGCGCATCGCGGCGACCGTCTCGAGCGGGAACCGGGCGCGCTGGTCGACATCGCCGGCCGCCGGCGCCGCGACCTCGACACCGATGCGCCAGGCGAGCCGCTCGAGCTCTGCGCTGCTGCACGCGGGAGATAAAAGGGAATCCAACGACCGGCCTCCTCGGGGAGCTGTGCTGCCCGTTGGGGCCAGTGATGCCCGCTGGGCCGGTCGGGAAACCGTAGGCAGGGGCGACTGCTCCACGGACGCGTGAAACCTCCTGGTCAGGGGGCAAAGGCTCGACGGGGAGCAATTCAACCGGTACGGTTCTGCCCCCGTGATGGCGCGACAAAGCAGCCGCTCAACGCGCGCTCGGTTTCGGATCGCTGCGCTGGTCGTGGCCGGACTCTCCAGCTCTGCCCTCACCGGCGCGGCGCTAAACATGGCGGCCCACCCGGCCGTCGCGGCCAGCGTGTCTGGGGACCGTTCGAGCATCGGACGCCTCGAAGCAGCGATCGCCCACGAAGGGACGATCGTGCAGAGCCTCGTGAGCCGCGCCAATGCCGCGCAGGTCCGCGAGAACGCGATCCAGGCGCACCTCGCGCAGGCGTCCCGGGAGCTCGTGAGCGAACGCGCCACGATGGCCCACCTCACCACCGAGGTGCGTCAGGTGGCGATCAGCGCGTACGTCGCCGGAGGTTCGACGGGCGTCGGGCTCGGCGCCCCGAGCACCAACGCCGACCTCGCGAGCGTGTACGCCAATGTCGCCACCAGTCGCTTCGACCAGGTGCTCACGAGCTACTCGCTCGCCCGCCACCGCATCGGCGTTGCCCGGAGCGTGCTACGAATCGAAGGCCAGCGCGAGCGCACCACGCTGCGCCAGCTGCGGAGCGCCGAGCAGACCGCCAACCAGGCGGTCGCCCGCGACGAGCAGCTGCTGTCGGGGGTGCGGGGCAATCTGCAGGGCCTGCTCGCCGCCGCAGCGGCCCGCGAGGCTGCGGCCCGGCGCGCCCAAGAACAAGCTCTCGCCCGCGCCGAAGCCGCCGCCGCGGCAGCCGCAGCGGCCACCTCCACCACGACGACCGCCCCGCCGGCGCCGCATCCCGCGCGCGCGCACGTGCGCATCGCGCCGCGCCGTGCCGTCACCCACCGGGTGGTCAACCGCCCGCTCACCACGGCGAGCCAGGTGGCGGCGCCGACCGGCTACCTGAACCCGCTGCGCGGCATCGCGGGCCTCAGCCCCGAGCGCATCGACCAGGGCGTCGACTACAGCGGCTACGGCCCGATCTTCGCCATCGGCGACGGCGTGGTGCTGAGCACCGTCAATGGTGGGTGGCCGGGCGGCACCTACATCACCTACCGCCTGACCGACGGCCCCGCCGCCGGGCTCGTCGTCTACGCCGCCGAGGACATCAACCCGACGGTGAGCGTCGGTGAGTCGGTCAACGCCGACACCGTGATCGGTACCGTCTACGGCGGTCCGGACGGCATCGAGACCGGCTGGGCGAACGGGAGCCTCGGCGACACGATGGCCGCCGCGGCGGGCCAGTTCTACGGGGACAACACGACCGCCTTCGGCGCCAACTTCTCGGCGCTGCTCACGAGCCTTGGCGCCCCCGGCGGGCTCGAGCAGAACGCGCCGAGCGGCGCGCTGCCGCTCGGCTGGCCCAACTGGTAGGCGGGGCCGGCGCCACCAGCGGCCGCGCGATCATCCCTGGATGGTCGCTGACGACTTCCGCCGCGCCCACGGGCTCGTCGGTCGAGCGACCCGCATCGTCGTGCTGAGCGGTGCGGGCATCTCGACGGACTCGGGCATCCCGGACTTTCGCGGCCCCAACGGCCTGTGGGCAAAGGACCCCGGAGCCGAGCGTCGGGCGACCCTGGCCGCCTACCTGAGCGACCCCGAGCTGCGCAGCACCGCGTGGCAGCGCCTCGCCGACCGATCGCGACCCGACCCGGTCCCGAACGCAGGCCATCGCGCCCTCGTTGGCCTGGAAGACGCCGGACGTCTCGAGCTGCTCGCCACCCAGAACACCGACGGCCTGCACCTCGCGGCCGGCCACCACCCCGAGCGCGTCGTCGAGCTGCACGGTTCGAGTCGGCGGACGCGCTGTTGGCGCTGCGGGGTCGAGCAGGACACTGACCGCGTGCTGGAGCGCGTCCGCGCCGGAGAGACCGATCCGTGCTGTACGGCAACGATCGCGGGCGCACCGTGTGGCGGCCTCCTCAAGCGCTCGACCATCCTGTTCGGTGAGCCGCTCGACGCCGCAGCCTTGCGCCGTGCCGCCCTGGCGGTGCGCGACGCCGACCTACTCATGGCGGTGGGCACGACGCTCAGCGTCCATCCGGCCGCTGGCCTCGTCCACCTCGCGCACGAGCTCGGCCGGCCGATCGTGATCCTCACCAGGGGACCGACCGAGCTTGACCATCTCGCCAGCGCTCGCCTCGATGGCTCGATCAGCGAGCTCCTGCCCGCGCTGTGCGCCTGAGACCGGAGCCTTCTGCTGCCCGGGGCGCGGCGACTAGCCTTTGGCCCGTGACGAGCTCCCACGACGGCGACCAGGCGCCCCCCGAACGGGCCGAGGCAGCCGAGGAGCCCTCCCGCTTCAAGCCCCGCTCGCTCGTCGAGATCGTCAGCGACCTCTGGCACCAAAAGCCCGGACCGCGCGAGCCCAAAGCGCCAGCGGCGCCGGCGAACTCCAAGGAGATCGTGAACGGGCTCGAGCGCCGTGAGGTCATCTTCGGGGCCGTGCTCAGCGCGATCGCCGCGGTCTTGGCGGTGGCGGTGTACTTCGTCGCCCGGGCGTCTTCCACGGCCACGATTCGCCACGACGCCGCCACGTACCTCATTGCCGGCCTCGTCGGCTGCGCCATCTTGGTCGGCGGCGTGGTGTTCCGTCGCCGCGCCCTGCTTGGCTTCGCCTCGTTCCTCGTCGGGATGGAAATGCTCTCGACCGGCTTCCTCTACGGCGCCGTGCTCTACCTCTTCTTCGGCGGCTGGCTGATCTTCCGCGTGATGAAGAAGCAGCGCCAGGACCAGGCGGCCGGGCGCTTCCGCGGCACAATCGACACCGGCCCGAAGTCGGGCGCCAGCAAGAGCACCAAGGTGCCGGCCGCCTCCAAGCGCTACACGCCACCGCGGCGCGCCGCCACGCGGGCCGCTGCCTCTCGCCGGCGGTGATCTCCTCGCTCCTTGCCGGTCGCCGCATTGCAGTGACCGGGGCAACGGGTTTCCTTGGCACGGCGCTCGTCGAGCGCCTGCTGCGTGCCGTACCCGACTGCGAGATCGTCGTCCTCGTCCGCCCGGGCCGGCGGACGAGCGCCTCCGAGCGCACCGCCCGGGAGATCATCCGCAACGACTGCTTCGACCGGCTGCGCAGCGAGCTCGGCGACGCCTTCGAGGAGACCGTCGCCCGCCGCCTCCAGACGATTGCCGGCGACGTCGGAACCGACGGACTCGGGCTGAGCGAGGGCGACGGCGCGATCCTCGCGAGCTGCGACGTCGTCGTGCACTCGGCGGCCACGGTCAGCTTCGACGCACCGCTCGACGGCGCCGTCGAGGTGAACCTGCTCGGGCCGAGCCGTGTCGCTACGACCTTGCTCGAACTCGCCGCACGCCACCGACCGGCGGGGGCACCGCTCCCCCATCTTGTCGCAGTCTCGACGGCCTATGTCCAAAGCGGTCGGCACGGCGACGCGCCCGAGCAGCCCGTCGCCGACGACCGCTTCTTCACGCTCCCGGACTGGCGCGGGGAGGTCGCCGCCGCTCGGCGGGCGCGCAGTGAGGCCGATGGCCAGAGCCGAGAGCCCGACCGCCTCGCCGCCTTCGCCAAGGCGGCCCGCCAAGAGCTCGGAGCCGCCGGCCGCAGCCTGCTCGCCGAGCGGACCGAGCGGCTCCGCATGGACTGGGTGAGCGACCGCATGGTCGAGCTCGGGCGTGCCCGCGCCCAAGGCCTCGGCTGGCCGGACGCCTACGCGTACACCAAGTCCCTCGGCGAGGTGGCGCTATCGCAAAACCACGGCCCGCTTCCGACCACGATCGTGCGGCCCTCGATCGTCGAGTCCGCCCTCGCCGAGCCCCGGCCCGGCTGGATCCGCGGCTTTCGCATGGCCGAGCCCGTGATCATCTCTTACGCCCGCGGACTGCTGCGCCAGTTCCCCGGCGTCCCCGAGGGCGTGGTCGACGTCATCCCGGTCGACCTCGTCACCGCCGCGCTGATCGCCGTCGCCGCCCACCCGCCGACTGGCGAGCGCGACGCGCCACCGCCGATCTTCCAGGTCGCCTCGGGGGTCCGCAACCCGCTGCGCTACGGCAAGCTGGTGCGGCTCTGTGAGGAGTGGTTCAACGAGCGACCCCTCTATGACCAGCGCGGTGAGCCGATCGCGGTGGCCACGTGGCAGTTCCCCGGGCGCGGGAAGGTCCAAGGCGAGCTTCGCCGCGCCGCCAAGGTCCTCGGGCTGATCGAGCGCCTCGCCTCGTCCCTTCCGGTGCGCGGCGAGCGGGCCGAGCAGATCGTCGAGATCGAAGAGCGCAAGGCGCTCGCCGAGCGGGCGCTCGGCTACGTCGAGTTGTACGGCTCGTACACCGAGACCGAGGCGCGCTTTTCGATCGACCGCAGCCTCGCGTTCTTCGCCAACCTCGATGCCGCCGACCAGGCGGAGTTCTGCTTCGACCCCGGGGTCGTCGACTGGGAGCGCTACGTCACCGAGATCCACCTCCCCTCGGTCGTTCGCCACGCCCGGGTGCGCACGAGCCCGGGAAAGCGCGTGAGTGGTACCCGAGAAGAGCGCGCCCGCCGGGCGATCTTGTCCAACGAGCCCCGCGTCGCGGTCTTCGACCTCGAGCAGACGATCGTCAACTCCAACGTGGTGGAGTCCTACGCCTGGCTCGCCACGCGCCACCTCGAGCCCCTGCGGCGCGCCCAGCTCACCTTGGCCTTGATGCTCGAGGGCCCGCGCCTGCTCGCCGTCGACCGACGCGACCGCGGCGACTTCCTCCGCTCCTTCTACCGCCGCTATGAGGACGCGCCCGTCGAGCGGGTCCGACAAGACGCCTGGGAGCTGTTCAGCGACCTGCTCCTCACCCGGGCGTTCCCGGGCGCGATCCAGCGCGTGCGGGCCCACCGAGCGCTCGGTCACCACACGCTGTTGATCACCGGGGCGCTCGACTTCGTCGTGGCACCGCTCGCGCCGTTGTTCGACGAGATCGTCTGCGCCCGCCTCGGCGAGCGCGACGGCCGCTTCACCGGCGAGATGGTCTCCACCCCGCCGACCGGCGAGGCGAGGGCAACCCTGATGGAGCAGTGGGCGGCGCGCCACGGACTCGAGTTGTCGAGCACGGTGGCGTATGCGGACTCGACGAGCGACCTGCCGATGCTCGAGGCTGCCGGCATGCCGGTCGCCGTCAACCCCGAGCCGAAGCTCGCCGCCGTCGCCCGACGGCGCGGCTGGCCCGTCGAGCGCTGGGGACGCACCGCGGGGGGGCCGCGCAACCTCCTCGCCGTCGCCACCCGCCGCCTCGGAGCGCGAACCACCGTCGCCCCCCAGCTCACCGGCCCACAGGAGCAGCGATGAAGGCCCTGGTCGTCGAGCGCCAGCTGCACCGCTTCGCCGCCGCGCGCCTCGCCTCGGCGCTCGCCGGAACGGGGGCCGCCCACGGGCTCGGCCCGCTCCGCCTGCTCGAGACCGAGCCGCCGGCGCTCCCTTCACCCGCCTGGCACCGCATTCGGCCCCGCCTGGCCGGGATCTGCGGGTCAGATCTGCACACCGTCGATGGCGCCAGCTCGCGCTACTTCGAGCCCATCGTCAGCTTCCCCTTCGTGCTCGGCCACGAAGTCGTCGCCGACGTCCTCGACGGCCCCCTCGCGGGGCGGCGCGCCGTGCTCGAGCCGGTGCTCGGCTGCGCGGCACGGGGCATCGATCCGCCCTGTCCCGCCTGCCAGCGCGGCCAGAAGGGGCTGTGCGAGCGCATCGCCTACGGCGAGGTCTCCGCCGGCCTGCAGACCGGCTTTTGCCACGACACCGGCGGCGCGTTCGCCGAAGAGCTCATCGCCCACGACTCCCAGCTGCACGCTGTCCCGGACGAGCTGAGCGACGAGGAGGCGGTGATCGTCGAGCCGACGGCGTGCGGGATCCACGTGGCGCTCGCCGCCAACGTCGTGCCCGGCGAGGTCGCCGTCGTGCTCGGCTCGGGGACGATCGGCCTCACCACGCTGGCGGCGCTTCGCCGCTACCGCCTGCCCCGAACCTTGATCGCCGTCGCCCGCCATCCCATCCAGCGCAGCTTCGCCCGCTCCCTTGGCGCCGATGCGGTCGTCTCCTCAACCGAGCTCGCTCGCGCGGTACGGCGGGCGACGGGGACGCTCGCATTCGAGCGCGACGCCGACGAGCTTGAGCGCCTGGCGGGCGGCGCCGACGTCGTCTTGGACTGCGTCGGCACGGCGGAGTCGATCACCGAGGCGCTCGCGGTCGTCCGACCCGGCGGGCGCGTCGTGCTCGCGGGGATGCCCTCGACGGTCAAAGTCGACCTGGCACCGCTGTGGCAGCGCGAGATCACCCTGCTCGGGGCCTACACCTACGGTACCGAGCACGTCGCCGAGCCGGCCCGGCCGGGCGCGCCCGCCGAGGTCCTGGCGCGGCCGACCTTCGACCTCGCCTTCGAGCTCGTGCGCTCCGCCGATCTCGGCCGGCTCGTCTCGGCCAGCTACGCTCTCGAGCACTACGAAGAGGCGCTTCGGCACGCCGGCCAGGCCGGGCGCCGGGGCGCGATCAAGATCGTCTTCGACCTGCGGCGCCCAGCCGGCTCGTGGCGCAACCCCGAGCCCGCCACGGCCGCCGACGCGCCGCTCGTCGCCGACCACAGCCCAACGAAGGGAGCGTCGTGAGTCCGAGGCCGGGGTTCGTCCTCGAGGTCGACCGCTCGACGCCGCCAACGCTGTTCTGGCACGGCGAGAACTTCCGCCTCGAGCGCCTTCCCGTCGGCAGCCGCGTCGTCTACCCGCCCGAGCCGCTGGTGCCGCTCGCCGACCCCGACGCCGCGATCGCCCATGCCCTCGAGCACCCGCTCGGAGACTCGGCGCCGCTGTCCGCGCTGCTCCATCGGGGAATGAAGCTGACGATCGCCTTCGACGACGTCTCCTTGCCGCTCCCCCAGATGGAATCCCCAGACGTCCGCTCGCGGGTGATCGAGGCCGTCCTCGACCAGGCGGCAGCCGCCGGCGTCGACGACGTCGTGCTCATCGCCGCGCTCGCGCTGCACCGGCGGATGACCGACGACGAGTTGCGCCATGCGCTCGGCAAGCGGGTCTTCGACGCCTTCGCGCCGCACGGGCTGTTGTGGCAACACGACGCCGAGGATCCCGACGGCATGGTCACCCTGGGCGAGACCGACGAGGGCGAGCTCGTCGCCATCAACCGACGCGCCGCGGAGAGCGACCTGCTGGTCTACGTCAACATCAACCTCGTGGCGATGGACGGTGGTCACAAGTCAGTCGCCACCGGCCTCGCCAGCTACGACAGCATCCGCCATCACCACAACGTCAAGACGATGCAGCACAGCCGCTCGTTCATGGACCGGCACCACTCCGAGCTGCACACCTCGAACTGGCGAATGGGGCGCCTCATCGCGAAGTCGCTGAAGATCTTCCAGATCGAGACGACGCTCAACACCGCGACCTTCCCTGACCAGTTCGGCTTCCTCAACCACCGGGAGTGGGAGTGGGGGCTGAAGGACCGGGCGGCCTTCCACACCGTGCGCGCCGCCCTCGATCGCACGCCGGCGCCGCTCGCCCGACAGATCTTCCACTCCGTGCGCGCCCCCTACCGGCTGACCTCGGTGCAGGCCGGCGAGGTCGAGGCCGTGCACGAGCAGACCCTCGAGCACCTCTTCGCCCAGCAGCTCGTGCCCGTGCAAGGCCAGGCCGACGTGTTGACGATGGGCCTGCCCTTCATCTCGCCCTACAACGTCAACTCGATCATGAACCCGATCCTCGTGGCCTGCCTCGGGCTCGGGTATCTGTTCAACCTCTACAAGGGCAAGCCGCTCGTGCGCCAAGGTGGCGTCGCGATCCTCTCGCACCCCACCCCGTGGGCGTTCCACCCCGTGCACCACCCGAGCTACATCGACTTCTTCGAGCAGGTGCTCGCCGAGACAACCGATCCCTTGGAGGTCGAGAAGCGCTTCGAGGAGAGCTACGCGCGCGACCCCTGGTACATCCACCTGTACCGGACGTCGTACGCGTACCACGGAGTCCACCCCTTCTACATGTGGTACTGGTGCGCGCACGCCCTCGATCACCTCGGCGCCGTCATCGTGGTCGGCGGCGACCGCGCCGCGGTGCGCCGCCTCGGCTTCAAGCCGGCCAGCACGCTCGCCGACGCCCTCGAGATGGCCGAGGACGTCGTCGGCCGGGACCCCTCCATCACGCACCTGCACACGCCGCCGCTGCTGATCGCCGAGGTGTCGTGAGACCGGCACTGCCCCGCCGACTCGCGGCGGTCCTGTCCCCCCCGACCTGGCCCGGCGCCATCGAGCGCCCGGCACCAAAGGCCCGCCTCGGCACCAGCTACGACACCTCCTGGGCACGCACCCCCGCCGCGCGCGTCGGTCGGGCGGTCATGCTCGACAACCTGACGCGCCCGCTCGTGCACCTCGTCGCCGCCCCGGAGGTGAGTGGCCTCGAGCACCTCGAGCCGCTCGAGCGACCGGTGATCTTTGCCGGCAACCACGCCAGCCACCTCGACACCTCGATCTTGCTGTCGTGCCTCCCGGCGCGCTTTCGCCACAAGAGCGTCGTCGCCGCGGCGTCGGACTACTTCTTCGACCGCCACTGGAAGGCCGCGCTGTGGTCCTTCTCGCTCGGGACGATCCCGATCGAGCGAACCAAGGTCGAGCGCCGGAGCCTCGAGCTGATCGCCGGGCTGCTCGATGACGGCTGGAGCCTCGTGATCTTCCCCGAGGGTGGCCGCAGCCCCGACGGCTGGGGCCAGGAGTTCCGCGGCTGGGCCGCCTACCTCGCCAAGCGCTGCGGCGTGCCCGTCGTGCCCTTCCACCTGCGCGGCACCCGACCGATTCTCGCCAAGGGGAGCTCGAGCCTGCGGCCGGGCAAGGTCGAGGTGCGCTTCGGCGACGCGCTCCGCCTCGAGCCGGCCGGCCCCGAGCGCCGGGAGGAAGACGCCCGGCGGTTCGGCGCCCGCATCGAAGCGGCCGTCTCCCTGCTCGCCGACGAGGCAGAGAGCGACTGGTGGAGCGCCCGGCGCCGCGCCAGCGAGGGCGCAACCCCACCGTTGCGGGGGCCCCAGGCGGCGCCGTGGCGACGCACCTGGGCGCTGCCCGACAGCGCCAGGAAAGACGGCGCCCGACGCCGGCTCGGGCCAGCTCAGCCCTGGTAGGAGGGCGTGCTGGCGGCGAGCTCCTCGCCGAGGAGGTGCTCGCCGGTCGACGGCGAGAACAAGTAGCACTGGAGTGGATCGACCGCCAGGCGAATCGGCTCGCCCGCCGCCGCGGCCGAGCGCGCCTCGACCCGGGCGATGACGAGGGCCCGGCCGCGCGCCGTGAGCAAGGTGAGATCGTCGTCGGGGTCGTCGGTGCGCGCCTGCTCGACCATGACGCTCTCGGCGTCGAGCTCGATAAAGACATGGGTCTCCGAGCCGAGCTCTTCGACGACGGCCACGCTGGCGTCAAAGGCCGGGAGTCCGGACCCTGCGAGAGCGGCGTCGGGGAACGCCTCGGGGCGGATCCCCACGATGAGCTCGACCTCGCGCAGCGCCGGCCGGTGCGTCGGGTCGAGGGCGAGGCGAGGGCGGGCGAGCTGGACCTCCTCGTCGCGGATCACGCCCTTCATGAGCTTCATGGCCGGCGAGCCGATGAACCCGGCGACGAAGAGGTTGGCCGGGTGCCGGTACAGGCGCTGGGGCCGGTCCACCTACTGGACGCGCCCGTCTCGCATCACCGCCACGCGCTGGCCGAGCGTCATCGCCTCGACCTGGTCGTGGGTGACCTAGATGGTGGTGCTGCGGAGCCGGTGATGGCGTTCTTGGCGCGATGTGCGCATCGACACCCAGAGCTTTGCGTCGAGGTTCGACAGCGGCTCGTCCATCAACAAGCCCGCCAGGGCGGCCGATGATCGCCCGCCCCATCGCCACGCGCGGTTGCCGGCCCCCCGAGAGCTCGCGCGGCCGTCGAGACCGCAAGTCGCTCAAGCCGAGCATCGGAGCGACTTCTTGCACTCGTGTCGCAATCTCCAGCTTTGGCGTCTTGTGGACGCGCAGGCTGGAGCCGAGGTTCTCGCGCACCGTCATGTGCGGAAATTGCGCGTCGTTCGGGAAGACCATCGCGAGGTCGCGCTCACCGGGCGCGAGGCGCGTCACGTCGCGACCGTCGATCACGATGCGCCCCGAGGAGATCTGCTCGAGGCCGCCGATCGAGCGCAACAGCGTCGTCTTGCCGCAGCCCGACGCCGTGCTCGTTGACCCCGTGGTCGATGACAATCTCTGCCAAGGCGCGGAGCAACGGGGCTCCGTCGCCCGCAAACGCTGCCACACGCACTAGGTTGAGCCCAAAGGAGAGAGCCACCGTGCGGACCAAGGAGCGAGAACACCCCGCGCGTCAAAGCCGTGTCCGCGGCGTCGGAGCAACCGGCCGGCCCGTCACCTTGAGCGACCTCGCCCGGGAGGCCCGGACCTCGCCCTCGACCGCATCGCGGGCGCTGCGGGGCCAAGGATATGTCTCCGGCGAGGTCCGCACGCGCCTGTTGGCGGCGGCCGAGCGGCTTGGCTATGTGCCGAACGCCTCGGCGCAGAACCTGAAGCACCGGACGTCGAAGATCATCGGCGTGGTCGTGTCGGACCTCTCGAACCAGTTCTACGCCCGGGTGGCGGCGGGCATCGAGGCGGAGCTGCGCTGCTCGGGCTACCAGATGATGCTGGTGGGCGACCACAACGACGACACCGAAGAGCTCGCCGCGGCGCGCAGCTTCCTCGCCCTGCGCTCGCCCGGCGTCATCATCACTCCGATCCGTCCGACCGTCTCCGAGCTGCTCGCGGCGCGCGGCGTCGCCGTCGTCGAGGTCGATCGGCAGCTCTCGCCCCGCTCGTGTGACGCGGTCGTGCTCGACAACGTGACCGGCGCCTTCGCCGCCACCTCGCACCTGCTCAGCCTTGGGCATCGCCGCGTCGCTTTCATCGGCGTCGAGACGAGCTGGACGAGCGACGCCGGTCGCCGCCTCGGCTACCAGCAGGCTCACGAGCGGGCGAACCTGCCCAGTGATCCAGCGCTCAGCCTCCTCGTGCCGCAAGGACCGGGCAGCCACGAAGCCGTGATCGCCGAATTCCTGGCCCGCACCCAGCCGACCGCACTGTTCATCGGGAACAACGCGCTCGCCGATCACACCTGGCGGGTGCTGCGCGACCGCGGCGACCGCCTGCCCGCGGACATCTCCCTCGTCGCGTTCGACGACCTGCCCTGGATGGACATGGTCACGCCCACGATCACCGTCGTCGCCCAGCCGACCGAAGAGCTGGGCCGGCGTGCGGCCCAGCTGTGCCTCGAGCGCATCGCGGATCCCACCCTCCCCCGCCGCGTTGTTGAAATCGCCCCCAACCTGCTCCTTCGCGGCTCCACGGCACCAGTTGCCTGATCGGGAACACGTGGTCGCGCGCGTCATCCACCGACGCGGCGATCGCAAGCTTTGGCGACGATGCGAGACCGCGTCCGCCGCGGCCACGACGGCGGGAGCCGGGCTCCCCGTCAGTGTGTGACACCACCGATTCCCAACAAGGGCACTTGGAGCGCCTGCCGACACGGGGGAACGCTCCAGGCGCGGGAGCGCATAAGGAGCATGTCCTTCGCCTGGAAGCAGGTTGTCTGGTCCAAGCACTCGCTCGCCATGCCTCGGTCGGCGTTGCCGTCGCCGTGCGGGCGGGCGATGAACTGGCAGAAGCAAGACAGGGCGTCGTGCTGGCGCGGCGCTACATGGGGTCTCGCTGCTCACCGGCGCACAAGAGCGCGAACCTGCGGTGCGCTGCGGCGAGAAGGTCCGATGCCGAGGACACCACCGGGGGGCCTCGCGCCGGACGGCAGCGTCTTCCCCCCCCGGGGGGATTTTGTTCGGGGCGAGCACGTCGGCGTTCCAGGTGGAGGGCTCCCTCGATCGCGACGGGCCGGCCCGAGCAGCTGGGACTGCTTTTGCGCCGAGCAGGGCCAGGTGCACGGTGGAGCGCGCTCCCTCGCCGCCCTCGACTGCCCGATCCCCTATCGCTGCCTGTTGCCCAAGCGCCACGAGGCCCACAACCTGCTCGTGCCGGTGTGCTGTTCGGCCAGCCACCTCGCCTAAGGCTCGATGCGCACCGAGCCGACACCCTGATGGCCCTTGGCGAGGCGGTTGGGACGGCCGCCGCCCTCTCGGCGATCGGCGGGACGGCTGCCCACGACGTGGCGACCGACCGCCTCCTCCCCCGGCTGGACGCCTGAGTGCGGGCGGTCACGGCTCGGCGGAAAAGCGCGTCACCTCGACGCGCAGCAGCTCGGCCATCGCCGAGAGCCCCGAGCCACCGCTCGCCCCGCTCGCCTCGGCGATGGCGTCGAACTGGCCGGACATGGCGCTGATCAGCGAGGCGATCTCGCCCACGCCCTCGACGGTGGAACCCGCCAAGCGCTGGGCCGCCGCGATGTTGTCGCCGATCTCTTCTGACGAGCGCGCCACCTCATCGGCCAGGCTCTTGATCTCGTTCGCCACGACGTTGAAGCCCCGTCCCGCCTCACCGGCGCGGGCGGCCTCGATGGCGGCGTTGAGGGCGAGCAGCTTGGTCTGCGAGGCGACACTGCGGATGAGATCGGCGGCCCGCCCGATCGTGCGCGAGGACTCCCGCAGGGACTCGACCGTGGCAATCACGGTGCCGGTGCGCCCGACGGCCGACGCGGCGTCCCCGGCCACCGCAGCGGCCGACGCCGCGAACTCGGTCGAGGCCGCCGCGACCTGGGCCGCGATGTCGAGGACCTTGGCGGCGAGCACCTGGCGCTCCTCGCGCTGGCGCGCCCCGGCGGCCACGGCCCCCTCGAGCGCCGCGCGGGCCTCGTCGATGCGTCGCGCCCGCTCCCGGAAGGTCGCCGGCATGCCGCGCACTAAAAAGTGGCGGTGGAAGCGCCCGGACCCCGCCGCCGCGAGCGTGGCGGCCGACTCGCGGCCGAACGCGTCGGCGAGGTCGACGACGTGGTTGACCGCCCGGCGCAGCGCGTCGAGCTCGGGGACCTCGACGGAGGGGAGACGGACCTCGAGATCCCCCGCCGCCAGGCGACGACAGCCCTCGGCGAGCTGGGCGATCGCCGCCTGGTGGCGCGCCAGCTCGCTCGCCGCTGGTGCCGGCGCGGCCAGGTCGGCCGTGGGCAGGTCGGCCGTGGGCAGGTCGGCCACTGGCAGGTCCGGCGCAGGCAGGTCCGGCGCAGGCAGGTCCGGCGCAGGCAACTCGGGCACGGGCAGCTCGGGCCGCGCCGGCGAGCCGAGCGTCTCCGTGCCGCCCATCACGCCGCCTCGGCGCGGTTGATGAGGTCCCACACGAACGCGTCGTAGTCCTGGTCTCGCGCCCCGAGCAGGTGCGCGAGCAGCTGGCCGGAAGCCTCCATGCCCGCCACGGGGCTGTGGTGGCGGAGCTCCTCGGCACGCAGACGCTCGTAGAGGGCGGCGATCTCGGTGATGGCGGCACGCCGCGGGCTGCGTCGGTTGGAGTGATACCCGACGATCCGGCCGTCGGCGTCAAAGGAGGGCGAGATGTGCGCGAGGACCCAGTAGTTGGCGCCGTCCGCGGCGAGGTTGTTGACGAAGGCGAAGATCTCCTCGCCGCGCTCGATCGTCTGCCACAGGACGCGAAAGACGATCCGGGGCATCTCCGGGTGGCGGATGATGCTGTGCGGTTTGCCGAGGAGCTCGTCCTCTCGGTACCCAGACACGCGCACGAAGACGTCGTTGGCGTAGGTGATGAACCCCCGCCGATCGGTCTTGGAGACGATGATCTCCTCGTCGCCAAAGGTGCGCTCAATGCCTGAGGGGGTGGGGCCGACCTGGCGCATGTCCCTCCATCACCTGTTCGCTCGGATCACTGAGACCTTTCGGCCAGCCAGGCGAGGGACTCGAGCGAACACGGCACGGCCGCGCGACAACGGGCCACCTGGCCCGCACGGCGGGGCACTTCGGCCACCAAGCAGGTGACGAAGGCCTCTTGATCGGCACCGGCGCGTCGCAGCATCAGCGAGGGGCGATCACCGCACCGGACCCCGGACGTGGAAAGAGGGCCGGTGGGGGGACCGGCCCTCTTTCATCGACCACTCAGGCACGGAGGGGGGAATTCCGTTTCGTCCTGCGGTCTGTGCTCCAGTATGGCGATCAGGGTCGCATCGGTCAAACAGTTTCCTTAGATGGCACCCATCTAAGGAACAGATTGTTCCGCTAGACCCCGACGACGCTCAGCGCGAACTGCTGATCGCCGTTGCGCTCGGCCGCCGTGAGCTCGCCCGAGGCCACCGCCAGCAAGCGGGCGTAGATGACCTCACCCATGCTCTCCACGCTCTCCGCACCCGTGAGGATCACACCGGCGTCGAGGTCGATGTCCCCCGCCAGGCGGGCGGCGACCTCGCTGTTGGTGGCGATCTTCAAGCACGGCGCGATCGGCGAGCCGGTCGGGGTGCCGCGGCCGGTGGTGAAGGCCACGACTTGGGCCCCACCGGCCACCATGCCGACCATCTGCTCGATGTCGTGGCCCGGGGTGTCCATGATGTACAGCCCGCCGCGCGGGCAGGCCTCGCCGTAGTCGAGGACGCCGCTGATCGGGCCCTTGCCCCCCTTTTTCGCCGAGCCGAGCGCCTTCTCCTCGATGGTGGTGAGGCCGCCGGCCTGGTTGCCCGGAGAGGGTTGGGCGCCACGCACGTCGACCCCGAGGTCGCGAATCGAACGCTCGAAGTCGTCGATCACCCCCCGCACGGCCGCCGCCACCTCGGCCGAGACGGCCCGGGCCGCCAGCGACTCCTCGGCACCGATCAGTTCGGGGATCTCGGCGAGGATCGAGCCGCCGCCCGCCGCGACCAGTCGGTCGCTCGCCACCCCGAGCGCCGGGTTGGCAGTGATGCCGGATAGGGCGTCCGAGCCGCCGCATTCGAGCCCCACGATCAGCTCGCGCACTGGGACGGCGCGGCGCTCGGTCGTGGCCCCGGCGCGCAGCCGGGCCGCCGCAGCGGCCGCCGCAGCGGCAGCCCCGTTGGTCCCGCGGTGCTCGGCCAGGGTGACCACGGCGCAGGGCACGCCCTGCTCGGCGGCGTGCTCGGCGAGCCAGCCGTCACTGGCGTCGAGGCCGACCAGCACGAGGCCGCCCACGTTCGGGCTCGTGGCGAAGCCGGCGAGGGTGCGTCGCACCCGCTCGCCGTCGACCTGATCGGGCCGCTCGAGCTCCTGGGGGACGGCCACCACGCCCTCTTGGCCCGCCACGGCGCGCCGCGCCGCCACGTTGGCAACCGAGCGCATGGCGAGCACGAGGACGTGGTCGCGCACCCCGACGCGGCCGTCGGGTCGGACGTAGCCGGAGAAGGTGTCGCTCACATCGACCTCGCAAGGCGTGGGAGGGTGAATTCTGCTGCGCCCCGGCGCTCGGCGGCGCATGGCACGCCCGAGAAGCAGGCCGCCGCGGCGGCAGCCAGGCGCATCCCCGCCGCGTCCTCCTCGCCGGGCTCGACGCGGTCGTCGAAGTCCTCGCCGAGCGCAGCGGCGAGCACCGGGTCGCCGCTCACCGAGAGCACGGGGACCACCGCGAAGGACCTCGGCCCCTCGCCCGGTCCGCACCAGGCCACGATGACCGTGGCGCCGGCCGCCGCGAGCTCGGCGTGGGCGAGCTCGCCGCGCTGGGCCGTACCCGGCAGTACGAGCGAGGCGCCCGCGTCCGAAAGGGCCGCCGCCAGCGCCGCGGCGAAGGGAGCGTCGGGATCGTCCAGGCCGACGCGCAGCGACGCGGCGGGAACCGGCTGGCGCTCGAGGCGACGGGCGGCCTCGACGAGCGCCTGGCGCTCGGCAACGCCCGCCGCGACCGTCGCCGCGCTGCCCCCACAGGCCTGGATCCCGACGAAGGCGACATGCTGGTGCGCCCGGGCGATCTCCTCGGCGAGCCCGGGGCCGCCGATCGTCTCACAGCCGAGTCCCACCACCACCACGCCGGCGACGTTCGGGTTCGTCGCCATGCCGACGAACAGGCGAGAGGAGTTGGTCACGTCGTCGCCTACCTGCCCGCAGCCGTGCTGGTGGGTGACCGACACGGCGTCGTCCCCCGCCACCTGCTCGGCGACGCGGGTCGAGCAGACGACCGAGGGCAGCACGAGCACGTGGTTGCGCGCCCCCGCCCCGCCGTGTTCGCGCGGGTAGCCGAACAGCTCGAGGGCGCTCATCGGCCGGCCGCCTGGACGCCGGGCAGCCGGGCGCTCACGACGTTGTGCACATGGACGTGGGCGCCCGCCGCGATATCAGCCGTGGCGATCCCGATCACCTCCCCGTACTTGCGCACCGGCGTCCCCGCGGGGATCGGCGCGAGGGCGATCTTGTGCCCGAAGCCGATCGCCTCGCGGGCGACCACCCGGGCGGGCTCGAGCACCACCTCGTCACCGGGTGCGAGCGCCTCGATGACGACGGCGACGTTGTCCTGGGGATCGAGGCGCAGGGCTCTCGGTGGCGTGCTCACTGCTCCATCATGGCAAGCGCGGCGGCCAGGTGCATGGTCCGCGCCGGGCCGGGCGGTGGCTTATGGTTCAGCCGATGGACCTGCGTCAGCTGCAAGCGATCGTGGCGATCGCCGAGCAGGGCTCGTTCTCGGCCGCCGCCGACGCCCTCTCGACGGTGCAGTCCAACGTCTCCACCCACGTGAAAAAGCTCGAGCGCGAGCTCGGCACCCAGCTCGTCGACCGGGCGAGCGGTGAGCTCACCGACGCCGGGGCGCTCGTCGTCGCCCGCGCGAAACGCGTGCTGCGCGAGCTCGACGCGCTCACCGCGGACGTCACCGCGCTCAGCCAGGAGATCGTCGGCACCGTGCGCGTCGGCGCCATCGGCACCGCCGCGCGCTGGCTGGTCCCCCAGCTCGTCGACATCACGCCGCTGCGCCATCCCCAGTTGCACCTGGTCTTCGTCGAGGCCACCACGTCGGGGCTCGGCGACCAGCTCTCCTCGGGCCAGGTGGACGTCGGCGTCCTCGCCTTACCGGGCGGCGGACCGGAGATCCGCACGATCCCGCTCTATGAGGAGGACCTCGTCCTCGTCGTGCCCCGCGACCACCCCTTCGCCGAGCACCACAGCGTCCCGCTCGCCGCGCTCGCCGGGATCCCGCTCTTCTTGCCGCTGCCGGGCACCGCCTTTCGCGACGAGCTCGACGCCCAGGCCGAGGCGGCCGGGATCACCCTGCACGCCAAGGCCGAGATGGACAGCGTGCGCCTGATGGCCTCGCTCACCTTCGACCGCGCCGGCTACTCGGTGCTGCCCGCAGGCGCCATCCCGGCCTATTTGCAAAGCGCCTTCGCCCAGCTGCCGATCGTGGGCCTGCCACCGCGCCTCGTCGGCGTCGCCCAGCGGCGCCGCGGCCTGCCGGGCGCGCCGGTGCGCGCCGTCTTGGAGATCTTGTCGGAGATCATCTACGACCCCGACCGCGTGCCCGCCGGCGTGCGCCCGGTGGGCGCGGCGACCGCCCATCCCCCGATCGTGCCGATCGCCGGGCCCTTCGCCCGGCGCCACGACGAGTCGAGCGCCGGCTGAGCTACGCCGCGCCGCCCGGCGGCCGGTCCATCAGCCACAGCGTCGGGCCGCCCTCGAAGGTCACCTCGTCGCGCACGGCAAAGCCGAGGCGGGCGTAGAAGGGGACGTTGTCGCGGCGCGAGGATTCGAGGTAGGCGGGGACGCCCTCGGCGTCGCAGCGCTCGAGCAGCGGGGTGATGAGCGCGCTGCCGAGGCCCTGGCGCTGGCGGTCGGCAGCGACGCCGACGGTCCCGAGGTAGTAGTGGGGGCCGGCGGGATGGTGGCGCTCGAGCAGGGCGCCGAGACGGCGCGCCACGCCGAAGCGCCGGCCGAACACCCCGATCAGAAGGATCGGCCAGAGCGCGAACGTCACCTTGCCGCTGAACGCGCTGGGCGGCAGCCACAGCGAGGCGCCGACGAGTCGCCCGGTCGTCGAGGCGCTGCTGACGAGGACCTCGCCGCGGGGCAGGTAGCTGTGGCGCAGCTGCACGCCGAAGAACCGCTCGAGCTGCGCGCGGCGCGTGCTCGGATCGGGGAAGAGATGAGTCGCCACCGGGTCGGTGGCGAACGCCCCGGCCAGCGCGGCGGCGATCGCCGCCGCATCGCCAGGCTGCCCCCGCCGGACCGCCGCAGCGGCACCGGCAGGGGGCAGGGCCCCTGGCATGCTCAGTCCCAGATCGCCGCGCCCGACGACGGGTCGAAGAAGTGCAGGCGCGTCGCGTCGACGGCGAGGCGCAGGCGCTGGCCGGCCTTGACGTCGGCACGGGGGTCGAGGCGGGCGACGCCCTCGCCGTGCACCTCGAGCTGACCGGCGTTCAGGCCCTCGGCCGCCTCCTCGTTCGCTCCCTCCGCCTGGACGCGCTTGGCGTCGATAGCGAAGTGGACGAGCAGCTCGGAGCCGAGCGCCTCGACGAGGTCGATCTTGGAGTCGAGGACCGACGGGTCGCCCTCGGTGGCGGGCACGAGGTGCTCGGGACGGATGCCGACGACCACGGCCTTGTTGGCGTAGTTGCGCAGGCCCGGGCGCACGGCATCGACCGACTCGGGCATCGCGACGTGCTGGTCACCGATCATCAAGGTGCGCCGGTCCGCCGACAGGCCGCCCTCGAACAGGTTCATCGCTGGCGAGCCGATGAAGGCGGCGACGAACAGGTTGGCGGGGTGGTCGTAGAGGACCTGGGGCGAGTCGCACTGCTGCAGCTCGCCGGCGCGCAGCACGGCCACCCGGTCGCCCATCGTCATGGCCTCGGTCTGGTCGTGGGTGACGTACAAGGTGGCGACGCCGAGCCGGCGCTGGATGCGCAGCACCTCGGCGCGCATCTGCACGCGCAGCTTGGCGTCGAGGTTCGACAGTGGCTCGTCCATCAAGAAGACCGACGGCTCGCGCACGATCGCCCGACCCATCGCCACCCGCTGGCGCTGACCACCCGACAGCTGGCCGGGCTTGCGGTCCAGCCACTCGGTGAGGCCGAGCACTTCGGCGGCATCGGTGACGCGGCGCCGGATCTCGTCCTTTGGCATCTTGCGGAGCTTGAGGGCAAAGCCGATGTTCTCGGACACGGTCATGTGCGGGTACAGCGCGTAGTTCTGGAAGACCATGGCGATGTCGCGGTCCTTCGGCGACACGTCGTTCATCACCTTCTCGCCGATGCGCAACGTCCCGCCCGAGATGTCCTCGAGGCCGGCGACCATGCGCAGCGCCGTCGTCTTGCCACACCCCGACGGACCGACGAGCACCATGAACTCGCCCTCGTCGACGTGCAGGTCCAGACCATGCAGGGCTTCGAACCCGTTCGGGTAGACCTTCTTCACATGATCCAAGGTGATCGGTGCCACTGACTCCCCCTTGTCTGCGCCGCAGCGTTGTGCCTTAGCGACCGATGATGACGCCTTCATACGGCGCGAGGTGGATCGATCCTTCCACATCGTCGCCAGCGCGTTCCAGTGTTGTCGACACGAGCACCCGTCCCGAGGGCACCGGCACGCTGGCGGGCCGGTCCACCCAGTTGAGCGCCACGACCAGGTCGCCGACGCGGTAGACGAAGTGCTCCTCATCGACCGAGAGCGTCTGATAGCCGGCGATGCCCGGCGCGAGGTGCTGGCGCCGCACCGCGAGGAGCGCCCGGGTGAGCGCGAGCGGCGAGGTCGGCTCGGCGACCTGCTCGTCGACGCTGCCCGCGGGCAGCGGCCCGAGGGGAAGCCACGGCTCGACGCCGGGCGCCGTGAAGCCGCCGTTCGGCTCGATCGACCACGGCATCGGCGTCCGCCCGCGGTCGCGCTCCCCCTTGCCGCCCCGGTTGCCCTTGGTCATCGGGTCGCGCTGGCGCTCGAGCGGCACGGCGACGTCGGTCATCGCCAGCTCGTCGCCGTAGTAGAGGACGACGGTGCCCGGCAGGCTGCACAGCAGCATCAGGCCGAGGCGAGCCCGGCGGACGTCGCCGTCGCCCCAGTGGCTGGCGAAGCGGCCGATGTCGTGATTCGAGGCGGTCCAGACCGGGCAGGCCTCGCCGAGCGCGGCGATCGAGGACTCGATGACGGCCGCGAGCTGGGGCGCCGAGAAGGGCGCGAGCGCGAAGCGGAAGTTGAAGGCGAGCTGCAGCTCGTCGTCGTCCCCGGTGTAGCTGGCGAGCCGCTCGGGGTCCCAGACCCACGTCTCGCCGAGCAGTAAGCGGCCGGGCTCGTAGGTGTCGGCGAGCTTGCGCCAGGCCCGGAAGACCTCGTGGGTCTCGGGGCGGTTCGCCGAGTAGACCGGCTCGCGGCCAAAGCGGGCCTGGGCGCTGTCGATGTCGGCGTCGGGGTTGTCGCGCAGCTCGACGTCCTTGTAGAGGCCGTGGGCGACGTCGATACGAAAGCCCGCCACGCCACGGTCGAACCAGAAGCGCAGCACCCGCTCGAACTCGGTGTGGACCGCCGGGTTCCACCAGTTGAGGTCGGGCTGGGTGTCGAGGAAATTGTGCAGGTAGTACTGCCCGCTCGCCGCGTCAAAGGCCCAGGCGCACTCGCCGGTCGAGTCCAGCCAGTTGTTCGGCGGGCCGCCGTCGGGGCCGGGATCGGCAAAGACGTAGTAGTCCCGCCGCGGGGACGCAGGGTCTTCGATCGCCTCGACGAACCAGGGGTGGCTCGCGCTCGTGTGGTTCGGCACGAGGTCCAACAAGACCTCCATGCCGACCGCCTTGGCGCCCTTGATGAGCTGCTCGAGGTCCTCCATCGTCCCGAGCTCGGGATGCACGCCGTAGTAGTCCGAGACGTCATAGCCCCAGTCGGTGTCGGGCGAGGGCATCGTCGGCGACAGCCACACCCCGTCGAGGCCGAGCTCGGCGAGGTAGCCGAGGCGCGAGGAGAGCCCCTTCAGGTCGCCGTAGCCGTCGCCATCGCTGTCTTGGAAGGAGCGGACGTAGACCTGGTAGAGGGCGGCGCCCTCCCACCAGCGTGGCGGCCGCAGGAACGGGGCGTGCTCGGTGGCCATTTTGCCGATCATAGGAGCTAGGCAGGCCAATCAGGCGGGCACCCTCGAGCGCGTCGCGCGCCACACGGCACGCGGTGGCGACAGCGGTCGGGCGTGCCCGCTCGGCGAGGCGCGGGAGCGTCGCGCCGCCGGACGCGACAGGGCGGGCCGACGGCCCGCCCAGTTGCATCCATGACGTCGTGAGAAGCCGCGCCGGCCGAGCGGCCAACACGACGTGGTGAGAAGCCGTGCCGGCCGAGCGGCCGGCACGGTGGCCAATCAGGCCGCCTGCTCGTCCTCGGAGGTCTCCTCGGCGTCGGCGAGCACCGCATTGGCCGCCTGCAGGACCCGGGCCTCGGCCGCCTTGACCATGGCGTTGTTCGCTGCCTGCCAGGGAAGAAGCCGCTCGATCGACGCCAGCGCCGCGGCAACGGCCGCCTCGTAGCGGGTCGGCTCGATCCGGCGCGGGAGGCGCTCGGCACTGCGGATCGTCAGCGAGCCGACGCGGGCCCCGAAGGTCGCCACGTCGATCTCGACCTCCTGGCGCACCGGCACGACGCCGCCAAAGCGCAGCGACGCCCGGTAGGTGCGCAGGTCAGCCTGCTCGTGGCGCCGAGCCACCGGGCCACGCAACGTCAAGGTTGCCTCACCGGCGGGAATCTGGCCGAGGAGGCCAACCAGGTCGAGGGTCCGCACGTCCGCCTCGACGGCCCGGCGCACCGGGCGGGGGAGGGCGCCGCGGCGCAGCGAGGTCTTCTCCTCGGCCAACAGCTGGCCCGACCGCCCGGTCACTGCATCGAACACCCAACGCTCTGCCATCGCTTGCTCCTTTTCACGCTTCTCGCTCATCTGCGTTTGCTCTGTCTGCGAGGCATGTCCAGTGTCCGGGTTCTGGATTAATCTGTCAAAGAGTTATTTTCGATGCTGCCCATCTATTTTGTAGATCTCTCAAGGGGCCGAGGTGGAGCGGCGGAGTGGCGGCGCCGTAGCCTTCGGACATGCGCCGCTTCTCCATCAACTTCGACTACCGCTGTCCCTTCGCCCGCAACGCGAACGAGCACGTCATCACGGGGCTCGAGGCGGGCGCGCCCTGGGACGTGACCTTCGCCGCCTTCTCGCTCACCGCCGTGCACGCCGAGGCCGACGATCCGCCGGTCTGGTCAGATCCCACCAAGCGCAGCGAGCTGACTGCCCTGGCGGCCGGTCTCGTCGTGCGCGATCGCCACCCCGAGCGCTTCTTGGCGGCGCACCGCTCGCTCTTTGGCATCCGCCACGACGACGGGGACGACGTGCGGGACGACAAGGTCGTGCGCGCCGCGCTCGAGCGCGCCGGCGTGGACGCGGATGCCGTCTTCGCCGAGCTCGACGCCGGCTGGCCATTCGACACGATCCGCGACGAGCACGAAGCCTCGGTGCGCGCCCACGCGGTCTTCGGCGTGCCGACCTTCGTCTTGGAGGACCGTGCCGTCTTCGTCCGCCTGATGAACCGTCCCGCCGGGGACGCTGGGCTGGCAACGCGCACGGTCGAGCGCGTCCTCGACCTCATCGCCGACGAACCGACGCTCAACGAGTTCAAGCACACGACGCTCCCGCGCTGACACAGGCCGCCGCACACCCACCCGACTCGGCCTCAGTTGGCCCACCGGAGTGCGCGCCGACGCGCCCCTGGAGGACCCAGGGGCGCGTCACGGGCGGCCGAGGTCGCCGACGCCGGTTCAGTCCTCAAGAGTGATCGGCTCGTCATCCTCGGGCCGGGCGCCGAGCTCGTCTTCTGACGGCGTCCCGATTACCTGCTGGCGGATCCGGTCGTCCAGCTCCACCATCAGCTCCGGGCTGTCATGGAGGAAGACCTTGGCGTTCTCCCGGCCCTGGCCGAGCTGCTCGCCTTCGTAAGTGAACCAGGCGCCCGACTTCTTCACGATGCCGAACTCGACCGCCACGTCGAGCAGCGAGCCTTCCCGGCTGATGCCCCGCCCGTACATGATGTCGAACTCAGCCTGGCGGAAGGGTGCTGCGCACTTGTTCTTTACGACCTTCACCCGGGTCCGGTTGCCCGTGACCTCTGCGCCGTCCTTGATCGACTCCACGCGGCGGATGTCGAGGCGCACCGAGGAGTAGAACTTGAGTGCCCGGCCGCCCGGCGTGGTCTCGGGCGAGCCGAACATCACGCCGATCTTCTCCCGCAGCTGGTTGATGAACAGCGCGATCGTGTTCGACTTGTTCAACGTCCCCGTCAGCTTGCGCAGCGCCTGGGACATCAGCCGCGCCTGCAGGCCGACGTGGGTGTCGCCCATCTCCCCTTCGATCTCTGCGCGCGGGGTCAAGGCCGCCACCGAGTCGATGACCAGCACGTCGATCGCCCCGGAGCGGATCAGCATGTCGGCGATCTCGAGCGCCTGCTCGCCGGTGTCGGGCTGGGAGATCAACAGCTCGTCGATGTCGACGCCGATCGCCCGCGCGTAGACCGGGTCCATCGCGTGCTCGGCGTCGATGTAGGCGCAGATCCCGCCGTTTCGCTGGGCCTCAGCCACCACATGGAGCGCCAGCGTCGACTTTCCGGAGGACTCGGGGCCGAAGACCTCGACGATCCGGCCACGGGGCAGACCGCCGATGCCGAGGGCGAGGTCGAGGGAGAGCGCGCCCGTCGAGATCGCTTCCACGGCGAGCTGGGGCCGCTCCCCCATCCGCATCACCGAGCCCTTGCCGAACTGCTTGTCGATCTGGCTCAGGGCCGCCTCGAGCGCCTTGTCCCGCTCCATCGCTTCGTCTCCCTCCTCGGCCGACCACCGGCCAGCTGTCCTCGAAACGGACGGGACCTTAGGGACCCGCTGTATCAGTGGGCAGTGCCACCGGCCTCCCGCAGCGAGCGCGCGCCCCTGGTCGGGAGAGTTTCACGATGGTAACTCCAAACACATGTTCGGTGGTGGATGGGCGCGAGGAACTCGGGACGCCGCCGGGTCCCCGAGGTCGGTTCGCCCCGCGCAGCGGCGTCAGCGCCCCGAGGCGAGGGCGTCGGTACTCGGGGCCACCACGTCGAGCAGGCGGCGCCGCAGGGCATCGAGCGCGGAGATCGTTCCGATCTCTCGGATCCGCTGGCGCGTCCCCGACAGGCGCAGCGCCACCGCCTCGGTCGGCCGATCCGGCAGCGCGATCGCCGCGAAGCAAGTGCCCGGCGCCTCGCCGTCTTGCGGCTCGGGCCCGGCCACGCCCGTCGTCGCGAGCCCGACCTCCGCGCCGAGCAGCGAGCAGACACCGTCCGCCATGGCGATCGCCGCCTCGGCGCTCACGACCGGCCCGGGGGGGACGCCGAGCAGCTGGTGCTTGACCGCCGAGTCATACGCGACGAGCGCGCCGCGCAGGTACTCGCTCGCTCCCGGCACCCCGACGAGGCGCGCCGCGATCAGGCCGCCCGTGAAGGACTCGGCAAGGCCAAGGTGCAACGAGCGTTCGAGGAGGAGCTCGCCGATCGCCTGCTCCATCGTCTCTTCATCGATGCCAAAGACGAGCGGCCCGAGCAGCGCCCGCAGCTCGGCCTCCTCGGCGTCGAGGGCCGCGAGCGCACTGGCCGCGTCGATCGCCTTGACGGTCAGGCGGATCTTGATCCCCTCCATGCCGCTCGCGAGGAAGGCGATGGTCGGTGCGCTCGGCCCTTTGCCCTCGAGCGCGTCGACCCGCGGGGTGACGAGCTCGGCGAGGGCGGACTCGCCGAGCCCCCAGGTGCGGATCACCCGGCTGGCGATCACGGCGTGGTCTCCTGAGCGGCGCCGCAGGTCGGGCAGCACCGCCCGCTCGAGCATCTCGGCCATCTCCTCAGGGACGCCGGGCATCGCGTAGATGACCTGCTCGCCGACCGGAACGATGAGGCCCGGTGCGGTGCCGAGCCGGGGCGGGATGATCGTGGCGCCCTGAGGGACGTCGCCCTGGCGCAGGTTGCTCGGCGACATGTGCCGGCTGCGGGCGGCGAAGACCGCTTCGACCATCGCCACCGCCTCAGGGTTGCGCTCGAGCGGAACGCCGGCGACCTGTGCCATCGCCTCGCGGGTGATGTCGTCCTGGGTCGGGCCGAGGCCGCCCGTGCAGATGACCGCGTCCGCCCGAGCGAGCGCGAGGCGGAAGGTGTCGGCGATGCGCGCCAAGTTGTCGCCGACGGAGACCTGATGGGTGCAGTCGATCCCGTTTGCGGCGAGGCGCTCGGCGATGTGCGCCGTGTTGGTGTCGAGGTTCTGGCCGAGCAGCAGCTCGGTGCCGACGGCGACGATCTCGGTGCGCATCAGCGTTGGTGGAGGATCGCGCGAGCATCGCGGGCGTACTCATAGCCCGAGTACACGGTCAACAGCACCGCCACCCACAACAACGCCCGAGGCACGGCCGAAAGGTGCGCCCCAACGGGCGGGAAGAACGCGAAGCCGATGGCGATGTCTTGAGCGAGGGTCTTGATCTTGCCGGGAAGGCGCGCCGGCACCGAGATGCCACGGCGTCCGGCGTAGCTGCGAAAGACGTTCATCGCGACCTCGCGGACGGCGATGATGGCGATCGGCCACCAGGAGAAGTAGCCGAGCTCGCCGAGCGCCGCCAGCGCGGCGAGGACGAGCAGCTTGTCGGCGAGCGGGTCCAAGAACGCCCCCGAGCGCGTGGCGCCGTGGCGGCGGGCGAGCTGGCCGTCAGCCCGGTCCGACACGGCGAGCAGCGCCCAGAGCACCCACAACAGCCAGCCGCTCGGGCCGGTACGGGCGACGAGGACGCCAAAGATCGGCGCGGCGATCACGCGGGCCATCGAGAGGCCGTTCGCCGGCGTGACGAGCGCGGACGGGCCAAAGCGCTTCTCGGCCGAAAGGCGCGCGTTGGCCGTCACCTCGCGGCTCACCGCGGCGCCGCCTCGCTCACAGCGAGCGCCTCGGCGAACAGGTCGGGCCCCTCGGCGGCGTGCACCATGACGTCGAGGACGCTACCGGGCGCGATCGCCGGATCGACCTGCACGACGCCGTCGATCTCGGGCGCCTCGCGGTGCGAGCGCGCGACGCCGGGGGCGTCGACGAGCACTGAGATGACGCTGCCGACGAGGTCGGCACGTCGCTTGGCGGTCAGCGCGTCTTGCAGCTCGGCGCACTCGCGCAGGCGCTCGGTGGCAAGCGCGGCGGGCACCTTGGCCTCGAGCCCAGCCGCGTAGGTCCCGGGCTCTTCGGAAAAGGCGAAGAAGCCCGCCCAGTCGAGCTCGGCCGCGGCGAGGAAGGCGAGGAGCGCGTCGTGGTCCTCCTCGGTCTCTCCTGGATAGCCCAAGATGAACGAGGAGCGCAGCGCGGCGTGCGGGGCGCGCTCGCGAATCGTGGCGATCCGCTCCAAGAAACGCTCCGCCGAGCCGACCCGGCGCATCTTGCGCAACAGCGGGCTCGAGACGTGCTGCAGCGACAGGTCGAAGTAGGCGACGTCGGTAGCGATCACGGCGTCGATCAGCGCGTCGGTGAGCGCGGAGGGGTAGAGGTAGAGGAGCCGCACGCGCTCGACGCGTCGGCGCACCTCGCCCATCAAGTCGATCAGCGCGCCCGGGCGTCCGTCGTCGCGCCCGTACGAGGCGAGGTCCTGGGCGACGAGGACGATCTCGCGCACGCCCCCGGCGGCGAGCGCGTCCACCTCGGCGAGCACCGAGGCGGCCGATCGGGAACGCTGCGCGCCGCGAAAGCTCGGGATGGCACAGAAGCCGCACTTGCGATCGCAACCCTCGGCGACCTTGACGTAGGCCCACGGCGTGTCCGGGCGCGGCCGCTCGAGCTCGAGGAGGTCGAAGCCGCCGAGGGCACCGTCGCCGAGACGCTGCAGGCGCGGCCCCGCCCGCAGCTGCACCGGCACCCCGAACCCGGCGACCAGGTCCACCTCGGGCAGCGCCTCGGCAAGCTCAGCACCGGCCCGCTCGGCGAGGCATCCCGTGACGACGAGGCGCGCCGAGGCGCGGCGCCGCTCGGACAGCTCGAGGATGGTCTCGACCGATTCCGCCCGCGCCGGCTCGATGAACGCGCACGTGTTGACCACGACGAGGTCGGCGTCCTCGGGCGTCTCGGCCGCCACGAAACCGTCGCTGTGGAGCGTGCCGGCCAGCTTGGCGGAGTCCACGGCGTTCTTCGGGCAGCCCAGCGTCTCGATCCAGTAGCGCTGCGGCACCCATCGATCCTACCAACCAGCGCCCGCGTCGCCCGAATGCGGCACGTCGCGCTCGCGCACCGCCGCGCCGGGCGACCCGTGGTCGGGCGTGCTCGGGGCCGGGTCGGGCCGGCCGAGCGCCATGCGCTCGGCCTGGTGGATCGCGTGCTGCACCCGCTCGGGGCTGCGCACCGCCGGGATCGGCCGGGCAGTGCTGGCACCGATCGACTCGACGACGAGCTCGCCGTAGCCGAGCAGCTGGCCGAGGGGGCCCTGACGGGAGGCGACGTCGGCGATCTTGTGGATCGGGATCTCGCGCCCCACCCGATGCAGCAGGCCGAAGCGGTGGATCACCCGCTCGGAGGTCACCATCACCAACCCGGCCCGCCAGGTGAGGACGTGGGCGACGACAAAGCTGAGCGCGACCACCGAGCCGGCCGCGAGCACCAGACCGAACCACGCGGGCGCGCTCGTCCAGCCGAAAAAGAGCGCCACGATGACCGCGAGCCCGCCGATTGCCTTGGCGAGCGGCCCCGCCAGGACAATCGGGTGCGGTCGAGCCGCCGTGAGCACCTGCTCGCCGGCCCCGAGCTCGACCGGGCGCACGCTCAGGCCAGCTTGGCGGCGATGCTCCCCGCAGCGCGCAGCACCGTGCCGTCGGCACCGGCCGAGGAGAACTGCGCGCTCGGGCGCTCGACCGCCTCCGCCACGAGCCCGCGAAGGATTGCCTCGAAGCTGACGGGCGGGTCGACGAACAGGTGGCGAGACAGCGAGCCGGGGATCGTGTTGATCTCGTTCAGATAGATCGCCTCGCCGTCGCTCAGAAAGTCGATGCGCGCCACACCCCGCGCCCCGAGCAGTAGCGCCGCCTCTTGGGCAACGGCGCGCAGCTCACTCGCGAGCGCCGCCGGGATCTGCGCGGGGAGCTCGCGCGGTGCCGCCGCCATGCCCTGGCCGCCGACGTACTTGTCGCCGTAGTCCAAGATCTCCGCCGACGCCGAGGAGCGCAGCGGCCGTTCGATCGCCGAGAGCTCGAGGACCGGATAGGTGCGCACGGCGATCTGCAGGTCGAACAGGTCGGCGCGATAGGGCTCGATCACCGCCCCGCGGCGAAAGTGGACGCTCGCGCCGAGGCGGTCGAGCGCCGTCGCGAGGTCGGCCACCACCTCGATGCCGATCGAGGAGCCGCCAAAGCGCGGCTTGACGATGAAGGGACCAGGGGAAGCGTCGGACTTCATCTCCGGCTGCAGCAGTCGGCGCTCGAGAGTCGGCAGGCCCGCCGAGGCCACCGCGGCGTACGAGGCGAGCTTGTCCATCCCGAGCGCGGCGCTCGCCGCGCTCGGCCCGCTGTAGGTGATGCCGGCGAGGTCAAGCGCCCCCTGCAAGGAGCCGTCCTCGCCCGGGCCACCGTGGCAGCAGACGACGACGGCGTCGAGTTCGAGCGGCTCAAGGCGGGCGCGCAGGCCGCTGCGCGGGATCTTGAAGCCACCGTCGGGGCCCAGGGCGAGGACGAGCGCCTCCGCGCCCTGGGGCGGCCCCCCGGCAAAGGCGCTGGCCTCGGCCAGCGGGTCGACGAGGAAGAAGGCGCCGGTCTTGGACCAATACAGGGCGCGGCAGCTCGCGATGTCGCCGACGCGGCTCAACGCGCGGGCCGCCTGCAGGCCGGTGAGCACCGAGACGTCGTGCTCGGGCGAAGGGCCACCGAACAGGACGCCGACGTGGGATGGAAGGCTGGGCATTGGCCGCGATGCTAGGCGCGCCCCTGCGCGGGTTCGGGGAGCGAGCGGGGCGGCGGCACGCTAGGGGTAGTGGTCGGGCAGGTCGTTCTCGTACAAGACGGCGTCGCCCTCGAGCAGATGTTCCCGCACCCAAGCGACCGCCTGGTCGCGCCCTTCCACGACGACGCTGCGCCCAGCGCCCGCTCGCGCCGCGCCCGCCAGCAAGGCGGCACGGTTGGTGCGCTTGACGACGACGAGGGTGTCGGCGACCGCAAGGGCGGCCTCGGCGAACGCCGCGTTCTCCTCGAACTGGCACGGACCGAGCTCGATCATCCCCGGGGTGACGACGACCTTGGCCCCGCCGCCATGCTGGCGGGCGAGCTCTTCGAGCGCAAGGCGGCCACCGGCGGGGTTGGCGTTGAAGGTGTCATCGAGCACGACCACCCCGCGCGGGCTCACGGCGCGCGCCAGGCGGTTCTCGGCAACCGGCAGCGAAGCGAGCGGGCCAAGCAGCTCACCCGGGGGGGCACCGAGGGCCACCGCGGCCGCCAGCGCGCACGCCACGTTGCTCGGCGCCGCGACGTTTGCGCCCTGGGGCAGCTCGACCCGGCCGATCTCGACGCCCTCGACCTCGACCTCGAGCGCGCCGTCGCGCGCCCGCACGACGACGTCGGGCCGCGCGCCGTCCGCCGGGGCGCCCGCCGAGGCGCGCAGCACGCGCTGGCCCTTGGCGGCGAGCTCGCCGGCGAGTGCCGCGAGGCGCGGGTCGTCGACATTGCAGACCACGACCTCCGCTCCCTCGGCGATCTCGGCCTTGGCGCGCGTCGTCACGTCCAGGGACTTGAAGCGCTCGAGGTGCACCGGCCCGATCGCGGTCAGCACCGCGACCCTCGGGCGCATCCACGAGCACATTGCCGCGATCTCGCCGGGGCCGTAGGTCCCCATCTCGGCGACCAGCACCTCGGTGCCGGGCAAGAGCAGCTCGTTCACCGTCCGCGCCAGGCCGGCCTGGTTGTTGTAGCTCTTCGGGCTGGCAAGCACGCTGAAGCGACCGGCGAGCAGGTGGGCGAGGTAGCCCTTGGTCGACGTCTTGCCATACGAGCCGGTGATCGCCACGACCGTCGGGGCGATGCGGGCGAGCTTGGATTGCGCCGTGCGGACAAAGCGCGCCGCCAGGCGGCGCTCGAGTGGGGCGAGCAACAAGAGCGCGAGGTCCACCAAGAGCGCGACCCCGAGCGCAGTGAAGCCGGCCGCGACCACCGCGGTCCCAAGCCCGCCGATCACGCCGGACACGAGCGCCGGGACGACGGCCAGCGCCGCGCTGAGCGCGGCCACGCTACGACAGCGCCGGGTCCACGCCAGCCGAGAAGTCCTTCCCCGCACGCCGAGCCCGATCGGCCCGACCGCAACCACCGCCGCGGTGACGAGCGCCGGCCAGTGCCAAGCGATCGCCGCCAGCGCGCCGAGCGCTCCGAGCACGCCGAGCGCTGACGACTCGGCTCGGGCACGCCACCAGCGGGCGGCAAAGCGCGTCACCGCGCCGGGGAGGTAGTGCTCGCGCTGGGCCACGCGCAGCGCGCGCAGCCCAGACAGGGCGACAGCGACGGCACAGGTCGCCAGCGCGGCGAACTCGAGCGCGCTCATCGTTCGCCGCGCACCGAGGCGATCGCCTGGGCCATCGCCTCGGGATGGTGCAAGGGCACGAAGTGGTCGTCATCGAGCACCTCGAGGTGGGCGCGACGAAACGCCACTTGGGCGCGCTCGGCCACCGACAGCGGAGCAGCGGTGTCGCGCGCCCCCCAAACCAAGGCGACGGGGCACCTGACGCTGGCGACCGCGTCGTCGTCGCTCGCGGCGAGCGAGGCGACGAGCACCTCGCGCATCACGCCTTCGGCGTTGCGGTAGTCGGCCGAGCCGTAGCGGCGCCGCGCCGCCTCGAGCCGGCGCTCACCGATGAGGCCCGAGCGCGACAGGGCGCGCACCACGCGGTACGCGAGCACCGGGCGGGCGGCGTTGGGCTCGCGAAAGAGCGGGACGCCGGTCAGCACGAGCGCTCCCACGGCCTCGGGGCAGGACGCCGCAAGGTGCACGGCGACGCGCCCGCCAAAGGAGTGGCCGACGACGACGACCGGCGCTGCGAGCGTCGCGAGCAGGCGCTCGGCGAAAAAGGCGGCGTAGTCCTTCGGCGTCCAGGGCCAAGGCGGGGGCGCCGAGAGGCCGAAGCCCGGCAGGTCGACCGCCAATGCCGGCTCGCCGAGCAACGCCAACATCGCCGCGTAGTCGCTGCGGCTCCGCCCCCAACCGTGCAGCGCCACCAGCGTCGGCTCCCCCGATCCGTGGCGTTCCGCGACGAGGCGACCGCCGGCAAAGCTCTGCAGCACGGGGGCCGACGATACTGGCCCGCGGTACCGTCGCCTCGTGGACGACCGAGGAGCGTGGAAGCGACGGCTGCTGGCAGGCTGCGACGAGGACCAGATCGCCGCCATCACCTCCCCCGCTGCCCCGCTCCTCGTGGTGGCGGGGGCCGGGTCGGGAAAGACGCGGGTGCTCACGCGCCGCATCGCCTGGCGCGTCCATGACGCTTCGGCGACGCCGGGCCACGTCCTCGCCCTCACCTTCACACGAAAGGCCGCCGCCGAGCTGCGCGCGCGCCTCGCTTCACTCGGCCTGCCCGCCCCGGTGACCGCCGGCACGTTCCACGCGATCGCCCTCGCCGAGCTGCGGCGCCGGGCAGCCGAGACGGGACGGAGGCCTACGGTCCTCCTCGAGTCCAAGGTCCGCCTCCTCGCCCGGGTGGTCCCCGAACCGAGCGCGCCACCCGGCCGCGGGCCGGGCGAGCGACGCGGCTCGCTCGCCAGCGTCGCCGCCGAGATCGAGTGGGCAAAGGCGCGCCTCGTCACGCCGGAGCACTACGCCCGCCAGGCCTCCGCCGCCCGCCGCACGCCACCGCTGCCGCTCGAGGTGGTCGCGCAGGCCTACGCCGCCTACGAGCGCGAGCGGCGGCGGCGGGGCCTGGTCGACTTCGACGACCTGCTCATCGGCCTCGTCCAAGAGATGGCCGAGGACCGCGACTTCGCGGCCGCCCAGCGCTGGCGCTTCGCCCACCTGTTCGTCGACGAGCTCCAAGACGCGAACGCCGCCCAGCTCGCCCTCTTGGACGCCTGGCTGGGCGGACGTAGCGACCTGTTCGCGGTGGGCGACCCGCGTCAAGCCATCTACGGCTGGAACGGCGCCGACCCAAGCGGGGTGCTTGAGTTCGCGCAGCGCTACCCCGGTGGCGAGGTCCTCGCGCTGGACACCAACTACCGCTCGAGCCCCCAGGTCGTCGCGCTCGCCGCGGCAGCGCTCGGGCCGCACCAGGCCCAGCGAGGCCCCAATGTCCCCCGAGCGAGCGCCCCGCGCTCGGCGCGCCCAGGGGGCATGGTCCCCACCCTTCGCGCCTATCCGAGCGCCGAGGCTGAGGCCAAGGGCATCGCCGCCGCCTTGCGGACGCGCCACCATCCCGGTCGGCCGTGGTCGCGCTGTGCGGTGCTGGCCCGAACCAACGCGCAGCTCCTCGAGCTCGAGCAGGCACTGCGCGAGGCCAACATCCCCGTGCGCAGCGCCGCAGGCGCCGCCTTCCTCGCCCGCCCCGCCGTACGCGCCGCGCTCGCCGAGCTGTCCCCGGGCACCGGGCCAGCAGCCCTGCGCACCTTTCTCGAGCAGCTGATCGAGCGGGCAGAGCTCGACACCACCGCGCCACAAGCCCCCAGCATCGAAGAGCGCGTCGAGCTCGAGGCGCTCGCCCAGCTCGGCATGGAGTACCTCGACCTCGACCCGAACGGCAGGGGCGACGGCTTCTCCGGCTACGTCCGCCAAGCGCTGCGTGGCGAGCCCTCGCCCGGCGGGCACGACGCGGTCGAGCTGACGACCTTCCACCGAGCCAAAGGCCTCGAGTGGTCGGTGGTCTTCGTCACCGGCCTCGAGGACGGCCTGGTCCCGATCGCCCACGCGAGCGGCAGGGCGGCGCTCGAAGAGGAGCGCCGCCTCCTCTACGTCGCGCTCAGCCGCGCCGAGGACGAGCTGCATTGCTCGTGGGCGATGACCCGGCGCTTTGGCAGCCGCAGCGTCGAGCGCAGCCCGTCGCCGTTCATCGAGCCCATCGAGGCAATTCGCCGGCGGCTCGAGGGCGAGGCGTCGATCGTGCCCGAGCGGGCACGGGCCCATCTTGCTGCGGCGCGTGCGCAGCTTCCCCGCACGGAGCGTGCCTAAACCGTTTTCCGGCGATCCCAAAGGGGCATCTGCAGCCTAAGGAGGTAGATGGCCATGGGAATCGGCACCAGCATCGTCTTGATCGCAGTCGGCGCCATCTTGCGCTGGGGCATCCACTGGAGCTCGAGCACTGTGAGCGTCGCCACGATCGGACTCGTCCTGTTCATCGTCGGCCTCGTGGGCCTCGTCGTCTCCATCGCGATCTTCGGTCCCTGGGGGTATCGCTCACGGACTCGTCGCACGGTCACCGACAACCAGGGGCACACCTACGTCGCCGAGGAGCGCGAGCGTGTCGAGCACGGCATGCCCTACTGACGCATTGATGCCGTGATCCGCTAGCTGCTCTCGACGACACGGCGGCACCCGCCGCCGGCACCGCCCCGGTTGCCCGCCGGGGCGGTGCCGCGTCCGCAGGTCGCACCGCAGGCCCTCAGGCCGCCCGCAGCCGAGGTCGCCGGCGCCGTGCTCGGTGAGGCGGGTCACCCCGCTACGGTGCCGAGCAGGGCTCTTGTGCCGCCGGCCACCCCGAGGCGCACCAGGAGCGTGCGCCCGGGACACCGCCTTGGCGCCAGGACCAGGAAGGAGTGTGGTGATGAACACGACCGACCTGCTGGTCGAGGCGTACGGGCGGCTGCAGCCGCTCGTGCATGCCGCCACGGACGGCCTCGGTGAGGACGAGCTTGTCTTTCGCGTCGACGGCGAGGCGAACTCGATCGCCTGGCTGATCTGGCACCTCACGCGCGTCCAGGACCATCACCTCGCCCAGGTCGCCGGGCGCGAGCAGATCTGGACCGACAGCGAGTGGCCGGAGCGCTTCGGCCTGCCCGCGCAGTCCGAGCTCACCGGCTACGGCGACAGCGCCGACCAGGTGGCACTGGTGCGCGCCGAGTCAGCCGAGCTGCTCACCGGCTACTACGACGCGGTCCACGAGCGAACGATGGGCTACCTCGGCTCGCTCAGCGACGCCGACCTCGACCGCGTCGTCGACACTTCCTATGACCCGCCGGTCACCTTGGGCGTCCGTTTGGTGAGCGTGCTCGGCGACGACCTGCAACACGTCGGTCAGGCGGCCTTCGTCCGCGGGGTCAGCGAGCGACGCTGATCGCTTGAGGGCTCAGGCCCCCATGTCCACGGCGTGGACGCGCACGGGCTTGATCGTGACGACGACCCGCTGTTCGCCAGGGCCGTCGTAGGCGCGCAGGTCCGCGCCGTACTTCTCGCCGACCTTCCTTGCAAAGGCGTAGTCGGCATCTGCGGTGATCTCGGCGTCCCCGCGCAGCTCGAGATAGCGCATCGGGTTCGCGAGGTCCAAGATGAACAGGTCGACCACCGGGTTGGCGCGCAGGTTCTTCGTCTTCTGGCGGGAGCTTGCGAGGGAGACCTTCACGCTGTCGCCCTCGGCGAGGAACCAGACCGCGCTCTGCTGCGGCCGGCCGTCGGCTCCGACCGTCGCGAGCACGGCGACGCTCGCCGCGAGCAGGTCCTGGTGCGATGCGGGGATCTCGGCCACGTGGGCTCCTCCTGGGTCACAGCGATCGGCGAGGTGACGCGCTGAGGCGTTCGGCTGCCATCACCCAACGCCACCGCCTCGGGCGCCATTCCCACCGGCGGCGCAGCGCGCCGTAGCTCAGTGTGTGGGTCGCGCCAACAAGACGGGGATCCGGCGATCGGTCTTTTGCTGGTACTCGGCGTAGGCGGGATATGCGGCTACCGCCCGCTGCCACCAGCGCTCGCGCTCCTCGCCGTCGATCTCGACCACGTCGTAGTCCGCCGGCTCGGGGCCGTCTTGGATCATCACGTGCGGATGGCGGATCAGGTTGTAGTACCAAAGGGGGTGCGTGGGTGCCCCGCCCTTGGAGGCGACGAGCGCGTACTCGCCGTCATGTTCCACCCGCATCAGCGCGAACTTGCGGATCTTGCCGGTCTTGTTGCCCCGCGCGGTCACAATCACGACAGGGATGCCGGTGTCGCGCAACGTGTTCGCCTCGGCACCGCCGGAGCGCTCATACGCCTCCACCTGCTCACGGACCCAGGCCTGCGGGCTCGGCTCATATTCCCCTTGGAGTGGCATCGCCGCCCACCCTACCGGCCCTCTCGGGATCGAGCGGCGCGCTGAGTAGTCTCCAGCTAGGCGCAACGACCGAGCGCTGTAACCAAGGAGCCGAGCCATCGAAGGGCGCACGATCACCTGGGAGGGCGATGCGGCGATTCGCGCGCCCCTGCGCGCGATCGCGGAGCGGCCGCCGCTCGTGCACTGCATCACGAACATCGTCGTCGCCGGCTTCACCGCCAACGTCTTGCTGGCGATTGGCGCCTCGCCGGCGATGGTCGAGAACCCCGAGGAGTCCGGCGAATTCGCGACCATCGCGTCGGCGCTGCTCGTCAACCTCGGCACGCTCTCGCCGTCGATCGAAGCCGCGATGCGTCAGGCGGCGACCGCAGCCCGGCACGCCGGGACCCCCTGGGTCCTCGACCCGGTGGCGGTCGGCGCGCTCGCCCACCGCAGCCGCCTTGCCGCGGAGCTGCTCGGCGACGGCCCGGCAATCGTGCGGGGCAACGCCTCGGAGATCATGAGCCTCGCGGGACACACGGGCGCGGGCGGCCGGGGAGTCGACTCGCTCGCGAGCAGCGAGCAGGCGATCGAGGCCGCGGTGGGCCTCGCCCGCCGGATCGGTGGCGCCGTCGCCGTGAGTGGCGCCGTGGACCTCGTGACCGATGGCGAACGCCTCCTCGCCGTGCCCGGCGGCGATCGTTTGATGACGCGCGTCACCGGGGTCGGTTGTGCGCTCGGCGCCGTCATGGCAGCGTGCGCCGCGACGGCCGGTCCCCTCGAGGCGGCGGCCTGCGCGTCGGCGCTCTTTGCCGCCGCCGGCGAACGCGCAGCGAGCGCGACGCCCGGCCCAGGCAGCTTTGCCGTCGGCCTCCTCGACGCGCTCAGCGCGCTCGCCGCCACCCCATGAGGCGGCCCGTCGACTACTCGCTCTACCTCATCACCGACCGGCACCAGTGCGCCGCGCGCGGCCTGGTCTCGACGGTGGCAGCGGCGGTTGACGGCGGGGTGACGGCCGTGCAGCTGCGCGATCCGCAGGCCAAAGGGCGCGAGCTGTGCGAGCTCGCCACGGCACTTGTCGAGCTCCTCACGCCCTACGACGTCGCCCTCTTCGTCGACGACCGCCTGGACGTCGCGCTCGCGGCGGGCTGCGACGGCGTCCACCTTGGCCAGGACGACCTGCCGGTCACCGCCGCCCGGGCGCTCGCCGGCCCCGACCTCGTAATCGGATGGTCCGTCACCAACCTGGCCGAGGCGGCGGCGGCCGCCCGCCTGCCCGAGGGCTGCATCGACTATCTCGGCGTCGGCCCAGTCTTTCCGACGGGCTCCAAGGCTGACGCCGCGGCACCGATGGGGACGACCGCCCTCGCCCAGGTCGTGGTCGGCAGCGGATTGCCCTGCGTCGCGATCGGGGGGATCGGCCCGGAGAATCTCGACTCGGTGCTGGCGACTGGGGTCGAAGGCGTGGCGGTCATCTCGGCAATCTGCTCGGATCGCGACCCCGAGGCCGCCGCCCGCCGCCTCGCAGGGCGCATCGCTGGGCACGCCTCGTCCTGAACGAGCGGCGCCGCAGCGCTCCGAGCGGCGCTGCTCAGTTGCGCGAGAGCATCGGCGGGTAGGTGAGCTCCGCCCAGACGATCTTGCACCCATCCTCCCGGGCATCGATCCCCCAGGCGGCGCACAGCGCCGTCACGAGCAGGAGCCCGCGGCCGTGGTCGTCGAGCTGGGTGGGCCGCTGGGGGTCGGGGGTCCCGCGACCGTGGTCGACGACTTCGACCCGCAAGAGGCGCCCCTCGTAATTCGCCCGGATCTCACATCGGGTCTTCGCGTGGACGATCGCGTTCGTCACGAGCTCGGTGAGCACCAGCTTCGCGTCCTCGATCAGCTCCACACAGCCCCAGCGACGGCATTGCTCGGCGATGAATCCGCGCGCCACGGCGACCCCGCGGTGGTCGGCGCCAAGCTCGAGCGTGGCCGCAGCCTCGTGCCGCTGCGCAAGGTCTTGGCACAGCTTTGCGAGATAACTGACGTCCTCGTCCTTGCGGACGAACCCGGCGACCTGCTCGCTGACCCCGTCGGTCGACTCGCCTGCAGCGCCGGTGTAGACGACCACAAGCGCCCGTGGCACGACGGCGCGAAGACGACTCAACAGCTCGGCGCCGGCGAGATCGGGAAGCGCGAGGTCGACGACGATCAGCTCGGGCTGGTGCCGCAGCGCCAAGTCGAGCGCACCGGCGCCGTCGTCCGCTTCGGCGACGACCTCGAAGCCACCGGCCATCTGGAGCGCCTCGCGGATCTGGGCGCGCAAGGGCGCGACGTCGTCGACGAGGAGCACGCGCCAGGGCACCTGAGCGAGGCTACCAACGACCACCCCCCGGACGCGAAATGGCGGGGTGCAGCGGCCACGCGTTCGGCCCGAACGGGCCGGATCCGTTGGGACCGCCTCGCCCGCCCGACCGAGCAGCCAAGCCCTGCGGGCAGCAGGCAGGGGCCTGGCTCGCGCCAAGATGGCGGAGGGTCGCGCGGGGCGGGATGCGCCTCCCGCCCCGCACCACGGCTCAGTGCTGCTCGCCGGTCGCCATCAGCACGGCGCGCCCCACGGCATGGCTGAAGACGTTGAAGGCAAGGAAGGTGGGCGTGGCGTCCTTGGGAACCCCGAGGGACGGCACATCGATGGCGTGGACGACGAAGTAGTAGCGATGCGGTCCGTGCCCCGGAGGCGGGGCAGCGCCGATGAAGCGCGCTGAGCCCGCATCGTTCTTCAGCTGGAACGCGCCGGCAGGGAGCTTGCTTCCCGACTCGTCGCCGGCTCCCGAAGCGAGCTCGGTCACCGACGCGGGGATGTCCGCCACCGCCCAGTGCCAAAAGCCGGCGAGCGTCGGGGCGTCGGGGTCGTAGGTCATCACGACGTAGCCCTGCGTGCTCGCGGGAGCACCGGACCAGGACAGCTGGGGCGAGCGGTCTTCGCCCCCCTCCACGCCGAACAGCCCGCTGTAGTGGACCGTCGCCAGCGGCTTGCCGTCTTCGATGTCGCTGCTCGTCAGGGAGAACGAGGGGACCTCGGGCAAGCGCGCGAACGGGTCGTTGCTCATCGCTGACCGCCTTTCGATCGTCGGGTGGGTGACCGGGGCCCCTGGGCCCGGGTCAACTTCACCGTAGCGAGGCGGGCGCAGGCCTCCGTCTCGAGGGGCAGCCAAGCGGGCAATGGGACTTCTGGCCCTTGCCTTCTTGCTCGGCGTGACGACAATTTGGCCCTGTGGAAGGTGCTCCCTGCACGGGGAGCTGCGCCCCCTTCCTAGCCCCCCCCGGGATGCAGTGATGTCAACGGCTCCGCTCTTGAGGACGACCCCACGGCTCGACGTCCACAACGCGTCGGTCGATCCCGCCTATGCCGCCTGTGGCCTGTGCGGCATGACCCATCTCCAGACTGGCCGCGTGTGCGTCCGCACGGCCCACCACGCGGGTTCCTGCGAGTTCCAGCCGCGGCGTGATCCGACGACCCTCACCATCCAGTTGCTCAGCCTCGTCGAGGTGACGATCGCGCCGTCCCACCAGCACCGCCGCGTCCGGACCCACCAGAAAGACGGCGAGCACCGGCGCGTCGAGTACTGATCACCTCCCTCGCGCACCGCGCCTCGCCCTGAGCACCGGCGCCTGCGGATAAGCAAGGACGCTCGCCTGGCACGGCGCAGAACGGGCGCGCCAGACTGCGCCATGAGCGAAACCGCTGATCTCGCCGCGCGCTTCCTCGACGCATGGTTCACCCGCGATCCCTTCGCCGCAACGAGCTACGGCGTCCCGGGCTACGACCACCTCGTGCCCGATGCCAGCCCGGAAGGAGACGACGCGTGGCGATCGCGCGTCGAGGCGGTGCTCGCACAGGCCGCCGCGCTCGAAGCGGGCCCGCACGACCACGCCGACGCGATCACCCTCGGCTGCGTGCGGGCGCACGCCGAACAGCAGCGCCGCGAGCTCGAGAGCGCCTCGGCCCGCTACACCGTCACCGCCATGCCCTTTGACGGCCCGGCGCAGCTGTGCGCGCTCGCGGCCCGCACCGTCCTTGCCGACGCCGCGGCGGCAGAGGCCTTCCTCGCCCGGCTGCGGGCGAGCGGCGGCTGGATCGACGCACGTGCCGAGCGCCTGCGCGAGGGGGCGGCGGCCGGGCTCTTTCCCGTCGCCCGACTCCTCGAGCAAGCGGTCAGTTGGTGCGAGCAGACCCTCGAGCCGCCCGTTCCCGCCGCGGTGCGCGCCGTCGCGCCGCCGGACCAGCTCGCCGATCCCGAGGCGTTCTGCGCGGCCCGGGACACCGCCGGAGCCGAGGTCCTGCGCCCAGCCCTCGCCCGCTACCGCGAGATTTTGTTGGAGCTGCGGGCGAACGCGCGGCCTGATGCGCGCGCCGGTCTCGCCCACCTGGCGGGGGGCGACGCCGCCTACGCCCGCGCCGTCGCATCGCACACCACGCTGTCGAGAACACCCGCCGAGCTGCACGCGACCGGCCTCGCCGAGCTCGCCCGGCTCGAGGAGGAGATGGTCGAGCTCGGCGCCGCGATCGGCTTACGGAGCCTCCCGGCAGTGCACGAGGCGCTCCGCGCCTCGTCGCGCGAGCGATCGGCGAGCGCGGCAATCGACGAGGCGCTCGCTGCGATCCGCCGCGCCGAGGCGCGAGCGCCCGAGGTGTTCCCCGAGCCGCTCCCCGCCCCCTGCGCCGTCACCGCGATGCCGCCGCTCGTCGGCGCGAGCGGGATGGCGCCGCACTACACGCCGCCCCGGCTCGATGGCACCCGGGCGGGCACCTTCTGGTTCAACCTGGAGCGGCCGACCGCCGGAACCGGTTGGGACCTCGAAGGCGTCGCCTTCCACGAGGCCGTCCCGGGGCATCACCTCCAGCTGTCTCGGGTGCAGCTCCTCACGCACCTCCCGGCGATCCAGCGCCAGCGATCGGTCACCGCCTTCTCCGAAGGCTGGGGGCTCTACGCCGAACAGCTCGCCGAGGAGATGGGCCTCTACAGCGACGAGCGCGCCTTGCTCGGCGCCCGTGCCGCCGCTGCGATGCGCGCCTGCCGGCTCGTCGTCGACACCGGCC
Source organism: Actinomycetes bacterium (assembly GCA_021798985.1). Taxonomy (GTDB): domain Bacteria; phylum Actinomycetota; class Acidimicrobiia; order Acidimicrobiales; family Bog-793; genus JAKABX01. Next base: position 90,837 of record JAJZBI010000012.1, read on the forward strand.
TGCACGCCCTTGGCTGGTCGCGGGGCCAGGCGCTCGACTTCTTTCTCGCCCACACGCCGATGCCCCCCGAGTTCCTCGCCGCCGAGATCGACCGCTACCTGTGCATCCCTGGCCAGGCGCTCGCGTACCTCACCGGAAAGCTGGAGCTGCTCCGTCTGCGCGATCGGGCGCGCCAGGCGCTCGGGGGCGACTTCTCGCTCGCCGCGTTCCACGCCGCCGTGCTCGACCACGGCTCGCTCCCCCTCCCGGTCCTTGCCCGCTCGGTCGAGCACTGGATCGCGACCCGCACCCTTACCTGAGCCAGCTGGGGGCCTCGCCGGCGAGCCGCGGCGGTGATCCCTCCGGCCGGTGGCGACCCCGCGGGCTGCGCCGGCCCCGGGCCCACCATTGGTCCTCGATAGGCTTGGCGTCGTGAACAAGCGCACCATTCCCGCGCTCGTGGCGCTCGCGGGCGCCTGCGCGCTGCCGACCGCCCTGTCCGTCTCGGAGGCCGCCGCCGCCCCGCTCTCCGCCAAGGCGCTGGTCAAAGCGGTCAAGGTGGAGCTCGGCAAGCAAAAGAGCGTGCACCTCGTGGTGCGCGGGACCCAGCACTCGGTGAAGGGCGTCGAGCAGATCGTCGTCGACGCCGCATCGCGCCAGGGGCGCGAGAAGATCACCAAGGGCAAGGCCGCCATCTACCTCCGTCTCACTCCCGGCTTCGCCTACTTCACCGGGAACGCCAAGGGGCTCTCGGAGATCTTCGGCTTCTCTGCCGCCCAGACGAAAAAGATCGGCAAGCACTGGGTCGCGGTCAAGGCCGGCAGCAGCCAGTACACGACGCTGCGGGCGGCGGTCCTCGTCTCCTCAGTAAAGACGATGCTCCCGACGACCGAGCACGCCACGGTCTCGACGGTCACGGTCCACGGCGCCCGCCGCTACCGCCTGCGTTGGATCACCGCCGCCGCCGGCTCGGCACCCCAGCTCACCAACGTCATGACCTTCACGATGGGCTCCCACATCCTCCCCGTGACCGATCAGATGACCGCATCGAGCGGTGCCGAATCGATCACGTTCTCGCATTGGGGCGAGAAGGTGAGCGTGTCGCAGCCGCCCAAGCACGCGGTCCTCTCGCTCACGAAGGTGACCGGATAGGTCGAGGTCCGATCTCGCCCTGGCTGCTCCACTCGACCGCTCCGAGCGAGGCTCACCTCCCCCCCACCCGTCGCCTTGTCGGTCGGTGGCGGCGCTGCACCGGGAATGCGGGGAGACTCCTTGGGACGCCCGGGTGCCCATTAGCCTCGGCCGGCACGCCATGATCGAGACGGCGCGACCGAGGGAGCTTCCCATGCCAGTCGACCCCCATCCCCCCTCGGCTGCCATCGCCGCCCTCGGTGCTGGCGCGCTGAGCGATGCGCTCGGGCGCGGGGAGCTGCGCTCAGTCGAAGTGGTGGACGCGCTCATCGGGCGGATCCACGCGCTCGACGCGCCCGAGACGCCAACGGCGCTGCGCGCCGTGCTTGAGGTGTCCGAGCGCGCACTCGCCGAGGCCGCATCGAGCGACACCCGGCGTGCCCATGGCGCCGCGCTCGGGCCCCTTGATGGCGTGCCCGTGCTCGTCAAGGACAACATCGAGGTGGAGGGCCTGGCCTCCTGCGCCGGAGCGACGGCGCTAGTGGACCGGCCGGTGCCTGCCGACGCCTCCCTCGTGTCCAGCCTTCGCGACGCCGGCCTGGTGGTGCTCGGTGCCACGAACCTGTCCGAGTGGGCGAACATTCGCTCCGAGCACTCGACGAGCGGTTGGTCGGCGCTCGGCGGGCTGTGTGGCAATCCCTGGTCGCTCGGCCGCAGCGCGGGAGGCTCCTCCTCGGGTGCTGCAGCGGCGGTGGCCGCGGGGTTCGCGCCGCTCGCGATCGGCACGGAGACGGACGGCTCGATCGTGTGCCCGTCCTCGCTCTGCGGCGTCGCCGGCCTGAAGCCGGCCGTCGGCAGCGTCTCACGCACCGGAGTGGTGCCGATCAGCGCGAGCCAAGACAGTCCCGGGCCGATCGCCAGGAGCGCCGCCGACGTGGCCCTGTTGCTCGGGGCGCTGTTTGGAGCATCGCTCGAGCGAGCCGACGCCAGCGAGCTGCGCCTCGGGGTCGCACGCACCTGGATGACCGGCCACGGCGCCACCGACGCCGCGTTCGAGCAAGCGATCACCGCGCTCGCCCACGAGCTCGGCTCGCTGGCCGACCGGGAACCTCCGAGCCCGGGCGAGCAAGAGCACGAGGACGAGCTCACGGTGATGCTGTGCGAGCTCTCCGACGGCATCGATGCCTATCTCGCGCGCCGTGGTGGCGAGGGTCCGGCGAGCTTCGCCCAAGTGGTCGAGTTCCAGGCGGCCCACGCGGACGTCGAGCTTGCCCACTTCGGCCAGGATTTGTTCGAGCGCGCGCTCAGCCTGGGCGGCCGTGGCGGCACCGCGTACGGCCCCGCCCGCGAGCGCAACCTCGCCTGGGCGCGCTCGGCGTGCCTCGAGCCAACCTTCGAAGGACTCGACGTCCTGCTCGCGCCCGCGTGGGGGCCAGCCTGGAAGAGCGACCTCGTCCTCGGCGACCCGGGCAGCCCTGCCTCGCCTGCCTGCCGCCCGGCGGCGATCGCAGGATGGCCGATCGCCACGGTGCCGATCGCGCTCGTCGAGGGCCTGCCAGTCGGCGTCGCGCTCGTCGCCCGCCCGGGTGGTGAGGCGGCGCTCGTCGCGCTCGCCGCAGCGATGGAGCGCGCCGTCGGCCTCCTCGAGGACGGCTCCCTGTCGCCCGCGTGGGCCCCACCGGCGCGCGGCTGAGGCAGTGCTTCCTCGCCGCCACCACCGGCCAAACCCGCAGCCCGCGCCTTGCGCCACGTCCGTCCCGCCGGGCAGAGGAAGCGCCGTGGCCTCCGGGGCTCTCCTCGGTGGCGCGCGATGAGCGAGCAGGAGGTCGCGGCCGCCCTCGATCGTCTCGCCCGGCGGCGGCCGGACCTCGCCAGGGCGGCCAAGCAGGCGGCCGCCGCCCTCGGTGCCGACGAGGGCGTCGAAGTCATCCACCAGGGGCGAGTACCGTCGTGCGCGCCAGATTGTTGGTCGCGGTGCAGTGCTCGAGGAGCAGCCTTCGACCTGGGAACGCGGAACGGGCAGGCGTCTCACGCCCCACCTCGTCTCGCTCACCCCTTCAGGTCGGACGATGGCCCTCGCCTACCTTCGCCACCGCGCCATTCGACCGATGGATCGCCTCGCTTGACCCGGGGAACTCAGCCCGCCACGCCGTGAGCTCCCTGCACGGCCGCGTCGCGTACCGTGGAGGTTCCGGCCCCCGTAGCTCAGTGGATAGAGCGGCTGCCTTCTAAGCAGATGGTCGCAGGTTCGAGTCCTGCCGGGGGCGCCGACCCGAGGACCAGCGACTTCGCTGGGGACTCCCTTCCGCGGCGCGAAATCCGAGAGCGGCGGTAGCGCAGCGAGTGCGACGGCTCGAGGAGATCGTCACATCGATCCCGTACCTTGAACTCGTGAAGGTGCGAGACGTCATCCGTACCCTGGAGCGTGACGGCTGGCGCCTGGAACAGGTGGGCTCTCATCGCCAATTCCGCCATCCCGACCGGCCTGGAACGGTGACGGTGGCAGGCAAGCCGAGTGACGAGGTGCCGAAGGGTACGCTGGGATCGATCTGGCGGCAGGCCGGCAGGTTGGGAAGGCAGAGTGGTGACTGAGTACGTCGTCGTGATCGAGCAGGAAGGCGACGCCTGGGGGGCGTACGTGCCCGACCTTCCTGGCTGCGTGGCGGCTGGAAGCTCCCGCGTCGAGGTCGAAGAGCTCATCGCCGAAGCGATCCCTCTGCATATCCAATCGTTGCGCGAGCACGGCGAGCAGGTTCCCCCTCCGACG
>JAJZBI010000066.1 GCA_021798985.1 Actinomycetes bacterium
GCGAGCTCGACGACGCCGAGCTGCTCGAGCAGATCCGCGCCGTCCACAAGATGTCGAAGGGCACCTATGGCTCGCCGCGCGTCCACGCCGAGCTCGTGCGCCAGGGCGTCCACGTCGGCCGCCGGCGCGTCGCCCGCCTGATGCGCGAGCGCGGCCTCGAGGGGCGCTGCAAGCGGCGCTTCCGCACGACGACGATCGCCGATCCCGAGATCGAGCACGCCCGCGACCTCATCCAGCGCCAGTTCGGTCCGTGCACCGAGATCGACCGCCGCTACGTCTCCGACATCACCTACATCTGGACATGGGAGGGCTTCTGCTACCTATTAGTTACGTGGAATCAGGCGGCGGGCTTGAATGGTCCCTCCGCATCCCACGAGCTGAGAGGTCGACGACGCCTTGGCGGTCCAACTGGAGGAGAAGTGGCCGGTCCTCGGCCGTCACGAACAGGCCGCTACGTGGTTGCGGATCTGGTCCGATCTCGGCCGGGCGCCGCGAACGATAGATGCCTATGCGCGCGGGCTTGCTGAGTACCTCGAGCTCTGCGAGCGCGACGGCGTCGACCCGCTCGCGGCTGGCAAGGCGAATGTTGCGAGCTTCGTCCGGGAGCTGACGAGCCGCCCGAGCCGCCTCGGTGCAAAGACGGTGGCACTCGACTCCGGGAGCGGTCTCGCGAACGCCACGCTCCAGCAGCGACTCGTCCCGGTGCGGCTGTTCTACGACTTCCTTGTCGAGGAGGGCCTCCGGGACTCGAACCCGGTCGGTCGTGGCCGCTACGGCGCCCGGCATGGCATCGGCGGTGCCCGTCCGCTCGTCCCGAGGCTCGTGAAGCTGCCGTGGATCCCGACCGAGCAGCAATGGCTCGACGTGCTGGCTGTCTTTCGCGAGGAGCCCATCCGCAACCGGCTGATGCTCGCCCTCGCCTACGACGCCGCGCTGCGGCGCGAGGAGCTCTGCTCGCTCCGCACCGACGACCTCGACCCGGCACATCGGACGGTGCGAGTCCGAGCCGAGACGACAAAGACCCGCCGGGGACGGAGCGTGCCCTATTCGGCGGCGACTGGCGTCCTGTTCAGCCGCTACCTTGCCCATCGGGCCACCATCAGCAAGAGCCGCGGCCCGCTCTTCCTGTCTGAGTCCCGGCGCAACCACGCCGAGCCGCTCAGCTTGTGGACCTGGTCCAAGGTCGTGCGTCGCGTGGCGCTTGCGGCCGGCGTCCCACAGTTCTCCACGCACACAACGCGGCACCTGTGCCTGACCGATCTCGCTCGCATGGGGTGGGAACTGCACGCGATTGCCACCTTCGCCGGCCACCGGAACACGGACACGACGCTGCGCTACATCCACCTCTCGGGTCGCGAGCTCTCCGACAAGCTCAACCGAGGAATGGCGGAGATCCACGCCTGGCGCATCAGCCTGCTGACGGGGACCGATGTTGAAGGTGAGGACAAGTGAGTGCCGCGAGCGCCACCGCAGACCTCAATGAGGAATCTTGTCGCGCAGCGTGGGTCGGCATCGATCTCGGGGCATTCGACCGCGCGGCCCGGTTGCGCGCCGAGGAGCGGCGAGCACTCGAAGCACTCGGCCCACAGGGGCTGCGGCGCAACCGTTCTCGGGGCGTCCCCCGTCGGGCGGCGTCGTCCTGGCGGGCGCTCGAACGTCTCGTGACGCCACTCGACGCGGCGCGCGCCGCCTTGCATCACGGTGGCGACGTCCGCCACCGCCGCGCCGGCCTGCACGCCGTCGGACTGGTGCTGGAGCACTGCCTCGTGCTCGGCCGCTCCTACTGGGCCTGGACAGCCGACGAGTGGGGCAGACTGATGGGATCCAGTGCCGAGAAGTTCCTCGCTGACCGGGCGCTGCCGACCGAGACGACGGTTCGCCCCTTCGTCATCGCGCTCGCCTACCTGGTCGCCGGCTTCGACCGCTTCGAGCAGCTCGGGACGTTCAATCGCCTCCATCTCGCGAAGCTCGCCTTTGGCGCCGACGTCGTTGAGTCCTCGATCGGCCAGGCAACCGAGACGCTCGATGCCTGGGGCTATCGCGGCACCCTGCTCCAAAAGCATCAGCTGCGCGGCACCTTCAGTCAGGCGTTCCTCGTGAACCGGAGTCCGCTGCTCGAGGACCTCGGCACCGAGGCCTTCACGCGACTGCGCGCGCATCCCGCCACGAGTGGCTACCAGCTGCCCCTCCTCTACGCGCTCCAGCGCGCGGTGGCCGCCCTCGGGCACTGCGAGGGCCCGGTGCGCGCCGGCTACAACGCCGCGCCGGTCATCGAGGGCGCGGACCACACCTGGGTCGAGTGGGTCGAGCGTTGGCACGCCACCTCGACGCTCACGCCGAAGGTGCGGGCGATCATCCGCACGATCATGGCGAAGGCAGGGCGCTGGCTTGCGGCAGAGCATCCCGAGATCACCGAGCCCGGCCAGTGGACGCGGGCGACGTGTGCCGCCTGGGTGGCGGCGATCGACCGCATGTCGGTCGGCGACTACGTGCAGCGGCGCGATGCACTGGCAGGCCGGGAGGGGACACCGATCTCGCCGCGCACCAAGGCGCACTTCCTCATGGCGAGCCGCACCTTCTTCCGGGACTGCCAGGAGTGGGAGTGGGTCCCCCGTCGCTTCGATCCGGCCCGCGCGCTCGCCGTCCCACGCAGCATCGCCGTGCTCATCACAACGGACCCCCGGGTGATCGCTGATGATCTCTGGGCCAAGCTGCTCTGGGCCGGGCTGAACCTCGAGGCAGGCGACCTGCCGGGCAGCTCCGCGGGGACCTACTACCCGATGGAGCTGATCCGCGCGGTGACGCTCACCTGGCTCTTCAGCGGCCTGCGCTCCGATGAGATCACCCGGCTCCGTGTCGGTTGCGTCCGCTGGCGCCACGACGGGCATCCGATCCCCGCCGACGCGTCAGACGTACTTGCCGAGGAGGCCGTCTGCCTGCTCGACGTGCCCGTGCACAAGACCGGGACCGCGTTCACCAAGCCCGTCGATCCCCTCCTCGGTCAGGCCATCGAGGCCTGGCAGCGTGTTCGGCCGTCCCAGTCGAAGACGCTCGATCGAAAGACCGCCGAGCAGGTCGACATCCTGTTCGCCGTGCGTGCCCAGCCGATCGCTCGGAACTACGTGAACCGGACGATCATCCCGGCGCTGTGCGCCAAGGCCGGCGTTCCACCGGCGGACGTGCGCGGCAGGATCACGAGTCACCGGGCCCGCTCCACCATCGCCAGCCAGCTCTACAACGCGAAGGAGCCGATGACGCTGTTCGAGCTACAGGCCTGGCTCGGGCACCGCAGCCCGGCGAGCACGCAGCACTACGCGAAGATCAGCCCCGCCACGCTGTCCAAGGCCTACGCCGAGGCGGGCTACTTCGCCCGCAACCTGCGCACGATCGAGGTCCTCATCGACCGCGATGCGGTCAGCTCGGGCAAGACGGGCGCTGGAGTGCCCTGGCAGCACTACGACCTCGGACACGGCTACTGCAGCTACAGCTTCTTCGAGCAGTGCCCGCACCGGATGGCCTGCGCGCGCTGCGACTTCTACGTGCCGAAGCTCTCGAGCCGCGCGCAGCTCCTCGAGGGCAAGGAGCACCTCCAGCGGATGCTCGTCACCGTCCCGCTCACCGACGACGAGCGGGCAGCGGTCGAAGACGGTCACGCCGCTCTCGCAACGCTCGTCGACCGGCTGAGCGCGGTGCCCAGCCCAGCGGGCACCTCGCCACGGTCGCTCGGCACCGCCATCACGGCCACCGAGCTCCCCAACGTCCGCTTGCGACCGGCACGCCGGGCCAGGCGGACTTGACACGCCAGATTCCACAGAATCGCGACGGTCATCGATCTCGCCAGCCGCCGTGTCGTCGGCTGGTCGGTCGCCGACCACATGCGCACCGAGCTCGTCGAGGACGCGCTCAACATGGCCTTCGCACAGCGCCGTCCGGCCCGGGGTCTGACGTTCCACTCGGACCGGGGAAGTCAATACACGAGCAGGGATTTCGCGAAGCTCGCCCGTCGTCACGGTGTCGTGCTCTCGGTCAGTCGCAAGGGCCAGTGCTGGGATAATGCCGTGGCAGAGAGCTTTTTCGCGACCATCAAGCGGGAGCTGATCTCGACGCGGAGCTGGCCGAACGTCGCATCGGTCCGCCACGCCGTGTTCGACTACATCGAGGGCTGGTTCAACA
>JAJZBI010000067.1 GCA_021798985.1 Actinomycetes bacterium
TACGCTCAGCATCGGCGTTCCTTCCTCGCCGGCGTTCCACCGCCGGCAGCTCGTTCTGAACTTCAACGAGGAAGGTACGCCGCGTCTCCGTGCAAGTGGGCGATCCACAACTTCAGGTCATACCTCCGATGACCAAGCGGCGGGGTTCTACCGACATTCGGCTTTGACGCCTCGCCGATCGACGAGCGCACCCTCATGGTCCCGATCTCGGACCTCTAAATGGGCTGAGTTCGGCAGCAAGCGTTGATTCCGGTGGGGGAATCGCAACGCAGGAACTGCGACAACAAGCGCCCGCATCCCCCTGGTTCAGCACCGTCCTCGGTCAGCGCAGGTCTGGTTTTCCCACCCAAATCACACCCTTGCTGCCGAACTGGGGACGGACTGAGCCCGCCCGGCGCCCGTCCACATCATCGCTGACCAGGCGGTGTGAGTGCACTCGCAGCCGTCGCGGTCTGCGAGACCTGCGTCCGGGACGACTCGAGGTGCTCAAGTCCGCCCAAGAAGGTGATGTAAGCTTACATCATGCAGCGCACCCAGATCTCTTTGACCGACGCGGAGCGGCGCGCCCTGGATGCCGCCGCGCTGCGGACCGGTCGATCGCTCTCCTCCCTCATCCGTGACGCGGTCGAGCAGGTCTATGGCGCGGAGCGCTCCACTGAGGACGACCTCGCAGTGATGCGTCGTGCCTTCGGCTCCTGGAAAGACCGCGATCTCGATGGCGCAGCCTGGGTCGATCAGCTGCGCTCCGGCTCTCGTCTGGAGCGCGACCCCGCGTGAGCGCCCTGGTAGACACCTCGATACTGATCGACTACCTACGAGGGCATGCAGGCGCTGGCGACCTCCTCGAGCGGGAGAGAGCCGCGGACGTCCTCCATGCGAGTGAAGTCACCCGCATCGAGGTCCTCGCCGGCATGCGCACGGCAGAAGAAGATGAGACCCGCGCGTTGCTGTCCACCCTGGTGTGGCACCCCGTCGATGCCGAGATTGCGGAAGAGGCCGGCGCCCTCGGCCGACAGTGGCTTTCGAGCCACCAGACAATCGACAGCGCCGACCTCGCCATCGCAGCCACGGCCGTCCGCACCGACGCCCGACTCCTGACCCGTAACGTCAGGCACTTCCCAATGTTCGCCGATCTCCGGGCGCCCTATTGACCCGCGTGGTGACCGGCCGTCGACCGCGCCCAGATACCTGTGGTCGTGCCAACCGTGCAGCGGACACGGTCCGTGTACCGTGGACCACGGCCTTGATGTGGTGGAGGTCAGCGGGCAGCGTACGAACCGCCCTCTGCTCATCGAAGGCGCGGTCCTGTGGCCCGGCGCCAACGACGGCAGGCGCGGCGGCGCGGTCCTCTCTCCCGGAGGTCGGCCGACCACGGGAACTCCGATGGGGAACATGAGCGCGTCGGCCACCACAACGCTCTCCGAGCCCCCCAGCCTTGCCGCGCTGCGCGCTCGTCGCGACGAGATCCTTCGCCTCGCAGCCCGACGTGGCGTGTCAAACGTCCGGGTCTTCGGCTCGGTGGCGCGCGGCGAGGCGAGGGTCGACAGCGACATCGATCTCCTCGTCGACTTCGACACGAGCCACCGGGGCCTCGACCTGTTCGCCTTCGCCCGTGAGGTCGAGGAGCTGATCGGTCATCGAGTTGACGTCGGCACCGAGGTTCACCCGGTCGTCCGCAGGAAGGTCGAGGCGGAAGCCGTCCCCTTGTGACCAACCACGACGACGCGCTCTACCTCGCACATCTCAGCGAGGCGGTAGCGCTCATCGAGCGGAATGCTGCACGTCTCGGTCGCGAAGCGCTGACGACCGACGAGGACCTCCGGGACGCGACGATCTAGCGCCTTCAAACGCTCGCCGAGCCAACACAGCGGCTCTCTCCCGACCTGAAGGCTGCACATCCGGAAGTTCCCTGGGCCGACGTCGCCGGGTTGCGGAACCGACTCGTCCACGGATACCTAGGCGTCAATCTCGACATCGTGTGGGACATCGTGGAACGCGAGCTGCCGGCTCTGGCATGGATGGCTCGGGTCGAGCTCACCCTTCGCCGCTCCCGCGAGAGGCCTGGTCGCGATCCTGGTGAAGACCTCGGGATCGGACTCTGACAAACCAAACACGGCGCCCTGTCCACCCCGGTTCGCGCACCGGTCCATGCAGCACCGCTTCCTCCCTGGCCAGGAAGGTGGTGGACCTCACGCGACAGCATAAGAACCGCGTGATCGATGTCGATGGGGAGGCGATCGCCCTGGCAGCGCAGGCGGGGATGCACCTGCCGGCCTACGATGTCCGCCGTGATGACGAGCGGAGCGGCCGCGTCCGGCGCAGCGCCTGACCTGGCGCTTCTTCGAACCAAGCGGGACGAGATCCTGCGCGTCGCGGCACGTCACGGCGCCTCGCAGCTCCGCGTCCACGGCTCGCTGGCGAGGGGTGAAGCGCGACCAACGAGCGACGTCGATCTGCTCGTCGCCTTCGAGCGCGGACGCAGCCTCGTCGACGAGGTAGAGCTCCAACAGGAGCTCGAGGAGCTCCTCGGCTACCGCGTCGACGTCGCCGAGGACGTGCACCACGCGATCCTTGATCGCGTGCTCGCCGAGGCGGTCTCGCTCTGAACGCGTCTCGCGACGTCCTTTACCTGACGCATATCGCCGAGACGATCGAGCTCATCCGGGCGTCCGGTCCGGACGGTCCAGCCGCGCTCGAAAGCAATCCAGACATTCGCGACGCGACCCTGTACCTGACCGAACCCCGATAGCTGGTCCACTCGCTATGCGAGCCGTAGCTGTTCTTGATGGTGAAGCCAGGCCTCGACGAACTCAGCTGGACTCGCGCGCGAACTCCTCGCCGCTTCGCGCACGCAGCGCGCGCGACGGTCCCCGGGCGCGGTAAGGGCCGGTCCGAAAACCGGCCCTGAGCTGGGACTTCGCTGGTGGACGTCACGGGACAGCGTAAGAACCGTTACGTCCTCGTCGACACTCTGCTGGTCGTTGACCCGATAGGTCGGCCGTGAGCATCCGCGACCTACGATGGCAGGCGTGAACGCGCCGGCGGGCACCACGAGGGCTGAGACACCGAGCCTCGCCGTACTCCGCGCCCAGCGCAATGAGATCCTCCGGCTCGCCGCTCGCCGAGGTGTCTCGAATATCCGCGTCTTCGGTTCCGTCGCTCGTGGCGACGCCACCAAAGAGAGCGACATCGACCTGCTCGTCGACTTCGACCTCCGCCATCGCGGTCTCGACCTGTTCGCCTTCGCCCGCGAGGTCGAGGAGCTACTCGGACATCGCGTCGATGTCGGCACCGAGATCCACCCAGTTGTGCGCGACAAGGTCGAGGCAGAGGCCGTTCCCCTGTGACGGACCACAGTGACGCGCTCTACCTCGCCCACATAAGCGAGGCTTCGACATTGATCGAACAGAGCGTGGCACGCCGTGGTCGCGAGGCGCTCGCGCTCGACGCGGACCTCCGAGACGCGACGATCTACCGCTTGCAGACCCGCCTTGTAGAGCATGCCGGCGGCCTTTTGGTGCGCGAAGAGCTCGCGGGCATCAAGGGCGAGCCACTTGCCGTCCTCGGCGCGCACCTTGTTCGCGACGAGCAGGTGGGTGTGCAGGTGCGGGTCCGCGGCGCGAGAGGTCCGGTGCACGAAGCTCGCGGCGAGGAGGCCGTCGGTGTCGACCTGCAAGAGCCCGCCGTGGCCGCGGCGGGTGAAGGCGGCGTGGTCCTCCAAGAACGCGAGCGCAGCTGCGACGGCGGCCTCGTCGCCCGACCGCACCGCTGATGACACCTCGGTGTCCGCCAGTGCCCACAGCACGCTCACGGTCTTTGGCGGCGAGAAGGTGACGGCGAAGCCGGCGACCGCTCGCTCGCCCGCAAAGCGGCGCCCGAGCCGAGATCCGTCGCGAGGGTCCTCGCCGTTGCCGAAGAGCCGCTCGAGGGCGGTCGGATCGACGACGAGCTCGGTGATGCCGAGCGCTGCCGCGCCGGCACCGACGAACACCCCGGCGTGCTCCGCGGACAGCGCGTAGTAGTCCTCGCGGCCGCCTGCTGTGGAGGATCACCGGAACACGCGATCGGCGATCAACAGAATTCGCGCTGCTGACCTGATCCGGTAGCGCACCTCCAAGGGGATCCACCACCGGCGGCGGTGGCCCCTCCAACCTCGGAAGCACCAC
>JAJZBI010000013.1 GCA_021798985.1 Actinomycetes bacterium
CCGGACAGGTGCTCCTCTCCTGGGTTGTCGATGCGCTTTCGTCAGCTGCATTCTCCCAGGTAGCGGAGCATTTGTCGCGTCATTAGCAGGCGCGTGCCGCTACTTCGCTGCAATATCAGGGTCTGACACGCCGCAGTCGCATACGGGCAGCGGTCGCGAAAGCGGCACCCAGGCTCGGGTGCGATCAGCGACGGTGGCCGGCCCTTGATCCCTGCCAGCCGCCGCGTCTCATAGCGGATACCGACGTCGGGCAGCGAAGAGAGCAACAGGCGTGTGTAGGGATGCAGTGGCGCCTTGACGAGCTCGTCCGCCGGCGCCTTCTCCGCGAGGCGTCCCGCGTACATGACAAGGATCGTGTCCGCGATCTCGTGGAGGATCGCGAGGTCATGGGTGATCACCATCATGGACTTCACGAAGCCGAGATCTCGGAACTCGACGAGCATCCGGGCGACCGCCTTTTGCGTGGAGACGTCGAGCGCCGAGGTGATCTCATCCGCGATCAACAGCGAAGGGTTGAGGAGCGTCGACACCACGAGCACAACACGTTGCTTCATGCCGCCTGAGAGCTCGATCGGGTAGCGATCGAGGACCGAGCGGTCCAGGCCGACGAGCTCCAGGCGGCGGACCAGCTCGTCGTGCAGGCCTGCCAGGCGGATACCCCGGCTCTTTAGCAGTTCGTTCACGAACCGGCCGATCTTGCGGGTCGGGTTGAGCGCGCTCATCGCGTACTGCGGCACCGTCGAGACGGTGCGGTAGCGGTAGGGGTCCATCTGGGCGGCATCGGCGATCGGCAGCGTGGTCCCATCGATCGCGACGGTGCCCGAGACATGGCGCATGCGGCCCGTCAACAAGACGATCGCGTTGCCGAGGCTCGACTTGCCGCAGCCGGACTCTCCGGCGACTCCCATGATCTCCCCGTCGGCGATCGAAAAGCTCAGCCCGTCCACGGCCTGGACGTCGCCGGCCAGGCTGCGGTAGTAGACGCGAAGGTCGCTGACCTCGACGCTCATCGGCTACAGCTCCCGAAGCCGCGGGTTGAAGACCTCGTCCAGCCCGACGTTCATGACGTACAGGCCGCCGACAATCGCCACGATGCCCAGGCCGGGCGGGATGAACCACCACCAGACGTGGAGCTGGAGGGCGTTCCACAACACCGCCTGGTTCATCATCAAGCCGAGCGAGGTCGCGTCGGTCGGGCCGAGGCCGAGAAAGTCGTACGAGGCGGCGATCAACACGGCGCCCCCGAAGAGCAAGATGAACATCAAGAACAAATACGAGCTCATGTTCGGTGCGATCTCGCGCATGATGATCTTCACGTCCCGCTCGCCCGACAGGCGAGCCATGCCGACGAACTCCCTTGTGCGCAGCGAGAACGTCTGGGCCCGGATCGCCCGGGCGGCCCAGGGCCAGGAGGTGAGGCCGATGAAGATCGCCTCGAAGAGCAGGCTGCGGGCCGAGAGGTAGGCCCCGATGATCAACAGCAGCGCGAGGGTGGGGATGACGAGCAAGATGTTGGTGAGCATGCTCAAGGTCTCGTCGACGATTCCACCCCAGTAGCCGGCCGAGAAGCCGACGATCATGCCGATCACCGCCGCCAAGCCGCCACCGAGCACGCCGATGAGGAAGCTCGCCCGCAGCCCGTAGACGAACTGGGAGAAGACGTCCTGGCCGAACTGCGTCGTCCCGAACCAGTGCTCCACCGAGGGCGGCGCGGCCGCCGCCGAGGAGAATTGGTTCGGTGGGTGGCGCACGAGCAGCGGTCCGAAGAGCGCGAACAACAAGAACACCATGACGATGGAAGTCCCGACGACGAGCTTGCGGTTGCGCACCGCGAAGTAGATGAGCTCGCCGCCGACCGAGAGCTCGCGCGGGCCGCGGCCTGGCGCCGGAGGCCGCTTGGCGTGAGCGACCTTCTCGGTCGCTGGTCCCGGCACCACCGGCTCGCCGGGAGCGCCCTCGGGGGTCGCGTCGCTGGGGAGGCCGAGCATCACTGCGCTCCTTGCATGCCGACTCGCGTGCGGGGATCGACGAGCACGTACGCGATGTCGATCAAGAAGTTGGCGACGAGCACGCCGATGATGATGAACAAGAAGATCCCCTGCAACAAGAAGTAGTCCTGGTTCTGGATCGCCTGCAGGATCAAATAGCCAAGGCCGGGGTAAGAGAAGGCGATCTCGGTCACCACCGCGCCACCGACGATGACGCCGAGCTGCAACGCCAGACCGGTGATCTGGGGCAAGAGCGCGTTCCGGAACGCGTAGCGGCGGATGAGGCGTTGCGGCGCGCCGAGCGCTTGGAGGTAGTGGGAGTAGTCCGCCTCAAGCTCGTAGATGATGACGTTGCGCATCCCGATCGCCCAGCCGCCGAAGCCGACGAGGAACAAGGTGAGGAAGGGCAGGAACCAGTGCGCGAGCAGGCTCCAGATGAACTGCCAGGTGAAGGAGGGTTGGAGCGAGTAGCTGTAGCCACCCGAGATTGGCAGCCAGTGGGCCTCGGAGGCGAGCAGGAACGCGAGCAGCAGCGCGAGCCACATGTAGGGCGTCGCCGTCAGCGTGTAGCCGATCGGCAGTACGGTGTTGTCCAAGATCTTGCGCCGTGCCGCGAGGGCGCCGACCTTGTTGCCGGCGTACCAGGAGAGCAGGATGGCCGGCAAGAGCAGCGCCAGGGAGTACAGCACGGAGTGGGCGATGATCGTCCGCACCGGCAGTGGGTAGGAGTAGATGCTGATGCCGAGGTTGCCGTGCACCAGGGCGTCCCAGAAGTTGAGGTACTGCTTCCACCAGGGGAGGTCGAAGCCAAAGGCGCGCGAATAGACGTTGTAGATCGCGTCGTAGCCACCTGGCTGCAGGGAGAACTTCGCCAACAGGCCCTTGATCGGGTTGCCGGGCATCAACCGGGGAATCACCCAGTCGATCGTGACCGCGAGGACGAAGGTCAACAGGTACGTCAGCAGCTTGCGACCGAAATACCGGCGCATTGCGCTCCTTTTGGAGATGGGTGGGGCGAGGAATCAGAGGCGGTCGCCACCTCGGCGCACCCCGCAAGGTGGCGACCGCCGGGCCCGGTGCCCTCAGCACATCGTCCCGAGGGCACCTAGTGTGGCTGCTAGCTCGCCGGCCGGAGCTTGGTGAGCATGAGCAAACCGGTCATGTTCCAATAGCCTCTCCAGGTCATCGGCAGGTAGTGGTTGCTGCCCGATGCGGAGGGCCACCCGGTCCACGTGCTGCTCGTGTACTGAGCCCACATGCCGTTGTACCAGAGCGGGATCATCGGGAGCTGCTGCAGGGAGATCTGCTCCAGCTTGGAGATGACCGACTTCATCGCCGCCGTGTTGGTCGTCGGCGTCGCGTTGAGCTGCGACACGAGGTTCCACGCGGCGGGCGAGTTGAAGCGCTCGAAGTTCAAGTTGGCGTTCTGCACCTTGCGGATCGGCAGGTTGAACATGTACTGGTAATAGGTCCAGGGCGTGTTCGAGATCTGGGCGTCATTGGTGATCGCCAGGTCGAAGGTGCCGTTCTGCAGGGCGGTGAGCCGAGCCGGATACTGCGGATACGAGGCGGTCACGTTGATGCCCGCCGCCTTCAGTTGGGAGGAGATGAGGTCGATCGCCGCCATCCAGTCGGTCCAGCCGTAGGGGACGATGAGGCTGAGGTTGATCGCCTTGCCGCTCGGCATCGTGAAGAAGCCGTTCTTCAGCTTGTAGCCGGCCTGCGTAAGGATCTGGCGTGCCTTGGTCGGGTTGTAGCTGAAGCCGTACTTGGCCACCACGCTCTTGTCGATGTACTGGTTCCATGTCGGCAGGAGCCCGGTCGGGTTCGCCGGCGTCACGATGTCCCCGTACACCTGGCTGGCGATTGCCTTTGGGTTGATCGCGTAGGCCATCGCCTTGCGGAAGTTCGGGTCGTTCAGTGGAGCCTTGGACAAGTTGGGGACGAGCCACGCGGTGTTCGCCGACAGCATGTAGGGGGCCTTGGAGTAGTAGGTCTTCAGCCCGTAGCCGCCGATCCCGCTGATCAACTTGGCGATGCCTGGCAGGAAGTTGTTGCTGAGGTCGATCTGGCCCGACAGCACCTGGCCCAGCACCACGTTGTTCGACCCATTGACGATGTCGACGATGTACTGCGGCTTGACCGAGTAGCCGATCGAGTTGGCCCACCAGTGCGGGTTCTTCTCGAGGACCTCTTCTTGCTGGTTCGCCGTCAACAGGGTGTAGGCCCCGGTCCCCACGGGGTTGGCATTCGCCGTGGTCACGACGTCGGTGCTCGAGTACTTGGACCAGATGTGCTGGGGCAGGATCGGCCAGGCATACAGCCAGTTCGCCCACTGCTGGTACTCGGGCGTCTTGAAGTTGACGACCACGGTCTGGTTGTCGGGCGCCTGGACGCTCTTGATGAAGGTCCAGATATTCGAATACGGCACTGCGGGGATCTTGCCGAGCTCAAGGGTGAAGACCACGTCTTGGGCGGTGAGCGGCTGGCCGTCGGTCCAGTTGATTCCCGACCGTAGCTTGATCGTGTAGGTCGTCTTGTTCGTCCAGGTGCCGGACTTGGCCAACCACGGGACGAACTTGTTGTTCATCGGGTTGTAGAGGAACAGCGTCTCGTAGATCAACCCGACGGTCCCGGTGCCGTAGCTCCCATTCTGCATGGGGTTCCAGCTGGACGGTGTCCCGTACTGCGTGCCGCTCGTATACAGCGTCTCGTTGCGCGGGAACGAGGTCGGGATGTTCTGCCCACTGACCGGAGCGGTCACGAGCAGCGTGGCGGTGATCGCGACGGCACTGATCGCCGACAGGATCCCGACCGCGCTTCGTCTTGCATTCATTCCCATCACTACCTTCCAAAGATCGAGCACGGCGCTGGCGCTTCCGTCTCGGACACGTCTGTTGTGACGGTGGGAGCGAGGGGCCCGCCGTACCCCCTTTCTGCGGGCGGGCAGCGAGAGCCCGTTGCGGCCCGGTCCGGTGTCGCCAGTAGCGCTCGCGACCGGCCGCAGTGTTGAAGTATGAGCGCCTTGGCCGCCGCTTCGTTTAGGGGATTAGGTCACAAATGATGCGGCATTCGCGCTCGAAGGTGAGCACTCAGGAGGCGCCGTTACCGGACACGACCAGCTCGCGGGCGAGCTGATATCCCCACTGCGATGCGCGGTCGAGCTCGCCCGGTGCGACGGGGCCGACGGTGCTCGTGACGACGAATCCCTCGGGCCTAGCCACGATCTCATAGCCGGCGCGCCGCAACTGCCGGGCGATCTGGCGGGAAGCGCCGCCGGACCAGCGGACACCGAGACGCGTGTCGAAGGTCGCGGCGCGACAGGGCCGGCTTGTTCGGGTGAGCTCGGAGATGACCTCGCGCACCCCAAGGCGCCGCGTCGTCGCGTCAGCATTAGCGCCCCCCGGGCGCCTCGGTGCGTTGCGCCGAGTCGCCGCGGTGCTCATGCGCCAAGCGTGGGTCGGGCCGCCGAGCACCACGAGGTCATCAGGGTTCGCCGCTACGTGGGGCGGCTCGCTCGCCTCGTGCACCTCGACGGTCGCGTTCGGGGCGGCCTCGTGGATGCCTTCGGCGATCGCTTTGGCGATGGCCGCGGTGTTGCCGTACAGGCTCTCGTAGATCACGTCGATGTGCATGGCGGACCTCCTTTTGCTTTGGCGCCTGCACGCCACGTGCCCTGTGGTCGCGCGCGTCGCTTCGCGCCGCCGCGGCGCGCCGCGGAGCTACATGCGGGCGAGGTCACCGAGGACGACGGTCGTCGTCACCTTCGTCGTGCCGGCGCGCAGATAGCTCAGGTTCACCTTCTGCCCGGGGTGGAGCTTGGCAAGCGCCATGACGAGGTCTTCGAAGCTGTTCACGGGGGTGTTGCCGATTGCGGTGATGACGTCACCTGGCCGCACACCAGCGCGCGCCGCGGGTCCATCTGGGGTCACGGCGCTGACGTAGACCCCGCCGCTCCCGCTGGTCGAGTTGTAGACGGTCTGGCCCGAGATCCCAATGGCAGCGCGCCCTGCGGTCGTGACCTTGCCGTTGGCGATGAGCTGTGGCGCGATCAAGGTGACGGTGCGGCTCGGAATGGCGAAGCCGAGGCCGGCAGCCTCGGTGCCCGACTCCTGGTTGGTTGCCGCGAGGGTCGGGATGCCGACGACGGCGCCGACGAGGTTGACGAGCGCCCCTCCGCTATTCCCGGGGTTGATGGCGGCGCTCGTTTGGATGAGGTCGCTCAACGCGACGCCGGTGGACTCGGCAACGGTGCGCCCAGTCGAGCTCACGATGCCGTCGGTGGCCGAGCCGGAAAGGCCGAGCGGGCTGCCGATCGCGAGCACGAGGTCACCGGGGCGCAGCTTCGAGGAGTCCGCGAAGCTGGCCGGGCGGATGCCCGCGGTGTTGGCCATCCGCAGCACCGCGAGGTCGTCGGGCACGTACTGGCCGATCAGGCGCGCGGTCGTCTTGGTCCCGTTGGAGCGCAGGACGGTGAAGCTCTGCGCGCCCGCGACGACGTGCGCGTTGGTCACGACGTCGCCGCGCGCGTCGTAGATGACGCCAGAGCCGAGCCCGGTTGTCGTCGAGATCTCGACGACCGATGGTTGGGCCCGCTGGAGCGCTTGAACGAACGCGTTCTGGAGTGCGACCGCACCCGGAGGCGGGCTCGGCGCGACCGCCTGGACCGAGGCGATGTGGGTCTCGCCGGCGGACGCTCCGATCACCCCGACGGCGAGCGCCGCGGTGGCAGCGCCGACGAGCATCGGGCGATGGCGCGTCGCCGACGCGCGGTGCTGGGCATGTGCGGCCATGTTCTGCCTCCTCGACCGCTTCGGGTAAAGCGCTCCTCGGTCACTGTGCGGGTGACCGTCGAGGCCAGGGGAGATGGCGAAGGTCGCCGGGGCGATGGCGAAGGTCACTTCGCCGCCACCGCCTGGTTGCGGTCCGCGGGCCGGGGCGTGACCTTCGACCTCTTCCGGCTGGCGTGGACGCGACGAACAATGGCGAGGTGGTGCGGCGCGCGGTGATTGCGATGCGATGGCTGCTGTCGGCCGGACCGGCGCCGTTGCTCGCCATCTGCGGGGGCGCGCTCGCGGCGGGTGCGCTGGCGCACCTTGGCGGTGCCGGCGGGGCGGGAGACGCCGTGTGGATGGCGGCAGGCGCGCTCGGTGCGGCGTTCAGCCTCGCCGCGACGCTGTCGGCGCTGCTCGCTCGGCGGCTCGGTGTCGACCTCATCGCCGTGCTGGCGCTCGCGGGGGCGCTCGCGGTCGGCGAGGCGCTAGCGGCGGCGGTGATCGCGCTGATGGTCGCGACCGGCGCCTTCCTCGAGCGTTGGGCCGAGCGGCGCGCACGGCGCGACCTTTCTGTTCTGTTCCGTCGCGCGCCCACCTCAGTTCGACGACGACGCGACGGTGCCACCGAGGTCATCGACGTCGCAGCGGTCGAGCCTGGCGACGAGCTCCTCATCGCTCCGGGTGAGGTCGTCTGCGTCGATGGTGAGGTTGCGGGCAACCTCGCGGTGCTCGACGAGTCATCGCTCACCGGTGAAGCGGTCGCGGTCGAGCGGGCGGCGGGCGAGAGCGTGCGCAGCGGGGCCGCCAATGCGGGCCCGGCGTTTGTCCTACGCGCCACGGCCGGCGCAGCCGAGAGCACCCAGGCGCGCCTCGAGCAACTCGTCGCACAGGCGGAGCGCTCGCGTCCGGAGTTCGTGCGCCTGGCGGACCGCTTCGCGCTCGGCTTCCTCGCCCTCACCCTCGGCCTTGCGGCGATCGCCGCGGCCATCGCCGGGGCCGAGCGCGCCGTCGCCGTCCTCGTCGTGGCTACGCCGTGTCCCCTCATCCTCGCGGCCCCGATCGCCTTCGTCGCCGCCCAGGCGCGCTCGGCGCGTCGGGGGGTGGTGATCAAAGGCGGGACGGTGCTGGAGCGTCTCGGCGCGGCCGGCACCTTGTTGCTCGACAAGACCGGGACGGTCACCGAGGGGCGCCCCGCGGTGGTCGCGGTCCTCGCGGTCGAGGCGGCAGACGCCGACGCGGTGCTCGCACGCTGCGCGTCGCTCGAGCAGGCGTCCGCCCACGTCTTTGCCACCCCGATCGTCCAGGCGGCGCGCGAGCGCTCCCTTCGCCTCGAGCCCCCGAGCGAGGTGCGCGAGGAGCCTGGCCGCGGCCTGAGCGGCCGGGTCGCCCACCACGCGGTCGCCGTCGGTCGTGCTGACGCCATCGGGTTCGTGGACCCGAGCGTCCTCGCCGCGGCGACGCGTGCCGTCGAGCGCGAGGGGGCGAGCGCGGTCTACGTGGTGAGCGACGGCGCGCCGATGGGCGCGGTGATCCTCGAGGATCGCCCGCGGCGGGACGCGGCGCGCACGATCCGGGCGCTGCGCCGCAGCGGGATCGAGCGCGTCGTGCTCGTGAGCGGCGACCGTCCCGAGACCGCCGCCCGCTTTGGGCGCCTCATCGGTGCCGACGAGGCGATCGGTGGTTGCTCACCGAGCGACAAGGTCGAGGTGGTGCGTGCCGCGCCCGGCCCGGTGGTGATGGTGGGGGATGGGATCAACGACGCCGCAGCGCTCGCGCTCGCCGATGTCGGCGTGGCGATGGCGGCGCGCGGCGCGTCGATCACCTCCGATGCCGCCGACGTCGTGCTCTTGGTCGACCGGCTCGAGCGCCTCGGCGAGGCGCGTCTGTTGGCCCGGCGCGCCCGGCGAATCGCGACCGAGAGCGTGGGCGTTGGCATGGGGCTGTCCATCGCGGCGATGGGCGTCGCCGCCGCTGGCCTGCTGCCGGCGTTGTGGGGGGCGCTGTTGCAGGAGCTCATCGATGTGGCGGTGATTTTGAACGCCCTTCGGGCACTGCGCGGCGCGCGCGGCGCGGCGCGGCTGACTGGCGAGCGCTCACTGCTCGCCGAGCGATTCGCGGCCGAGCACACCGCCGTGCTGCGCGACGTTGCTGAGCTGCAGCGTGCGGCCGACGGCCTCGGCGACCAACCGACCCCTGAGCAACTCGAGCGCGTCGGTGCCGCCTTTGTGTTGTTGCGCGACGAGATCGCCCCCCACGAACGGGCCGAGCAGGCGCTGCTCTACCCGGCGCTCGAGCCGGTCTTGGGCGGCAGCGACCCGTTGTCGCCCATGAGCCGCGCCCACGTCGAGATCGAAGAGCAGACGCGCCGGCTCGGTCAGCTGATCGGCACGATCGGGGACGAGGTCCGCAGCGACGACGTCGCTGAGCTCCGCCGTCTCCTCTACGGCTTAGTCGCCGTCATCGAGCTGCACTCCCATCAGGAGGAGGAGAGCTACTTCTCCCTCGTCGACGAGCCGTGACGCGACGCAGGCGTCGCCGCTCACCCCGAGGTGGCGACCACGCCGCCGAGCGCGGACGTGGCGGGGGTTGAGCGACCGGGCAACGTGTCGTGCTGCCGGTCCGCCCAGGGCCTCAGAGCGACTCGAGGAAGTGCGCGCGCGCGATCGCCCCGTCGCTGAGTAGCTGGGCGAGCAGCCCGGGCGCGCAGGGGCGGGCGAGCAAGAAGCCCTGACCGGCGGCGCAGCCTTCGCGGTGCAGCTGCTCGAGCTGGGCGGGGGTCTCGATCCCCTCGGCGAGCGTCTTCAGGCTGAGGTCGCGGCCGAGCTGAAGGATCGTGCGGACGAGCGCGGCCCCGTCGTTGGTGTCGAGGCGCGAGACGAAGGAACGGTCGATCTTCAACACGTCGACGGGGAACTGCTGGAGGTAGGCGAGCGAGGAGTAGCCGGTTCCGAAGTCGTCGATCGCGACGTTGATGCCGATGCGCTTCAGCGCCTTGAGTCGTGCCGCGGCGCGCTCAGGGTTGCGCATCAAGGTCGTCTCGGTGATCTCGATCGTCAGGGCCGCGGGGTCGAGCCCGCTCGCCCGAAGCGCGTGGGCCACGCTGTCGACGAAGTCGTCGCGCTCGAGCTGGCGGCTCGAGGCGTTGACCGCGACGCCGACCGCATCGCCGGCGCGACGCCACGACGCCGCCTGACGGCACGCCTCTTCCAGCAAGAAGCGCCCGACCTCGACGATCAGGCCGGTGGCCTCCAAGGTGGTGATGAATTCGGCCGGCATCACGGTGCCCCGCGTCGGGTGCTGCCAGCGGACGAGCGCCTCGACGCCGCTCACCTGCAAGGTGTCGAGGTCGAAGATCGGCTGGTACTCGAGAAAGAACTGGCGGGTGCGGGCCGCCTCGCGCAGCTCGAGCTCGAGCTCGAGGCGTCGGGCGACCGAGGCCCGCATCGCCGGCTGGAAGGTGACCGCTCCGCCGCGGGCGCGCAGCTTGGCCTCGTAGAGGGCGATGTCCGCGTCGCGCAGCAGCGCCTCGGGGTCTGCCGGCGCGCCGATCGCGATCCCGATGCTCGCGGAGACCGCGGTGGTCTGGCCAGCGAGGCGGAACGGCGCCGCCATCGCGGCCACCAGTTGATCTGCGACCCCGCTCGGCGAGCCGGTCCCTGCTTCTTGTTCGAACAGGATCACGAACTCGTCGCCGCCAAGGCGCCCGATCGTCGCGAACTCCCCGGCAACGGCGACAAAGCGCTGCGCCACCTCGCGCAGCAGCTCGTCGCCCGCTCCATGGCCGAGTGAGTCGTTGACGTCTTTGAACTGGTCGATGTCGACGAACAAGGCGGCGATCGCCCTGCGCTCGCGCCGGGCACGGCTGAGCAGCTGCTCGGCCCGGTCGAAGACGAGCGCGCGGTTCGGCAGGCCGGTGAGGTCGTCGTGCAGCGCCTGGTGGCGCAGCTGGGCGGTGCGCAGCTCCACGAGCTGCAGCGCTCGGGCGCGCGAGCGGCTGAGCACCACGAAGAACAGCAAGATGAGGAGCGAAAGGGCCAGCCCGATGCCGATCACGGCGAGCCCCTGGTCGGTCGCCGACAACGCGGCGGTGGTGGCGGGTGCGGCAAGAGCGACCGACCATGGCCCCATGAGGTGGAAGTGTGCGGTGAGGGTATCGGGGGCGGCGGTCCCGCTGGCGGCCGAGACCGTCGTGCGGGTGCCGGGATTCGTGAACGAGAGCACGGCGGCCTGCTCGCGGCGGGCCGCGATGCTCGGGGCGAGGATGTCGTCCGCCTCATAGATCGTGAGGATCCAACCGCGCGTGGCGTCGAGGCGGGCCGCTGGCGAGCGCGGCGGCCGGCGCGTCGAATAGACCGGGGTCGCCGTGAGCAAGAGGTTGCTCTTTGCGAGCTGCCCGGTGGCAGACGCGGGCAGCTGTGGGACGTTCGAGCCCGCAGGAATCGCGCGCAGCAGGCGGGCGAGCGTCGAACCGGTGGGCTGTGCCGCCATGGACGATCCGGTCAAGAGCGCGCCGATCGGGAGGGCGCAGTAGTTGAGGTCAGGCCGGGCGAAGGCGAGGATGCTCGTCACGGCGCCGGCGGGTAGGTGTACGTCGCCCGAGACCTGGACGACCCCGGCGCGCGTCAGGCAGTACGCGGACTCCTGGCGCTTGGGGGTGACCGCGAAGGGACCGGGCTCGGGCAGCCCGAGCGGGGGGTCGGAGGCGACGGTGCGGGCGAAGCGGGCGAGTCGTCCGGCGGGGACGTGCTCGACGTAGACGAGGCCGAAGGTGCCGGGGAAGTCGCCGCGGGCACCGAGGAGCAGCTCGAACCAGCGCTCGAAGGTGGCATTACCGACCGCCGGATTGTCCTGGACGAGGGTCCGTGCCATCGAGGTCAAGTCGTTGTCACGCTGCAGCGCGAGTGCGAGCGCGCTCGCCACCGCGGCGGCAGTGGAGTGGAAGCTCTGCTGGCCCTGGGCGCGCACGTCGTCGCGCCAGCGCCACCCGGCGAAGACCGACCCGGCGACGCCCAAGCAGACGAGGATCGCCCCGAGGCCGGCGAGCAGCCGCCGCCGGCGCGGCTCGGAGCCCTCGTGCCCGTCCTCGGGTGCGAGGGCGCGGATCGACCCCCGTGGTTCCACGATGGAGAATTACGGCCGAATGCGCCGGATGCTGAAGCGCACCGGCACCGGCCTTGTTGCGCTTGTCGTGATGCCCCGAGGCCGGCCACGCGCGCCGTGATCGTTGCAGTGCAAAAGCGGTCCCGACGCGGCGCGCAACACCCGCGGCACCGAGCCGGCGGGAGCGAGGCCGAGGACGACGGTGCCATGGCGTGGCGGCGTCGGCCGTGCTGGGGGGCTGAGCTTCTTGTTGCCTCTCGGTGCGCTCGCTAGCCTCAGGCGATGTTCACCTCTTCGCCCGGCCCGCCGCGCCATGCTGGCGCGCCGCGCAGTGCGGAAGTGCGCGCCGGGCGATGCTGAGATGACCGTGGGGCGCGCGGGCCGAGCGCGCGCCAAGTCGGAAGCGCAGGGAGTCGGTGATCGCCTGCGGGCGCACCGGCTCGCGCTCGGGGTGCTCGCCGGCGGCGTCGTCCTCACGGGTGCACTGGTGGTCGGCTTGCAGGCCAGCTATCTGCATCAGCAACAGCGGATCACCTCATCGCAGACCGCGCTCACCGCTGCCTCCCTCGGCGTCGCGCAGGTCGATCTCAACCGTCGCCTCGGTGAGGCGGTCGCTGCCGCGGCCGAGGCGTCGCACCCATCGGTCGCGTTCGATCAGACCCTTGCGGCCTCGATGCATCCGAAGGGGCCCTTCGTCAGTGCCTCGTTGCGTGAGCTGCGCGGCACCCGGCTGGTCGTGGTCGCCCACCTCGGCGCGCCCCCGATCCGCTCGCTGTCGAGGCCTGCGGTGCTCGCCGACTGTCGAGAGGCCATCCGCAGCGGCGGCCTCGTCACCGACCGCGTCGTCGCAAAGCACCGCCAGCGGCTGCTGTACTACCTGGCGACGAGTGGTCAGAGCGGGACCTTCGTCGCGGCCGCCGCGCAGGCGCTGCCGGGCGATCGCCGGGTGCGCATTCCGCCGAGCGCCCCGTATGCCGATCTCAACGCCGCGCTGTATTACGGCCGCCGGGTGCGCCCGGCGGCGCTGATCGAGGCGAGCACGGCACATCTGCCGCTCAGCGGAATCACGGCGCGCGCCGCCGTGCCGCTCGGCTCGAGCGTGATCACGCTGGTCGCCTCGCCCAAGGGCTCCCTCATGGGTGCCTGGGCACAGGCGGCGCCGTGGGCCCTGCTCGCCGCCGGGCTCGTGTTGAGCGTCGCCCTCGCGGTGTTGACCGACCGCCTGGTGCAGCGCCGCCGCCATGCCGAAGTGCTCGCGCTGGAGAACCGCTCGCTGTACCGCGAGCAGCGCGGGATCTCCGAGACGCTGCAGCGCGCACTCCTGCCGCGCCGGCTGCCCGAGATCGCCGGGGTCGAGATGGCCTCGTTGTACCTGTCGGGGATCGCCGGGCTCGAGGTCGGCGGCGACTGGTACAGCGTGATCACCGTCGACGCCGACCGCTTCGCGTTCGTGGTGGGAGATGTCTCGGGCCGCGGCGTGCGCGCCGCCACCGTGATGGCCTCCTTGCGCTACACGATCCGGGCGCTCGCCGCGCTCGGCTTCATGCCCGAACAAATCCTCGAGCTCGCCGGGCGCGAGATCAACCTCTTGAGCGACGAGCACTTTGCCACCGTGCTCGTCGGTCTCGTCGACAACCGGAGCCGGCAGATGCGGATCGCGAACGCCGGGCACCTGCCGCCGCTGTTGATCGCCGGTGGCCGTGCCGAGTACCTCGAACTGCCGATTGGGCCACCGCTCGGCGTCGCCACGGTCTCCTACGCTGCGCTCGAGGTCCCGATGCCCGAGCGGGCGACGTTGCTCGCCTACACCGACGGCCTCGTCGAGCGCCGAGACGCCAGCCTCGATACGGGCCTCGAGGCGCTCCGTCAGACGGCGAGCCAGATTGAGGGTTCGGTTCAAGAGTGCCTCGAGCGGATCGTCGCCGAGCTCGTCCCCTCCGGTAGCGAGGACGATCTCGCCGCCTTGGGGCTGCGTTGGGGTTTGGAGCAAGGCGGAAATTAATCCGGCCAAATCGGAATACTTCGTTGACGACCTGGGTATTGGTTCGGCCCGCTGCTACCATCAGCTCGGCTTGGACGTCAGGCTGCAGCTCCAGCGACGAGGTAGATCGGCCGACGGTGCCCGAGATGAGGATGACCGAGGGCGAGGGCGGCGCCCGCCGCGCCACGGTTCAAGTCGTGGGCGAGCTGGACATGATCAACGCCGCCGACCTGCATCAGCAGCTCCTCGTGCTGCTGCACGACCGGGTACAAGAGATCGTGCTCGACCTCTCCGACCTCGTCTTCGTGGACGCGTCGGGGATCGGGGCGATCGTGGCTGCCGCAAACCTCGCGCGCCGCGACGGCCGGCGGCTCGTGCTCGCCCACCCACGCCCATCGGTCCGGCGCACCTTGGAGCTCGCGCACGTCGAGGACCTCTTGCCGATCGACAGCGAATGAGGCCGTGAGCGCGCCGCGTGCCTAGAGTTCGAACCACACCACCTTGCCGCTATCCAGGCGCTCGATGCCCCAGTTCGCGGCGAGCTGGTTGACGATCTGCAGGCCGCGGCCACCTGGTGATTCCGAAGTCGTCGCCTTGAGCACCGGCAGCGCGTCGCTCGCGTCCCGGACCTCGACTCGAAGGCGCGGTCGCAGCGACACCCGCACCGAGAAGACGCCGTCGGCGTAGCGCATCGCGTTGGTGGCGAGCTCGGAGACCATGAGCTCGACGCTCTCGCGCTCGGAGGGCTCGGCCACGAGGCGACCGGCGAACTTGCGCGCCGCGCGGACCGCGCGCGGTTCTGCAGGAAAGCTCGCCTCCTCCCACTGCCGTGGCGAGTGCGACTCGGACGCATGGCCGTTCAGTTTTGTGATCACGCGCTCGGCAGCTCCGGGATTGTTTGGCGCACGGCGACGCCGACGCGGCTGTCAACAGCAATTGACGGCTAACGGTAACGACGATGAGGAGCGAGTGCAAAGGGCGCGACTCGCCGAGCGCTCAGGAAACGGCGAGATTGGCGAAGTGGCAGCCCAGCGCCAGCAGGCTGACCGGGCCGAGCTGGGGGCATCGACCACGCGCCCACGCCATCTCGGCAAGAGCGAGCCGGTCGCGTGGGAAGCGCTCGGCGGATTCTGCCCGATCGGGCAGGTTCAGGTGGGCGGGGCCACCGTGCCGGCCGCTCCGCCGGAATCTGGCGCGGCGCCGGTGAGCTCGAGGGCGCCGCCGAGCGCCTTCCAGCGCACGCCGCGCGGCGCGTGCTCGAGCACCGTGGCGAGCAGACCGAGCCGGGCCGCTCGGACGTCGGGATCCTCGACCATCACCAACACGGCGGCAAAGAACGCCTCGATCGCGGTGACGAGGCCGCCGCTTCGATCCAGCCATGCGCGAAGGCCGAGCGCGCTCGCGTCGCCGAGCGCCTCGACCTCGGCCCACAGGTCGAGCTCGGCCGCTTCGCTGAGCGCCGTCGGGGTTGCGATCGCCTTGGTGCCAAGGGGAAGGATGCTCGCCACGCGGTGCATTGCCTGCACCGCCCGGACGAAAGCGGCGTCGCTTGCGAGCGCGTCGACCTCGGCGATCACGGCGAGCGCTCGGACCGGGTCGTCGAGGTCGACCGCGGCGACCAACCGGGCGTCGACGGCGGCATCTCTCAGCTGGCGCTCGACGCGGTCGGCGACGAACGCGGCCGCCGCCTCGAGGGTCTCGTCCGCAGTGGCGATGCCGTCGGCCGCGAGCCGCTCGGCGGCCACGGCGAGCACGCCCGAGATCGTGAGGCGGCCAAATCGACCGCCGTCGGTGAGGATGCGGGCGATGCCGGTCGCCGCCCGCCGCAGTCCGAAGGGGTCGGAAGATCCCGAGGGGACGACGCCGATCGCGAACATGGCGACGATGAGATCGGCGCGGTCGGCGAGCGCGAGCAGCGCCCCCTCGATCGAGCTCGGCAGCGCGTCGGCGCTGCTTTGGGGCAGCTCCATCTCATAGAGCGCCTGGGCGACGGCTTCGACCTCGCCCGCCTCGCGGGCGTACTCCCTCGCCATCACCCCGGCCAGGCTGGAGAACTCGACGACCATCTCGGTCGACAGGTCGAACTTCGCGAGCTCGCCGGCGCGGCCGAGCACGACCGCGTCGAACGGCGCCGCACTGACCGAAGCCAGGCGCGCCGCGACCTCGGCGATGCGCCGGGCGCGCTGGTCCATCGAGCCAACCCGCGCGTCGAAGACCAAGCGGTCGAGCGCTGCGCGGAAGTCCTCGAGCGAGCGGCGTCGATCCGCGTTCCAGAAAAAGAGCGCATCTTCGTAGCGCGCTCGGATCACCGACTCGTTGCCGGCCCGCACGAGCGCGTCATCGCACGGCCCATTCGCCATGGTGATGAAGGCGGGGAGCAGGCGGCCGCGATCGTCGCGGACGGGGAAGTAGCGCTGGTGCTTGCGCATCACGGTCACGAGCACCGGATCGGGCAGCTCCAAGAAGCGCTCCTCGAAGCGCCCGAGCACGCCGAAGGGTGCCTCGAGGAGGTTGGCGACCTCCTCGAGCAGCGCCGACTCGGCGGTGAAGTCGACCGTGCCCCCGATCCCTGACGCCAGCGCCTGCGTGGCGCTGCGGACGGCCGCGATCCGTGCCCCGCGGTCGGTGAGCAACCCTGCCTCGCGCTGGATCGTCGCCAACGCCTCGGCGGTGGGAACCTCGCGCACGGGATGGTCGTCGGTCCGAAGGACCTCGGTTGTCCGCCCGGCGCGCAGCCCCGAGACCCGCACCGGCACCACCGTCGCCCCGTAGAGCGCGAGCAGCCAGCGAATCGGCCGGGAGAAGGAGAGCTCGGGATCGCTCCAGCGCATGTTGCGATCGGCGTGCAGGCCGGCGACGAGGCGCTCTGAGCACTCGCCGAGCACCGTGAGCGCCGAGCGCCCAGGGTCGGCTTGTTCGAGGGCGACGTACTCGGCGTCGCCGACCCGGACGGTACGAAGATCGCTGACCGCGACGTTGCGGCTGCGCGCAAAGCCCGCGAGCGCGGGCGTCGGCGAGCCGTCGGGGCCGTAGGCCGCCTGCACGCGAGGCCCGCGCACGGTGATGGTCGTCGGTGACTCCTTGGCTTCGACCGTCTCGATGCTCACGATCGCGCGGCGTGGTGTGCTCTCGACGCTGATCGGCCCGTGGCCGAGCCGAGTCTCCTTGAGCAGCGCCGCCACGGCGCTCGCCAGATGCTCGGCGACGTCGTCGACGACGCTTGGGGGCAGCTCCTCGGTGCCGATCTCGAGCACGAAGCGCTCCGGGCCCGTGGAGACCGGCGCTTGGCGGAGGCCGTCGTCGTACCCGGGCGGCTCGGGCGCATCCGCTGAGCGCTCGAGGGTTCCAAGCGGGAAGCCCAGCTCGGCCCGGCGCTCGACCCATAGCTCGCCGACCGAACGGGCCAGCCGGCGCATCGTCGAGAAGGCCGCCGCGCGCTCCATGGTGCTGATCGCCCCGCGGCTGTCGAGGACGTTGAAGGCGTGAGAGGACTTGAGCACGAAGCTGTGCGCCGGGATCGGCAGCCGCTCGTTGATCAGCCGGTCGGCCTCGGCCACGTAGCGCTCGTAGAGCTGGCGGGCCACCTCGACGTCGGCGCTGTCGAGGTAGTAGGTCGACATCTCGACCTCGGACTGGCCCCAGATCTCCCAGTAGGTCAGCCCGTCGCTGTAGATGAGGTCGCGAAAGTGCGTCACGCCCTGGAGCGCCATCAAGATCCGCTCGAGGCCGTAGGTGATCTCGACCGTCACGGGGTCGAGGTTTTGGCCGCCCACCTGCTGGAAGTAGGTGAACTGGGTGATCTCCATGCCGTCGAGCCAGACCTCCCAGCCAAGGCCCCACGCGCCGATCGCTGGTTGTGCCCAGTTGTCCTCGATGAAGCGGACGTCATGGCGCTTCACGTCGATGCCGAGCGCCTCGAGCGAGGAGAGGTACAGCTGCTGGGGATCGCCCGGCTCGGGCTTGAGCACGACCTGGAACTGGGTGTGGGTTTGCAGCCGGTTGGGGTTCTCGCCATAGCGGCTGTCGTCGGGCCGGACGCTCGGCTCGACATAGGCGGCACGCCACGGCTCGGGGCCGAGCACGCGAAGGAACGTGGCCGGGTTCATGGTGCCGGCACCCACCTCGGTATTGGAGGGCTGCAAGATGGCGCAGCCTCGCCCGCCCCAGAAGGCCTGCAGGGCGAGGATCATCTCCTGCATCGTGAGCGCGCGCGGGGTCTCGTTGGGGGTCGGCATTAGGCGCCTAGGCTAATGCAGGCGGGCGCGCCGCCCCCACCAGGAAGAACCCGCGCGAGGCAGCGGGTCGAGCTCGCCTGTCGGCCCCGTTCCTCTCGACCGCACGTGCAAAGGCGCGCCGGGGGGTCGAGAGACGCCGATCCCGGACCTCCTCGTGCGAGCCGAGCCAGAGGCGCGAGGGCTGCCACGGGAGCCGCAGCCATTGAGGAAGATGGGGAGGCGCCCGTTGGCACCGGCCACCCTGGGCTCGGCTGAGCGGCAGGTGCCAAGCGTCAAAGAACTGGCCGCGCTGGCCGGTGCGATGGGTCGGGGACTCGATGTGGTCGCCGGTCCGAGGACCAGGAGGGCCGGTCATCACGGGCGCGGCGGGCGATGGGGGCGCTGGTCGGACGGCGCGAGGGCGTGGTCATCGGCCATTCCTCTCGACGAAGCGACGCACGCGGTGCGGATTGAAGGGACGCCTGGTTGCGGACCGAGCATCTCAAAGAAGGTTGGGGCCCCGTGGCCACCGGCGCGGCGAGATCGACGGCGAGCCCCCGTCGCGGCGACACGGCGCCGAGCCCAACGATCTGTAGTGCTTCGAGTCGGTCGCGCCGGTCTTGGATCGATGCCGCTCATGCGGCGAGCGCAAGCTGTCTTGGCGCGCTCGGGCCTCGCCCGTGTGGCCGCTCGTGCGCCACGATGACGAACATGGCGTAGACGACCGCGGGCAGGTGGCCGGCGAGCTCGAGAATCCACGTCAGGCGCTTCTCGCCCTTGGAGGCATTGGCCAGGGAGACCGACAACCATGGGAACACGACGGCGAGCAGCAGGTAGGTCTTGAGCTCCATGGCGGGCGCCTACCCCGCGTCACGGTGCGCCAGTCGGCTGAGATGCTCCGTGCTTGCCCAAACGAGCACATTCTGGCGCTGCCTGCCACGGTGTGCGCCAACCGCATGCAGCACGACGAGCCGCCGGCCGTCAACGCCGGGGCGAAACGTGATCATGCCGTCGCCAGATCGCAACCGTCCCAAGCCGAGCGCCTTGCCCGGATTTCAAGGACGACGGGGATCGGCCGCTACGCTTCGCGCCGATGGTCATGCACGAGCTGCGCCGCTGCCCGCGATGCATCGCCGACCTCGCCGCCTACGGCGAGACGCTGATCGACCGCTCGACCGGGACGCACCTCGATGTGGACAAGATCGAGCGCAAGACCGAGCTGACGCTGGAAGACATCGCCACCGACGAGCAGATCGACGAGGTCGCCTCGCGCACCCAACAGGCGCTCGACGAGCACCGTGGCGAGGTCACCCTCACGTACGTCGACCTGCCGACCAGCGCCGAGATCCTCCCGCCTCGAGACGACGAGCCGGGCGAGTCCGGTCGCACCTGATCGCCGCTGCAGGGCTGCGCGCTGTAGGTCGCGCGTAGCCGGAGGTGGTGTGGGGCCGCTGGCTCGGCGGGCCCTACTGCGCTTGCGGCGCCCCGCCGAGCCACGGTGAGGCGCTCGGCGTGCTCGCCGTTGTCGCGTCGGTGCTCGGCGACCCGGTGTTGCTCGGCGACCCGGTGTTGCTCGGCACCGGGGTGTCGGAGCTGGAAGGGGCCGGCGTGCTCTGTGAGTCGCCGGACCCGGACGATAGCGGCGACCATGGCGCCGCCGACGACTGAGCTTGGGACCACTGGGCCGCCGCCGGTTGGGTCGTCGACCACTGGGCCGCCGGGGCCCACTGGGCCGCCGGGGCCCACTGGGTCGAGGACCACTGGGTCGAGGACCACTGGGCCGGCGCCGCCGTCCACTGCGGGGAGGCCGGGGATGGCTCGGACGGCTGACCGGCCGGTGACGTGTCCTTCGCTGCCGCGTTGGCACTCGCGGCGCCGTAGGACCCGCCCCAGCCCTGTCCGCTCGTCGCGCCGAGCCAGCTGTTCGCCCAGGCGCTCGAGCCCGCGGCGTCGGGTGAAGCTGACGGCCCCGACGCGCTCGAGGGCTGGCTCGGCGAGTCCGCGGTGCCCGTCGCTGGGTTGCTAGCGTCCGCGGTCGCCGAGGGGGCGGGCGCGCTGGTGGCCTCGAGCCATGGGGAGCTGCCCGACGCCGTGCTGGCCGCGTCGGTGTGGTCACCCCGACCCACCCACTGCCCGCGGTTGGCTTCACCGCCACGATGGGACCACGAGGGGTCGGGGCGTGCGCTGATCGCGGCGACCGAGGAGGTGGGGGCACCCGCCTGGTCGATGCCGCCTTGGCCGCTGGCGGCGGGCACCTGGCCGGTTGTGCCGTCCGAGAAGCCGCCGGGGCCGCTCCCGTTGGCACCTGCCGGTCCACCTCCGTGCTCGGCACTCGAGGGCGCGCCACCGTGTTGCCAGGGTGGGGCACCTTGGGCCGCGTGCCAAGGTGCGCCCCGGTCGGGCACGCGAGGCACGCCCTGCGGCACGCCAGGCGTCGAGCTGTTTGGCCCGCGGTCACCCTGGTTGCCGTCGCGGGGCGGCGGTGCGACGGGGTGAGCGCTGGCAGCGAGGGCACCGGGCGGGGCCGCGGGAGCGGGCGCAGCGCTCGGGGCCGCTGCGGGGAGCGCCGTTGGCGGGCCCGCAGGCGCGGGGACCGCTGGCGGGGGAGTCGCTGGTGGGCTCGGCGCCGGTGCGGGGGGCGGCGTCACCGGTGCGGGAGGTGGGGTCGCCGCCGCCGGGGCGGGTGGAGCTGGCTGGGATGGCGTCGAGGGGGTGAGTGTCGGGGCAGCGGGTGCTGGTGTCGCCGGTCCTGAGAGGCTCGAGACGCCCGCGGCGAAGCTCGCGAGCGCCGCCTGGGCGTCTCCGGCCAGCACGCCGCCGACCTGGGCGACGGCTTCGGGGAGGTGGGGGGGGTGCGCGGGACCTGGGGCGGCTGGCGCGGTCCGGCGCGCATGGATCGTGGTGTGCACCGGCGGGATGGTCCTGGTCGCAGCTGGCGTGCTATCGGTCGCAACGGGCGCGGGATCGGGCGCGCGGGTCGAGGTCGGGGCGACGGCGTGGTGGTGCGAGGTGTCGGCATGTTGGGGTGCCGGCGCGCTCACCACCGGGGCGATCGCCGCGGCAGCGGCGATCGCACTCGCCGCGATGATGGCGGTGCCGGCAGCTGGCGTGCTGAGCGCCGACGAGATCGCCGGGGCGGCCGGGCTGGCAGCGATCGGTGCCGCAGCGGTGCCGATCTGGCTGGTCGAACGCGCGAAGAGGTGGGCGGCGGCCCCAAGGCGCGACCGGAGGCCGAGCGCGATCCCGGCGAGCGCCCCTTCGGGCCCGACCAGACGCAGGTACTCGCGCCGAAGCGCCGTGCGCGCCCGGTGCAGGCGGGACTCGACCGCAGAGATCGGGATCGACTCGTGCACGGCGATCTCTCGGTAGGAGAGCTCTTGCTCCTCGCGAAGGGCGAGGATGGCCTGATAGGCCGCCGGCATCCTGCGAACCGACTCGCGCACCAACGCGGCGTCGGCGGCGCCGAGGATGGCCTCGTCGCTCGCCCCGGCGGACGGGCCGATGGCATCGAGGTGCGATGCCTCGGTCACCTGCGAGCGTCCGCGCTTGCGCAGCAGGTCGTAGCAGTAATTGCGCGCGACCACGCGCAGCCACGGACGCGGGTTCTCCTCGAGCCGGTTGGCGACGATGGCGTGCCAGGCGCGGGTGAAGGTCTCTTGGACCGCATCTTCGGCCTCGCCCTCGTCGCGCAAGATCGCGAGGCAGCGACGCTTCACCTCGTCACAGTGCTCGGCGTACAGCGCGCGGAACGCGTCGCGATGGGCGGCCGCTTCCCGGGCCGCACGGCGCGGGGCGAGCTCGTCGGTCTCGCTGGCCGAAAGGTCCATGGCTGGGGTGTCCTCGGTCCCGATCCTTCTTCCCACAAGGCCCCCTTGCTGGTGTGGGCGAGTGGCGACCGGTGCCACGCTCACGCGTTCTCCGTGACGCTAACGACAGGGGCCGGGACGATGTTGAGGGTTTTCTCCCTGGCACTGTTGGCTGTAAAACCCCAGTTCAGCGGCAACTTTAGAGCTCTCTCGAGAAATCGCGAAGGGATTCGGCCCCCCGTGCGTACTGGAGGCATGACGCCATCGTTCCAACATCGACCCCACAGCGTGGCCAGCGAGGCGGCGGCGCTCGAGGCGCTCGCTGCTGCCCTCGGGGGCAGCAGCAGCGAGCCCGAGGTCGATCCCGCGGCCGTCCAGGCCGTGGGCGACGCGCTCGACGCGATGCGCCGGGCGTGCGCCCGCGCCAGTGCGATGGCGCTGCGGGCGCAGGTCTTCGGCGTGTCGACCGAGGTGGTCTGCGCGGTCCTCAACGAGGTGACCGAGACGGCCAACCGTGCGGTCGATCACTGGCTGAGCGACTAGGACACCCCGTCTGAGCTGCGGCGCTCCCCGTGGCGCACGGCCGGGCGACTGGGGGCCGATGATGGTGCGGTGACCGATCTGCGGCCGCCGCCCGAGCGCCGGGCTCGTCGCGCTTCTGAGCGCCCGACGACGCGCTGGCGCCGGGCGGTGCGTCATGGAGCCGTCGCTAGTCACCGAGCCCTCGATCACCTCTTCGGCGGTCCCGCCCGCACGCGGGTCATCGTCTTGTTGGCGGCGGTGCTCGCGCTCAATAGCGCCGACACGGCCACCGTCGGCGCGTCGGCCACGGCGCTGCGCCAGGGCCTGCACATCTCCAACGCGGACGTCGGCCTGCTCGTCGCCGTGACCGCCGTCGTGGTGGCGATCTTCTCGATGCCCTTTGGCGTGCTGGTCGACCGGGTCAACCGCATCGCCGTGCTCACCGTGACGGTCTTTTGCTGGGGCGTGGTCATGTTGATCAGCGCCTCGGTCGGCAACTTCAGCGAGCTGTTGTTGACCCGCGTCGCCCTCGGCGCGTTCACCGCCGCCTCCGGACCCGGTGTGGCCTCGCTGATCGGCGACTACTTCCCTGCCGACGAGCGGGGGAAGATCTATGGCTACGTCCTTGCCGGCGAGCTGCTCGGTGCCGGCGCCGGCTTCGTGATCACCGGTGACGTCGCGGACATCTCCTGGCGTGCCGCCTTCGTCATCTTGGCGCTGCCGACGTTCCTGTTGGCCTGGGTGCTCGGCCACCTCCCCGAGCCAGCCCGCGGCGGGGCGAGCCAGCTGGTGCCGGGATCGGTGCGGGTCGTGGGCCGCCGCGACCTCGCCCCGCGTCGGCGCGGTCGGCGGGCGAGGCGAGCGTCGCCCGCGGGGGCGAGCGGCCCGCTCGGCGGCCTCGCGGGCGAGGCCGCGCGCGAGGTGCCCTTGCGCACCGACGCGCAAGAGCTCGCCCGCCAGCGAGGCGTTCGTCCCCACCCTGAGCTGGTCCTCGAGCAGGACGCGCGCCGGCTCGGCCTGTGGGCGACGCTGCGCTACGTGCTGGCGGTGCGCACGAACCTCGTCCTCATCGTCTCGAGCGCCTGCGGGTACTTCTTCCTGACCGGCATCCAGACCTTCGGCCTCGAGTTCGTCCGCCAGCAGTACCACGTCGCTCAGATCCTCGCGAACGGCCTCTTGCTCGTCGTCGGCGGCGTCGCGGTCCTCGGCGTGCTCGTCGGCGGCCGGCTCGGCGACTCGCTGGTGCGCAAGGGGCGACTGAATGGCCGGGTGCTCGTGGCGGCGGCCTCGGCGATCCTCACGGCGCTGTTGTTCATTCCGGCGATCATCAGCCACAGCGCGCTGACGGCGCTGCCCTACATCGCGCTCGCCGGGTTCGCCCTTGCTGCGCAGAACCCACCGATCGACGCGGCTCGCCTCGACATCATGCCGCCGCTGCTGTGGGGACGCGCCGAAGGCGTCCGCTCCTTCTTGCGCACGGCCGTCCAGGCCCTGGCGCCGCTCGCCTTCGGCGGCCTGGCGGACGTGGCCGGACTGCAGGTCACCTTCGGCGTCATGCTCGTGCCCTTCTTGGCGAGCGGGGTGATCCTGCTGCGGGCGCTGCGCACCTACCCCCGCGACGTGGCGACGGCGGCCGCCTCAGCGGAGGCACCAGTCGACCGGTGAGGCGCGCCGCTCAACGCGAGCGGTCGGGCGGCCGCCGGGCGGCGATCAAGTCGGCGACCAGGCCCGTCCATCCGGTCTGGTGCGAGGCACCGAGCCCCTTGCCGCTGTCGCCATGGAAGTACTCATGGAAGGGGATCAAGCCGTGCAGCGGCCCTGGTCGCTGGAAGTACTCGACGTCGCCGAAGACCGCCCGGCGCCCGGTCCCGTCCTCGCAGAACAGGCTCACCAGACGGCGCGAGAGCTCATCCGCGATGGCGCCGAGGTCGGCCGCATCGCCGCTCGGCGCGGGCATCGGCACGCGGAACGTCGGGCCGAGCGCCCGCGCGAAGCAGCGCAGGGCGTCGATCAAGAGGTAGTTCACCGGGAACCAGACCGGCCCACGCCAGTTGGAGTTGCCCCCGAAGAGCGCCGTCGTGGACTCGCCTGGCTCGTAGTCGACCGAGGCGACGGCGCCACCGAGGTCGAGGCGAAAGGGCCGGTCCCGATGGGCGGCTGACAGCGCGCGCAGGCCGTGGGGCGAGAGCAGCTCGGACTCGTCCAGCATCACCGAGGTGAGGCGGGCGAGCCGGGCAGGGTCCACGATGGAGAGCAGGTAGTCCTTGCCGTTGGCGCACGGGCGGACGTGGCTCGCGAA
The DNA here is from genome assembly GCA_021798985.1 of Actinomycetes bacterium. Lineage (GTDB taxonomy): Bacteria > Actinomycetota > Acidimicrobiia > Acidimicrobiales > Bog-793 > JAKABX01. The sequence continues at coordinate 24,686 of JAJZBI010000013.1, forward strand.
GCGGGCCTTGTGGGAGACGAACCACTCGAAGTGCTCGGCGAAGTAGGGGAGGGCCTCGAGGCTCTCTGCCGGAAGGATCGCGGTCGCGCACAAGGGCATCAGCCCGACGACCGAGCGCACCTTCAGCGCCACCTCCTCGTCGCCACGGCGCAGGACGTCGTAGAAGAAGCCGTCGTCCTCGTCCCACAGGCCCTGGCGGTAGATGGCGTCGGCGATGTAGGCGAAGTGCTCGAAGTACTTGACGGCGAGGTCCTGGTAGGTGGGGTCGTGGCGGGCAAGGGTCAGGGACAGCTCGAAGAGATCGAGGCAGTACTTGGCCATCCAGGACGTACCATCGGCCTGTTCCAGCAGCTCGCCGTCGGGTAGGGCCGCCGAGCGGTCGATCGGGCCGATGTTGTCGAGGCCGAGGAAGCCGCCCTCAAAGACGTTGTCCCCAACCGCGTCCTTGCGGTTCACCCACCAGGTGAAGTTGATGGAGAGCTTGGCGAGGATGCGCTCCAAGAAGGCGTAGTCGCGCGCGCCGTCGATCTCAAAGACGCGCAGCGCTGCGAAGGCATGCACCGGCGGGTTGACGTCGCCGAAGGACCACTCGTAGGCCGGGAGCTGGCCGTTTGGGTGCATGTACCACTCGCGGCACAAGGTCAGCAGCTGCGCCTTGGCGAACTCGGGCGCGACGTGGGCGAGCGTGATGCAGTGGAAGGCGAGGTCCCAGGACGCGTACCAGGGGTACTCCCAGACATCGGGCATCGAGATGACGTCGTGGTTGTCGAGGTGCCACCACGAGGCGTTACGGCCCTGCTTGCGCTCGGGAGGCGGGGCCGGCATGGTCGGGTCGCCCTCCAGCCAGCGGGCGACGTCGTAGCGGTAGAACTGCTTGGACCACAGCATCCCGGCGAAGGCCTGCCGCATCACCGCGGCCTCGTCCCCCGTCGCGTCTGGCGGCGTCAGTGCGCCGTAGAACTCGTCGGCCTCCTGCCGACGGGTCGCGAGCCAGCGCGCCAAGCTCGGCGCGTCGAGACCTGGTGCGCCGACGCCCTCGCGATGCAGCCGGAGGTGCATCGTCGCGGACGCGCCGGCGGGGATCGACATCACCTGGTGCAGCGACGCCTTGGTGCCGACCATCGCCGGGTTGACCGTCGCCGCCCCCGACACGAGATGGTCGCCGATCCCGTCCTTGGGATAGGGCGTCGTCGCGCTCGCGCCCCAGAGGCGAGCGACGTTGGACTCGTTCTCGCAGAACCACGCATCGAGCGGCTTCTCGTACTCAAGCGCCATCGCACCGAGCTTGGGGTGGGCGGCGAGGAGCCGCCCGGGCGCGGCCGAGATCTGCGGCCGTTCGGCCCCTTCGACCCAGGCCCAGGTGTTGCGGAACCACAGCGTCGGCAGCACGTGCAATTGCGCCGGCTCCGGTCCATGGTTCTCGACCTGCACGCGGATGGCGAGATCCTCCGGGGCGGCCTTGGCGTACTCGATGCTGATGAGAAAGTAGCGGTCCTCTTCCAAGATTCCCGTGTCGACGAGCTCGTACTCGGGCTCGAGCCGACTCCGGCGCCGGTTCTCCTCGACGAGCGCGGCGTAGGGAAAGGCGCGTTGGGGATAGCAGTAGCGCCAGGCCAGATACGAGTGCGTCGGCGTCGAGTCGAGGTACCACCAGTACTCCTTGGCGTCCTCGCCATGGTTGCCCTCCGGGCCGCTCAACCCGAAGATGCGCTCTTTCAAGATCGGGTCCGCGCCGTTCCAGAACGCGAAGGCGAAGCAGAGCGTCTGATCAAGGTCGCAGATGCCCGCCAGCCCGTCCTCGCTCCAGCGGTAGGCGCGCGAGCGGGCGTGGTCGTGCGGGAAGTAGCCCCACGCGTCGCCGTTCGCGCTGTAGTCCTCGCGCACCGTGCCCCACGCGCGCTCGGCGAGATAGGGGCCCCACTGCCGCCACGCCGGCCCTGGCTCAGCCAACCTGCGGCGCTCCTCATCGACCATCGGCCCAGTCTCCTCGAATCGACCAGCTCACGCCCGTCGGGGATCACCGGTCGCCGGTCGCCGGTCGCCGGTCGCCGGTCGCCGGTCGCCGGTGCGCTGGTGAGTAATCGGTTACCGACTGCGGACCCCGGGGGCGCCCGGCGTGCTCGACCGACGAAGGGCCGCCAACGTGCCTGGCGGCAACAAACCTCGGGCCGAGGCCGCCAAGGCCCATGGACGCGATGGACGTGCGGAGCGCGAACCGTTGGACGCCGGACGCAGCGGGCTGATATCCGGGCCGTTTGCGGGTGGCCTCGCCGCGGTGCGGCGAGGCCACCCGCGCACCGAGCGCGCTCAAGCCTTGAGCAGCCAGGTGACCTCGTGCTCGCCGGGGCCGACGTCTCGTGCCGTCGCCGGAGCGTCGGTGGCGGCACCCGTCGCATCGTCGTCGACAGCGACCACGCTCGCGATGCGCGCTCGAATGCCGGGGGGAAGGCGGAGCCAGCCGTGAATGCGGTCGTTGCCCTGCCACTCCCAGCCGAGCTCGACGGTTCCCTGTGGCGCCTCGAAGCGGAATCCCGCCGATGGCACGCGCCGACTGACCGCGGGGGCAAAGGCGATCGCCGACAGCGCCGGGGCGCCCGGGACAGGTCGAAGGCCGCAGACGCCCTCGATGAGCCAGGAGAGCATCGAGCTCATCGCGTAGTGGTTGAACGAGTTCATCGTCGGGCAGGCCGGCCAGCCGTTTGGGTCGAGCCCGTCCCAGCGCTCCCAGACCGAGGTGGCGCCCATCTTGGCCATGAAACCGAGTGACGGCGGCTCATCTTGGAGCATCAGGCCATAGGCGAGGCCGGCGTGCCCCGAGCGCTCAAGCGCCGCCGGCAAGAAGGCACTCCCGCAAAAGCCGGTCCGGAGGCGGCCACCGGCCTCGCGCACGAGCGCGGCGAGCCGCTCGCCGGCGAGGTTGGCCACCTCGCCCTCGAGGAGGCCGAGCGAGAGCGCCATCACGTAGCCGGTCTGGGTCTCGCGCTCGACGACCGGGGCGAAGGTGGCGGCTGCGCGCGATCCGACGGGTTCGAGGTCGCGCACCGTGCCGGTGTCGGCATCGACGTAGTTGGCGAGGAACGCGTCGCGCACGGTGCGAGCGTGTGCGTCAAAGCGTTGCTCGATGGCGTGCTCGCCGAGATGTCCGGCAATCTCTGCGACGACCGCACTCGAGCGGTAGAGCCAGCACGTCGCGAACAGGTCATGGGAGGTATCGGGGCCGGCTGGCACCCAGTCGCCGTAGTCCTTGCCGCGCCGGTGGCGCCAGATGCCGTCGGGGTTGGCGTGATGGATGAGCTCGAGGTGCTCGACCATCGCGGGGAACATCCGCTCGAGGACCTCTTCGTCGCCGTAGCGCTCATACATCAGCCAGGGGAGCAAGATGCCGGCATCGCTCCACGCCGGCGCCCCGGGGTCGAATGAACGCCCGGGCCAGCGCGCGGACGGCCGCGGTGCGATATCGGGGAACGCGCCTTCCGGCGTCCGAGCGTCCAAGATGTCGTCGAACCACTTGGCCATGAACGCGGAAATGTCAAAGGTGTAGGCCGCCACCGGCGCGAACAGCAGGGCGTCGGCCAGCCATCCCATGCGCTCGTCGCGCTGGGGGCAGTCGGTCGGGACCTCCACGTAGTTCGCCTGCAGCGAGCAGACCATCAACTCGTAGATGCGCTCGAGTATGGGGGCCCCGGAGCGGAACCAGCCGGTGCGCTGCAGCGCGCTGGCGACGCTCACGGCGTGCGCGGCCCGCAGGCGGTCGGGGGCACTCAGCCCGCGGACTTCGGCGTAGCGATAGCCGCGATAACTGAAGGCGGGGCTGAGCAGCTCCTCGCCGTCGCCCTTGCAGACAAAGGTGTCGACACAACGCGCCCCGCGCAGATTCGCCCGGTGCAAGTTGCCTGCGGGATCGAGCACCTCGGCGTAGTGCACCTCGATCTTGCGGCCGGCTGACTCTGCCACGACCAGCTCCAGGTAGCCGGTGTCGTTCTTTCCTGAATCGAGGAGCACGGTGCCGTCGGCGCGTGCCTGGGATGTGACCGCGCTGCGTGCGATCACTTCGAGGGGCGCGGCCCGTGGCGCGACGAGCGCCGCGGCAGTCCCCGTCGAGCGCTCAACGGGCTCCCACAACAGCGCCGAGCTTGCCTCGGAAAAGCTCGGATCCGCCAGGCGAAGATCCCAATCCTCGCCGTCATAGAGGTCGCTTGAGGCGATCGGTGACGGCGCCCACTCCCAGCGCTCGTCGCTCGGGACGATGAGGCGTTCCCCCGATGCGGTCTCGAGCTCGATCTGGGCGAGGAGCTCGGGCAGCGCTGCGGCGACCGCCGAGTCCGAAGCGGCGTGGTCGGCGATCCTGCCGGCGTACCAGCCCGGGGCGAGCTCAACGACGAGGACGTTGTCACCGACGCGCAGGTGGTCGGCGAGCTCGATACGGTCGTACTGCACGCGGCGGCGGTAGTCGGTCCAGCCCGGCCGCAGCAGGCCGTTGCCGACCGGGGCGCCATTCAAATGGGCGCGCGTCACCCCGAGGGCGCTCAGGTAGGCGCGTGCTGCAACGACGGGTGCGGTGAGCTCGAAGCGGCGTCGGAGCAAGAACGTCGCCCGGCTGTTGCCCGTCGGGCGCGGGCGGGTGATCCAGGAAGCGACCCAGTCGGAGCGCTCGAGCAGCCCGACCTCAAAGCGCGCCGGTTCGGACCACTGGCTCGCCGCCCCGCTCGCGCTGCGCACGCGGACGCTCCACCAGCGGACGTCGCGGGACGAGAGCGACGGGCCGCGATAGCGCCACTGGCCGGTGACGCCCTCCAGCCAGCCACTCCTCCAGGCATTTGGGGCATCGAGGTCCTCGGCCAGCGCCGCGACCCGCAGCTCGCTTGCCGCCACGGCCTCGTCGCCCGCCTGAGCGGGCACGCGCCAGGAAAGGTGTGGCTCGCTCGTGCCGATCAGCGCGGTGTCAACGAAGCGCTCACAGGTGAGCCGCTCGGGTTGCCAGGTCAGCTGGCCTTGGTCCATCAGATCCCTCACTTGTCTTGCCGGCAGCGCGCCGTGCGCGTGCTCTCGATGATGCCCTCTGCGACGCGACCGCCGCAGGGGCGCCTGGCTCAGCGCGTTGGTCGAGCTCCCTTGGTCGACCGGGTGGTCCGGTTCTGGAGCGCGCTGGTGGCGCCCCGTGGGGTGGGGACGGTCGCGGCGCCGGTTTGGGGGGAGCGCGCCTTGCCGTCGCCTCGCCCGTTTCCTCCGCCAGCGTCGTCGACTGACGGCCGGATCCCCGGCACGGTGTGGCGCGCGTGGGTCGCGGAGGATCGCTCCGCGGTGCTCTCGCGGATGCGCAGCGTCGGGACCAGCATCACCTCGCGATTGGGACCGCTGTGGCCGTCGATCCTGCTGAGCAACAGTCGGGCGCTTTCAGCCCCGAGGTCATAGGCAGGCTGGGCGACGCAGGTGAGCGGGGGATGAACGACGGCGTTCCACGAGGAGTCGTCGAAGCCGACGATGGCCATGTCCGAGGGGACCTCGAGCCCTGCGGCGACGATCGCCTTCAAGGCGCCGAGCGTCATCAGATTGTTGGCGACCAGCACGGCGTCGGGGCGCACGGACAGGGAGAGCAAGGCCTCCATCTCGCGCTGGCCTCCCGATTCGCGGAAATCGCCGATGCGGACGAAGGCCGGGTCGTCCAGCTCGAGCCCGTTGCGGCGCAGCGCCGACATGAAGCCGTCGAGGCGATCCCGGCCGGTCGTCGTGTCCGTGGGACCCGTGATGCAGGCGAGATGGCAATAGCCGCGGGCGAGCAGGTGGTCGACGGCCTGCTCGGCCCCGGCGACGTTGTTCACGAAGGCGCCGTCGAGCATTCCCGAGCTGATGCGCCGGTCTACTGTCACGATGCTCACCTTGCGAGACAGCATCTCTTCGATTAGCGAGGGGTCCGGAGATGTCGGCGCCAAGATGACCCCGACGACGTGCTCGGCGAGGGCGAGTTCGAGGTAGGTGCGCTCCTTTTCCGCATCGGCGTCGGTGTTGCACAAGATCAGCGAGTAACCGGCTGAATACGCCACGTCCTCGATCCCGCGCACCATGTCGGTGAAGTGCGGGTTGGACACGTCGGGAATGATCAGCGCCCATACCCGCGCCTGCTGGGTGCGCAGCGTCCGCGCCGCGCGACTCGGGCGGTATCCGAGCTTGGTCACGGCGCGCTGGACCCTGGCGGCGAGCGCTGGGTTGACCCGGGCGTCCCCGTTCAAGACACGCGAGACCGTGGCAGTCGAGACGCCGGCGGCGTGCGCCACATCGATGATCGTGGTCGTGCCGCCGGTTTGGTTGACGCCTCGCGCTCTCACCAGTATCCTTCGATTTGGGAGATCGTTTACAGATCTTCTACCTGGGACTCTAGCGACAGCTCACCGCTGGTGCTAGCCAAGTAGCGGTAACGATATCTCAGGGGGATGGGGGAAGAGGGGTTCGATTTTCTGGCGGCGGGAGGCAGACCGCGGGTCGAAGGGCGCGCATACCGTCGCATTGGGATGACCGTAGCCCCTGCAGTCCACCCGAGCCCTGCGCATCGCCGGTCATCTGCCGCGCGACACGAGCGCTCCGCCATTCCGACCGATCGGTCGGCGCTGAGCAGCAGGCAATCGCAACAGCAAGAGAAAAGGGGGATAGCAGGCAATGAGGAAACCCAAGCTGCTCAAGGCGGCTGGCGTCGCGCTCGTCAGCCTTCTTGCGCTGCAATCCGGCGTGGCGTACGGGATGACGCGGCCGGACCACGCGAAGTCGGCGCATGCCGCAATGCCAAAGGTCACGATCAAGTTCTCGTGCCCGTGTTCGTCTGCGCCGCCGATGGCGCCGCAGACCCAGGAGCTATACCGCATCGCCAAGGTGATGAAGGTGCTGACCCACGGCGCGGTCAACATCGAGATCTTCCCGAACAGCAGCCTCGTCCCCGCCGCCCAGGAGCTCGAGGCGCTGCAGAACAACACCATCCAGATGGCTGAGACCTCTGGTGATGAGTACCAGAACTTGGTGGGCGCCGGGATGATCTACGAGATCCCCTACCTGTTCACCAACTTCAAGCAAGAGCTGCAGACCTTTGAGAGCAAGCCCGGCCAGCACCTCGTGAGCCTGATCGACAAGACGCTCGGCGTGCACATGCTCGGGCTGTTGGACCTCGGCCAGCGCGAGCTGGACCTGGCCACGACCAACCACATCTCCACGCCGGCAGACCTGAAGGGCATCAAGCTGCGCATGCCGCCCGGGCCCTACTGGTCCTTGCTCGGCCAGGCGCTCGGTGGCAACGTCACGCCGGTCGCCTTCACGGAGATCTACCTCTCGCTGCAGACGGGCGTCATCCAGGCACAGGACAACCCGTTGCCCACCGACATCGCTGACAAGTTCTACGAGGTCACCAAGCAGATCGTTCTCACCAACCACGTGATCGAACCGCTCATGCCGGTGATCAACGAGGTTGCCTGGAACCAGATGTCGCCGGCCGAGCAGGCGGACCTGCAAAAGACGGTGGCCCAGCAAGACGCGTGGGAGAGCAACCAGGTGCAGTCGCAGCAACAGAGCGACATCACCTTCTTGAAGCACCACGGCCTCAAGGTGTACTCACCCGATATCGCCTCGTTCCGCAAGCCGGCGCTGAAGGCGTTCCTGTGCAACCCGACCTACATCAAGCCGTTGCGCAAAGAGGCCTACGGGCTGTTGAACTACGCGTTGAAGCTGAGCGGAGCCGTTCGCCCCGCGTGCTGAGCCTGTGAGCCAGGGGCGTCCTGCTGGCGCGGCGCCCCTGGCTCACCTAATCGATGTGCGTCATGCTGACCAGGGGGCCGAGCGCTACGGCTCTCATGTGCCTGAGACGACCGCCAGCTCGTTGTCGAGAGAACGAGAACGACGAGGATCCGTGGACAGGGTGCTGACTGAGCAAGAGCCGACCGCCGCCGCCAAAAGCGACCTCGGAGCGAAGATCCGCACGGCGTGGGAGCTGAGCAAGCCGCCGGACTACGGTGCGCTCGAGGATCCGCTCGGCGAGGTGGTGACCGGCCGCATGGCGATCGTGGCGAGAGCCCAGGAGGGCCTGGCCTCCTTGTTCTTCTTTGCGACCTTCGCCTCGGTGCTGGCCGAGGTGCTCCTGCGGCTGTTCGGTCACCCCGTGATCTGGGCACTCGAGCTGCCGACCTATTTCTTCATCTGGGCGTTTTGCGTCGCCGCCGGCCTGTCGGACTGGGACGACCACCACCTGGCCTTCGACCTTGTTGCCGAGAAGCTGCCACCGCGGCTCAAAGAATGGGTCGACCTCTTGCTCAACGTCTTGTTCGTCGCGATCTTTGCGGCCACCGTTCCTGGCACCTTGTCGTTCCTGAGCTTCTCGGCAAGCCAGCCGAGCAGCGGTCTGCCGATCAGCCAGGAATGGGGCTACGCCGGGATCTTCTTGCTCTTCGTCGTGGCGGTGCTGCTGCGCGCCCGGTTGATCGTCCTCCAGATCGTCCGCGTGCTCCGGCGCCCCCGGACCACGCTTGTGTCGGAAGGGGCATGAATGGGCGCGCTCATCGTCATGTGCGCGATCATCGTCGTCTGCTACGTGGCCGGTGCTCCACTTGGCTATGGCCTGATCGCGGGGGGAAGCGCCTACCTCATCCTCACGCACGTCCCGCTCACCGAGGTCTCCCAATCCATCGTCGGAGGGATGGCGCAGAGCTATGTGATCTTGGCGGTGCCGCTGTTCATCTTCACGAGCTTCTTGATGAACAGCTCGGGCATGACCGATCGCCTCTTCCGCTTCGCCCAGCTCCTGCTCGGCCGGTCCCGCGGCGCGCTCGCCCAGGTGAACATCGGCGCGACGTTGGTCTTCAGCGGCATGACCGGCAGCGCGGTCGCCGACACCGCCGGCATCGGGGTGATGAGCGTGCGCGCGATGGAAGGCGCCGGCTACCCGAAAGGCTTTGCCTGCGCGACGACGGTCACGAGCGCGATCATGGGCCCGCTGCTGCCGCCGAGCATCCCGCTCGTCGTCTACGGCTTCCTCTCGAACACCAGCATCGGAGCGCTGTTCATGGCCGGCATCGTGCCGGCGATCGCGCTCGCCGTCGGCCACGCCATCCAGGTCGGCTACCTCGCCCGCAAGCGGAACTTCCCCCGCGACGAGTGGCGAGGCTGGTTCGTCATCGTGGTCTCCTTCATCGCCGGCATGCCGGCCATCGTCGCCCCGGCGATCCTGATCATCGGGATCTACACCGGCATCTTCACGGCGAGCGAGAGCTCGGCGATGTCGGTCGCCTACACCTTGATCGTCGCTACCTTCGTCTACCGCTCGCTCTCTTGGGAGAAGTTCCGGCGCTGCCTCGCCGGAGCGGTGCGCCAGACCGGAATGGTGACCTCGCTGATCGCCGGCGCGTTCGTGATCAACTACGGGATCACGGCCTCACAGTTCTCGATCAAGCTCGCCAACTGGACACTGTCGCTCACCCATCAGCACCTGCTCGTGGTGCTGCTCGCGATGGGCCTGTTGCTGATCCTCGGGCTGATCCTCGAGGTGGTGGTGCTCGAGTTCGTGATCTTGCCCATCATGGTCCCGATCCTTCATGCGGCCGGCGTCAACATGGTCTACTTCGGCGTGGTCTTCACCTTGGTGACCATGATCGCCCTCGGGCTGCCCACCCTCGGGGTGTTGAACTTCGTGTTGAGCGGGCTGACCCAGACGCCGCTGCGCGAGATCGTGCGGGAGATGTGGCCCTTCCTCGGGCTGCTCGTCGGCGGACTCGTGGTGCTGGTCCTCGTCCCCCAGCTCTCTTTGTGGCTGCCGAATATGTTGCACCTGGCGACCTAGCACGCGGGGTGTGACCGAGCCCAGCGGCTCGGGCGAGGGAGAGACCGGACGGCGACGAACAAGGAGAGTGCGAGCACATGCAGGTTGAGCGGCTGCCAGGCGGTGCCTGGCCGGTGATGGTGACGCCGTTTCGCGAGGACCGGTCGATCGACTGGACGGCCCTTGATGCGCTGGTGGAGTGGTATCTGGCGGCGGGCGTCGCCGGACTGTTCGCCGTGGCGCAGACGAGCGAAATGTACGCGCTCAGCGCAGAAGAGCGTCGGACGCTCGCCGATCGCGTCGTCCGTCGGGTCGCGGGAAGGGTGCCGGTCGTCGCCTGCGGGAGCTTTGGACGCGATCTGGGCGAGCAGGCGGCCAGCGTCCGCGAGATGGCGGCGACCGGAGTGGCCGCGGTCGTGGCGGTGACCTCGCAGGTTGCCGCGCCCGGCGAGAGCGACGCGATCTTGGAGGATCGGCTGCTCGCGCTGGCTGATGCCGCCGGGGAGGTCGCGCTCGGGCTGTATGAATGCCCGCTTCCCTACAAGCGGCTGCTGTCTCCCGAGCTCGTGGCGGTGCTGGCCAAGACCGGCGCGTTCAGCTTCTACAAGGAGACGAGCGAGCGGCCGTCCTTCGTTGGTGCCAAGGCGACCGCAGCCGAGAACAGCCCGCTCTCGATCTACAACGCCGAGATGTCCTCGCTGCTTGAGAGCCTGCGCCTCGGCGCCCACGGGTTTTCCGGCAACGCCGGCAACTACTATCCCGAGCTCGTGCAGTGGCTCTGCGGCGCCGGCGTGGCGGGCGACGCCCGTGCTGAGTCCGTGCAGCTCGCCTTGAGCGTCGCCGACGCGGTCGTCAGTTCGCCGCTGTATCCCGCTTCCGCGAAGTACTTCCTCGCCCGCCAGCGCAACGTGCCGATCCTTCCGATCTGCCGAGTGAGCAACGTCGGCCTGAGCGAGCACGATCTCCGCCTGCTTGAGCACCTGCACCGCCACATGCAGACGATCGACCTGCCGGTGCGGCTGGTGTAGCCGCCAGGAGGAGCGCGCTCGCTACGCGATCACGATGACGTCGAGCCGACGCGGCCCGTGCACGCCCTCGACTCGCTGCAGCTCGATGTCGCTCGTGGCCGAGGGTCCCGAGATCCAGGTCTGTGGCGTTCCGGGGACCAGGCGAGCGAGCGCCTGATCGGCATCGTCGACGACCTGGTCGTCGCGCACCACGACGATCAGGTGGTCGGGCAGCAGCGACAGGGCTCGCCGGCCCTGGCCGCTGCCCCCGTCGAGGACGACGGTCCCGGACTCGGCGATCGCCACGGCACACGCGCTGATCGCCGCGTCGTAGTGCTCGAGCGTGGCCGCCGGCTCGCCGGTGTCGGTCTCGAACGGTGCCCCCGTCGCGCTCGGCAACCAGGTTGCTTGGATCCCCGGGGGCACGAGCACGCGGCGCGCGCCCGAGCGGGCGAGCGCCGCGGCAACGGCGTGATCCACCGCATCGGCCCGGGCGGTGGTGACCTCGGCGTGATACGCGCCGACGCGCTCGAGGAAGGTCGTGAGCGTCGAGGGCGCTGGCTCGGGCGGGCGAGCGGGATTGGGCGGCGGCGTGCTGTTCGGTCGCCGCAGCGGGGCGAGATCGGCGAGGATCTTGGCGCGAGTGTCACCGTGGCGCTCGGCCGGTACGGCAGGTGACGCGGCGGTCGCTCCCCGGCGAAAGCGGCGCGCCGCAAGCGACCCGAGGAGGGGAGTCGGCCGCGGTGGGGACGCTGGCTCCCGGCCGCGCGTGCGCGCCCACCAGGACCGGAAGGACTCAGGTGGCGCGGCGGGAAGGTCTCGGGACGCGGCCCACGCGCCGAGCGCACCAGGAAGTTGCGGGGCGAGGCGGCGGAGCAGCCCGTCGGGCAGCACGCCGAAGAGCCGTTCAGCGAGCGCCATCTTGCGCGGCGACGCGAGGACCACGGCGGCGGCGCCCATCGTCAGCGCCTCGAGCTTTGGTCCGCCGACCTGCTGGTGCTCGACGACACGGGCGCGCAGGTGCACGAGCAGGCGGGGGATGTCGATGCGGACCGGGCAGACGGCGAAGCACGCGCCGCACAGCGTGGACGCAAAGGGCAGGGCGGCGGAGACCGGGTCGCTCACGACGTGGTCGAGCTGCGGGGCGAGCACGGCGCCGATCGGGCCGGGGTAGACCGATCCGTAGGCGTGGCCACCGACGCGCTCATAGACCGGGCAGACGTTGAGGCACGCCGCACAGCGAATGCAGCGAAGTGCCTGGCGGCCGACCGGGTCGGCGAGCGTCGCCGTGCGCCCGTTATCGAGGAGGACGAGATGGAAGGTGCGCGGGCCGTCACCTTGATGGACCCCGCGGAACAGCGACGTGTAGGGGTTCATCCGCTCACCGGTGGCGGAGCGGGCGAGCAGGCGCAAGAAGACGCCGAGGTCGGCGTTGGTGGGCAGCACCTTCTCGATCCCGACGAGGGAGATGAGCGTCTCGGGCAAGGTGAGGCACATCCGGCCGTTGCCCTCGGACTCGACGATGGCGAGCGTGCCTGACTCGGCCACCATGAAGTTGGCGCCAGAGATCGCCACCTTGGCTCGCAAGAAGCGATCCCGCAGGTGGGCTCGTGCCGCCGCAGCCAGCTCTGCCGGCGCGTCGGCGATGCCGTCCGGCGCGGCGAGCCCCCGCTCGCCCATGCGCGCAGCGAACAGGTCCCGGATCTCCCGGCGGTTGCGGTGGATCGCCGGGACGACGATGTGGCTCGGCAGGTCGTCGCCGAGCTGGACGATCAGCTCCGCGAGATCGGTCTCGACCGGGGTGATGCCGGCGGCCTCGAGCGCCCCGTTCAGCTCGATCTCGGCGGTCGTCATGGACTTGACCTTGACGACCTCGTCGACCCCCTCGGCGGCGACGAGGTTGACGATGATCTCGCGCGCCTCGGCCGCGTCCCGGGCGAAGTGCACGGTGCCGCCGGCCGCCTGCACATTCTGCTCGAGCTCGACGAGCAGGTCGCCAAGTCGGCCGAGCGCGTCGTTCTTGATGGCCTCGGCCCGCCGCCGCATCGCCTCGAAGTCGGAGAGCTCGTCGACCAAGCGGTCGCGCTTGGCGCGGATCGTCGTGGTGGCCCCCCGCAGGTTGGCGCGCAGCTGCGGGTCGGCGAGGAAGACGGGCGCGGCGTCAGGGAACGGGGCGGCGTCGCGAAAGCTGCGTGCCATCAGCGGACCGGTGCCGATCGGGAGGACGTGGCGAGGATCTCCGCGAGGTGCATCGTGCGAAGCGGCAGCCGCTCGCGAGAAGCGCCGCCGCCGAGATGGGTGAGGCAGGAGCTGTCGACCGAACAGAGCACCTCGGCCCCGCTGTCGCCGACGGCCTTGAGCTTGTCCTGCATCATCGCGGTCGAGGTCGCGGCGTTCTTCATCGAGAAGGTGCCGCCAAACCCACAACAGCTCTCGCGCTCGGCGTGCTCAACGAGCTCGAGGCCCGCGACGTTCGCCAGCAGCCGAAGCGGCTGGTCGCGAAGGCGCAGGACCCGCAGGGAGTGGCAGCTTGGGTGGTAGGCGACGCGGTGGGGGAAGGCTGCGCCGACGTCGGTCACGCCAAGCACGTCCACGAGCAGCTGGCTGAACTCGTGCAGGGTGCCCTCCAGCCGCTCGACGCCGCCAGCAAGCTCGGCGTCACCGAGGTCCTCGGCGAGGTTGCGGTATCCCTCGAGCACGGTGCCGGCGCATGACGCCGAGGGCGTGACGATGGCGTCGAAGCGGGAGAAGACGGCGACAAAGCGCCGGGCGAGCGCGTGCGACTCGTGGCGATAGCCGCTGTTGAGGTGCATCTGGCCACAGCAGGTCTGTGCCTCGGGGAAGACGACCTCGTGCCCCAGCCGCTCGAGGACCTCGACGACGGCCTTGCCAGCCGAGGGCGCGAGGGCATCGGTCAGACAGGTAACGAAGAGCGCGATCTGCACGCGGGACCTCCACGGCGCCGAGGAGAACAGCGCCACCCTATTGAGCGAGCTTGGCCGGCGCAATCGCACGGCACTGCGCGACGCGCCTGCTTGACGGGGCCGGCGAGGGTCATTAGCGTGTGACATTGGAACGGTTCAGTAGGCGGCGGGCGCGGCCTCCACATCGTGGCGGCGCTGGCCGTCTTCCGGCCGCTCCGAGGTGCCCGAGCTTCGGGCCAGGGGGTGCGACCAGTGTGCTCCCTTTGGCCTCGAGCGCTCGGGCCATGCAACGAGTCCAGCGGTAGTTCCCCCCGGGGATTGGGGAGGGCCGTCGGCCCTCCCCATGACCCTCCAAAAGGTGGAAGATGCAGCGAGTGTGCTTCGAGCTGAAAGTCCGCCTGGATCGTCTCGAGGAGTACCGCCAGCGTCATCGCGCCGTGTGGCCAGAGATGGCCGAGGCGTTGCGCGCGGCCGGCTGGCACAACTATTCGCTGTTCCTCAAGCCCGACGGGATACTGATCGGCTACCTCGAGTGCGAGGACTTCGCGCGCGCCAAGGCGGAGATGGCGCTCACCGAGGTGAACGCCCGCTGGCAGGCAAGCGTCGCCGAGCTCTTCGAAGAGCTGGAGGGCAGCGATCCCGACCAGGCGATGCAGCCGATCGAGGAGGTCTTCCACCTCCCGTGAACCCCAACGCCGCTGACCAGGCGCCCAATCGACGAGGAAGAACATCATGAGCGACATCGCGACGGCCAAGGCCGTGCTCCGCCAGCAGCAGATCGAGACCCCCTCGTGGGCCTATGGCAACACAGGCACGCGTTTTAAGGTCTTCGCCCACCCAGGCGCCGCCCGCAACGCCTTCGAGAAGATCGAAGACGCCGCGATGGTGCACCACCTGACTGGCGTCGCCCCCTCGGTGGCGCTGCACATCCCCTGGGACCGCGTCGATGACTACGTCGCGCTCGGCAAGCACGCCGCCGAGCACGGGGTGCGGCTCGGCGCGATCAACCCCAACGTCTTCCAGGAAGACGAGTACCGCCTTGGCAGCGTCTGCAACCCCGACCCGGCCATCCGCCGCAAGGCGACTGACCACCTGCTCGAGTGCGTGGAGATCGCGCAGATCACCGGCTCGCCGGCGGTCAGCCTGTGGTTCGCCGACGGCACCAACTATCCCGGCCAGGACGACATCCGCTCCCGCCAGGACCGCCTGGGCGAGGCGCTCGCCGAGGTCTACGCCGCCTTGCCCGCCGGCGTCGAGATGCTGCTCGAGTACAAGTTCTTCGAGCCGTCCTTCTACACGATGGACGTGCCGGACTGGGGCACCTCGCTGCTGCACTGCCTAGCACTCGGCGAGCGGGCGAGGGTGCTCGTCGACACGGGCCACCACGCACCAGGGACCAACATCGAGTTCATCGTGGCCTCGCTGATGCGCGCCGGAAAGCTGGGCGGTTTCCATTTCAACAGCCGCTTCTATGCCGACGACGACCTGCTGGTCGGCGCGGCGGACCCCTACCAGCTGTTCCGGATCATGTTCGAGATCGTCCGCGCCGACGCGGTGACCCCGAGTGGGGGCATCGCCTTCATGCTGGACCAGTGCCACAACATCGAAGACAAGGTCGCCGCCGAGGTCCGTTCGGTGATGAACGTGCAGGAGGCGACGGCCAAGGCGCTGCTCGTCGACCGCGAGGCGCTGGCTGAGGCGCAGGCGAACGGCGACGTGCTCGGCGCGAACAGCCTCTTCGTCGATGCCTTCTCCACCGACGTGCGCCCGATGCTCGCCGAGCTGCGCCAGGAGATGGGACTCGAGGCCGATCCGCTCGCCGCATATCTGCGCAGCGGATACCGCGAGCAGATCGCCAAGGCGCGCGTGGGCGGCACCGCCACCGGATGGGGGTCCTGAGATGGCGTTCGAGCAGAACCGGCCGAGCGCGGTCGACGAGCTCCTCGAGCGCTCGCACCGTCTCGGTGCCGACCGGCGGACCACCAACTACGCCGGCGGCAACACCTCGGTGAAGACCACGGCCACCGACCCGGCCAACGGCGAGGACGTGGAGCTGCTCTACGTGAAGGGCTCGGGTGGTGACCTCGGCACCTTGACCGCGGCCGGCCTCGCGGCGCTGCGGCTCGATCGATTGCGGTCCCTCGTGTCCGTCTACCCGGGGCCCGAGCGCGAGGACGAGATGGTGGCGGCGTTCGACTTCTGCCTGTTTGGGCGCGGCGGGGCGGCGCCCTCAATCGACACGGCGATGCACGGGCTCGTCGAGTGCGCGCACGTCGACCATCTCCATCCCGACGCCGGCATCGCGTTCGCCACGTCGGTCGACGGCGAGGCGCTGACCAAGGCGTGCTTTGGCGAGCGCGTCGCTTGGGTGCCCTGGCGCCGTCCGGGATTCCAGCTCGGCCTCGACATCGCAGAGGTGCAGCGGAGCCACCCGAACGCGATCGGCGTGGTGCTCGGTGGCCACGGGATCACCGCCTGGGGCAAGACGAGCGCTGAGTGCGAGGCCAACTCACTCGAGATCATCCGCACAGCCCAGGCCTACATCGACGAGCACGGCCGAAGCGATCCCTTCGGCGCCGTCCGCCCGGGTTATGAGGCGCTGCCCGACAGCGAGCGGCGCGCCCGGGCTGCCGAACTCTTCCCGGTGCTGCGGGGGATGGCGAGTACCGACGTTCGCCAGCTCGGCCACTACGACGACTCCGACATCGTCTTGGACTTCTGCTCGCGCGAGCGCCTCGAGGAGCTCGCCCAGCGCGGGACGTCGTGCCCGGATCACTTCCTTCGGACCAAGGTCCGCCCAATGGTGCTCGACCTGCCGGCGCGCGCGCCGCTCGAGGAGGTGCGCGCTCGGCTTGAAGCGCTGCACGCCGCCTACCGTGAGGAGTACCGGGCGTACTACGAGCGCTACGCCACCAAGGACAGCCCGGCGATGCGCGGTGCGGATCCGGCGATCGTGCTCGTGCCGGGCGTGGGGATGTTCAGCTTCGGCAAGGACAAGCAGACCGCTCGGGTCGCCGGGGAGTTCTACGTCAATGCCATCAACGTGATGGCTGGCGCTGAGGCGATCTCACGCTATGCGCCCATCTCTGAGTCCGAGAAGTTCCGCATCGAGTACTGGGCCCTCGAGGAGGACAAGCTGCGTCGCCTGCCGCCTCCCCGGCCGCTCGCCGGCCGGATCGCCCTGGTCACCGGGGGCGGCTCGGGCATCGGCGCCGCCACCGCGAGGCGACTGGCGGCCGAGGGGGCGTGCGTCGTCGTGGCCGACCGCGACGAGCCCGCGGCTGTTCGGGTCGCCGGAGAAATCGGTGGCCCGGACCGGTCGGTTGCGGTGGGCGTGGACGTCACCGACGAGGAGGCGATCGCCCGCGCCCTGGACGATGCGGTGCTCGCCTTCGGTGGGGTGGACCTCGTCGTCAACAACGCCGGGCTGTCTTTGTCGCGCAGCCTGTTTGAGACGACGGCGGCGGACTGGGATCTCCAGCACGACGTGATGGCCCGCGGCTCGTTCCTTGTCGCCAAGGCCGCCGCGTCGGTCATGGTGCGCCAGAAGCTGGGCGGCGACATTGTCTATGTGGCCAGCAAGAACGGAGTCTTCGCCGGGCCGAACAACCTCGCCTACGGCGCCGCCAAGGCCGACCAGGCGCACCAGGTCCGCCTGCTCGCCGCCGAGCTTGGATCTCACGCCATCCGCGTGAACGGCGTCAACCCCGACGGGGTGGTCCGGGGTTCGGGCATCTTCGCCGGTGGCTGGGGGGCCCAGCGGGCCGCGGTCTACGGCGTGCCCGAGGAGGAGCTCGGCGCGTACTACGCCAAGCGGACCCTGCTCGGCGCCGAGGTGCTCCCCGAGCACGTGGCCGCCGCGATCTTCGCGCTCGTCGGCCCGGACCTCTCGCGCACGACGGGGATGTTCGTGCCGGTCGACGGCGGTGTCGCCGCCGCCTTCTTGCGCTGAGGACGAGATGGCAGCAATCGAGGCGGTTGCGCTCGACCTCGGCGCGACGAGCGGCCGGGTGGTGCTTGGCCGGATCGGGCCCGACCGCCTCGAGCTCGTGGAGGTGTCGCGTTTTGCCAACGGGGGAGTCCGCCTCTTGGACGCGCTGCACTGGGACGTGCTCGGCATCTACCGCAACTTTCTCGACGGCCTGCGTCGCGCCGCCGCCATGGCGCAGCCGGCGTCGATCGGCGTCGACAGCTGGGCGGTCGACTTCGGCCTGCTCGGCGCCGACGGGTCCCTGCTGGCCAACCCCCTGCACTATCGCGACCCGCGCTTTGTCCCGGTGATGGCCGAGGTGCTCGGCGAGCTCGGCGCCGATGCGCTGTACCGGCGCGGCGGGATCCAGCTCCAGGCGTTCAACACCCTCTTCCAGCTCGTCGAGGCAAAGCGCTCGGGGCGACTGGACGGCGCGGCCACGATGCTGATGATCCCCGATCTCTTGTCGTACTGGCTGTGCGGCGGTGCTGCCGTCGAGCGCACCAACGCCTCGACGACCCAGCTGCTTCGGACCGACGGGGAGTGGGACGGCGAGCTGATCGCCGCGCTCGGCCTGCCGCGCCCGCTGTTCCCCGCGCTCGTCGATCCCGGCGGCACCTATGGCCGTCTCAGCGAGGCGGTTGCCCAGGAGACCGGCCTCGCAATGGGCACGAAGATCACCGCGGTCTGCTCACACGACACCGCCTCGGCGGTCGCCGCCGTGCCGGCGGTCGACGATCGCTTCGGCTACATCTCGGCGGGCACCTGGTCGCTCGTCGGCTTGGAACTCGAGGCCCCGGTGTGCAGCGAGGAGAGCCGGGCGGCCAATTTCACCAACGAGCGCGGCATCGACGGCACCGTGCGCTTCCTGCGCAACGTGACCGGCTTCTACCTGCTCGAGGAGTGCCTGCGCGAGTGGTCCCGCGTGGCGCACGCGCCGATCGCCCTCGAGCCGCTCCTCGCCGAGGCCGCACGCTGTGAAGCCCGGCGCACGTTGATCGACGTCGACGACCCTGAACTGCTCGGACCGCTCGGAGTCCCCGGCGAGATCGCCCAGCTCTGTCGGCGCCGTGACCTGCCAGCGCCGAGCTCACCGGCCGAGATCACGCGCTGTTTGCTTGACAGCCTCGCCTTCGCCTATGCGCGCCATCTCGGGGCCGCCGCCCGGCTCGCGGACCGCGAGATCGCCACGGTCCACCTCGTCGGGGGCGGGGCCCGCAACGAGGTGTTAGCACAGCTCACCGCGGATGCCACGGGCCTTCCGGTGATCGCCGGGCCAGTCGAGGCCGCCGCGACGGGGAACCTCCTCGTGCAAGCGCGCGCCCTCGGTGCGTTGCGCGGCGATCGCGCCGAGCTGCGTCGCCTGGTGCGCGCGCAGGTGCCGACGACAACCTTTTCCCCGCGCCGCGCCGAGACGCGGGCGTGGCGCGCCACGCGTTCGGCGCTCGCCGATGAGAGGCCGCTTTCGCCTGAGCGCCTCGGCTAGCCTCCCGACGTGCCCGTTCGTGCGGTTGGTGGCCCATGGTGCCGAGCGCCCCAGCGCCGGGCGGCGCGCCGCCAGCGGTCGCGGCGCGATCGATGAGGGACGCCGCGACCCGCGAGGTCGCGCCAGCAACGCCACCGAGCGGGCCGCCGCGGCGGGCGACGATCCGGGACGTGGCGCTGCGCGCCGGAGTCTCGCTCGGCACGGTGTCCAACGTCTTGAACCGGCCCGAGCTCGTCGCGCCCGAGACGCGCCAGCGCGTGCTCGACGCCATCTCGGACACCGGCTTCGTGCGCTCGAGCGCCGCGCACCAGCTGCGGGCCGGCAAGAGCCGCTCGATCGGCGTCGTGATCTTGGACGTGGCGAACCCGTTCTTCACCGAGCTCGTGCGGGGGATCGAGCACACGATGGTCGAACACGGCTACGTGCTCGTGCTGTGCTCGACCGATGAGTCGGCGAGTCGCGAGCAGCGCTATTTGCGCATGCTCGAGGAGCACCGCGTCGAAGGGGTGCTGGCGACCCCGGCCGAGCGCGACCTCGCCTCTTTCGTCGCGCTCGCCGAGCGCGGCGTGCCGACGGTACTGCTCGACCGCCCGGCGCCGCCCGGACGGCTCTGTGCGGTCACCGTCGACGACGCCCGCGGAGGGGAGCTCGCCGCCGCCCACCTCTTCGGCCTCGGCCACCGGCGCATCGCCTTCGTGAACGGCCCGGCGACCATCCGCCAGTGCGCGGACCGCCGCCGCGGGGCGCGGCGCGCGGCGCGGCGCGCCGGCCGCGATCCTGGTGATGCCATCTGCGAGGTGCTGGTGCCGAGCCTCACCGCCGAGCAGGGCGAGGCGGCCAGCGCGCGCGTGCTGGCATGCGAGCCGCGCCCGAGCGCGGTGATGTGCGCGAACGACCTGCTGGCCCTCGGGGTCTTAAAGGGCCTCGTCGCCCGGGGCCTGCGCGTGCCAGAGGACCTCGCGCTCGTCGGCTACGACGACGTGGTCTTCTCCTCGATGCTGTCGCCGGCGCTCACCTCGGTCCGCCAGCCCAAGTTCGAGCTCGGGGCAACGGCGGCGGGCCTTTTGCTCGAGGAGCTGAGCGGAGCGCCGCACGAGCACCGCGAAGTGGTCTTCGCACCCGAGCTCGAGGTACGCGCCTCGACGATGGGCACCGCCCGGCCGGCCGCTCGTCGCGAGGGGCGCTCGGACGTGGCGCCGAGCCGGTGAGCGCCGACGCCAGCCCGCCTGGACCCGCCCTCGGCTATCGGCCCAGCCTCGCGGCGATCGCGGACCGCATCGCGGAGCAGGTCATGCCGGGGCGGTGCTGCATCGTCGCGATCTCGGGCGTTGGTGGCAGCGGCAAGACGACGCTTGCCACCGCACTCGGGCGCCTGGTCGACTTCGGCGTCATCGGCGCGGACGAGTTCGCCACGGCTGCGGTGCTCGAGCGCTCGAGCGACTGGCGGGGGATCGACCGTGATCGCCTGGCGCGCGAGGTGATCGGACCGGCGCGGCGCGGCGCGAGCACCCTCACCTACGCCTCGTGTCGTGACTGGGAGCACTTCTCGAGCGAGCCGGCGACCTGTTCGGTCGGTGCTGGGTTGATCATCGAGGGCGTCGGGCTCTTCCATCCGAGCCTCGCCGACGCCTTCGACCTCGCGTTGTGGCTCGACGTGGACCTCGAGTTGGCCACCGCGCGGGGGATCGCCCGCGACGGTACGGCAACGGGCTCGGCCGCCGAGGCGCAATGGCGAGCGGTGTGGCGGGCGAACGAGATCGACTTCCTCACCCGCTTCGACCCGATCGGCCGCGCCGACCTCGTGATCTCGCCGGCGTGATCAGGCGGGTGGCGCTCGTCGGGCCGGTGCCGCCTCAGCGATCGAGCATCGCCCCTGAGATCGGGAGCTCGGCGTCGTTCGCGGTCTCAAATGCCGCCCACATCGCGGCGTAGGGGCCGTTGCGGGCGACGAGCTCATCGTGGCTGCCGCTCTCGGCGACCTCGCCGTGGGCGAGGACGACGATGCGGTCGGCGTCGCGGGCGCTTTGTAGCCGGTGGGCGATCAGCACCGTCGTCCGCCCGTCGGCGACGGCGTGCATCGCCGCGCTCACCCGCCCCTCGCTCTTGAGGTCGAGGTTCGAGGTCGCCTCGTCGAGGAGCAAGATGGCAGGGTCGACGAGCTGGGCGCGGGCGAGCGCGATCAGCTGACGCTCGCCGGCCGACAGCGAGCGACCGCGCTCGGCGATCTCGTGGAGGTAACCGCCGGGGAGCTTCGCGATCACCTCGTGCGCGCCCACGGCGCGCGCCGCGGCCTCGACGTCGGCGTCGCTCGCGTGCGGCCGGCCGTACGCGATGTTGTCGCGCACGGTGCCGGAGAATAAGAACGCCTCCTGGGGCACGTAGCCGAGCTGGCTGCGCAGCGCGTGCAGGTCGAGTTCGCGCAGGTCGTGGCCGTCGACGCGGACCGTGCCCTCGTCGGGGTCATAGAAGCGGGCGAGCAGCTTGACGAGGGTGGACTTGCCCGCGCCGGTCTTGCCGACCAGCGCCACCGTCTCGCCCGGTCGCACCGACAGCGTGATGCCACGCAGCGCCTCTCCGGTCACCGGCGCGTCGATGCGTGGACCGTCGCGCCGATCGGCGGGCCCGCGTCGCTCCGGCCGGGCGCGTGCGAGCGGCACGGCGGGGTAGGCGAAGTGCACCGCCTCGAGCTCGATCGCACCGCTCAGACGCTCGGGCACGACGGCGTCGGGGCGCTCGGCGGTCCGCGGCTCGAGGCGCATCAGCTCACCGATGCGCCCGATCGAGACCCTTGTCTGCTGCCAGGCGTCGAAGACCTGGGAGAGCTGCTGGATCGGGGAGAAGAAGAGGTCGATGTACAAGATGAAGGCGATCAGCGCCCCGGGCGCGAGCTGGTGGCTGGCGACGAGGCCTGCGCCGACTCCGAGGACGATGGCGTCGGCGCCCGAGGAGAGGAACTGGACGAAGGGGAAGTAGGTGGCGACGAGGCGCTGGGCGCCGACGCGAGCGTCGAGGTAGTCGCGGCCCAGCGCGTGGAAGCGTTCGCGCGTCTCGGCCTCATGCGTGAACGCCTGCGCCTCGCGCACGCCCGCGAGGCTCTCTTGGAAGTCGGCGTTGACGATGGCGATCCGCTCGCGCGACAGCTCATAGCAGCGCGCCGCCCGTCGGCGGAAGACCACGGTGGCGAGGGCGAGGGGCAAGACGACGCTCAAGGTGGCGAGGCCGAGCTCGGCGTCGATGACCACGAGGGCGGCGCCGACGCCGACGAAGGTGACCATCGAGACCAATGCCGACAGGACGCCGTTCTCGATTAGCGACTCGAACTGATCGACGTCGGTGGTCATGCGGGTCATGATCCGCCCGGTCATCTCTCGCTCGTAGTAGTCGAGGGAGAGGCGTTGGAGCTGCGCCCAGATCCGGATGCGCAGCGAGCACATGATGCGCTGGGCCGTGCGCCCGGTGACGAAGGTCTCGGCGATCTCGTCGAGGAGATCGAAGAGCGCGATGGCGAAATAGACCGCTGCCGCCATGAGGACCACGGCGAGCGAGCCGTGCTCCACGCCGCGGTCGATGCCGACCTTGACGAGCAGCGGCCCGCAGATCGCGGCGATCGCGTCGATCACCACGAGCACCAGGCCGAAGGCGAGCGGCCAGGCGAACGCGGCGAGTAGGCGGCGCAAGGAGAACCTGGCGTCGGGGGTCGACTCGGCGCGCAAATCGATCGCCGCGACGTCGCGCACGGGTCGCAGCGCTGCCACGCGACCGAGCAGCTCGGGCGTCGGCGCGAGGTTGAGCCGCCAGCCGCCGCCCCCACCGCCGAGGCCGGGCCCGAGGCTCGGCCCGGCGCGCCACGCGCTCGGCGCGCCGCCGCCGCTCGGCGCTCGGCGCCACGCCGACGCCGTCGTCGCGCCGTCGCTCGCCGGCTTGGCCTGTTCCTCCTCGCTCCCCCCGAGCCCAGCGAGCAGGGTCCGGTAGGCGGCGCTCGTCGCCATCAACTCCTCGTGACTGCCCTCGGCGACGATCCGGCCCGCCTCGAGCACGGCGATCCGATCGGCCAGGCGCAGCGTGGAGCGGCGATGCGCGATCAGCAGGGTCGTGCGCCCGGCGAGCACATGGCGGAGCGCGTCGTGGATGGCGCCTTCGACGACGGCGTCGATCGCGCTCGTGGCGTCGTCGAGGACGAGCACGGCGGGGTCCGACAAGATCGCGCGGGCAAGGGCGATCCGCTGGCGCTGACCGCCGGACAAGGTGAGGCCCCGTTCGCCGACCATGGTGTCGTAGCCCTTGGGGAGCGCGGCGATGAATTCGTGTGCTGCCGCTGCCTTGGCCGCAGCGTGGATCTCGGCGTCGCTCGCGCCCGGTCGGCCATACGCGATGTTGGCGCGCACCGAGGCAGAGAAGAGGAAGCTGTCCTCAAAGACGAGCCCGATGCTTCGGCGTAAGAAGTCGAGCCGCAGCCCCGAGAGATCGTGGCCGTCCAGGCGGATCGTCCCGGCGTCGGGCGCATAGAAACGGGCGAGCAGCATCGCGGCGGTCGACTTGCCGCTCGCGCTCGCACCGACGAGCGCGAGCCGCTCGCCGGGAGCGAGGTGGAGGTCCAAGCCGTCGAGTACGGGGGCGGCACCCTCGCGATAGGAGAAGGCGACCCGGTCGAAGTCGAGCTCGCCGCGCACCTCGGCGAGCTCGACGGCGCCTGGGCGATCCGCGATCGCCGGGGCGAGGTCGAGGAGCTGGAAGATCCGCTCGACACCGGCGCGGGCCTGCTGGCCGATGGTGAGGACCCCGGCGAGCTGGCGCGCGGGCGCGAGCATCTGGGCCAGGTAGGTCGAGAAGGCGAGGAAGGTCCCGAGCGTGATGTCGTGGTGCAGGGCCATGTCGCCGCCGAGCGCCAACAGCGCCGCCTGACCGATCGTCGGGACCGCCTCGAGCAGGGGCTGGTAGCGCGACTGGAGCCGCACCGCGCGGAGCTGGGAGCCATAGAGCGCCTGGGCGGCGCGCGCGAGGCGACCGAGCTCGCGGCGTTCCTGGCCGAACGCCTTGACGACGCGCACGCCGTTCACGTCCTCGTCGACGATCTGGGCGAGGTCGCCCTCTCGCTGCTGGGCGTCCCAGGTCGCTGGGAAGATCCGCCAGCGCATCTTGTAGGAGATGACGAGCAAAGCGGGCACGACCGCGAGGCTGACCACCGCCAGCTTCGGTGCCAGGGCGCACATCACCGCCAGCGACAGCGCCATCAACAAGACGTTGCCGCTCATGATCGGAAAGAAGCTCAACAGCCCCTGGACCAAGGTCGAGTCCGAGTTGGCCCGCGCCACGAGCTGGCCGGTCGGCATGCGGGAGAGGTTCTCCGCGTCCATCGCCAGCAGGTGGTCGTGCATGGCGTTGCGCAGGTCGTATTGGACCGACAATGCGACCCTGCCGCCGCGGTAGCGGCGCAGGTAGGCAAAGCCGAAGGCGGCGAGCGCCAAGGCAACGAGGGCCACCAGCCAGGCCCAGATCGACGAGGAGGCCGTGACGATGGCGTGGTCGACGATCTGGCGCTCGACCAGGGGGATCATCGCCAAACAGAGGTTGCCGGCGACGGCGGCTCCGAGCGAGATGAGCACGTCGGCGCGATGGCGCATCATGTAGCCCCACAGCCGGTGCACCCAGCCGCGCTCGTTGGCCTCGGGGGCCTGCGGCGCGGCGTGCTCGCTCACTGCTCGCTGCCCAGGCGCTCGCCGGCGAGCGCTTCGATCGCCCGGTCCATCGCCGCGAGCGCCGCGATCAGCGCGTCGCCGGCGCCGCTCTTGCCGGCGATCGCTGCCAGCTTGGCCAGCATCTCCTCCTCAGCGGCCTGCAGCACGGCGCGACCTCGCTCGGTCAGGTCGAGCGCGGCGGCTCGCTGATCACCGGCGACGCTGTGGCGCTCGAGCAGCCCGCGTTCGCACAGGGTCTCGACCAGCGTGCTCACCGCCGGCTTGCCGAGCGCCAGGCGACGAGCGATGCGGGAGGCCTGCTCGGCACCATCGGCGATCGCCGCCAGCACCCGGTACTGGGCGAGGCTCAGCTCGCCGCAGCTGCGCTCGAGCATGCGGGCGCTGCGCGTGAGGGCGCGCAGGGCACCGAGCGCGGGGTCGTCGTGGCGCGCGGCCGCCGCCGGAGCATTCATGAGGGCGGGCGTCGGGGGAACGGCCACCCCGAGGAGCCTAGCAAGATAGTTCGTTCGTCGAACTATCTTGCTAGTCGAGGGCCGGTGCGTCCGCCCGAGTGCTCAGCAGGCGTAGTCGGGATCGATCCCATACGGCGAGGGCAGGACCCCGGGGGTCTCTTGGAGCAGCCAGGGAACGCCCCCAGCGAACAGGTCGGTCTTCTTCGAGCCCTGATAGTGGGCGGTGCCGGCGCACCAGCGGGCAAGGATCGTGGTGCTCGGCAGACCGCGCTCGTGATAGGGGGGCTTGGTCCAGGGGACGCCGGCGATCCACAGCGGCACCCGCTTGCCGGCCGGGACGTAGTCACCGGCGATGGCGGAGTACTGCAGGCTCGAGGAGTAGATCCCGACGGTGATCTTCTGGGCGCGCAGGGCGTCGATGGCCCCTTGGATCGTGCGGTCGTTGAGCTTGCGGTTCGCCGACCAGTACCGTCCGGCGGCGAAGTCCGCGTACTCGCCCGGTGAGAGCGCGGCGTTCTCGACGTCGATCCACCAAAGCGATGAGCGCGTCCCCTTCGCGTTCGCGTAGGCGAGGGCGTTGCGGGCGCCGTTGTAGCCGTAGTTGTAGGCCCGGCAGGAGGCTTGGCGATCCCGTGGCCGCGCCGCACAGCGTCCGGCCGGTCCGGTTGCCGCCTGGCGGCGCGACGCTGCGCTGTTGGTCGGGGCGTTCACGAACAGGTACAGGCTCGGCGGGTCGCCCTTGGCGGCCGCCCGGTTCGCCCAGCTGGTCTCGGCGGCGAGGCAGGAGTTCAGCGAGCTGTCGAGCCAGCCGGCGACCTGCAGCACGCTGAGGCCGAGCCGGGCCGGCAGGCCGGCCTGGGTCCGCGCCGGCGCGTGCCGGTTGCACTGGAAGTTGCTGATGTCGTAGCCGATGGCGCCGTGCGCGTAGGGGTCGCCCTTCAGCGGCTTGAGGGGTGGGAGTGCCGGCGGTGGCGGCGAGGCCGACACGCCAGTGGTCGCCCTGGCGGCCGTCGCCACCAAGGCGACCACCCCGTGGCCCGCGCTCGCGGTGACATGGCCGAGCGAACCGTGGCTCACGGCCTGGCCGTAGCCATAGACCTGGCCCGTGTCGGTGACGACCCAGTACCCGGCGCCGTCGCGGGTCGCGGCGATCCCGACGACGGGCTGATGGCCGGCCGCGTGCGCCGGGGAGCCGTAGAAGGGGGCGTCTCCGAACTGGCGAACGGCGCCGTCGGCGTACGCGATCCAATAACCGCCGCCGTCCGCGGTCGCGGCAAGCCCGACCGCCGGTGAGCCACCGGGCCCGTGCCCCGAGCCAATGGCGCGCGCGTCGCCGTAGGGGTAGACGGTCCCGGTGCTCGTGAAGACCCAGTAGCCGTTGCCGTCCGGGGTCGGCACGATGCCGGCGACGTTGTCGCTGGTCACCTGGTGCACGGGCGAGCCGCAAAACGGTGCGTCCCCGAGGTGCACGACGCTGCCGCGATCGGTCACCGCCAAGAGCCCGCCCCCGTCGGGCGTTGCCGCCAGGGCGACGAAGGAGCCGACGTGGCGTTCCTCATACGGCGTGCCGTAGTGGACCGCGAAGCCGTACGCGAAGAGGTGGCCGTCCGCGCTGAGCAGCCAGTAGCCATTTCCGCCCGGGGTCGCTGCGGCGCCGATGATCCGTGACGACCCGGCCTTCGCCGGGAGCGAGCCGTAGTTGCGCGCCCCGCCGTAGCTGTAGACGGCACCGTTCGCGGTGATGAGGTCATAGGCGTTGGTCGCCGAGCTTGGCGCCACGCCCGTGGAGATCGATGCGGGGGCCGTCGTGCTTGTCGAGCTCGACCCATTTCCGCTCGTTCCCGCCACGCTCGTGCTGGGCGGCGGCGCCAGCGTTTGGACGGTCGCCGGCAGCGTGGTGGTCGTCGTCGAGGTTGACCCGGTGCCACTCGTCCCTACGGCGCCACTCGTCCCTGCTGTTCCGCTCGTCCCTGCCGTGCCGCTCGTTCCTGGGATGCCGCTCGACCCTGCCAGCGTCGTCGTGGTCGCAGCGCCTTGTTCCTCGGTTCCATAACGGGTCGAGCTTCCTGAAGTGCCTGAAGATCCGCTGAACCCCGACGTGCCCGCGGCTCCAGAGGTCCCCGACGTGCCAGAGGTCCCCGACGTGCCAGAGGTCCCCGACGTGCCAGAGGTCCCGCTCGTCCCGGATGCCAAGACGCAGCCATAGCTTGCGCCCAGGTGCGCGGCACTGGCAGGGCGCCGCGAGGTCGCACCGGCGCGCCCGGGGGCGGCAAGGATCGCCGGTGCGACCGCAGCAAGGGATGCCGTCACGGTGATGCGGTGCATCCAGCCGCGGCGGTGGTCACTGCTTGGGGCGTGGTTCATCAACGTCTCTGTACTGGGTCGCAATTCGGCCGCGTTCGCGGCCCGTACTGGGCGCGTGCTGACGCGCCAGGGGCGGCGGGAACCGCTGAATTCTTGACAAAACCCGCCATTTGTTGGCGCTGTGGCCGCACCCACCCTCGCGCGTGGTGCGCCCCCTGGCGAGGGCCTCTGCGCGCCCCTAACAGAGTGCTAACGCCGGAAGGGAAACTCCGATTGAGTGCCTTCGCACGATCGCAACACTGCGGACGATTCGGGGTGGCGTCGGTCCGCTTTGGCGGGCTCGGCGACGTCGGAGCTACAACCGCACCATGTTGCGGATCGCAGTGCTCGATGACTACCAGCAAGTAGCGGGCCAGCTGGCGGACTGGCGACGCCTTGGCGGGTCGGCCGAGGTCGTCTTCTTCCACGAGCCGATCGCCGCATCGAGCCTCGTCGCCACGTTGCGGGATTTCGATGCGCTCGTCGTGATGCGCGAGCGCACGGCATTTCCAAGGGCGGTGCTCAACGACCTCGATCGCCTTCGCCTGCTCGTGACAACCGGGATGCGCAACGCCGCGGTAGACGTGACCTACCTTCGAGACAAGGGGGTCGTCGTCTCGGGCACGAACGGATCCTCGACACCGGCGCTTCCTGGTCTTCCGAGCCCGGTCGAGGTGGCCTTCGCGCTCGTCTTGGCGACCACCAAGCGCGTGGTGCTCGAGGACCAAGCGCTGCGCGACGGCCGCTGGCAGCTCGGCCTCCCCGGGCGGCTCGGCGGCGCCACCCTCGGGCTCGCCGGCCTCGGTCGCCTCGGATCGGCGATGGTCGCGCCAGCGCGAGCCTTTGGCATGGAGGTGATCGCCTGGAGCGAGCACCTCGACGTGGCGCGCGCCGAGGAGCTCGGCGTGGAGCCGGTGGCCAAGGCGGCCCTGTGCGAGCGCTCCGACGTCCTGTCGATCCACTTGGTCCTCAGTGACCGCACGCGAGGGCTCTTTGGTGCTGCCGAGCTCGCCGCCATGAAGCCGAGCGCCGTGTTGGTCAACACCTCGCGCGGACCGATCGTCGAGGAGGCTGCCCTGGTCGAGGCGCTCCGACGCAAGGTGATCGCCGGCGCCGGCCTCGACGTCTATGACACCGAGCCGCTTCCGGCCGATCACCCCTTGCTCGAGCTCGACAACGTCGTCTTGCTCCCGCACCTTGGTTACGTGAGCGAGCAGGACCTGGGCGTGATGTACCAGGAAGCCATCGAGGACATCCTCGCCTACCTGGCAGGATCGCCGATCCGCCAGCTCGGCATTTAGCAGCCACGCGGCACGCCAACTTCGACCACGGCTGGGGGACTGAAGGACCCGGGCCGTTGTGCCGATAGCTGCGCCATGACGATTGCACGGTCCGCGCGCATTGCCACCTTCTCGAGCTGCTTGCTGCGGCGCCTCACGGCGTTCGCCGTGATCGCCCTGGCGGCCAGCTCGCTCTTTGCCGTCGTCCCGCTCGCCGCACCAGCGGCCTCGGCGTCGACCGGGACCCCTCCGGTGATGGTGCCGGCGGCCTGGGCCAACGGCCAGCCGGTGAGCCCGCCGACCGGGGCGAGCACCTCGGCGGAGCTCAGCCTGGACGCGCTGAGCTGCTACTCGAGCGGCAACTGCAGCGCCGTTGGCACCTACCAGGACGCCTCGGGCTCGACACAGGGCATGCTCGTTACCGAGACCTCGGGCAGCTGGGGGCAGGCGACGGCCATGTCCCCGCCGCAGAACGCCGCCGGCCAGCCGCACATCGCGCTGTCGGGGATCTCGTGCGCGAACGCCGTCGACTGCACCGCCGTCGGCAGCTACCAGGCGGCGACGGGCCAGCAGCAGGCCTTCGGGACCACCGAGTCGAACGGCAACTGGGCGCTGCCGAGCGCGGTGGGCGCGCCGAACGGCGCGGCGACCGATCCGCAAGCCGCGCTGGATGCCGTCTCGTGCACCAACGCCGGGATCTGCACCGCGGTCGGCACCTACACCGATACCTCGGGCGCGACCCAGGCGATGGTCACCTCGACGACCAGTGGCAAGTTCCCGAGCGCCACTACGCTCAGCCTGCCGAGTGGGGCCGCGACCAACCCGCAGGTGACGATCGGCTCGGTGTCGTGCTCCACGAGCACCTCGTGCACCGCGGTCGGCACCTACCTCGACAGCTCGAACGACCGCCAGGCAATGGAGATCACCGAGACCGGCGGCACCTGGGGCACGGCCGTCGAGCTCAGCCTGCCGGCAGACGCCGCGACCAACCCCAACGCCAACCTGGACTCGGTGTCCTGCGTCGCCAACACGGACTGCACCGCGTTCGGTTCCTATGTGACGACCTCGGGCAACACCGAGGCGATGGCGGCCGTCGACCTCGGCGGCACCTGGGCCCAGGCGATTGCGATCGCCGCGCCGGCGAACGCCTACCCCGACCCGAACGCCGTGCTCACTGCGGGATCGTGCACCGCGACGAATGGCTGCACCGCCGTCGGCAGCTACACCGACACCAACGCGACGACCCAGGCGATGGTGGTCGTCGAGGCCGGCGGGATCTGGTCGCAAGCGGGAGTGCTGGCGGCGCCGAGCGCCTCGAGTCTCAATCCCAACAGCACGCTCGCCGCCATCGACTGTCCGAGCCCGGCGAGCTGCAGCGCTGTCGGTGGCTACGACGCGACCTCGGGGGGGCCGAGCGCGCAGACCCTGGATGAGGTCACCAGCCCGACGTTCACGGTGGGCACGACCTCGACCTACTCGGTGATCAGCGTCGGGAGCTCCACGCCGGCGCTCACCGAGGCCGGAACCTTGCCGGCGGGCCTCACGTTCCAGGACCAAGGTGACGGAATCGCCACCTTGTCGGGTGACCCGAAGCTCGCCGGCACCGGCTTAAGCTCGGTGACCATCACCGCGAGCAGTCCGGCCGGGCAGGTGAGTGGGCAGTTCTCGCTGCTGGTCGATGCCGCTCCGGCGATCACGAGCCCCGCCGCGACGACCTTTGCCACCCAGACCGACGGCAGCTTTACCTTCACGGCGAGCGGCTACCCCGCGGCGACCTTCGCCGAGACCGGGACACTGCCGGCCGGGGTGACGCTGTCGTCTGCGGGGGTACTTGCGGGGAGCCCGAACGCCGGGACGGGGGGGAGCTATCCGATCCAGGTGACCGCCACCAACAGCGTTGGCGCCTCGGCGAGCCAGTCCTTCACCTTGACGGTGAACCAGGGCGCCCAGCAGATCACGAGCGCGGTCTCGGCCACCTTCACCGTCGGGACCCCAGGCACCTTCACCTTCACCTCGGTCGGGGGGAACCCGACGCCCTCCTTCTCGCTGAGCGGCGCATTGCCGACCGGCGTCTCGCTCTCGCCGAGCGGCGTCTTGTCCGGTGTGCCGGCTGCGGGCACCGGCGGGGCCTACCCGCTCGTCGTCTCGGCGTCCAATGGCATCGGGACGCCGGCGACCCAGGACTTCACCTTGCTCGTCGACGAGGCCCCGTCGCTGACCAACGGCAACAGCGTGACCTTCACGGCGGGTCACGCCGCCCAGTTCAACCTGGCGGCTTCGGGCTATCCGGCGCCCACCTACAGCGAGAGCGGCGCGCTTCCCTCGGGCATGAGCTTCGTGAACGGCGTGCTCACCGGCACCCCGGCGCCGGCCGCGGGCGCGGCGGGCGGGACCGGGGCGACGAACGCGGCGAGTAGCGGGGCGTCGACGACGAGCTATCCGATCACCTTCACGGTGAAGAACAGCGCCGGCTCGTCGGTCCAGAGCTTCCTGCTCACCGTCAATCAGGCACCGAACTTCACCAGCACGAACAACGCCACCTTCGCGGTCGGACAGGCCAATGCCATCGACCTCACGGCGAGCGGCTTGCCGGCGCCGAGCTTCAGCGAGCAGGGCGCGCTGCCGCCGGGCGTCACGCTGTCATCGAGCGGCGTGCTCTCGGGCGTGCCGGCACCGGGCAGCGGCGGCCAGTACGTGGTCACGGTGATCGCCAAGAACGGCGTTGGCTCGCCGGCGAGCCAGATCTACACCCTCGACATCGACGAGGCGCCGAAGATCACGAGCGCCGACAAGACGACCTTCGTCATCGGCTACATCGACAACTTTCGGGTGCACGCGAGCGGCTTTCCGGTCTCGAGCTTCACCGAGTCCGGCACCTTGCCGGCCGGGGTGATCTTCGTCAACGGAAAGTTCACCGGCGTGCCGACCGGCGCCGCCCCGGTGAGCACCTCGACCGCCACGACCGGGGGAGCGCCCACGACGACCCAGCCCGCGACCAGTACCACGGGGTCGAGCGCGGCCAAGCCGGCGCCGGTGCCGATCCGCTACCCGATCACGATCACGGCGTCGAACGGCATCGGCCGGCCCTCGGTGCAGACCTTTGAGATCGTTCTGGCGCACCGGCCGCCGCCTTCGAAGGTGGTGCTGGCGCCCGTGGTCTCCCGCTCGCCGGTCGCCGCGATCGGCGGCGCCAAGCCGACGGCCGTCGCGGTCCACGTCGCCTGCCACGCCAGGCGCTGCGGCGCTGCGCTCGTGCTGGTCCAGGGCAAGACGAAGAAGACGAAGAGCCGGGTGGTGGGACGCACGTCCATGGCGATCACCAAGCTGCGCGGCGTGGTGAAGATCGACCTCAACCGCATCGGCCAATCGGTGCTCGCCGGGGCGGCGAAGTCCCACCGCATCGTCGTCTTGGAGCTCGTCGAGATCACGGGCAAGCACGTGAAGCGCTTCGCCTTGCGCATCCGCGCCTGACGTGCCAGGCGTCGCTTACGCCGGGCCGAGCGGCATCGGCGACGCAGCGACGGCGAACCCGTGCGCGGGCGGTGTCCTCTGGGACACCGAACCCGCGGCCGCGTGCGGGGCGGTGAGGAAGTGCTCTCGAGCGCACAGGCCTCAGCGCGCCCGTTCCCGTGGGCCCTCCTCGGGCGATGGCCTGGTGGGAGCGCTGGCATCGGCTCATGGGTGCTGGATGCGCACCCACACCCACGACGTTCCTCGCCGAACGACGGGAGGGATCCGGTGGCGCTTCCTCATCGGGCAGGCGCGCCTCGTTGGGCAGGACTCCTAGGGGGTAGGAGGAGGCCATGAGCGCCTCGATCCGGGTTCGCCACCTGCCCGAGTACGCCCGCCTGGCGAAGCTGCTCTTTGTCAACCGGGCCGTGATCAGCCAGGCCGCATCGGGCGATACCCCATTGCGCGGCGAGCAGGAAAGGGCGCAGCGGCGGGCCGAGGGCGAGCATCTCGTGCGGTCGCTCGAGGAGATGGGGCCCACTTACATCAAGCTCGGCCAGCTGCTCTCGAGCCGGGTCGATCTGTTCCCGCCCGAATACTTGAGCGCACTCTCGAGCCTGCAGGACCACGCCACACCGATCGGCGTCGAGGTCGTGCGCTCGGTCATCGAGGAGGAGCTCGGCACCAAGGTCTCGCGGCTGTTCACGGACTTTGACGAGCGCCCGCTCGGGGCGGCCTCGCTTGCCCAGGTGCACCGTGCCGTGCTGCGCGACGGGCGCCAGGTTGCCCTGAAGGTGCAGCGCCCCGGGGTGCGCCAGCAGGTGGCCGATGACCTCGAGGTGATCGGCGAGCTGGCGACCGCCTTCGACGAGCATGTCGGGGTCGCCGAGCGCGCCGGGCTCGCGCTCATGGTCGACGAGTTCGCCCGCGCGGTGCGCGCCGAGCTCGACTACACGGGCGAGGCGGCGAACCTGCGGATGCTCGCCAGCATGCTCGAGAACTATCCGCGCCTTCGCGTGCCGGCACCGGTGGACGACCTGACCACGACGCGCCTGTTGACCATGGAGCTGGTCGAGGGGCGCTCCCTTGCGACGATCGGCCCCCTCGGCTTGCTCGAGCTCGACGGTGCGCCACTTGCCGATCAGCTCTTCAAGGCGTTCTTGGACCAGCTGCTGATCCACGGGGTGCTGCACGCCGATCCGCACCCCGGCAACGTCTTGGTCACCACCGAGGGCGACCTGGCGCTCGTCGACGTCGGCATGACCACCTGGATCACGCCGGAGCTGCAAGACGCGCTGTTGCGCCTACTGCTCGCGCTCGGCACGACGAATGCCGCCGAGGCGGCCTCGGCGCTCGAGCGCTGCGGCGAGCCACTCGACGGCTTCGACCGTGACCTGCTCGGCCGCCAGGTGGCCGGCTTCGTCCTGCAGACGAGCGGGGCGCGGCTGTCCGAGCTGCAGACCGGACGCCAGCTCGGCGAGCTCGCCCGACTGGCGGTGTCGAGCGGCTTGCGCCCGGCGCCCCAACTCACCATGGTCGGCAAGGCGCTCGTCAATCTCGACGGCGTCGCCCGCCGCCTCGCCCCGTCCTACGAGCCGGCGAGTGCTATTCGTGAGCACGCGAGCGTCCTCATGCGCCATTCGATGGAGCGCTCGGCGACGCCCTCCAGCCTCATCGGGGCGATGCTCGACGCCAAGGAGTTCGCCGAGCACCTGCCGCGGCGGATGAACAAGGTGCTCGACGCCCTGGCCGAGGGCAGCGTGCAGCTTCGCGTCGAGGGCTTTGACGAGTCGGCGCTGATGCGCAGCATCCAAAAGCTCGCGAATCGTGCCGCGGCCGGCCTTGCCGTCGCGGCCTTCGTGCTGGCCGCGGCGATCTTTTCCATCTCAGCCGGTGGCCCGCGTTGGCTCGGAGAGTCCGCCTTCTCGATCGTGCTCTTGGCGCTCGCGTTGGTCCTCGGCGTCGCCATCGTCTGGTCGACCCTGCGCAGCGACCTGCCGCAGCGGCGCGCGCGGCGCCGGAGCACCTGAACCGGGGCGTCTCGTGTGCTCGTACCGCAAACGGTGGGCACGGGCAGGGCAGCCGGGTCGCGCCCGGTCGGGCTGGCCGCTGATCCGCAAAGACTGACCTGGCGGGGACCACGTCGGGTCGCGCCCGGTCCAGCCGATCTCTGTCGGCGAGGCGCCCTCGGGCGTCGCCTGGGCGGGGGCCAAGACCGCCCGGCTGCGCAGCGCTGCGTCGGCATCCCGCCGAGGAGCGCGTGCGCGAACGCGATGGCCACCGAGCAGATCTCCACGTCATGGCGCGCACAGCAGGCGACGTCCCCGCCGTGCACGAACAGGTCGATGGCCGGGAAGGCGAGGCCGTCGGCGATGCTGCGGCGCCCAGCGGGCGTGTCCACCTCGGCGCTGAGGTCGATCTCGGCCGCGACCGTGCAGATCTTGCTCGCGAGCATGCGCCACCACGCCGCCGGATCGCCTTGGAGCGCATCGCCGGGCTCGTCGTCGGGCTGCCAGTCCGGCTGGTTGCCTGCCAACAAGGCGATGCCGCAGGCGGTCGCCTTGCCGACATGGCTGAGGACGTCAAGGGCGCGCGATCGCGCGCAGGGGGATGGCGCTGACCAGGCTCGGTGGGCACGCGCTCGACGACGGGGTCGAAGAGATCCGACCCCGACCGGTAGGCCTCGTCCGCGCGCCACGCCACAACGCCCCGCTTGCCACCCCCGTGCGCGTGCGGAACCGATCGCCGCCTGCGCCGCCAAGCGCAGGTTCCCTGTGCCAGCGCGCACCGAACAGTGCGTGAGCGCGTCCTGGCGCGAGCGGCGAGCTGGTGGTTGCCAGGCCATTCGCGGGCCGTCGCGGGTCCGCGCAGGCAGAGGGGTTCGTTGCGAAGTGATTACGGGTACACTGCTCGTGACGGAATGCGTACTTGTACGCCGCGATGGCGCGGCCGTGCATCAGACGTGCCAGGAGCCAGCGGGCTCCGGCCTGAGCACGAAGGAGATGCAGCGTGAGAAGACGAACACCAAATGAACCGGGCACGCCACCGCGCACGCGGCTCGGACAGCCCATCAATACACGGCCGCAGCGCCGAGGCGTCCGCCACCGCGGTCCGCGTGGCTGGCCCGCGTCCATCGCCGCCGCGACGTTGGTCCTTGGCATCGGCGTGGTGCTGCCAGCGACGGTTGCGGCCGCACCGGCCGCCGCGGCCAGCGCGCCCGCCGACGCGCTGCCCCACGCCGGCCAAGCGCCGGCGATCACGAGCGCGGCCGCCGTTACTTTCATCGCGGGTGCGGCCGACAGCTTCACCGTGACCACGAGCGGAACACCGACTCCGGCGCTCACTGAGTCCGGCAGCCTCCCAGGGGGGGTGACTTTCCACGACAACGGGAACGGAACGGCGACCATCTCGGGGACTGCGACCACGACGACGGGTGGCAGCTATCCTCTCACGATCACCGCGAACAACGGGGTCGGATCCCCTGCGGTGCAAAAGCTCGTCCTCACCGTGGACGCGGCGCCCAGGATCACGAGCTCGCCAACGGCGTCGATCCAGGCGGGCGTTGGCACCCAGGTGAAGGTGACCGCGACGGGAACGCCCACGCCGAATCTGGCGGAGACGGGCACCTTGCCACCGGGCCTGTCGTTCCATGACAACGGGAACGGCACGGCGACCATCTCGGGGACCCCGCCAGCTGATGTCCAGGGAAGTTATGGCGTGACGATCACCGCGTCGAACGGCGTGGGGTCGTCGGCCTCCCAGCATTTGGTGCTGTCGTTCTCTGGCGCCCCCCGCTTCACGAGCGCCACGACGCTCAAGGTCGCGCTTGGCTCGCACGTCGACTTCACCGTGCAGGCCATGGGCGCGCCGACGCCGACCATCACCTTCCACGGTGGCCTTCCCGCCGGGCTCTACTTTCGTGAGAACGCGAACGGCACCGGGACGGTGTTCGGCTCGCCCTCGCCGAGCGACCATGGCAGCTACGACGCCACCTTCGTGGCCTCCAATGGCGTCGGCAACGCGGCGGTCCAGCACCTGATGGTGACGATCGCCGCAGTCCCCAAGATCACCAGTCCGCCAACCGCGACGCTGCGGGCGGGGCAGTACAACATGTTCGAGATCCACACGAGCGGGTCACCGACCCCCGCGCTTCGCGAGTACGGGCAGCTCCCGGCCGGCCTCTTCTTCCACGACAACGGCAACGGGACGGCCACGATCCGTGGACGCGCGCTGCCGTCGGACCACGGCAGTTACCACGTGACGATCGTTGCCTCCAACGGGGTCGGCGCCCAGGCGACCCAGCACCTGACGCTCGCCTTCAGCCAAGCACCAGCGGTGACGAGCGCGAGCTCACTCAGCGCCAAGGGTGGCTCGGCCATGAGCTTCAACGTCACCGCGTCGGGGACCCCGACGCCGAAGCTGAGCGAGAACGGTAGCCTCCCGCCTGGCCTGAGCTTCCACGCGAACGGCAATGGCACCGCCACCATCTCGGGCACCCCCGCGCGCGGGGTGCAGGGCACCTACCGCGTGACGATCATCGCCGCCAACGGCGTCGGCTCCCCGGCACGACAGAGCCTCGCCATCACGGTCAAGCTCGCCGAGGTTCCCGGCGCGCTGGGCTACTGGTACACGACGAGCAGCGGTGAGCTGCTCTTCAAGGGCCAGGCGCGCCCGATCGCTCCGAAGACGCCGCAGCACCCGCGCCACATCGTCACGATGGCGGCGACGCCGGGGAACCAGGGCTACTACCTGGTCGCGAGCTTCGGCGGGGTGTTCAACTACGGCAACGCCCGCTTCTACGGCTCGATCGCGCCGCTGCATCTGCGCACGCCGACCGTTGCCTTCGCGGTGACCGCCGGGGACCACGGCTACTACGAGGTGACCAGGGCGGGCAACGTCTTTGCCTACGGCAACGCCCGCTTCTACGGCTCGATGGCCGGCCACCACGCCCCGCCGATCGTCGGCTTCGGCATCATGCCGAACGACAGCGGCTACTGGCTCGTCAGCGAGCGGGGCAACGTCTATCGCTTCGGCCACACCGCCTTTTACGGATCGATCGCCGAGCGCCACCTCCACACGGCGCCGGTCAGTGCGTTCGCGCTGACGCCTGACGGTCACGGCTACTGGCTCGTGACTCGAAGCGGTGAGGTCGTTGCCTTCGGCGACGCCGGCTTCTACGGCCAGGTCGCCGGCCACCGGGTACCTCCCGTCGTGGCCTTCGCCCCGACCGCCAACGGTCACGGCTACTGGCTGGTGACGACGCGCGGGAACGTCTACCAGAAGGGCAACGCCCGCTTCTACGGTTCCTCGGCGCACGCCCGGTTGGCTGGTGCGGTCACCGGCTTCATGCCGGACTTCTGATCGCGGTCTCGTCCCGAGCCCACCAACCCAACGGTTGGTGGGCTCGGTGACGTCGGGGTGCACATGGCGCCGGGCCATCCGCGGCGCCGGGTTCCAATCAGCCGCTCGGGCCGAACCGCTCGACGCGGATCTGCTGCGCGCTCGCGCCCGTGTGGAGCAACAGCGCGCTGGCGTGATCGCAAAAGGCCGCCGGGCCGCAGACAAAGCAGGTGGCACCGGCAAGCTCGATGCCCGCGAGATCCTCGGGGCGTAGGCGTCCAACGGGCCGCGTCGTGCCGGGTGGAGCAGCTCGCGTGTAGGCGATTTGGACCTCGGGGCCAGCGAGCTCGTCGCGGTAGTACAGCTCAGCCGGTTCGCGCACCGAGACGACGAGCGTGACCGATCCGGCCATGGCCCCCTGGCGGGCCATGCGCAGCATCGACATCAGCGGGACGATCCCAGAGCCACCGCCGATGAGGACTGCCCGACAGTCGCCCCGCCAGACGAAGTGGCCGCCGATCGGCCCGCGAACCTCGAGGAGGTCGCCGACGACGACCTCGTCGTGTAGGAAGCTTGAGACCTCACCGTCCTCCAGGCGCTCGATCGTGAGCTCGATCAGCCCATCCTCGCCGGGGGGCGAGGCCACTGAGTACGAGCGCGACGCTCGATAGCCGTCGGGCGCGCTCAGCCGGACGACGAAGTGCTGGCCCGCGAGGCGCGGGAGGGGAACGCTGAGCGCCAGGCGCAAGGTCTTCGCCCGTGCCGTCTCGGGCCAGATGGCGACGACCTCGGCCTGCTGCCAGGGCCCTGGTCGAATGGCGGCGGGCTCGACGATCAGTCCCCCTGGTAGCGCTGCTCTTGCCACGGATCGCCGCGGTCGTGGTAGCCGTTCTGTTCCCAAAACCCGGGAACGTCGGTCGCGGCGAGCGTAATCTCGGCGACCCACTTGGCGCTCTTCCAGAAGTACAGGTGCGGCACGACGAGGCGCGCCGGGCCGCCGTGTTCGACAGAGAGCGGCTCGCCGTTGACCCGCGTGGCGATCAGGGCGCGCCCGCCCTCGAGGTCCGAAAGGGGGAGATTGGTGGTGTAGCCGGTGTGGGAGCGCACGAGGCCAAAGCGTGCCTCGGCGAGCGGGGAAGCGACCTGAAAGAGCGTGTCGAGGCTGACGCCTTCGAAGAACATGCCGAACTTGGACCAGGTCGTGACGCAGTGGATGGCGCCGCGGTAGGTCGAGTGCTCGAGCGAGTCGAGCTCGGCGAGGCTGAAGCGCACCGGCGAGGCGACGAGGCCACCAATGGCGACGCTGAAGGTGGCCGGGTCGAGCCGCGGGGTCGCCTCGGCGGTGAGCACCGGCCAGTCCTCACCCACGTCGTACTGCCCCGGCGGCAGCTCGCGCTCGCGCGCAGGGCGCGCCCGGCCGCTGAATCCTCGGGTGAAGTGTTCCACGATGCGCCACGCTCCTTCGCCCGAAAGGCTAATCGCGACTCCTCGGACCACTCGTCGCGCCCGGTCGCGCCTGCGTCGGCAAACCGGCGGCCGCCCGGCGAGCGCGCCGAGCCCGCGGCGCAGCCGGCCGAGGAGCCCCCGCTCGTCGAGGGCGATCGCGACCTCAGGTGAAGCGGGTGCGCGGTCGCGCCTCGCGGACCGCGGGGTCGGCGAGCACCGCCGCGAGGTGCTCGATCGCGTCCCACACGTCGACAGCGCGCGTGGAGATCGCGACCGGTGCGAGGCGGATGACGTCGGGGCCACGGAAGTCCACGATCACGAGGCCCCGCTCGGCGAGCAGGCGGCACGCCGAGAAGGCGTGCTCGTGGGCGATCGCCAGGTGGCCGCCGCGGCGCGTGGGGTCGCTCGGGCTGGCGAGGCGGGCGCCGAGCCCGACGCAACGCTCCTCGACGCGCCGGGCGAGGAGGGCCACCAGGCGCCTGGTCTTGTCCCACAAGGTGTCCATCCCCACCTCGAGCAGTGGCGCGATGCCGGCGCGCACCGCGGCGAGGGCGAGCATCGTCGGGCTGCCGGTCAAGAAGCGGGCGATTCCCGGCGCGGGGTCGTAGTGCGGACCCATGGCGAACTGGTCCTTCTGGCCCCACCAGCCCCAGATCGGCTGGCGCAGCTGGGTTTGGAGCGCCGAGCGCACATAGAGCCATGCCGGGGCACCAGGGCCGCCGTTCAAGTACTTGTAGGTGCAGCCCACCGCCAGGTCGACCCCGGCGCGCTCGAGGTCGACGGGCACCGATCCGGCGGTGTGGCTCAGGTCGACGAGGACCAGCGCGCCGGCACCGTGCGCCGCGGCGCAGAGCGCGCCGAGATCGAGCGTGGATCCTGAGCGGTAGTTGGTCCCCGACACGCACACGAGCGCCACGTCCTCGTCGAGCGCAGCCGCCACCTGGGCCTCGTCGAGGCCCTCGCCGGGGTCGTTCTCGAGGAGCTCGAGCCGAAGGCCGCGGCTTGCGCAGATCCCCTCCAGCACGTAGCGAACCGTCGGGAAGTCGTTCGCATCGCCGAGCACGCGAGCCCGCCCGGGCCGCGCGTCAAGGGCGGCGACCGCGAGCTTGTAGCAGTTCACCGTGGTCGAGTCGCTGATGACCACCTCGCCCGGGCGGGCGCCGAGCAGCCGCGCGACCTCGTCGCCGACCGCGAACAGGCGTTGCTCCCAGCCCTGCCAGCCCCCGATCAGCTCGTGCTCCCACTCGGCGAGCAGGTCGCCGACGGCCGGCGCGGTGGCCTCGGGTTGGCGGCCGAGCGAGTTCCCGTCGAGGTAGATCGGACCCGACTCGTCGATGCGAAAGGCGCCGCGGTACGCGGCCAGCGGGTCGGCGAGATCCTCGGCGAGCGCGTCGTCGCGCGAGCGGGGGAGCGGCGCCGTGGCGAACGCGGTCATCTCTTGCTCCTAGTGCCGGGGAAGGCGCACGATCGAGAGGAAGAAGTCGTCGATCTGGCGGACCACCGAGACGAAGGACTCGAAACCGACCGGCTTGGTGACGTAGGCGTTGGCGTGCAGCTCGTAGCTGCGCAAGACGTCTTCTTCGGCCTCCGAGGTCGTAAGGATCACGATCGGGATCCGCAAGAGATCGGGATCGGACTTGACGATCTCGAGCACCTCGCGCCCCGAAAGGCGCGGCAAGTTGAGGTCCAACAAGACGAGGTCGGGACGCGCCGCGTCGCTAAAGGGGGGATCGTTGCGCAAATACGCGACCGCCTCCTCGCCGTTGTTCACGACGTGGAGGTTGAGCAAGAGCTTGGACTCCTCGAGCGCCTCGCGGGTCATGACCACGTCGCCGGGATCGTCCTCGACGAGCAGCAGCTCCATCGGCGTGCGGGCGTCAATCGCGTTCATGTCGCTCCAATCGCCGGAAGCGTGAATGAGATCCGGGTGCCCGAAGCGTATTGCGTGTCGAGCCAGATGCGCCCGCCGTGGAACTCCACGATCTTCTTGCAGAGCGCGAGCCCGATGCCGGTGCCGCTGTAGGCATCGCGACCGTGCAGGCGCTGGAAGATCACGAAGACCCGCTCGGCGAAGCGGGGCTCGATGCCGATGCCGTTGTCGCTCACCGAGATGCGCCAGCAATTGCCGTCGCGCGCTGCGTCCACCCGCACCACGGGCGTCGCATCGTTGAACTTGATCGCATTGGCGATCAGGTTCTGGAAGAGCGCGCTCAAGAGCGCGAGGTCACCCATCACGGCCGGCAGCGGCTCGACGGTGATCTCCGCGGCGCGCTCGTCGATGGCATGGGCCAAGTTGTCGAGCGCGGCCTGGCAGGCCTCGGCGAGGGGGACCTCCCCGAACGCAGCGCTCTGGCGACCCACCCGGGAGAAGGCAAGCAGGTCGTTGATCAGCACCTGCATGCGAGTCGCGCCGTCCACGGCGTACGCGATGTACTGGTGCGCCCGGTCATCGAGCCCGTCGCCGTAGCGGCGCGCCAAGAGTTCGCAGAAGCTGACCACCTTGCGGAGCGGCTCTTGGAGGTCATGCGAGGCGACGTACGCGAACTGCTCGAGCTCGAGGTTCGAGCGCCGCAGCTCCTCGTTCGCGTCGGCGAGGGCCGCGGAGGCCACGTTGAGGGCGCGCAGTTCTTCGACGATGCGGACGCGCATGGCGTCGACGTCGTGCGCGAGCGCCGCAAGGTCGGGCGGGTCCTCGATCGCCACCACGTGGTCGAGGTGCCCCCCGGCCACCTCACCGACCCCCGCGCTCAGCAGGCGAATGGGCGTGCTGACCCAGGCGCGCAGCGCGAAGGCGGCGGCGACGCCCGCGCCGGCGAGCAGGGCGAGGAGGACGATGGCGAGGACGATGAAGGTGGTCTCCGCCGACGACAGCGTGCCGGCGCTCGCCGCGGCGCTCGCGGCGAGGCCCGCCGAGAGGCGCGAGAAGGCCCTGCGGATCGCCCCGAACTCGACGTTGCCGCGCGCGAGCGCCAGCTGCGTGGCCACCGCGTATCTCCCGGCGCGCACTGCGGTGATCGCCGGCAGCGCGAAGTCCTGGTGCCATCGCTTGGTGGCGGCGTCGAGGGGGGCGAGCAGCCGGCGGCTTCTCGCATCGAGCGCGACCAGCGCTTCGAGTTCGCTTCGATCGCGCAGCGCGCGGGCGACGCCGGCGCGGTAGGGCGCCAAGAAGGTGGGCTGGCGCGCCAAGATGTAGCCGCGCACCCCGGTCTCCTCGTCGACGTAGTCGGCGAGGAGCGAGTTGGCGTCGAGGCGCGCCTTGTCGACGACGCCGATCACGTGGTGGCTGGCGGACAGCTGACGCTGGTAGGCCCACACGCCGACGCCGATCGCGGCGAGGGCGATCGCGGCGAGGGCCGAGAAGGACAGGACGAGGCGTTGGGCGAGCGCCAGACGCCCAAGCCGCCCGCGACGTGCAGGCAGGTCCGGCGCGCTCACCTGGCGGAGATCAAAAAGAGCGCGATGTCGTCGGCGACCGGGCCGCCGTTGCATTGCTCGGCGAGCGCGAGCAGCTCGTCCAACAGCTCGCCGAGATCTCGTGCTCGCGAAGCGAGCGCTGGGACGGCGCGCACCAGTCCAGGGATGCCGAGGCGCCCGTTTGCGCCGTCGATTGAGCGGCCCTCGATGATGCCGTCGGTGTAAAAGAGCAGGCTCCAACGCGCTGGCAGGGTGATCGCCCGCGCGTCCCAGCCGCCGTCGGCACCGACTCCGAGGGGCGGGCCGGGCTCGCGCACGGCGACCGTGCGCACCTCGTCGGCGATCAACAGCGGTGGCGGATGCCCGGCGACCCGCAGGACGACCGAACGGCGGTCCGGTGCGATCGTCGCGTCGCAGGCGGTGGCGAACATCGCCTCATGGGGACGCTCGGCGTCGAGGACCGCCTGCAGGCTCGTGAAGACCGCCTCGGCGGGGAGCCCGGCGAGGACGAGGCCGCGCCAGGCGATGCGCAGCGCGACCCCGATCGCCGCCTCATCGGCACCGTGCCCCGCGACATCGCCGATGATGATCCGCACCGAGCCGTCGGCGAGCTCGATGGCGTCGTAGAAGTCCCCGCCGAGCAACAGCGAGCCGCCGCCCGAGCGATAGCGCGTGGCGGCGGCGAGGTCCGAGGTGTCGAGCATCGGCCGGGCGAGCAGCCCGCGCTCGAGCCGGGCGCTCTCTGCGGCCAGCAGCTCGTTGGCCAGCAGTCGCCGTGCTGCATCTTCGGATCGCTTGCGCTCCACGGCGTAGCGCACCGACCGGCTGAGCAATTCGGTGTCGAGCTGCCCCTTGCGCAGGTAGTCCTGGGCGCCGCGCGCCACGGCCGCGAGGGCGAGGTCATGGTCGGCGCGGCCGGTGAGGACGATGACCGCCACCCCGGGCGCAGCCGTAAGGATCTGGTCGAGCGCGTCGAGGCCGGTGGCGTCGGGGAGGCCGAGGTCCAACAGCACGCACTCCACGCCGCCGTGGAGGTGCTCGAGCGCCTCGCTGAGCTTGCTCGCCGAGCGGACCGCGAACGGGTGCGCTGCCTCGCCCAACAGCTCGGTCGTCAACAGGGCGTCGCCGGGGTCGTCCTCGACGAGGAGGACCCGCGTGATCACCTCAGTGGCGATCGACACGTGACCAGGAGGCGGTCATCGCGGCGCCGAGCGCGCCGTCCCAGCGCGAGCCGTCCGTCCCGAACAGTTGCTCCCGGGACGCGAGCGGGATCATGACGGCCGAGGCTAACACCGCGTTGGTGGGCCATCTGGCCGCTCCTCGGCAGTCGAACGCCCCTACTTGGCGTGAGGGATCAGGGCCGGATCACCGAGCCATCGGCGAGGCGGACCGGCCTCCACGAGCCGTTCAGGTTGTCCTCCGGATAGGGGTACCGGGCCGCCGCGGTCTCGTCGAGGTCGATGCCGAGCCCGGGCTGGTCGTTGGCGACGAGCCCACCGGACTCGGTCGTCGGCGCACCGGGGAAGACCTCGCGGCTGGCGTCGCCGAGCGGGGTCCACTCCTGGATGCCGAAGTTGGAGAGGGCGAGGTCGAGGTGGAGGTTGGCGGCGTGGGCGACGGGTGACGCGTCGCCGGGTCCGTGCCAGGCCGTGCGTACCCCAAAGGCCTCGGCGAGCGCGGCGAGCTTGCGTGCCGGGGTGATCCCCCCGAGGTCGGACAGGTGGGGGCGGAGGTAGTCGACAAGCCGGGCCGCCGCCAGCTTCGCGAGGTCCTCGCTGCGCGTGGCGAGCTCGCCGATCGCGAGCGGCACGGCGGCGTGCCGGCGCAGGTGCTCGAGCCAGGCGTGGTCCTCGGGCGCGACCACGTCCTCGAGGAAGTACAGGCCGAAGCGCTCGAGTTCTTTGGCCAAGCGGACGGCGGCTGGCGGCGCGAGGCGCTCGTGGGTGTCATGGAGCAGGTCCACTTCCCAGCCGAGCTCCTCGCGCAGGTGGGCGAACAGCTCGGGCACCGCACGGGCGTAGCGATCGGGGTCGAAGGCCGCCTGCTGGGCGGCGGTGCCCGCGGCGCCGACGCCGTAGGTGCCGGCGTCCGCCTCGCCCACCTGGCAGCGAATCGCGGAGAACCCGCGCTCGAGCCAGGCCCGCGCGGCGTCGGCCACCTCGCGCGCGTCGCGGCCGTGGGCGTGCACGTAGACGCGCGCCCGGTCGCGCAGCTTGCCGCCGAACAGCTGGTACAGGGGGAGGCCGGCGACCTTGCCCAACAGGTCCC
This sequence comes from Actinomycetes bacterium, assembly GCA_021798985.1. Classification (GTDB taxonomy): domain Bacteria; phylum Actinomycetota; class Acidimicrobiia; order Acidimicrobiales; family Bog-793; genus JAKABX01. The sequence continues at coordinate 69,549 of JAJZBI010000013.1, forward strand.
ACAGCGCCATGTCGACCCCGCCGAGCGCGTTGTTGAGCACCGGGCCGTCGCGCCAGTACGAGCTCAGACGCGCCACGTGCCAGCAGTCTTCGATGCGCTGCGCGTCGGCGCCGCGCAGCAGCGGGTCGAGATAGTCCTCGATCGCGCTGCAGACGGCGAGCGGTCGCTGAGTGAACGTGGCACAGCCCAGGCCGTACAAGCCGGGCGTGGCGGTCTCGATCTTGACGATGACGAGCCGGATTCCCTCCGGGGCGGTGCGAATGGCGCGGATCCGCTCGATGCTCAGCCGGCCGGCGTTCCCGCTCATGGGACCGGCCGCCAGATGCGCTCGGCGCGGAAGTCGAACAGTGCCCGCGCCCGCGACAGATCGATCGGGGCGGCGCGCCCGGGCAGGGGGGCGCGCACGCGCACGCCCGGGTGGTAGCGCTCGAGGAGCTCGAGCGTCGCCTCGCTGGCGAGGGTCTCGGGTGCGGCGACCCCGGCGACGTGGGCGCCTTCAGGGGCCCGGTCCAGGGCGTCGAGGCACGCCCGGGCGGCATCGTCGACGTCGAGGTACATCCACAGCTCGGTGCCAAGCGGGCCGGGATCGGCCGCCGCCGCTTCGGCGCGCCGGGCGATCTCGTCCTCGAGGTGGCCGAGGAAGGGCAGGCGGAGCGCCACGCTCGAGAGGCCGTGGCGATACCACATCATCGCCGCCGTCAGCTCGTCGACCTGCTTGGAGAGCGCGTAGGGATCCTCGACTTGCAGCGGCAGGCTCTCATCGATCGGCACGTAGGCGGGATGCAGCCGCCGCGGCGAGTACGGCAGCCCCGTCGCCGAGTAGCTGCTCGCGAGTACGCAGCGCCGCACCCCCGCCACGGCCGCTTGCTCCAAGACCGTGAAGGTCGCCGCGCTGTTGTGGCAGAAGACCTCCTCGGCGCTCGCCAGCAGCGGCGAGGGGATGGCGGCGAGGTGGATCACGCCCTCGACGCCCTCGAGCGCCTCGCGCACGGCGGCGACGTCGGCCACCTCACCGATGACGACGCGGGCGCCGGCGGGCTCAGCAGGGCCCCGGCGGTCGAGCGCGGTCACCGCCCTGCTGCGGCGGGCGAGCTCGGCAAGTACGGCGCTGCCGAGCCGTCCTGCGGCGCCGGTCACCAGGACACGGCCGTTGCTCATGGCGCCAGCATTGCCGATCTGCAGGCGCTGCGCCGGCGCGAGCGCCGCTCGCCCTCGGCGTGCGCCCACGAGATCGGCGGAGCGGGGGCACGGCAGCGAGCCGCCGTGCACCGCATCAGTGCGTGGCGCTGGTGAGGTGCTGCAGGCCGAGGCTCGTCGAGGCGACAGCGACCCAGAGGAAGGCACCGAGGACGATCGGGCGCAGCCCGGCCCGGCGGATGGCGTCGGGGCGGGTCGACAGGCCGATCGCCCCGAGGGCGATCGTGATCATGAAGGTGGCGGCGTCGCCGAGCACCCGGTGCGCAGCGGCGGGGACGAGGCCGATGCTGTTGATGACGACGGCGAGCACGAACCAAGCGACAAAGCGCGGGAAGCTGCGGCGGGCGTGGGCGAGGAGCGACGTGCGCTGTCCCGTGCCGGCGTCTGCCCGGCGCTGGCGGGCGAAGGCGAGGACGAGCGAGATCGGGATGATCATCAGCGTCCTCGTGAGCTTCACGACGACCGCCGTGGCCGTCGCGCCGTGGCCGAAGATGGAGGCGGCGGCGACCACCGAGGACATGTCGTTGACGGCGGTGCCCGCCCACAGGCCGAAGGATCTCGAGGACATGGAGAGCAGGTGGCCGAGCGAGGGGAAGGTCAACACGGCGGCGACGTTGAAGGTGAAGATCGTGGCAATGGCGTAGGAGACGTCGCCCTCGGACGCCTCGATGACCGCGTCGGTGGCGGCGATCGCCGAGGCGCCGCAGATGCCGGTGCCCACGCCGATCAGCGTGCGCAGGTCGCGCCCGATGCCAAGGAGCCGGCCGATCAGCGCGGCCCCGCCGAGGGCCACGGCGAGCGTGCCGAGCAGTACCGGCAGCGACGACCACCCCGTGGCGGTCGCCTGGCGCAGCGACAGGCCCGTGCCCAACAACACGATCGAGGTCTGCAGCACGGCGCGTGCGGAGAAAGACAGGCCCGTCTTCAAACTGGGGCGTCGCCGCGCCCGGCCCGACAGCAGCATCCCGCCGACGATCGCGCACACCGGGGCGCCGATCACCGGGGCGAGGTGGCCGAGCACGGTGGCGACGAGCGCCAGCGCGCTCGCCGTGGCGAGCCCCGGCAGGATCTCGCCGACGCGCGGGCGCCGCCGTGAGCGGCCCGGCGCGTCCTTGGTCGTGCCGGGCCGGGTCGCGACGAGATCTGGGGAGGTCATGGGCCAATGCTGCGGGCCCGGGGCGCCTCGAGGAAGCGGGATCCTGCCGATCGGGTTATAAGGTTGTCTTATGCCTCTGCCGCAGCCGGTCCCCGACCTCGTCTCGCTCGACCTGCTGCGCAGCGTCGCCGACCTCGGCTCGATCCGTCAGGCGGCGGCGCGCCATCTGATCAGTCAGCCGGCCGCGAGCATGCGGCTACGGGCGCTCGAGCGCTGCTTTGGCATCGAGCTCCTCGAGCGATCCTCGAGCGGCGCCCGGCTCACGGACGCGGGGGTCGCGGTCTCCCAGTGGGTCGCACCGGTGCTCGAGTCCATGGAGGCGCTGCTCGCCGGGGTCGGCGCCCTGCGCGGAACCGGCCGACCCCCGCTCGCGCTGGCGGCGAGCCTGACGGTTGCCGAATACCTCGTCCCGCGGTGGCTGCAGCGCGTCCGCAGCGAGCGTGCTGGCTTCGCGGTGTCGCTCCGCATGGGGAACTCCGAGCAGGTTGCCGAGATGGTGCGCCGGCGCGAGGTCGAACTCGGCTTCACCGAGGGCTCTGCGGCGGCCGGCGGACTCGCCGAGGCCATCGTCGGGCACGACGAGCTCGTCATCGTCGTCGCGGCCACCCATCCTTGGGCGAAGCGGCGCCGGCCGCTCGACGCGTCGACCCTGGCGAAGACCCCGCTCGTGCTGCGCGAGCCGGGTTCGGGCACCCGCGAGGTGCTCGCCCGCGCCCTCGCCGGCCTTGGGCTCGAGCCTGTCCCGCTCGTCGAGCTCGGCTCGACCACGGCGATCAAGGGCGCCGTCGAGGCCGGTGTCGGCCCGGCGGCCCTCAGCGCGCTGACCGTCGCCGACGACCTGCGCGACGGGCGCCTCGTCGCCGTGGCGGTGCGCGGCCTCGACCTCAGCCGGGCGATGCGGGCGATCTGGCGCGCTGATCGCCGCCTCAGCCCGCCGGCCCGGGCGTTGCTCGCGGCGGCCGGCGCGAAGCCCATCAGCCCCGGCCGCGAACGGGAGGCGGTCCCGGCCATCACGACCACGTCGCGATGATCGCTCCGCGCAACTTGTTCCCTTTCGGGCGCGACCGGTATCGCTCGGGCATGCCGAGCGATACTGGCGGGCAGGGCCGAGCGCGCGATCGATCGCCCGTGCCACGCGATCTGCTGGCCGCGAGCTGCGGCTCGCCACGGCGGCGCGCGAAGCGAGCCGCTCGAGCGATCGGCGCGCACGAGACGAGAGCGAAGCGATGAGGATGAGAAGGAGCGAGCATGTCCCCTGCAGGCCGTAGGAAGTTCTCCCGCACCGGCGCCGTGATCCTCGGGGCGCCGGTGGTCGCCGCCGGGGTGGCCGTGCAACTCCCTCACGTGCACGCTCGCCCGACCTCTGCCTACCACCGCCTGCTCACCGCCGTCGCGCATTCCAGCGCGGTGAAGTCCGAGCACTTCAGCCTCACCGAGGCGGTCTCGGCCTCGGGCGCGGCGCAGAAGGCCGCCACGGTGAAGGCGACCGGCGAGATCGCGGGGTCCGGCACCTCGGCTGCGGCGCAAATGACGATGCTCGTCCCAGGCGCCGGTTCCATCGAGCTGCGCATGGTGCCTCCCGACCTCTACGCTCGCCTGCCCGCCGCGGCTGCCAAGCAGCTCGGGATCACCAAGCCGTGGATCGCGGTCAACGTCGACACCCTCGCCAAGGCGAAGCTCGGGGCGAGCTTCAGCCAGCTGACGAGCGCCTCCAACACCTGGGCGGCGACGCTCGCGGAGCTGAAGGCGATCTCGAGCAAGGTCACCGTGGTCGGCACCGCGCCCGTCCGAGGGGTCCCGACGACCGCCTACCGGGCGACGGTCGACCTCGCCAAGGCGGCGGCCGGGTCCAAGCTCACCGCCGCCCAGCTCAACCAGCTCGAATCGACGATCGGCCAGTCCAGCCTGCCGATCGAGGTCTGGGTCGACCACAACGACCTCGTCCGCCAGGTCAGCTACGCGCTGACGGTGCACCCCCGCAAGCAGGCGGCGGCCGTCCACGTCGATTCGACGATCGACCTGTACGACTTCGGCGCGCCCGTGTCGGTCAGCGCCCCGCCAGCGAGCCAGGTCCAGAACTTCACGAGCCAGGCGCTGAGCGCGGCGGGCGGCTGAGCCGGCTCAGTCGCCGTGGACGGCCGGGCCCGGCACGAGGATGCACTTGCCGGTCGTCGCTCGGCTCGCCAGCGCCTCGTGGGCGCGCCCGGCCTCCGACAGGGCGAAGCGGGCGCCGATGCGCACCGACAAGGTGCCCGTTGCCACGGCACCGAACACGGCGGTGGCGCGCCGCTCGAGCTCGGCGCGGGTCTCGACATAGTGGGCGAGCGTCGGCCGGGTGAGAAAGAGCGAGCCACCGGTCATCAGCTCGATGGGGTCGATGGGCGCGACGGCACCGCTCGAGGCGCCGTAGAGGACGAGCACGCCCCGGGGCGCGAGCGCCCGCCGGCTGTCGGCAAAGGTCGCCCGACCGACGCCGTCGTAGACGACCTGCGCGCCGCGGCCGCCGCCAAGCTCGTGGGCAACGGCCACGAAGTCCTCGTAGCTGCAGGCGACGGTGGCACCAGCGTCGCGGGCCAGGGCCGCCTTGTCCGCGCTCGAGGTCGTCGCGACCACCGTGGCCCCGCGGCCGGCGGCGAGCTGGGTGAGGAGCAGGCCGACGCCGCCGGCGGCGGCGTGCACCACCACCACATCGCCAGCCTGCACGGCGTAGGTGCTCTCGATCAGGTAGTGGGCCGTCAGACCTTGCAAGATCACGGCGGCGGCGACCTTCGGATCGAGCCCCTCGGGCACGGCGACGGCCTGTTCGGCGCGCACCGTGACGAGCTCGGCGTAGCTCGCGGCCGCCTGCGTCCAGGCGACGATGTCGCCAAGCTGCACGCCGGCCACCCCGGCGCCGATGCCGACGACCCTGCCAGAGCCCTCCGTGCCCGGGACGAAGGGCAGCGCCGGGCGGTAGGGCGGTCGGCCTTCGCACTCGTAGCGGTCGCGAAAGTTCACGCCGGCGGCCGCGACCTCGACGAGGAGCTCGCCAGCGCCGGGCGTCGGCTCGTCGACCGCTTCAGCCACCAGCACCTCGGGGCCGCCGAAGCGGCGCACGACGATCGCCTGCATCACGAGCCCAGCACGCGGTCGAGGAAGGCCACGGCGCGAGGGTAGGCGTCCAGGCGGTTGGCGAGGCGCGCCAGCCCATGGCCCTCGTCGTCGTAGATGGCGAGCTCGCAGGGCACCTGGCGGGCGGCGAGGGCGGCCACGAGCTGCTCGGCCTCGCTGAGGGGGACGCGAGGGTCGTTCCGGCCGTGGATCACGAACAGCGGCGCCACCATGTGCTCCACGTGGCGCAGCGGCGACGCGCTGGCGAGGAAGTCGCGGTCGTGCGCCAACGAGCCGTACTCGCGCTCGCGATGCGCCCGGCGGTAGTCCGAGGTGCGCTCGAGGAACGTGACGAGGTCCGAGATCCCGACGATGTCGACGCCGGCCGCCCAGCGCTCGGGCTGGAAGGCGAGACCGGCGAGCACCATGTAGCCGCCATAGGAGCCGCCCCAGAGCGCCGCGCGGTCGGCGTCGAAGCCGGCGGAAGCGCAAAAGCGGTGCACCGCTTCGAGGTCGCGGACCGAATCCAGCCGGCGCCTCGTGTCGTCGAGCGCCGCGAAGCGCTTGCCGTAGCCAGTCGAGCCGCGCACGTTCGGGACGACGACGCCGTAGCCCGCGGCGACAAGGCCCTGGATGACCGGGTTGAAGGACTGGAGCGACTGCGACTCTGGGCCGCCGTGGATGAGCACGACCACCGGGGCAGGATCGGATCGCTCGGGGCGAAAGACGAACAAGGCGATGCGCTCGCCGTCGAAGCTCTCGACGCTTGCTTCCTCGGCGCTCGCGAGCGAGTGGTCTGGCAGGGACGCGGCGGCGTCGCTCAGGCGGCGCGCCTTGCCGCTCGTGCGCTCGAAGCACCACACGTCGGGGGGAAGCGTCGGGCTCGAGAGGCTGTAATAGAGGCGCTCGCCGCCGCTCGACAGCTGCGGGGTGCCGAGCTGGTACGAGCTGACCGCCCCGCGATCAGCCAGGGGGACCGCGGCTGCGGCCGTCCACTTCTCGTCGTGCAGGCTGAGGGCGCTGGCGCCGTTGCGGTTCTCGATGCAGACGATCACCGAGCCGTCGTCGCTCGTCGCGACCTCGGCATCGGCATCGATGCCGGTGCCTTCGAAGGTAACGATCGAGTCGTCCCTGAGGTCATAGACGCACAGCGCGGCGAAGTCCCGCCCAAGGTTCGAGGAGAACACGAAGCGGTCGGCGTCCAGCCAGGCGGGCGGGCCGACGAGCGCGGCCTCGTCGGGGTGCGCGGCGATGGCCCGCACCCGCCCGGTCGCCACCTCGATCAGCACGAGCTCGACGTCGAGCGGGTCGTTGCCCGGGACCGCCACGCTCAGGTACCGCCCGTCGGGCGAGAAGCCGGACGCGGGGTGGCACCAGGACTCGGCGCCATAGACCAGGCGGTGCTCGCGCTGCTCGAGGTCACAGAGCCAGACGTCGAAGTGCACCCCGCTCGCCCGGTTGGACACGTAGGCGAGGACCCGCCCGTCAGGAGAGATACCGGCGTCCTGATGGGCATAGCGCGGGTCGCCCGTCAACGCGTCCAGCTCGCCGAGCGAGGTGCACGGTGCCGCGGCGGCCTTCGCCCGATCGAGCAGATAGAGCTGGTGGCGCTCGTCGCCACCTCGGTCGAGCGCGACGACGATCCGGTCGCTTCCGGGCACATAGCGCGCCGATGCGACCGGCTCGGGCAGATCGCTCAGCGCGGCGAGCTCTCCTCGGCCGTACTCGAAGAGCTGCATCGTCCCACCGGCGTCCGAGCGCAGCAGGACGCGTTCTTCTTCCCCCTTGGCGACGTCGGCGAGGACGGCCGAGCGCGTGCGCAGCAGGGCGCGGAAGAGCTCGAGGGGCGAATGATCGGGCAGGGGCGGCGACATGACCGCCATTTTTGCCCCTGCCCCGGGGGCCGCGTCCACGCCAGGGCCAGCTACCAGCTCGGGTGGACATTTCCGGGGGGATGGTCGCGACGCCGCGGCGCGGGGAGCAACAAAGCGGGTTGCCCGGAAAGGAACCGGGGCAAAAAGCCGGTGTCTGAACCGACGGGAGGAGAGCTGCGTTGGACACGCTCGTTGCACCGGCGCTCGGGACTGGGGAGATCCAGCGGCGAGCTTGGCAGATCGGCACTGACGTCGCGGCGCCGGCCGCGCCCGACGTCGACGAACAGGCACGCTTTCCCAAAGAGAGCGTGGAGGCGATGCGCGAAGCGAGGTTGCTCGCCGCGCTGGTGCCGCGCGAGCTCGGCGGTCTCGGCGCGTCGGTGAGCGAGGTCGCCGGAGCGGTGCGCGCGCTCGCCGTGCACTGTGCCTCGAGCGCGCTCGTGCTCGCCATGCACTCGATCGAGGTGGCGTCGCTCGCGCGCTGCGGCACGACGGGACCGCTGCAGGACCTGCTGGGTGAGGTGGGCGAGCGACAGCTGCTCCTCGCGAACGCCAACAGCGAGGTCGGCCTCGGCGGTGACGTCGGTCGCAGCTTCTGTGCGCTCGTGCCAAAGGACGGTGGGTACTTCCTCGACAAGCAGACCCTGGCGATCTCCTATGGGGAGTACGCGGACGCGATCATCGCCAACTGTCGCCGCTCGCCCGACGCGGCCGAGACCGATCAGGTCCTCGTCGTGTGCCGGCCACCGTCGCTTCGCCTCGAGCCGACGTCGACCTGGAACACGATGGGCCTGCGGGGGACGTGCTCGAAGAGCTTCCACCTCACGGCCGACATCGACCCGAAGATGATCTTCCCGGTGCCGTTCTCGACGATCGCCAACCACGGCGCCGGCCAGCTGCGCCAGCTCTTGTTGTCGGCAGCCTGGGTTGGCCTTGCCGAGGCGGCCGCGGCGCACGCGCACGCCTATGTGCGCAAGGCAGCGCGCAAGGAGATGGACAAGGTGCTCCCCAACGCCGTCCGTTTCTCCGAGCTCGTGTTGCGCCTGCAGGAGTCCCGCTCGCTGCTCGACAGCTGCGCGTCGTGGTACGAGGCGGTCAAAGACGACGACGAGGCGATCGAGGACGTGGCGCTCGCGGTGGCGCTGCGCAACTTGAAGGTCGGCGCCTCTCGCCTGGCAGTCGAGTGCGCCACCTCGGCGCTCACGATCTGTGGGATCGAGGGCTTTCGTCGGGACGGCAAGTTCCCGCTGGACCGCGTCATCCGCGACGCGCATGGGGGCCTGGTGATGGTCAGCAACGACCGCCAGATCCAAGACAACGCTGCCGTGCTCCGCGCGTGGAAGGACATCTGATCGCCTCATGGCCGGTGCAAGAACGCCAACGGGCCTGCCGCGCCTCGCCTATCTCTACCACCCCACCTCGTTCCCAACCTTCGCGCTGAGCGCTGCGGCTGAGGGCCGGTGCGAGATGATCTGGGTCATCGACCACACCATCCCCGAGATGGAGGACATGACGCGCTTGCTGGCGCGCCTTGGGACCGTGGTGGACATCGGCGAGATGGACGACCGCCAAGCCGCTGGCGCGATCGGCGAGCACGAGCCGGCAGGGATCTTGACCCTCGCCGACGCCCGTCTGACCACCACCGCGCGACTCGCCGAGCTGCTCGGGCTGCCGTTCTTCTCGAGCGAGACGGCGCGGGCGCTCACCGACAAGTTCGCGCAGCGCGAGGCGCTTGCGAACGCTGGGCTCCCGGTGCCCCGGTACGCGGTCGTCCCGTCGCTCGAGGACGCAGCCGGCTGGGAGCGCCTCGGCACCGAGGCCGTCTTCCCGGCGGTGCTGAAGCCCCGCGTCGGGGAGGGAAGTCGCGACACCTTCCGCGTCGAGTCCCTGAAAGAGGCGCGCGTGCTGGCCGAGCAGTCTGAGGCAGAGCGTCCCGGGCGCCCCCTCGTCTTGGAGGAGTATCTCCGAGATGCTCCCGGCGTCGTCCGCCAGGGATTTGGCGGCTACGTCTCGGTCGAGTGCGTCGTCAGCCGAGGCGTCGTCTGCCCCGTGGCCATCACCGGCCGCTTCCCGCCAGCGGAGCCCTTTCGAGAGACCGGCTTTTTCATCCCTGCCGCGCTCGACGAGGACTTAGCATCGGCTGTCATCGATGCCGCCGATCGCAGCGCCAGGGCGCTCGCGATCACCCAGGGCTGCCTGCACATCGAGATCAAGCTGACCCCGGACGGCCCGCGGGTGATCGAGGTGAACGGCCGGCTCGGCGGGGGGATGTCGGAGATGCTCACCATCGCCGCCGGCATCGACCTTTACCCCGTGGCGCTGCGGCTCGCCCTCGGCGAGGACGTGCGCTTTTCTGGTCTGGCTCGCTGTGCACAGGTGGGTTGGCTGTTGTACGTGCATGCCCCCTGGGCGATGCACGAGGTCACCGCGCTCGCGGGGATCGACGCGCTCGCGAACTGGCCGGAGGTCAACGAGGTCGTCGTCAACCGGGGCGCCGGCGGCAAGGTGGATTGGCGCGAGGGCAATCACGGGCACGTGTTCTCGGTGCTCGGTGCGGCTCGCGATCACGACGAGCTGCTCGAGCTGGAGCGGCGGGTCCATGAGGAGGTTCGGATCGATGGCATCTAGGTGGGGGCGCTTCGCGCTCCACGCAGGCACGTTGGCGCTCGGTGGCACGTTGCTGGCGGGATGCTCCAATGCCGCCGCGCTCACCGCGCCGGTGATGCATGCGACCAAGCACCCGTCGTACGCGGCCGGGGCCAGCAACACCTACACCATCCAAGTCGGCGGGTTCGCCCGCAGCTTCATCGTCAACGTGCCGAACCCGCTGCCGAAGGGCCCAATGCCGCTCGTGTTGATGTACAACGGCGCCGGGGGCACCGCCGCCGGCCTACCCGGTCAGACGAATCTCCCCCAGATCGCGAATCAGCACGGCATCTTGACCGCGTATCTGCAGGGATATGACAACACCTGGAACGAGGACGCCGGTGACACGCCGGCACATGCCGCCGGCGTGAACGACGTCAGTTTCACGCACTATGCCCTTTCCTACATCGAGTCGCACTACTCGGTGAAGCGCAGTGAGATCGCCGCGGCCGGGATCTCGAACGGGGCGCTGCTCGTCGAGGACCTCGGGTGCAAGTTGGCCGGCGAGCTCGATTTGATCATGCCGGTCGAGGGCGAGCTGCCCGTGTCGGTGTCGGCGACCTGCAAGCCGAATCGCCCGGTCTCCCTGCTGGAGGTCCACGGGACGGCCGACAGCGCGATCCCCTACCGCGGTGGGCGCTTCTACGGCGTCGGTGGCGGGACGACCGTGCTCTCGGCGCCACAGAACGTCGCGCGCTGGGCGTCGCTCGATCGCTGCAAGGCGAGGGCGCAGAGCACCCACCCGGCGACCAACGAGGTCACGACGGCGTACCGGGACTGCGCGCAGTCGATGCACGTCGAGCTCGTGACGGTCAACGGTGGCACCCACACCTGGCCGACCAATTTCGGCCAGCTCGTCTGGTCGGGGCTCTCGAGCCTGCCCAAGCGGCGCTGAACGAGCGAGCTCGCTCGTCCCGAAGCGACCGTCGGGAGCTATGGTCACGCGATGGCCGGAAACTTCACGACGCGTCCGGAGATCAAGGGAACCCTCGGCATCGTCGCCGCCACGCACTACCTCGCGGCGCAGTCCGGCATGGCGATGCTCGAGCGCGGCGGCAATGCCTTCGACGCGGCGGTCGCCGCCGGACTCGTGCTGCACGTGGTCGAGCCCCATCAGTGCGGTCCGGGCGGTGAGGTGCCGGCGATTGGGTACTCGGCGGCCGAGGGCGAGGTCTTCGTGCTCGACGGTCAAGGGCCGCTTCCCGAGGCGGCGACGCCCGCGAGGTTCGCCGAACTGGGCCTGGATCGCGTCCCAGGGACCGGCCTGCTGGCCGCGTGCGTCCCCGGGGCCTTTGGGGCGTGGTTCGCGCTCTTGGACCGCTTCGGCACCCTTGGGCTGCGCGAGGTCTTCGCGCCGGCGATCCACTACGCAAAGCACGGCTTTCCCGCCCTCGCCTCGCTCGCCAGTGTGCTCGCAAAGAGCGCCGAGTTCGTCGGCACCAATTGGCCGAGCACCGCAGCGCTGTGGCTCGGGGACGGCCCGCCCATCCCGGGCCAGCGGCTGTGGAACCGCCCGCTGGCGGAGACCTTCGAGCGCATCGTGGCCGAGGGCGAGGCGGCGGGCGCGGACCGCTCGGCACAGATCGAGCAGGCGCGCCGCGCCGTCTACGAAGGCTTCGTGGCCGAGGCGATCGACGGCTTTGCCCGCCAGGTCGTGAGCGACGAAGCGGGCGAGCACGCGGGCCTGCTGGGCGGGAGCGACCTCGCGCGCTGGCGGGCGAGCTTGGAGCCAGCCGTCCGTTTCCAATACCGCGACCTTGAGGTCTGCAAGACCGGGCCCTGGGGCCAGGGGCCGGTCTTCTTGCAGCAACTGGCGCTGCTCGAGGAGATGGAACTCGGCGCGCTCGGCCCGACGAGCGCCGAGCTGATCCACCTCGTGACCGAGGCGAGCAAGCTGGCCTTTGCAGACCGGGAGGCCTACTACGGCGATCCGCGCAAGGTCGAGGTGCCGCTTTCGGGACTGCTCGACCCCGCCTACAGCACCACGAGGCGCGCCCTGGTGGGCGACCGGGCGAACCACGAGATCCGCCCGGGCGCACCCGAGGGATTCACGCCGCGGCTTCCCGACCTCCTCGACCAGCTGATCGCCGAGGCGGCGCGCGGCGGAATGGACCGGGGGGTCGTGCCCCGGAGCGGGATCGAGGCGGCGCGGCGCGACACGACGCACCTCGACGTCGCCGACCGCTTCGGCAACCTCATCTCGGTGACCCCGAGCGGGGGTTGGCTGCAGGCGTCGCCCACCATCCCCGGGCTCGGCTTCTGCCTCGGCACGCGGGCGCAGATGTGCTGGGTCCAAGACGGCCTCGCCTCTTCGGTGCGGCCCGGCGGCCGGCCCCGCACCACGCTCAGCCCGAGCCTCGTGCTGCGCGACGGCGCACCCTGGCTCGCCTTTGGCACACCGGGCGGCGACCAACAGGACCAGTGGACGATGTGCTTCTTCCTCCGTCATGTGGAGCACGGCCTCGACCTCCAGGCGGCGATCGACGCGCCCAACTGGCACCATGCCCACGTGCCCTCGTCGTTCGCGCCCCGAGACGCCCACCCCGGCGAGCTCGTCGTCGAGACGAGCGTCGGCGAGGAGGTGCTCGCTGCGCTGCGCGAACGTGGCCATCGCGTGGTCGAGGCGCCCCCCTACAGCCTGGGGCGGCTGACGGCGGTGGGCCGGCTTGGCGATGGGATGCTGCGCGCCGGCGCCGATGCGCGCGGCGCGCAGGCCTATGCGGTTGGCCGCTGAGGCTGCCGCCGCCCGGCGCGGAATATTGCGCGCGCAACTATCGTTGCCCGTGGCGTCAAGACGGGACCGGTGGGGCGCCGTCGAGGAGGTCAGAACATGCCAGCGGTGACGGTGGACAACATCTTGGTGCTCCCCCGGGTGAGCGGTCCCGACCCGGTGGTGGCGCGCCAGCGCTCGGTGCGTTCGCTGACGAGCGCGCCGAAGGGCCTCGAGGGCGAGGGCTTTCCCGTGCGCCGGGCCTTTGCCGGCGTGTCGATGCGAGACCTCGACCCATTCATCCACATGGACCAGATGGGTGAGGTGGAGTACGCGCCGGGTGAGCCGAAGGGGACTCCGTGGCATCCCCACCGTGGCTTTGAGACGGTGACCTACATCATCGACGGCACCTTCGTGCACCAGGACTCGAACGGCGGCGGCGGCACGATCACCAACGGCGACACCCAGTGGATGACCGCCGGCGCCGGCATCTTGCACATCGAGGCCCCGCCGCCCGAGCTCGTGGCGTCCGGCGGCCTGTTCCACGGGATCCAGCTGTGGGTCAACCTGCCGGCGGCCAACAAGTGGAACCCTCCCCGCTATCAAGACATCCGCGGCCAAGAGGCGACGCTGCTCACGACCCAAGACGGCGGGGCGCTGCTGCGGGTGATCGCCGGCTCGCTCGCTGGACATGAGGGTCCCGGCTCGACGTTCACCCCGATCACGCTCGTGCACGCGACGGTGAGTCCCGGGGCGACGGTCTCGCTGCCGTGGCCCTCGCGCTACAACGCGTTGGCCTACGTGCTCGCCGGTCGCGGCAGCGTCGGCACGGACCGCCGACCGGCCCACGTCGGCCAGCTCGCCGTGTTCGGCGAGGGCGACGCGCTGAGCCTTTCGGCGGACGAGCGCCAGGACGCATCGAGCCCGGCGCTCGAGGTCTTGCTGCTCGGTGGCCAGCCGATCGGTGAGCCCGTCGTCCACTACGGCCCATTCGTCATGAACACCCGCGAGGAGATCATCCAGGCGCTCGAGGACTACCAGGCCGGCCGGCTCGGTCAGATCCCAGCGAGCGCACTCCCGCACCGCCACAGCGACGACGTGGCGCTCCCCGAGCACGGCCGCTGAGCCGACCGGGCCGTCGAGACCCGCCTCGCTCTCAGTTGCCCTTCAGTTCACCTTGGCGCCGCGTGCAGATCCCACCGGCACCATGGACGCACTGGATCATTTGCCCACTTCGGGCACGAGCGAGGAAAGGTGGGACGGCGATGACAATGCTCTTGGTCACGCTCCCGTTGATGGTGCTTGGCGTGGCGGTCGCGGTCATCCCGCTCGTGCTCGCCATCGCCAAGGAGTCCACGAGCCAGAACCGGACGCTTCACCCGCTCGCCGCCTTCGGCCACGAGCGCGCCGAGCGCCTCGCTGATCGCGAGCACCTCGCCGCATAGAGGATCTGCCCACTGCGGGCCAGCGCACCTCCCCGGTCGCCTGGCCCGCGGTGGGCGGAGGCAACGCTGGGCCGTCTGCCCCGTGCCATTTGCAGCGCCGGCCGGATCCCCCCTCCGCCGGCGCTGCGCCGCGCCCGGGGCCCGGCCCGCGCGTGCGACGTCCTCCAGTCAGGCGCGCTCGGCGGCGAAGGCACCATGCGCGAAGTGGTCGATGGCGCTCGGCGGCATGGGCCGAGCGAACAAGAAGCCCTGCCCGAGCTCGCACGACACGGCGCGCAGCGCCTCGAGCTGAACCTCGTCCTCGATGCCCTCGGCGACCATCGCGAGTCCGAGCTCTTGGCCCAGTGCGACCAGCATGCGCACGAGCGAGGTGGCTTGGCTGCCCGCCGCGAGGCCCGAGACGAAGGACCGGTCGATCTTCAAGATGTCGATCGGCAGCTGGCGGAGATAGCTGAAAGAGGAGTAGCCCGTGCCGAAGTCGTCGATGGCGGTGCGCACGCCGAGCCGGCGCAGCGCCTCGAGACGAGCGCGGGCGGCGGCGACATCGTCGATAAGCACGCTCTCGGTGACCTCGAGCACGATGAGGCCCGGGTCGACGCCGGTCTCGGCGAGGACCCCGGCCACCAGCGCCGCGAGCCCGTCATCGAGCTGGCGCGCCGAGACGTTGATGCCGACGTTGATGGCCATGCCGGCCCGGCTCCAGCGGGCAGCCTGGCGGCAGGCGCTCCGCAGCACCCAGGCGCCGACCGGCACGATCATCCCCGAGCTCTCGAGCGCCGCGATGAAGCGGTCCGGGCCGACCGTCCCGCGGCGTGGGTGTTCCCAGCGCAAGAGCGCCTCCACACCGCGCAGGGAGAGCGTGGTGAGGTCGAAGTAGGGCTGGTAGAGGAGGAAGAACTCGTCCCGCTCGAGCGCCTCGTGCAGCTCGAGCTCGAGGGCGAGCCGCTCCTCGAGATCGCTGTGCATCTCGGGCCGGAAGACGACGTAGCGATGCTTGCCGCCAGCCTTGGCCTCATGGAGGGCGACGTCGGCGTTGCGCATGAGGACCTCGGGCCCATCCCCCGAGCCGCTGGCGACCCCGATGCTCGCGGAGACCTTGATCGGCTTGGCCGGGCACGCGGCGAGCTCGAACGGCTCGGCGAGCGCACCCAGCACGCGTTCGGCCAGTTGCGGGGCCTCGGTGGCGCGCGGGTCCTCCTCGGTGAGGATCACGAACTCGTCGCTGCCCATGCGACCGACCGTGTCGCCGCGCCGGACGGTGGCGCGCAGGCGGTCGGCGACGGCGCGCAACAGCTCGTCACCCGCTTGAGGGCCGAGCGCGTCGTTGACCTCTTTGAAGCCATCGAGGTCGACGACGAGGAGCTTGGCGCTCGTCTGGTGCCGCGCTGCGCGCGCGGAGAGCTGGGCGAGCCGGTCGAGGACGAGGCTGCGGTTCGGCAGCCCGGTCAGCGCGTCGTGCAGCGCCTGGTGGCGAAGCTGTTGCTCGAGGTGCTTGGACTCGCTCGCGTCGTGCAGGACCACGACGAGCCCGTTGACCGCAGGGTCCGCCAGCAGATTGGTCGTCGATGCCGCGCAGTAGTGCTCGACGCCTTTGGCGTCGAGCACCCGCACCTCTGCCGTCACGTCGGTCCCTGGAGCCCCGATCGCGGATTCGAGCGCGGACTCGAGCGCGTTGAGGTCGTCGGGGACCACGAAGCGCCGCAGCGAGCGCTCACCTGCGAGCTGTTCGCCGGTGAGGCCGACGAGCTCGAGCAGCGCCGGGCTCGCGTAGCGGGGCCGGCGATCTTGGTCCAGGACGAGGACGTAGTCCTTCACGCGCTCGACGAGCGCGCGGTAGTAGCGCTCGCGTGCCTCGAGTTCGCGCTGGGACTGGCGGACCGAGCGGAACAGGCTACCAATTCGGGCGAAGACCAACGCCACCGCCATCGCGGTCGGCAGCGCCAGCGCGGCCGCCGTGGCGCCTTGATGGTCGCGGACGAGGCTGATCGCCTCGGCGATCGGGCCGGCGGCGAGCGCGAGGCCAAGGCGCGCGGCGCGCGCCGGGCCGAGGACCGCCGGGATCGCGCCCGCGTCGGTGAGATCTGCCGGGGTCGCGCCGAGGGCCGCCGCGGCCAGCAAGGCGATCGAGATCAACCAGCCAAGTGCCGGCGGACCAAGGATCGACGCGCGCCCGGCATCCTTGCCGAACGCGAAGGCCAGATCGCTCATCAGCGCGGCGAGCGCGGAGGCGCCGAAGCACCACAGCGGCGCCGGGCGGACCCGTGCGGTCGTGAGCAGACGGAGCGATCCGAGCACCACGAACAGGCCGGCCAGGGGAGCGAGCGCGAGGGGAAGGCGGAGCACGCTGGGTGCGCCACGGTGCTCGAGTGCCGGCAGGGTGATGAGGATCATCCCCGCCCATCCGAGCCCGACGGTTGCGATGGCGACGTCGAGGACGGTGTCGACGTTGCGGCGTTCGCCGAAGCGCCCGATGAGTCCGTGCAGCGTTGCGAACTGCGCGACGAAGCCGGCGAGCAGGGCGGCGTCGGGGAGGATCGACAAGTTCGGGTCACGTCCGAGCATGGGGGCGAGGAGGCCGAGCGCCGTCAGGGAGAGCGCAGTGGTGGCGATGATGGCACCAAGGCCGCGCCGCAGTGGACAGCGCCGCTCGCTCGGCGTCGCGAAGACGATGCCGAGGCAAAGGGCCGCGAGGGCGTCGACTCCGAGGCTGCCAACAAGGGCGGAGCGAGCGAGGAGGCTGAGCGCACCGAGCAGTGTGGCGAGTGAGAGGGCGGCGAGCGCCGTGCGCCTCGCGACCGACATGGTGGAGTCAACGGCGCGCGCCCTCGGTGCCCGCAGGGGTCCTTCGCCCCCTTGTGTGCGCCTGGTGGCCCGGGTCCTGCGCCTCTTTTCGCCGTGCCAGCTCGGCCGCGAGGGATCTGTTCGCCTGGGGCCCGCGCGTGCCCGATCGGGCAGGGGGGTCCTCGCCGCCGCCACAGCGACGACGTGGCGCTCCCCGAGCACGGCCGCTGAGCCGACCGGGCCGTCGAGACCCGCCTCGCTCTCAGTTGCCCTTCAGTTCACCTTGGCGCCGCGTGCAGATCCCACCGGCACCATGGACGCACTGGATCATTTGCCCACTTCGGGCACGAGCGAGGAAAGGTGGGACGGCGATGACAATGCTCTTGGTCACGCTCCCGTTGATGGTGCTTGGCGTGGCGGTCGCGGTCATCCCGCTCGTGCTCGCCATCGCCAAGGAGTCCACGAGCCAGAACCGGACGCTTCACCCGCTCGCCGCCTTCGGCCACGAGCGCGCCGAGCGCCTCGCTGATCGCGAGCACCTCGCCGCATAGAGGATCTGCCCACTGCGGGCCAGCGCACCTCCCCGGTCGCCTGGCCCGCGGTGGGCGGAGGCAACGCTGGGCTGTCTGCCCCGTGCCATTTGCAGCGCCGGCCGGATCCCCCCTCCGCCGGCGCTGCGCCGCGCCCGGGGCCCGGCGGAATAGCCAAGGGCACCGGTAGGTTGGAGGTCCCATGGCCTCTCCAAGCGCTGGTGCCGTCGCGGCCAACCGTGCCGTCGAACCGGCGCAACCGGCGGGGATCTCGAACCGGCTGGTCCTCTTGATGGCCGTGGCGACCGGCTCGATCGTCGCGAACCTCTACTACGCGCAACCGCTTCTGCACGAGATCTCCCGGTCGTTCCACGTGGGCTCGGCGGCGACGTCGCTCATCGTCACCTGCACCCAGCTCGGCTATGCCGCTGGGCTGCTGCTCGTCGTGCCGCTCGGCGACCTGCACCCGCGACGCTCTCTCACTGTCGCGATCTTCGGCGTCGCTGCGCTGTTCCTCGTGGTGTGCGCCGTCGCCCCGTCGCTTTGGCTGTTCGAAGTGGCGTCGATCGCCACGGGCTGCGCCTCGGTGGCCGGCCAGGTGCTGGTGCCCTTTGCGGCCGACCTCGCCGACACCGAGCGCCGCGGCCGGGTGGTGGCGCGAATCATGACGGGCCTTCTCCTCGGCATCTTGTTGGCGCGAACCGTCTCCGGGCTCGTCGCCAACTTTGCCGGCTGGCGCATGATCTACTGGTTGTCGGCGGCGCTCATGGCCCTGTTCGTGGTGATCCTCGCCCGAGCGCTCCCCGCTGAGGCGCCGCGACCTCGCGTCGCGTACGTCGGGCTCGTGGTGTCCTCGCTGCGCCTGCTCGCCGAGGAGCCGCTGTTGCGGCGCCGGGCCTGGCAGGGGGCCTTCGCCTTCGCCGCCTTCAGCGTGTTGTGGACCTCGCTCGCCTTCTTGCTGTCCAGCTTTCCGTATCACTACTCCAACGCCGTGATCGGGCTGTTCGGTCTCGCCGGCGCGGCCGGCGTCGCGGCGGCGAACCTGGCAGGCAAGCTCGCCGACGGCGGCCGCGTCGCGCTCAGCACCGCCGTCGCCGCCGCGCTGGTCACGGTCGCTTTCGCGTTCCTCGGGCTCGGTGCGACCTCGCTCGTTTCGTTGCTGATTGGCATCGTGGTCCTCGACATCGGCACCCAGGGGATGCAGATCACGAACCAGGCCGTGATCTACAGTCTCCGCCCCGATGCGCGCAGCCGCCTCAACAGCGCCTATATGGTCTGCTACTTCCTCGGCGGCGCGCTCGGCTCACTGCTAGCCGGCACGGTGCTCGCGAGCGCTGGCTGGAGCGGCGTCTGCGCGCTCGGTGCCGCCTTCGGGGCTCTTTGCGTCGCGGGCGCGCTGTTCGATCACCTCCGCCCGCCCCGCAGCTCCCACTGCAGCGCCGTCGCGTCACTCGTCTGAGCGCGCAGGCGGTCAAAGGACGCCCGGGCGCGTGGGTCAGCTGGTGCTGCGTTTGGCGACAAGGTGTGACTCGGTGGAACATCAGCGGATCCTCGCCGCGGGCGAGCGAGCTGGCCGAGAGAGCCCCGGGGACCGGCGCCGGCCGATCGCGTCAGGGCTGGGCCTCGGCGTGCTCGGCGACCGTTCCCGCCACGGCGGGCTGGGCGTCAGTCGCGCTTGCGACCCAACCCACCAGAATCGCTCCCAGCGGTCGGATCGACCTCACGCCGGGCGCCGGCAAACCGGCCCTGTTCGAGCGTGACGGTCGCCTCGAGCTCGGGGGTGAGCGCCGTGGCGTGGAGCAGGAGCAGCCGCTTGGTGGGCCGGGTCAGCGCCACGTAGAGATCGCTTGCGCCGCGCCGCCCGTGGCGAGCGATCTCGCCTGGCTCGACGAGCAAGACGGCGTCGAA
Organism: Actinomycetes bacterium; assembly: GCA_021798985.1. Classification (GTDB taxonomy): domain Bacteria; phylum Actinomycetota; class Acidimicrobiia; order Acidimicrobiales; family Bog-793; genus JAKABX01. Next base: position 88,886 of record JAJZBI010000013.1, read on the forward strand.
CTCGAGGCCCTTCGCGTCGCCCACGCTGAGGAGCGCGACCGCGGCGCCGAGCGGGTTCAGCGGATCGAAGCGCGAGCCGAGCCGCTCGGCGAGCGCGACGCGCAGCGCTTCGATGCGTGGCGGTGGCGCCAGCACGGCGAGGCGCCCACCGTCCAGCTGATCACCCAGCGCCGCCGCGGCGTCGGCGGCGACGGCCGGGAGCGCCGCGGCGGTCGTGGACAGCCGGGTGGGGGGCAGACCTGAGGACCGGATGGCGACCGTCGCCGGGAAGCCAGGGGCAGCGACCGCCAGCACCGCGTTGGCGACCTCCATGATCTCACGAGGCGTGCGATAATTCGTCGACAGCTCGACGAGGCGCCACTGGCCTCGGGCAAAGGGCTCGAGGATGCTCGACCACTGCAGGGGAGCCCATGACGCGCTGCACTGGGCGAGGTCGCCGAGCAGGGTCATCGAGCGACTGGGGACGCGGCGGAAGACCGCTCGCCACGCCATCGGCGAGAGCTCTTGGGCCTCGTCGACGATTACGTGGCCGAAGCGCCACGTCCGGTCACGCGCCGCCTGCTCGCTGAGGTTGGTGCCCTCGGCCTCGGCGAAGCGCTCGGCGAACTGCTCGGGGTCGATGTCGATGCCGAGCTGCAGGTCGCGAAGGACCGTCCGGGCGTAGTCGACCTCCTCGCGCCGCCGGGCGACCTGGCGGCGCCGCGCCCGGCGCTCGGCGGCGCTCGTCCACGAGCCGAGCTGCTCGGCCGCCTCGTCCAAGAGCGCGACGTCCTCGATGCTCCACGGCACGGCGTTCGGGTCGGGCGAGCGCTCCCGCACGAGCAGGCTGGCATCGAGGTCCCCGAGCCCTCGCGTGGCCGAGCGCACGAGCGCTGGCGAGCCGAACAGGTCGTTCAGCAGCTGAGTGGGTGAGAGGACCGGCCACAGCCGCTCCATGGCCTCGCGAAAGCCCCGGGCACGGCGCAGCGCCCGGCGCAGGCTCGAGGCGTCCTCGGAGGAAAGCGGGGGGAGCCCGCCTGCGTGGTGTTCGCGGCGGATCTCGGTGAGCGCCGCCTCGATCACCGAGTGCTCGACGATGCGGCGGACGTCGTTGTGCGGCCGGCCCGTGCGCCGGGCACGCGCGCGGGCGTCGGCCAGGGCGGCGCGGGGAACGACGACCCGGTGCCGCTCGAAGACGAGCTCGGCGTCCTGGCGCGGCGCTCGCTGGCGATCGCGGATCGCGTTGGCGATCAGGTCGGCCATCACCGGCCGACCCTTCAGCTCGGCGACCGCCTCCTCGTCGTGACGCAGGGCGCGCACCTCGGGAAAGAGCGAGCGCACGGTCGCCATCAACACTCCCGTCTCGCCGAGGGCCGGAAGCACCTGCTCGATGTAGCGCAGGAAGATGGGATTCGGTCCGATGATGAGGACACCGCTTTGCGCGAGCCGGCTGCGGTGGGTGTAGAGGAGGTAGGCGGCACGGTGCAGCCCGACGGCCGTCTTGCCGGTGCCCGGGCCGCCCTGGACGACGAGCGCGCCCGACAGGCCCGAGCGGATGACGGCGTCTTGCTCGCGCTGGATGGTGGCGACGATGTCGCGCATGTGGCCGGTGCGCGTCCGCGAGATCTCGGCGAGGAGCGCGGCGTCCCCGTGCAGCGCGCCCGAGGCCGCGCCCCCGAGCGCGGCGACGTCGAAGACCTCGTCTTCGATCGCGAGCAGCTGCCGTCCCCGCGTGATGAAGTGGCGGCGCCGCACGACGCCCTCGGGCGAGCCGGAAGTGGCGCGATAAAAGAGCGCCGCCTTGGGTGCGCGCCAGTCCATGAGCAAGGGGTCGTTGCCCTCGCCCGCAAGGCCGACCCGGCCGACGTAGAGGGTCGATCCATCGTCGAGGTCGAGCCGGCCAAAGCACAGCGGCAGGTCACCAATGGCGAGGGCGTCGAGCCGCCGCTCGAGATGGCGCGCCAGCACATCGCGCTCGGTGCGCGACTGGGGCGTGCCCCCGCGGGGCGCGAGGCGCACGTCGGCGAGGCGCTGACGCTGCAGCTCGCGCAGCGCATCGAGGCGCTCATAGAGCATCTCGAGATAGGCCGCCTCGCGGGCGAACTCGCGGTGAGGCGGTCCACCAGCTGTCTGAGCAGCGCCATCGGTCGTTGGCTCGAGCGAGGGACCGGTGGTCCCAGGGCCGACAGGATCTGACATGGGAACGATCGAGGATAATGCCGCGTCAGCTGCCCCCGAACCACGGCGGGATCGATCGGGCGGCTCGGCGCGCGCGTTCGGTCCGCGCCCGCCGCCGCCCAAGGGCTCGATCGTCCCGCCGACGGCCGCGACCGGGTTCTCGAGCTCGCGCGAGTGGTGCGCTAGGAAAGCGAGCCCCTGGCGCGACCGGCCGGGCCGTCGCTCGCCGCGGCGACGAAGCGCTCGGCGAGCGTTGGCGTCGCCGATAGGTGCTGGTGCAGGTAGCTCGCGAAGACGCGCGGCCCCGTCCAGCCGCTGGTGGCCCGGCTGAAGCGCCCCACGAGCTCGAGCGCGTCGCCGGCTGGCGTCGTCGTTGAGTAGTGGAGCTCGTGACCGCGAAGGCGCGTCCCGACCGGGCCGAGGAAGCTCGGCTGGCACAGCGTGGCGCGGCGGTAGCCGATCGTGAGCTGGTCGGTCATCTCGGCGTGCACCCCCGATAGGACCCCGCTCATTGGCCGATCGCCGAGGGTGTCGCTCAGCCACAACAGCCCCCCGCACTCGGCCCAGATCACGAGGCCCTCCTGGGTGCGGCGGCGGAGGTCGGCGGCCAGCGCGACGTTGTCGGCAAGCTCGGCGGCGCGGCACTCGGCGAAGCCTCCCCCCGCGTACAGCCCTCGGCACCCCTCGGGAAGCTTGGTCGCCGAGAGCGGGTCGAAGGCCATGAGCTCGGCGCCCGCCGCCTCGAGCAGCTGGAGGTTCTCGGGATAGTTGAAGCCAAAGGCCGGTCCGTCGCACCACGCGACCCGGACGTGGCCAGCGACGGCCGGCTGGGGCGGGGGTGCGGCGGGCAGGCCCACCGCGGCGTTGGCGAGCGCGAGGACGCCCTCGAGGTCGACCGAGCGGGCGATCAGCGCTCCAAGGCGCGCCACGTTGGCCCGCTCGGCGGTTCGGGCGAGGCCGGGCGCACGCGGCGGGGTGGTGGGCGCGTCCTGTTGGGCCAGCATGCCGAGGATCGGGATGCGCAGCGGCTCGAGCGCGTCGCGCAGCACCTCGCCGTGGGCGTCCCCTCCCACCTTGTTGAGGATGAGGCCGGCGATCTTCACCGCAGGGTCGAAGGTGGAAAAGCCGTGCACCAAGGCGGCGATCGAGGTGCCCAGCGTCGCGGCATCGACCACGAGCAGGACGGGCGCAGAGAGCAGGCGGCTGATCGCCGCGCTCGAGTGCTCGCTGCCGGTGGGCCCGGCGCCGTCGAACAGGCCCATGACGCCCTCGACGACGAGGAGCTCGCCTTCCTCGCACGCCGCAAGGGACGGTATGAGCGCCTCGCCGCACAGAAAGCTGTCGAGCGAGCGCGGCGCCTTGTCGGTGGCAAGGGCGTGGAAGGTGGGGTCGAGGTAGTCCGGACCGATCTTGGCCCCGCGCACCGAAAGGCCTCGCGCGGCGAGGGCGGCCATCAAGCCGGTTGCGATCGTGGTCTTGCCGACGCCCGAGTGCGTGCCGGCGACGACGATGCGGGGGCCGAGTCGAGCCACGGCGCATTGTCGCGCCGGGCTGTCATCTATGAAGGAGCGCCCCTTGTCAAGGCTGTGGCGCCCGTAGGGCGACACGATCGAGCAGGAACTCCGGCGCGGTGTCTCGGAGTGGGTGACGTCGTGCGGGCGCGCCAAAGCCCCCGAG
>JAJZBI010000068.1 GCA_021798985.1 Actinomycetes bacterium
CCTTCGGCCGTCCCCTCGCTGCCATGTCGCCTCCCATCGTCGCAGGAACGATGGGGAGAACGCGCGGGCGAGGAAGAAATTCCCGGATTCAGGATATTTCTTGCGAATCTCTGGCTCAGGACACTAGGCTCTTCCTCGTCGTCATCGTGCCGCTCAGAGGTGGGATGTCCCAACCCAACGGTACGTTGTGCCGATGTCCACGGGCAGCCGCGAGCGGGAAGCGCCCGGAGGATGGGCCGTCGAGGTCTTCACGGCCGACGACGGCAGCGAGCCCTGCACCACGTTCGCCGAGGAGCTGGACGACTTCACCTGGGTGGCCCTCGACGCGGCGATCACCCACGTGCTGGCGGTCCGCGGGATCGAGCTCGGCCGCACGGAGTGGCTGAAGCCGCTCGGCGAGGGTCTCCACGAGTTCCGCGTCCGCCACGATGCTGCTGAGATCGCGAACATGTTCGGCGGCGAGGACGCCGACGATGCGGCGAACGCCGTCAGCCCGCCCCGGGCGGTCCTGCTCCGGGTCTTCGTCCACTTCTACGGTGACCGGGTCATCCTGCTCCTCTCCGGCTACGACAAGGGCGCCGATCCGTCCGACAAGCGCCAGCAGCGCGAGATCGCCCGTGCTCGGAAGTACCTGACCGCCTGGCACGAGCAGCGGAAGCGCCAGCGCAAGGCCGAGCGGCGGCAGCCGGGAGCAGGGCAAGCCGCGCGCTCCTGAGAAGCTGCTTGCCTGCGGTAACTCGGTTGACACGCTATGGGATAAACGCCATACTCTGTCCTCAGAGAAGGAGCCCCTCATGAGCCGTAGCTACGACCAAGCGAACGCAGAACGACGCAGTCGGCTGACTGGAGCCGCGAAGGCCCAGCAGGAGGTCTTCGCGCGCACCTACAGCCTCGCCATGCAGGTCGTCGAGCTACGAGAGCGGCGCGGGCTGACCCAGGAGGATCTCGCCAAGCGCACCGGCATCGACCAGGGCGACATCAGCCGCATCGAGCGCGGCGCCTCGAACCCCACCGAGCGGACCCTGCTCCGGATCGGCGATGCCCTTGGGGCTGAGCTGCGATTCGTCGAGCGCACCTCGGCCTGAAGGACGCGACGCCGGGCGAGAGCGGGCGACGGAAACACCGACTCCGGACGTCGCTCCCAGCCAGGGCGAGCCGTTCGACCACCTTCGCACCCCAACCCTCCTTGTCACGCCGGTCGGCGAGCGCCCTGCGGATCGTCCGGTACAGACGCAGCAGCTCGGTGTTGGCCTCGCGGACGACCTTGGTCTGAGCCGTGCGGACGCGCGGCTTCAGCTGCTGGAGCAGCCCCGGGTAGTCGTCCGGGAGCGCTCCATCTCCTGGCAGCGGTTTGCCGGATCTCGCTCGGCCACCCCGTCCCGCACCCGACGACGCTCATGAAGATCACCACGCGGTGCGGCTCGGCGGCGGTCGAGGAGCTGAACGAGGCGCTGCTCGCAAAAGCGCACCAGGTAAGGGTGCTGAAGACGGAGAAGCCCGGCTCGATCTGGCCGATCTTCGAGCCGATCTGCGACCTGCACCGCAACGACCACGGGTGCACGACTTCGAGGGCACCCGACCCACCAGCCGGCTCCTCGTCCCGGTGCCGTGCGTGCGGATCCGCAGCCGGAGCCGGCGCGATCGCCGGTTGTGCGCTGCCGTGAGCCGCCGGGCGAGCCGCCACAACGTGTCCGACGCCCCTCCGGTCGACCGTGCTTGCGACCAGCGCTCACCTCCTTGAACAATAGGAGCTGCGGAATGGTAGTGCAGGAGGCTGCGGAGGAGTAGGGTGACGTGCCGTGAAACGGTAGCGTGACGACATGCGGATCGGTAGCGTGACTTGGTGACTGCCTACCGGACGCGGGTGCTCGACGCCGAGCTCGCCGCTCTACTGCCGGAACTGCCTGCGATCTCGATCGAGGGGCCGAGAGGCGTAGGCAAGACGGCAACCGCGCTTCAGCGGGCCGTGCAGGTGTTGCGGCTGGATGACCCAGCGCAGGCGCAGCTGCTCGCCGCCGACCCGCGCCGGCTCGGGGAGGGTCCGTATCCCATCCTGATCGACGAGTGGCAGCGGCTGCCGGTCGCGTGGGACCTAGTCCGACGGGCAGTCGATGACGACCCGAGCGGTGGCCGGTTTCTGCTCACCGGGTCGGCCGCGCCAAAGACGGCTCCGACACACTCGAGGGCCGGGCGGATCGTCATTTTGCGGATGCGCCCATTGACCCTGGCCGAGCGCGGCGTCTGCACGCCCACGGTGTCACTGGCCCGGCTCCTCGAGAACGGAGTCGTCCCCGACCTGGTGGCCGGCCACTGCGAACTGGAGCTGCGCGACTACACGGCCGAGATCGTCAGCGGCGGCTTCCCCGGCCTGCGCGGCGGCTCCGACCGCGCAATCCGCGCAGCGCTCGACGGCTACCTGCAGCGCATCGTCGAGGTGGACCTGCCCGAGGCCGGCACGGCGCTACGCCGTCCTGAGACGCTCCGCCGCTGGTTGCGTGCCTACGCCGCCGCAACCTCGACGACCGCCTCCTACGAGGCGATCCGCGACGCTGCGACCGCCGGAGAAGGCGACAAGCCAGCCAAGACGACGACCGGCCCGTACCGTGACGCCCTGCAACGCCTGTTCGTGCTTGAGCCGCTCGACGCCTGGGCTCCGACCTTCAACCACCTGAGCCGGCTCTCCTCCGCGCCCAAGCACCACCTGGCCGATCCCGCCCTCGCCGCCCGGCTGCTCGGGGTCGATGCCGGCGCATTGCTGCGCGGCGAGGGCAACCAGGTCGTGGCGCGGGACGGAACCCTCCTGGGCTCGCTGTTCGAGTCGCTGGCGACCTTGGTCGTGCGGGTCTGCGCCCAGGCTGCCGAGGCACGCGTGCTGCACTTTCGCTCCTGGCGGGGCGAACACGAGCTCGACCTCATCGTGGAGCGCGGCGACCACCGTGTGCTCGGCCTGGAGGTCAAGCTCAGCGGGCACGTCGACGACGGCGACGTCCGACATCTGGTCTGGTTGCGCGGCCAGCTCGGTGACAACTTCCTCGGCGGTGCCGTGCTCACCCCCGGGACCCACGCCTACTGCCGTCCCGACGGCATCGCCGTCATCCCTCTTGGGCTGCTCGGCCCATGACCGGCGCCGCGCTCCGTGGCCCTTTCGATCGTCAACATGCCGAACGCCCGCGCGGTAACCCCGCGCCCAGCCGCACCAGGGGACGAGCCGGACGACGGTTCTCGCGCTCCGGGCTTGAGGCGCAGCGCTGTCCCCCGTGACCACCCGGCGGAGGGCGACCTCCGGGCACATGGTCGGCAGCCTGGCTGGGTCCGGGCGGGCCTCACCGTTCGTGGCCGGCGAGCGTGCGCACGCCGACCCCGAAATCGTGTGCGGCTCTCACGGCTCCAGGCGTCTCGCAGGCCTGCCACCAGGGTCAATGGGGTTTCGTAACAACCCCGGCCGCGGGGTCCTTACGAAGCCGGGGACCTCGAGTGACGATTCTCCCGGCCGGAGGCACGCGCAGGCCCTCCGGCCGGAGATCGTGACGGTGACGGCGCGCTGTGGCGGCTCGTCTGGGCGCTGAGGGGTGCGCAGCCGGAGATCGCGCCGGGTCTACGTGCGGATCCGCACGCACGGCACCAGCAAAAGGTGCCCGCCGGCGGGCGGGGCTGGTGCGATGCGGTGCGTCGAGAACTCAGGCAGCTGCTGGCGGCCCCGTGCCCGCCGGCGGGGCGGCTGCCGGGTCGATCTCCTCGAATCCGGCGGCGCTCACCGCAACGCTGGTGAGTCGGAACGCAATCTGCGTCCTCGACGGGCACCCAAGCGTGCTCCTCTCGGGACCGTCGGGCCAGACTGCGAGGGCTGAACCCCCGAACAGGATCCCGCGCCATCGCCCTGGTGTAGGGGTGCGATCCCTGGTGGGCACCGCGCCCTCCAACTTCGCCGACCGTCTTGATCCGGCCGAGTCCGAGCTCGCCCGGGAGCTAGCGAAGGACCCCTTCGTCTTCGACTTCCTCGGCCTCAGCGGCCCCGTCGCCGAGCGCGAGCTCGAGCAGGCGCTCATGGACCGGATCCAGCAGACCCTCGCGGAGCTCGGACGGGGGTTCGCGTTCGTGGGCCGCC
>JAJZBI010000014.1 GCA_021798985.1 Actinomycetes bacterium
CGCCGCCCCCGCCCGCTCCGCCGCCCGCGCCCGCACAGGCCGCGCCGGTCGAGCGCGCGCCTGAGCCGGCCCCGGCGCCGGCCGCCGCCCCTCCGCCTCCACCGTCTGCGCCCCAGAGCCCGCCACCCGCCGCCCCCCCGCCCGTCCCCGCGCCGGTCGCCTCCTCTGAGGGCGGCAACGGGACCCGCGGGGCGCTCTTGTCCCCGGTCGTGCGCCGCCTCGTCCACGACAACGGCCTCGACCCGGCGGAGATCCCCGGCACCGGGCTCGGCGGCCGCATCACGCGCGACGACGTCGTCCGCTACCTCGAGGCGCGCCGCGCCCCCGCTGCTCCGCCGGCGCCTGCGCCGGCCGCGGCTCCCCTGCCGGCACCGTCCGCTCCGGTGGTCGCGCCGCGTGCCGGGCTGGTGAGCCCGCCGCCGCCGCCCGGGGCGCGCGACGAGGTCGTGCCGTTCTCGACCATCCGCCGGGTCACCGCCGAGCACATGGTGCGCTCCAAGGCGACCTCGGCGCACACGCTCGTCGCCACCGAGGTCGACTTCGAGAACATCGACCGGGTGCGGGCCCGCCACAAGGCGGCGTTCAAGGAGTCCGAGGGCGTCAACCTCACCTACCTGCCCTTTATTGCCCGTACCGTCGTCGAGGTCCTGCGCGACTTCCCCCACCTCAACGCCTCGGTGGGCGAGGACGCGCTTATCGTCCACCGCGACGTCCACCTCGGCTTCGCCGTGGACCTCGCCAAGGAGGGCCTGATCGTGCCCGTCGTGCACCAGGCCGACGGCCAGTCGCTGCGCGGGCTCGCTCGCTCGGTGGCAGATCTCGCCGAGCGCGCGCGCAACCGGCGCCTGTCGGCCGACGACATCGCCGGCGGCACGTTCACGATCACCAACCCCGGGCCGTTCGGGACCTTCCTGTCGATGCCGATCATCCCCCAGCCCCAAGTCGCCATCTTGTCGACCGACGGGATCAAGCGGCGCCCCGTCGTCGTCACCGGCGCCGACGGCACCGAGGCGATCGCCATCCACTCGGTCGGGATGCTCGGTCTGTCCTTTGACCACCGCGCCGTCGACGGGGCGTACGCCGCCGCCTTCTTGCGCGAGGTCGAGCGCGTCCTCGAGACGCGCGACTGGGAAGCCGAGCTGTAGGTCGACCGTGGCGGTGCACGGCGTGAAGGAGGCGAGCCCACTGCACGTGCGCTGGCTCGGGTCGGTGCGCTACGACGAGGCGCTGGCGCTCCAGCACGCCCTGCACCGCCACGGCCGCAGCGATCACCTGCTGCTGCTCGAGCACCCCCACGTCTACACGCTCGGTGTCCGGGCCCGTAGCGAGCACCTGCTGTTCGACCCGGCGCGCCCTGGTGATCCCGCCCTCGACGGCGTGATGGTGACCAAGGCGGACCGCGGTGGGGACGTCACCTACCACGGCCCGGGCCAGCTGGTCGGCTACCCGATCTGCAACGTCTCGATGCGCCCGGGAGCGATCCCTGAATGGGTGCACGCGATCGAGCAGCTCGTGATCGACGCCCTCGAGGCGCTCGGCTTGCCGGGGACGGGGAGGCTCGCGGGGTACCCCGGCGTGTGGATCGACCCCGACGGCGCCGCCCCCCGCAAGATCTGCGCCGTCGGCGTGCGCGTCAGCAAGAACCGCTCGATGCACGGCTTTGCCCTCAACGTCGCGCCGGACCTGTCGATGTTCGAGCGCATCGTCCCCTGCGGCATCGCCGACAAGGCGGTCACCTCACTCGCCGCCGAGGGGGTCGCCGCGTCCATGGACGAGGTCATCGACGCTGTCGTGGTGGCGGCGTCGCGCCGGCTCGGGGAGGACGGCGCGCTGCCCCGGCCGATCGAGCGACAGGACGCGATCGCGCCGATGCGCCCGGCGATCGCCGACGTGCCGCCCGCCAGCCCGGCGGTGCGACCGCTCGAGCGGCGCCTGACGCGCGCCGGTGTCGACCCGGCGGCCGGCGTCGCCATCGCCGCCCGCAAGCCCGAGTGGCTGCGGGTCGAGGCCTCGATGGGTGAGGAGTACCTAGCGCTGCGCAAGCGCATGCGCAACCTCAACCTCGTCACGGTGTGCGAGGAAGCGGGGTGTCCCAACATCTATGAGTGCTGGGCGGACGGGACCGCGACCTTCATGATCAACGGCGAGCGCTGCACCCGCGCGTGCGGCTTCTGCCTCGTCGACACGCGCAAGCCGCTGCCCCTCGACGCGGGCGAGCCCGCGCGCGTCGCCGATGCTGTGGTTGGCATGGGACTCGCCCACGCGGTCGTGACGGCGGTCGCTCGCGACGACCTCGACGACGGCGGCGCCGGTGCGTTCGCGGCGACGATCGGCGCCGTCCGCCAGGCGAGCCCCCAGACGGCCATCGAGGTCCTGATCCCCGACTGCAAGGGAGATCTGGCCGCGCTGCGGACGATCTTCGACGCCCGCCCCGACGTGTTGAACCACAACCTCGAGACCGTGCTGCGGCTGCAGCGCGCGGTGCGGCCCTCGGCCCGTTACGCGCGTTCGCTCGCCGTGCTGGCGCGCGCCAAGGCGGCGGGGCTGACCACCAAGTCCGGGATCATCTTGGGCATGGGCGAGCGCGAGGAGGAGGTGCTCGGGGCGCTCGGCGATCTGGCGGCGGTCGGGGTCGACATCGTCACGATCGGCCAGTACCTGCGGCCCACGGCCGCCCACCTGCCCGTCGCCCGCTACTACCGCCCCGAGGAGTTCGCACAGATCGCGGCGGCGGCCCGCAAGCTCGGCTTCGCGCACGTCGAGGCCTCCCCGCTCGCGCGCTCGAGCTATCACGCCCGCCAGGCGGCCGACGGGGCACACTCCGATGTCCGCCTCCACCCGACGCGCCGCCCGGCGCAGCCGGCGGCGAGCTGAGCGCGGCGCCCCGTTGCCGAGCGACCAATCTTCGGCCCGCCAGGCGCGTCTTTCGGCGGTGCGCGCGGCGATGGCTGAGCACGGCGTCGACGCACTGTTGCTCTCCCTCGGCGCCGACCTGCCGTGGCTGTCGGGCTACGAGGCGATGCCGCTTGAGCGGCCGACGGTGCTCGTCGTGCCGAGCGACGCCGAGGCCACCTTGGTGGTGCCACGCCTCGAGGCGCCGCGGGTCGAGCCCGATGCGGCGCTGTTCGCGTTGCGGCCCTGGGACGAGCTCGAGGATCCCGTCGCGCTCGTCGCCGGGCTCGTTGGCACCCGCCGCTCGCTCGCGGTCTCGGATCGCTGCTGGGCCCAGCTCCTGCTCGACCTGCAGGCCGCGCTACCCGCCGCCAGCTGGCAGCGGGCCTCAGCGGTGATCGGGCCGCTGCGCGAGGTCAAAGACGCCCACGAGATCGCCGCCCTCGCCTCGGCCGCCGCGGCGGCGGACGCCGTCGCCGCGGCCTTGTTTGCCGGCGAGATCCCGCTCATCGGGCGCAGTGAAGCCGAGGTGTCGACTGAGATCGGCCGGCGCCTCATCGAAGCGGGCCACGACCGGGTCAACTTCGCCATCGTGGCGAGCGGACCCAATGCCGCCAGCCCGCACCACGAGCCCGGGGAGCGTCGCATCCAGGCCGGCGAGGCGGTGGTGTGCGACTTCGGTGGCACGATGCGCACCGAGCAGACCGGCGCCGCCGGCTACTGCTCGGACACGACGCGGACGGTCGTCACCGGGCCACCGAGCGCCGAGCTGCGCGCGTGCTACGGGGTCCTCCAGGCCGCGCAGGCGGCCGCCGTCGCTGCGGTCCGCCCCGGCGTGAGTTGCGAGGCGATCGACGCCGCGGCGCGCGAGCCCATCGCTGCCGCCGGCTTTGGCGAGTACTTCGTGCACCGCACCGGTCATGGCATCGGGATCGAAGAGCACGAGGCGCCCTGGATCGTCGGCGGCAACACGACGGCGATCCGGCCCGGCCACGCCTTCTCGGTCGAGCCGGGCATCTACCTGCCGGGCCGCTTCGGGCTGCGCATCGAGGACATCGTCGTCGCCACCGAGCAGGGCGTGCGGCCCCTCAACACGAGCGAGCACGGGCTCGTCGTCGTCCAGGCCTGAGCCGCTCCGAGCCGGCGAGTTCGCACCGATAGCCTGCAGCAATGGCCCGCTATGAACGCCACGACGCGACCGTGCCAGCGCGCCCGGTGCTCGTCATCGCGCTCGAAGGCTGGATCGATGCCGGCTTTGCCGCCGCGAGCGCGGCCGCCGCGCTCTTAGCGTCGGTCCCGACCGAGCCCTACGTGACCTTCGATCCCGACGGGCTGATCGACTACCGCTCCCGCCGTCCGCGCCTTCGCATCGATGATGGTGTGCGTGGCCCGATCGTCTACGCCGAGCCGCAGCTGCTCGTCGGGTCCACCCCGGGCGGCACGGGCGTCGCGGTGCTCGTCGGCCCCGAACCGGACCTCGCCTGGCGGGACTTCTCTGGCGACGTGGCGGCGCTCGCGGTCGAGCTCGACTGCCGCCTCGTGATCGGCCTCGGCGCGTTCCCGAACGGCGTGCCGCACACCCGCCCGGTGCGCCTGGCGGCGACGGCATCGGACGAGGCGCTCGCGCGCCAGGTCGGCTTCGTCCCCGGCGCCATCGACGTGCCCGCGGGCATCGGTGACGTCATCGGGGCGGCGTGCTCTCAGGCCGGCATCGCCTCGGTTGGGCTCTGGGCGCGCGTGCCGCACTACGTGGCCGGCATGCCCTTTCCGCCCGGGGCCCTCGCCCTCGTCGAGGGCCTGAACGCGCTGTCGGGGCTCTCGCTCGACACCGGCGAGCTGCAGCGAAGTGCGGAGGCGACGCGCCGTCGTGTCGACGAGCTGATCGCCGCGTCCGAGGAGCACGCCGAGCTGGTGCGCCGCCTGGAGGACCAGTTCGAGTCCTTCGGCCCGGGCGAGTCGGGCATCCGCGAGGTTGGCGTCGACGAGGCGATCCCCTCAGGGGACGAGATCGCGGCCGAGCTCGAGCGCTTCTTGCGGGGGGAGTCCTAGATGCCGGTCGCGCCGCTGCCGCCGCGTTCGCCGATCGAAGCGGTGATCTTTGACATGGACGGCCTCCTTGTCGACTCCGAGCCGTTCTGGCGCGCCGTGACGATCGACATCCTCGACGCCCTCGGCAGCGACGTCCGCCCGATGATCGACCGCGGCCTCACCAAGGGGATGCGCGTCGATGAGTCGCTCTCGCTCTTCGCCGGCCTCGCCCCTTGGCCCGGCGCGGGCGACCCAGTGGCCGACGCCGCCGTCCTCAAGTCGATCGTGGCCGCGGTCGTGACGGCGATCGACGCCGGAGCCGAGCTGATGCCCGGCGCGCTCGAGGCGATCGAGCGCTTCCGAGCTGCCGGCTTGCACCTGGCGCTCGCCAGCGGCTCGGTGCCGCCGGTCATCGACGCCGTTCTCGAGCGCTTCGGGCTGCGGCCCTCCTTCGATGCGGTGGTCTCCGCCTCCGATTTGCCACTCGGAAAGCCCCATCCGGCGATCTTCTTGCACACTGCGGAGATCTTGAGAGTGGCGGCCGAGCGCTGCGTGGTGCTCGAGGACTCCGTCAACGGCTGCATCGCCGCCAAGGCGGCGAAGATGCGGGTCATCGCGGTGCCCTCGCGCGAGGACGCGAGCGACCGGCGATTCGCGATCGCCGATGTCGTCCTGGCCTCCCTCGAGTCGCTCGACGAACCGTCGGTGAGTGAGCTGCTCGGGCTCTCGCTCGACCCCCCGCTCTTTCGCTGAGGCGAGCGTTCGCGCACTTCAGCCCGCGCCCGGCAGACGATGCCGGGCGCGCGAAGCTCGCTCAGGGAACGAGGTTCACGAGCGAGGGCAGGCGGGTGATGACGCGGCTCGGTGGCTTGTCGCCCAGCTGGTCTTGCACCTTCTGGCTGCCGAGTGCGAGCGCGAGCGCCTCCTGCTCGTCGAGGTCGGCCCGGACCTCGAAGCGGTCCCGCACCTTGCCGGCCACCTGGACGACGAGGGTCACCGTCGGCTCGACGAGCAAAGCGGCGTCGGCGATCGGCCAGGCCTCCTCGTGCACGTGGCGGCCGCAGCGGCGCTCGTAGGCCTCGGCGCAAAGGTGCGGGGCGAAGGGTGCGAGCAGCCTGAGCAGCGTGTCGATCGCCTCGTCGAGCGCGTCTCGCTCGATGCCCGACTGGGCCGCCTTGGAGATGGCGTTGGTGAGGCTCTGGCACTTGGCGACCGCTGTGTTGAAGGCCCAGCTCTCGAGGTCGTCGGTGACCCCCTCGATGGTCTGGTGCACGAGGCGGCGCAGGCCCGGCCCGTCGGGCGCGCCCGTGATCGCCTCGCCGGGCTCGACCTCGCCGAGGGCGAGGCGCCAGACACGGCGGAGGTAGCGGGCGCAGCCCTCGATGATCGAGTCCGTCTGCTCGGTCCAATCGATGTCCTCGACGGCCGGACCGGCGAAGAGGTGGAAGAGGCGCAGCGCGTCGGCACCGACCGTGGCGAAGTATTCGTCGGGCGAGACGACGTTGCCCTTGGACTTGGACATCGCCCGCCCGCCGAGGCGGATCATGCCTTGGCAGAACAGCTGCTTGACAGGCTCGCGCAGCTCGGGCGGGGCAAGGCCGAGGTCGCCGAGCGCTCTTGTGTAAAAGCGCGAGTAGAGCAGGTGCAAGATCGCGTGCGTGATGCCGCCGATGTACTGGTCGACGGGCATGAAGCGCCGCGCCGCGGCGAGGTCGACTGGCGCGCCCTCGTCGAAGGGGTTGCAAAAGCGCAAGAAGTACCACGAGGAGTCGACGAAGGTGTCCATCGTGTCGGTCTCCCGAGTCGCCGGGCCGCCACAGACCGGGCAGGTCGCAGCGAGGAAGCCGGCGTGCGAGCGCAGTGGCGACTCGCCGGTCGGCAAGAACTCGACGTCGTCGGGCAAAAGGACGGGCAGCTCCTCCTCGGGCACGGGCTGGATGTCGTGCTCGGGGCAGTACACGACGGGGATCGGGCAGCCCCAGTAGCGCTGGCGGCTGATCAGCCAGTCGCGCAGCCGGTACTGCACGCTGGCCTTGCCGAGGCCGCGCGCCTCGAGCCACTCGGTGGCCTTCTGCTTGGCCTCGGCAATGCCGAGGCCGTCGAGGAAGCCGCTGTTGATCTTGGCGCCCTCGCCCGCATATGCGCCGCCGGCGAAGTCCGCCGGCACCTCGGTCGTGCGGACGACGGGGAGGTCGTAGGCCTGCGCGAAGGCGAAGTCTCGCTCGTCTTCGGCAGGGACCGCCATGATCGCTCCGGTGCCGTAGCCCAAGAGCACGTAGTCGGCGAGATAGATGGGGATCTCGGCGCCGTTGTAGGGGTTGATCGCGTACGAGCCGGTGAAGACGCCGCGCTTGTCGAGCGGGCCCTCCTCGCTGAGACGGGCGCGGTCGGTGAGGTGGCGGACGTCCTCGCGCAGCGCGGCGACCGCTCTGGCCTGCTCGGGGGTGCTCAGCGCCTCGACGAGCTCGTGCTCGGGGGCAAGGACGAGGTAGGTGGCGCCGAATCCGGTATCGGGGCGCGTCGTGTAGACCTCGATCTCGATCCCGGGCTGATCGCGCACCGCAAAGCGTAGCCGCGCACCCTCCGAGCGCCCGATCCAGTTGCGCTGCATCGTCTTCACGCGCTCTGGCCAATCGAGGCCGTCGAGGGCGTCGAGGAGCTCATCCGCGTAGTTGGTGATGCGCAGGAACCACTGCTCGAGGTTGCGGCGCTCGACGAGGTCGCCCGAGCGCTCGCAGGTGCCATCCGCGAGCACCTGCTCGTTGGCGAGCACGGTCTGGCACCCCGGGCACCAGTTGACCGGCGCCTCGGCCCGGTAGGCGAGGCCGGCCTTCAACATGTGGGTGAAGATGATCTGGTTGAAGCGGATGTAGGAGGGGTCGTGGCTGCGGATCTCGCGGCGCCAGTCATAGACGGCGCCGAGGCGGAGCACGCTCGACTTCAGCTCGGCGATGCGCGCCTCGGTGCCCACGCGGGGATGGGCGCCGCCTTTGATCGCGGCGTTCTCGGCGGGAAGCCCAAAGGAGTCGAAGCCGAAGGGGCTGAGCACGCCGTAGCCCTGCATGGTGCGCATCCGCACGAGGACGTCACCGAGGGTGTAGTTGCGCACATGTCCCTGGTGGGCGGGGCCACTCGGGTAGGGGTACATGGACAGCACGTAGTAGGGGGGACGGGGGTCGTCGTTGTCGACCCGGTAGGTGCCCCACTCCTCCCAACGGCGCTGCCAGCGCGCCTCGACCTCAGCGACGTCGTAGCCCTCGTGCATTTCCCTAGCGTAGTTGGCTACCCGGCCTGGTCTTTCTCGGTGCTCGGCGCAAAGCCGGCGCCGCCGATCGTGGCGTCCAAGAATGCGAGGACGTCGCTGCGCTCGGCGATCGCCTTGCCGGTCGGCTTGCCCGCGCCATGTCCCGCAGAGGTCTCGATGCGGATGAGGACCGGGGCGCCGTGCGCGGGGTCCTGGGCGGCCTGCAGCGTGGCGGCGAACTTGAAGGAGTGGCCGGGCACCACGCGGTCGTCGTGGTCGCCGGTCATCACGAGCGTCGGCGGGTACGCCGTGTTCGCCCTCACGTGGTGCAGCGGGGAGTAGGCGCGCACCCAGCGGTACTGCTCGGGATCATCTGGATCGCCGTAATCGCTCTTCCATGCCCAGCCGATCGTGAAGCGGTGGAAGCGCAGCATGTCGAGGACCCCGACCTCGGGGACCGCCGCGCCGAAGAGCTCGGGGTGCTGGGTCAGGCAGGCGCCGACGAGCAGCCCGCCATTCGAGCCCCCGTTGATCGCGATCCGCTCGGGGCGCGACCAGCCCGAGGCCGCGAGGTAGCGGGCGCAGTCGCAGAAGTCGTCAAAGACCCGCTGTTTGTTGGCGAGGCGACCGGCGTCGTGCCAGGCGCGTCCGTACTCGCCGCCGCCCCGCAGGGCGGCTACTGCGAGCACGCCGCCGCGCTCGACGAACAGGGCGTTCGAGCGCGAGAAGGCCGGGGTCATCGAGATGTCGAAGCCGCCGTAGCCATAGAGCAGCACCGGCGCGTCGCCATTCGCGAGCACGTCGCTGCGGCGCGTGAGGAACAGCGGGATCGCCGCGCCGTCGTCGGCTTGGACGAAGACCTGCTCGCTGACGACGGCCGACGCGTCGAAATCCGCCGCTGAGGCGCGCAGCTGGCGGGTCTCGTTGCGCTCGAGGTCGTGCTCCCACAACGAGCCGGGGTCGACGAAGGAGGTGAGGCCGAAGTGGAAGCGCGCCCGCCCCGCCCGCCCTTCGAGGCCCGCGCCGCCGAGCTCGCCTGCCACCGTCGCCACTGCAGGGAGGTCGATCCGAGCGCGCAGCTCACCGTCCATGGTGCGCACCGACAGGCGAGAGCAAGCGTGCTCGAGGTGGTGGCAGACCAGGTGGCCACCAAAGCAGTAGGCGTCGGCGAGCAGGGCGTCCTGCTCGGGAACGATCTCGCGCCAGGCCTCGGGGCTGGGGTGCTCGAGATCGACGGCGACGATCCGCTGACGCTCCGCCCCATCGTCGGTGAGCAGGTAGAAGGTCGTTCCGGCGTTCCCCACGACCACCGCCCGACGGAAGAGCCCGCTCACGAGGCTCCGCAGTCCGCGTTCGGGGGCGTCGTGGTCGAGGATCCTGAGGTCACACTCGGTCCCCGTTCCCTGGCTGGTCGAGATGACGAGAAACCGCCCATCCTCGGTGACCTCGGCATTGTGGACCCACTCGGGCTCATCGGGGGTGCCGAAGACGAGGAGGTCGTCTGACTGGGGCGAGCCAAGGTGGTGGAAGAAGATCCGCATCGGCCCGGTTTCGGCGACGTACTCCGAGCCGGACGCCGGTGCTGGAGGGGCGCCGTAGTAGAAGCCGCTCGCATCGTGGCGCCACGCGGCCCCGGAGAACTTCGACCACTCAATGCGCTCGTCGCGATCTTGGCCGGTCTCGACGTCGCGGACGTGCCAGGTCATCCAGTCTGAGCCCGCAGCGCTCGTCGCGTAGGCGAGCAGCGACCCGTCGTCCGTCACTGACAGCCCGGTGACCGCCACGGTGCCGTCCTCGGACAGGCCGTTCGGATCGAGCAGGACACGTCCTGGCTCGCTCGGCGCGTCCATCACATAGAGGACGGCCTGGTTCTGCAGACCGCTGTTGCGGCTCTGGAACCAGCGGCCGCCCCGCTCGAAGGGGACCCCGGCGCGCTCGTAGTTCCACAGCTCGGCGAGCCGCGCACGAATCGCCGGCCGCGTCGGCACGGCGGCAAGCCAGCGCTCGGTGTGGCGGTTCTGCGCCGCGACCCATTCGAGCGTCTCGGCGGCGCTCGTGTCCTCGAGCCAGCGGTAGGGGTCGGGCACCGGCTCGCCGTGGTAGTCATCGACGTGGTCGGAGCGCCGCGTCGGCGGCGGCAGCGGGCTAGGCATGGCTCGGACGGTACCTCAAGGCGGTGTCGCGGCGGTGACCTGCGTCTTTGGCGTCGAGGGGAGATCCGATATGATGGCGAGACCACTGGGGGCGTAGCTCAGTTGGTAGAGCGCTTGACTGGCAGTCAAGAGGTTCGTGGGTTCAAGTCCCATCGCCTCCACGAAATGGTCGTTGCATAACGGCTGCAATCGGTTCACAAAAAGCCCCTGCTGACGAGATCGGCAGGGGCGTTCTTGTTGCTGCGCCACGGCTGCGGGGGCGAGCGCGTCGGTCCGCGTGCCGACCGAGCGACGGGGCGAGGAGCTCGAGCTGGGCGCGTCCGACCAGCACTCAGATCAGAGCGGAAAGCGCTGGCGAATCCAGTCGGCCAACACGGGGTCGACGACGCGGAGTACGCCGTCGACCACGGCAAGCTCCCCGACATCGCGCAGTGCGTCCCTCGAGCTCGTCGCCGGGCTCTTGCCGAGGTCGAGCAGCTCCGCCTCCCGGCCGTGGACACTGCCCGAGATGGCAGCGGAGCGCAGCACGCGCCGCTCACTCAGATTGCGGCTGGAGAACAACCGCTCCATGGCATCCGCGCTCGCCCGGCGTACCGCGTCCAGCCCGTCGGCCCATGCGTCGTCGCCGACGCCGCCAAGTGGCGTGTGCGACCAGCACGCGTCGGCGAGCTGCATTGTCCGCTGCGGATGACCTGCGGCGAAGTTGAACAGCAGTGCGGGGAGGCGCCCGGCTCGCCGCGCCGTTGCCGCAAACCCGTCGCTGACGATCCCCTCGATCGCCGCCGGAGAGAGCGGGCCGATGTCGACGAGATCCGCCTGCCCGTAGAAGGGCTGGGGCCGGTCGGTGAACAGGGTCCGCATCATCGACGGCTGCGAGCCGGCGAAGATGAGGCCGAGGTCCCGGTAGTGGTGCTGGAACGCCGTCCGCATCGCGTCGGCCACGCCGTCGACTCGCGCCACTGAGGAGAACTCGTCGATGACCAGCAGCGTCGGAGCCGACATCGCCGTCTTGACGATGACCTCCAACAGGCCATGCAACACCAGGCGCGGGTCGGGGCGGTTGCGAGCGGGGCCCGCCAAGGCGATTCGCAGCGCACCCAGGTTGAGCGACACCTCGACGGCGAAGCGGCGGGCGAGGCGCGCCAACGGCCCCGTGGCCGCCGCCAGGGCCTGGTCGAAACGCACGGCTGCGTCAGCCATGGACGTCACCTCGTAGAAGTCGACGAAGACCGTGTGTAGCCCGCCGAGCTCAGTGGCGACACGCTGGAGGACGCTCGTCTTGCCGTAGCGGCGAGGCCCGAGCAGGGCCGTCACCCTGCGGTTCGTGACCCGGCGCACGAGGCCCTCGACCAGGTCATCCCGACCCAGCACCTCGGCGGGCTCGAGCGGGCCCTGGTGGGGGAACGGGGACGGGCCCACGCTACAAGGGTACCACATAATGATACTAAATAGGTACTATGATCAGATACCTGATTGGTGAGCTGGGCGGCGCCAGATGCCGGCCTCGCTCCACGGTCGGATCGGCTCGCACCGCTGCGTGCACCCGATTGACCCCGATACTGAGTCAGTCCCGACGGTGCCCCAGATTCCCGGCCTCGCCGAGGTCGCGCACCTGACGAACGAGTCGGATTTGGACCCCCAGGCTCTGCCTTCGCACGCGCGTTGTGTTTGGAAGGCAACGCGGTTCGGCGCGTCCGCCGCCGAGCCACGACGTCGACGCTCCGGGCCTCGTGCCACCGTCGCCGCGCGCACCCTGCCGAGGACGTGGGGAGGCGGCCGGTGAGGCCTGGCAACGGCAGGCCGGACGCGGCGACGATGAGCCCCTGCATCCCCGCCAGCCTGTGGTGCGAGCGTCAGCGCTGGCCGATCGCGGCCGCCACGCGATTGCTTCCTTCCCGAGGGGCGCCGCGGCGCACGCACGCCAAATGGGCACCTGGGGCTCGCGAGCGTTGTTGACGTCTGTCTCGGGAGCGGCTCGCGAGCGCTGGGGACCGAGCGAATCGCATCGGTGCTCTGGCGTCGCTCGGATCGGTCGCGTTGGCCGCGGGCTGCTGGCCGACCGGAGCGCCTCCTACGCGGCGAGGTCGCTAAGGAACTCGAGCGCCGCCAACGCGGCGATCGTTCCGTCGGCCACCGCGGTCGTAACCTGCCGTACGCGCTTTTGCCGAACGTCACCGGCAGCAAAGACACCGGAGAGGCTCGTCTCGAGCGAGCCATCGGTCACGATCTCGCCGTACTCGGTCAGCTTCACCTGATGCGCGAACGCCCCGGAATTGGGGACGTAGCCGATGAAGATGAAGCAGCCGTCGACGCGGGTCTCTACGGCGAACCCCGTCTCCTTGTCGACAGAGCTCACCGCTGAGAGCTGGGTGTCGCCGCTGAAGCCGAGGACGCGTTGATTCATGAGGAACGAGATCTTCTCGTTGGCTCGTGCTTCCGCGACGATCCACGGCTCGGCCTGGAAGTGGTCGAATTCGTGGATGATCGTGACGCTCGAGGCGTAGCGGCTCAATGCCACGGCCTCCTCGAGCGCGGAGTTGCCGCCACCGATTACTGCGATGGGTCGGTCGGTGAAGAAGTCGCCGTCACAGGTCGCGCAATAGGAGATACCTCGACCGACGAAGCGATCCTCGCCTTGCACCCCGAGCTTTCTCGGCACGCCGCCCGAGGCGAGGATCACTGCGGGCGCGCCGAAGGCGGTGCCGTCCTTGAGGGTGATCGTCTTGAGCGGCGCGCTGAGATCGACCTCGGCGATCTGCGCGAACGCCTTGACGTCACAGCCAAAGGCGCGAGCCTGCTGGAGCATCGCCTGGGAAAGCGCCCGGCCGGATGTCTCAGTGACGCCGGGATAGTTGGCCACGTGGTAGCTGAGGACGGTCTGCCCGCCGATGGTGCCCGTGTCGAGGACGAGCACCGATCGCCGGGCGCGTGCCGCGTAGATGCCAGCGGTCAGGCCGGCGGGACCAGCGCCGAGCACGATGAGGTCGTAATCGGTGCGCATCGTGCCGCCCGGTCAGTCCTGTGCACCGAAGTGCTCGTCGAGGATGGTCGTGACCTGCTCCATCGTCTGGATGCTGCTCGTCGCGGCGACGACCTTGCCATGCTTGAAATAGACGGTGAAGGGAAGCCCAGCGAACCCGGCAGTCTCCGGCAGGCTCCGGATGGTCTTCCCGACGGGCTCGTCGAAGGCCATGTCTCGGAAGGCGACGTTCGGATAGGTCGGCGTGAGCGCGTCCATGACGTCGTAGACCGGCAAGCACATCGGCCCCATTCGGCCGCAGCAGATCATGACGTTCTCGTTCGATGCCAGGGTCTCTTCGAAGTCCTGCTCGGATTCGATGTGTTCGAGTGCGGTCTGCAGCATTGCCGTGCTCTCCTTCTGGGGCGCCCTTGCGGCGCGTCCGCCCGGAAGTATACCCCTATGGGTATCTGAATGCTGTGGTGAGATCGCCGCGCTTCCGCGCCGCACGCCACCGCTGCGCCACGCGCGCCCGCGGCGGAGCTGCTCGCCTGCACGTTGCTTGCCGGCGCACGTCCGGTGAAGGCATCACGAAGGACTTTCGGCCCTAATTCTCGACTGCAGGAAGTGCGGAAGGCGCGGCGCCGTTGAGCACAGCATACGGGGCTGGGTATATGAGAGCGGAGGTCAGCGGACATGGGATTCGTCCACTTCATGGAGTCGAGCACCGGTCGCGCGGCCCGCGTCGCCGCCGGGGTGGTCCTGGCTGTCGTCGGCGCAGCGCAGGGAGGCGGGTGGTGGGCGCTCGTCGCCGTCGGTGCCGTTCCCGTCGTGGCCGGGCTGTGGGGTCGCTGTCTCGCAGCACCGCTGTTCGGCTCCTCTTTGGGGGGCTGAAGTCGCGCACCTGGGCGGTGATCGGTCGCTGCTAAACAGAGCGTTGCCTCGGGGGGACTGATTCGCAAGTCCGAACAGCGCGACGGTTCGGTAGGGCAGATGCGTGGGTGCTCGCGGCGTCAAAGGTGTGCCCGTAGAGCGCTCGCCTCGAACTCGCGGTGCCCACCGCCGTCGCGGCGCTGCGATGCGCGCCGCTATCTGCTCACCGTGCTGTTGCGCCTTCAGCGCGAAGGGCGCGCGGCAATGCGAGCGCGCTAGGGCTGAACCTCTCGCGACGCGGCAACGGCCGCGGTCGCGGCGGCGCGCGCTTCGCCGGTGGCGTCGAGGCGGACGGCGATTCCCATGGTCTCGAGCATGCCGAGCATGCCATCCCCCATGTGCTCGGCCACGATTATCTGGACATTTCGCTCGCGCAAGAACCGCGCGATCCGGGCGTGATGGCGACGGTTGCTGCCCTGGTCGCGAAGCGCGCCCCAGTCCACGGAGAGCTCCTCCCAGTCTCGGATCGCGCCGTCGCTGATGTCGGCGATCGCCACCCGCTCGGCGCGACCCCAGCGCGTGTCGATGGAGCCGTCGGGCCGGATCGCCACGCACGCAATCATCGCGACCTCCTTTGGCGCCGCGCGGCGGTGCGCCGCGACCCTTTGAGTGTCGCCGTGCCGCGGTCGCCTCGACTAGGGCCAAAGGACCTCGAGCGACCTTGCCCGGTGGCGCGCCGTATGACGGGCCGAGCTCGGTGCTCGCGCGCCGTGAGCAAGGAGGGCGACGGCGACTTCAAGGGTGCGACGTCCCGCACGACGCCGTTGGCAACGGCTCGATCTCCTCGTGCGCCGCGAACCGGTGCGCAGGTGGGTCGTCGGAGAAGATCGCAGGCCGGCCAGGATCGCCTGATCGAAATCCGCGCGGCGTCAAGCGTGGCCGCCGCACGACACCGACGCTTAGTGAGCGCGCATCACCTCGTAGGTGAGCGCACCCTCGCCCTCGGCATCGAGACGCAGCAGTGCGACGGTGCCGCGGCGCGAGGTGTAGCACCCGTCTTCGAGCAGCACGGCACGGCGAAGGGGCCGGAGCACGCGCACCACGATCTCCTCGCTTGCATGGCGCAGGCGCACGGCGTCGCCGTCGATGGCGATGTCGGTCCGCGTCCCACTCCCGCGATCGCGCACGACCGGCACGAACAGGCTGTGCGCGACCTCGCCTGCGGACTCGGTGATCTGGAGGCGATCTTGGGCGATCGCCCCTTCGAATCGGTAGGCGAAGTCGTCGAAATCGGCGCTCGCGGCCAGGCGGTCGCTTTCGACGCGGGCGGTGCCAGGACGCAGCGGGGCCAAGTGGGCAACGGCGCGAAGGGCGTCGCCCTCCCAGCGGCCGACGCCCAAGTTGAGCGCGCTGGGCGCCCCGTTCGCTGCCGCTCCCGCGGCACCCCAGCGCGCCTGTGCGCCAAAGCCCAGGTGGCGGCCGAGCCCGCACGTGAGGTCGGCGATGCCGAAGCCGTCGTAGTGGCGCTGCGGCGCGAGGTTCAGGTGGAGCGAGAAGCCCGCGTGGTGCAGGAGGGCGCGGCTCACCGGATCGGCTTCGACGAGCGCGCCCGCGGGGGGTGGTGGATCGGCGAGGACGTGGAAGCCCTCGAGCAACGCACGCGCCAAGAAGGCGAGGGCGAGGCTCGTGTAATGGGCGTCCATCGTGTACGGCTCGTATCCGACGCGCGCGGCGGCGGGCAGGGCGTTCTCGGTCGGGCTGACGGTACCGTCACTGCGCAGCGATCCCATCGCTGCCCGAAGCGCCCGCTGCGCGCCGTCGCTCGCCGCTTGCGCGAGCGACGGATCGGTCGTCGCGGCCCATTGGGCAACGGCGTGGAAGTAGGCGACCTGCAAGGTCAGCGTCCACAGCTGCCCGGTGCTGCGGTGGGCGCTCGCGAGCGAGCCGGAGGAGAGCTGGACCCCGAGACTCCGCCGCGCCCCGGCAATGACGAGCCGTTCGAGCTCGCTGTGGTAAGGCCCGTGGTAGCCGGCGCGCAGCACCTCGAACAGGTGCGCGCGCGTGAACAGGTCGTAGGAGTTCGGGAGTCCCGGTTCGGCGTACAGGCCCAAGTCGAGATCGACGTGCGGCCGTCCGGCCCCGAGGGGTGAGGGGATCGCCGCGTCGGCTTCGAAGAAGGCGCCGACCCAGCGGTCGAGCTCGGCGTTGTGCTCCCCGAGGCCGTGCTGGACGCGGAGCTGTTCGCCCGAGAGCCATACCGAGGCCCAGTTGTTGGGCGGGCGCTTGGCGAACGCGGCGGGAACTCGCACTGAGGCGATCTGGCGCTCGAGTGCTTCGGTGCGCTCGCCGAGACGTCGGAGCAGTCCAACGGTGCGCAGCAGCGCCGGCCACATGAAGTCACGGTGGTTCTGGAACTGGGGTGCCGAGACGGCGCCCGAGACGCTCGAGAGTGCCGGGCGGGACGACCCGTCGCTCAGGTGGGCGAGCACCGCCGCGGCACCGGCGCGGGCGGCAGCGACGCGGGGCGCTCGGCAGTTGTCGTTGCCCACCAGCGCGAGTGCCGCACAGAGCTCTGAGAAATACGCCGTGCCGTACTGGGTCGGTTCACCGAAGACGGGGTCGGCGAGCTCTCCGTCGCTGCGCTGGTGGGTCGCGAGCGCGTCGGCACCGGTCTCGACGAAATCCAGCGCTGCGCGCTCTTGCATGCGAGATCCCCCCTGGCCGAGTGCAGCGGCGAGGCTAGCCATTGGCCTCCCTCCGGGCACGCCGACGGCGACGGGCCGTCCGCCGCGAGCCGCTGCGGCGTGGCTCGGCGCGGGTTTCGCGCACGTGGCACCCTTGGGCGGCCAAGGGGCGCGCGAAGGCCATCGCCCGAGGGTGCCGGTGCTCAATGTCTCGGCGCGATCCGCCGAAAGTAACTGGAGGCAGGAGGCCGCGTTGGCATCGAGAGCATCCACGGGCACCGCTGAGCGCCACGCGCACGCCCACCGGCTCGTCGCATCGTCCTTCGACGGCGCGGCGCCCGAGGTGCGCGACCAGCTCGAGCAGCTGCGCGCCGGGGTGCAGCTCGTCGCCGACCTCGCCGCCGGCCTCGGCGACCGCGACCCGGCCACGCTGCTCGGCGGAGCTTGCACGGCGTTCACGCAGGTCCTCGGCGCGCTGCGCGCGAGCACGTGGTCGGAGGACTTCGACGGGACGATCCGGCTGCGTCAATCGAGGGTCGCTGATCGCGTGCCCGTCGCAGAGCTCGGCCGTCTGCCGGCCGTCTCGGCGCTCGCCGAGCTGCTGGACAGTGCTGATGCCGAGCGCCCGGCGGCCGAGCGCCCAGCTTCGGAGTGGACGGTGCGCGTGGCAACCGAGGGCGGCGGTTCGCGAGAGGTCTCCCTGCTCGTCGTCCCGATTGGGAAGCGCGCGCTCTACCTGCTCGAAGCGGAGGCGAGTCGGCGCTGGAGCGAGCACGAGGTGGCGGTGGCCACGATCGTGGCCGCGCTCAGCGAGCAGAGCTCGCGAGACGCCCGTCGGGCCCGCGAAGAGCGGCAGCACGCCGCGACCGCCGACGCGCTGCGCGGGCTGCTCGAGGCCGGGATCCAGGCGAGCTCGGCGATCGAGGCGGCGCGCGCGCTCGCCCGCACGGCCGCCCAGGTTCTCGATTTCCCGGTCGGCTGCGCGTACCTCGTCGATGAGGACGGCCTGATCATCGATGCCGTGAGCGTAGGCGCCGACGCGCTGCACGCCGAGCGCCTGCGGACGAACCTGCTCGGCAAGCTCGCCCGCGGCTCTCCGGTGTGGTGCCGCACCGTCGAGGGCCCGACGGCAGGGCCCGACCTCATCAGCGACACCACGACGACGGGCTCGGTGCGCGCCGGAGGGGTTGCCGAGGCGCTCGAGCTGCGCGCGATGGCGGCGATTCCGCTCCTATCGAGCGACGGCCCACTCGGGCTCGTGCTCTGCGGCGACACCGAGCCGCGACCGCGTTGGCGAGTCGGGGACCGCGAACTGCTTGCGCAGCTG
The DNA here is from genome assembly GCA_021798985.1 of Actinomycetes bacterium. Taxonomy (GTDB): domain Bacteria; phylum Actinomycetota; class Acidimicrobiia; order Acidimicrobiales; family Bog-793; genus JAKABX01. The sequence goes on from JAJZBI010000014.1 coordinate 18,161, forward strand.
AGCCTCGAGGGGGCGGTCGTGGTGGACAACGCCCGGCTGCGCGCCGCCGAGCGCTACGAAGCGACCCATGACGCGCTCACCGGTCTGGTCAATCGCCGCGCGTTTCTCGCCAAGCTGCGCCAGGCGCTTGGCTCTGCCGATGCCGAGCCCACCGAGCTCGCCGTGCTGCTGTTGGATCTCGACCGCTTCAAGGAGGTGAACGACCACCTCGGCCATCACCGCGGCGACGAGCTGCTCGCCGGCGTCGGCGAGCGGCTGCGCGCCGGCGTGGCCGGGGCGGGGACGCTCGCCCGGCTCGGCGGTGACGAGTTCGCGGTGCTGGTCGCCAAGGGCGGGAGCGCGGCGCGCGCGATGCAGCTCGCGGAGCGCCTCGCCGGCGCGCTCGCCGAGCCGTTCGAGGTTGGCGACGCACTCTTGCACGTGGATGCCAGCATCGGGATCGCCTGTGCGCCCGAGCACGCGCGGGACGCCGACGTCTTGTTGCAGCGGGCCGACGCGGCGATGTACCACGCGAAGCGCGACGGGCTCGGCGCCGTCGTCTACGGCCCCGCCGTGGCGGCGGAGGCTGCCGCCGAGCTTGGGCTGCTGGCCGACCTGCGCCGGGCGCTCGCGAGTGAGGGCGAGCTCACCTTGCACTACCAGCCGAAGGTGGACCTGCGAAACGGCGCCCTGTGCGGCGTCGAGGCGCTGGTCCGTTGGCAGCACCCCCGCCACGGGCTGCTTCCGCCCGACCACTTCGTGCCGCTCGCCGAGGAGACCGGGCTGATCCGCGCGCTCACGAACTGGGTCGTGCCCGAGGCGATCCGCCAGGCGCGCGCCTGGCGGACGGCGGGCTTCGACGTCCCGGTCGCCGTCAATGTCTCGGCGCGCGACATCGCCGATCCGGGCTTTGCCGCACGCGTCGAGGGATGGCTGGGCGACCAGCCCATCGCCGGGCGGCTCATCATCGAGGTCACCGAGCGGACCGTGATGGCAGATCGCCGGGCGGCGAGCGGCGCGCTCCAACAACTCCGCGACCTCGGTTGTCGCATCAGCCTCGACGACTTCGGCACGGGCTACTCCTCGCTCGCCTACCTCGAGGCGCTGCCCGTCGACGAGCTCAAGATCGACCGGCAGTTCCTTCACCTCGCGCGATCGCGTGGCGCGCTCGTCCGTTCGATCATCGAGCTCGGCCACGACCTCGACATGCGGGTTGTGGCCGAGGGCGTAGAGTCCGCCGAGCACGGGCGCTGGCTCGCGGAGCTCGGCTGCGACGAGGCCCAGGGCTTCCGCTTCAGCGCGGCGCTCCCCGCCGGCGAGCTCCTCGCCTGGGTGCGCTCGGGCTCATCGTGACCGACCGAGTCCTTCGCGATCACGCCGGCGGCCGAGTGCGGCGCAGCGCCGTCGCGCGACCGGACGACGGGCGGCGATCGCCGCGAGCGTTCGACCGGGCAGCGCCGGTCGGCCGTGGTCGTGGTGCCCGATGCGTCCGAGCGAGGTGGACCGGTGGGGTTGCATCGCGGCGCCCCGACGGTGGCAAGACTGCATCATGGCCGGTGCGCTTCCCTCGAGGGTGGTCTTCGACGTCAACGGCACGTTGTCGGACCTCTCGCCCATGCAGGAGTACTTCACGCGGCGGGGGCTCCCGCGCCCCAGCGCGTCGCTGTGGTTCGCGACGGTGCTGCGCGACGGCTTCGCGCTCGCTGCCGCGGGGGCGTTCCAGCCCTTCAGCGCGCTGGCGGAGGCGGCGGCGAGAGAGCTGTTCTGGCCCACGCTCGGCGAGGCGGAGAGCCGCCGTGCGGCCGCCGAGGTGATGGCGGGATTCGCGGAGCTCTCGGTGCATCCCGACGTAGCGGGCGGGGTTGCCGCTCTCGGCCGGCTCGGGTGCAAGCTCGCCGCCCTCACCAACGGCTCGGCGAGCAACGCCGCCGCGCTGCTCGAGCGCGCCGGCCTGCGGGACGCCTTCGGCCCGGTGCTCTCGGTCGATGACGCAGGCGCCTGGAAGCCGGAGCGGGGCGCCTACGAGCTGGCTGCGCGCGTGCTGGATCAGCGGCCCGAGGAGCTCTTGCTCGTCGCCGCCCATCCCTGGGACATTGACGGGGCCGGGCGGGCCGGCCTCGCCACGGCGTGGCTTAACCGCGCCGGTGGCCCCTATCCGGGCGTCTTTCGTGCCCCGGACCTCGTCGTCCGCGACCTCGGGGCGCTCGCCGACGAACTGGGATGAGCGCTCCAGACCCCGGGGCGAGAGCGCTCAGGAGTGCAAGAGGTCGCCTGCGACCTGGGCGATGCCGCTTCCCCAGCTGGTCAGCTGGGGCGCCGGCAGGAACGCGTGCCCGGACTTGGTGTGGTCGACGGCAGGAGAGGCGATGAAGCGCTCCTGGCCGTTGGCGTTGATGAAGTAGATCATCGAGGAGTGCTGCACGTCGGCATTGGGGCCCGGCGCGTAGACCTGGATGCCGTAGTGCGCCCAGATCTGTCGGAGCTCGGGGACCGGGCCGGTGAAGAAGTGCCACGACGGGATGAGGTCGAGGCGGTGCTCCTTGCTGAAGGCGGCCACGGCGCTCACCTGGGTGTGGAAGCGGTTGACGTTGACCGCCATGAAGACCACCTGCTTCGCGCTCGCCCCGAGGTCGTGGTAGGCGTCCACGAACTCCTGGGAGACGATCGGGCAGATGTCGGTGCAGTGCGGGTCCATGAACTCGAGCACCACGACCTTGTGGCGGAACGAGGAGAGCGAGAAGCGCCGGCCCTGCTGGTCGACGAGGCTGAAGCTGGGCGCCGCCTGGTGCGGGACGGGGGAGAGGCCCATCAGCACGGCCGTCGAGGACGAGATGTTGGCCGGGATGCCGCTTGGACGCAGGTTGGCGAGGCTCGTCGCCGCGTCACGCCGGGAGATGCCGATGTAGGCGAGTGCCCCGGCGAGCACGACGCCGACGCTGAGCATGACGAAGTACCAGCGTCCGGGGCGAAAGCGCGTGCCCGCCGGGCTCGCGCTGCTCGAGTCCGTGCTCACTGGCGTCGCGCTCATCGAGGTCACCCCTTCGGCCAGGCAGTCGGCGGCGCCCCCACCGTACGCGTCCGCCGAGGCGCGAACCAAGCAGGGGCGATCAGCCGGCGGCCGGGCCGTCCTCCCGCAACGAGCGAGTCGATCGTCGACCGGCTCGCCCCACGGCGCGGTCGTCCCGGACTCGCCGGCCCCTTGGAGGGGCGAGATGGGCCGCACGCCCGTCTCGGTAGCGCCGTGCCCGTGTGTGCGCGCCGCGGCCCGCTGGATCTCCATCTTGCCCCTGAAGGGCTCTGGCATCCCCGCCTCGACGGCCGCGGCGAGCGAGCGCGCTCGCTCAGCCGAACGCGTTGAGCCCGAGGTGGACGGCGAGGGCGAGGCCGCCGCACGCGATCAGGACTCGCAAGACTCGCGTGGGGGCCCGGCGCACGACCCTTGGGCCGAGACGGCCCCCGATCAGCGAGCCGGCGCCGAGGGGGAGCACCGCCAGCCAGTGCACCGGGCCGAATGCGGCGAAGCCGATCGCCGCGACCGCGTTGGTGAGTCCGACCAGCACGTTCTTCATCGCATTGGCGCGGGCCAAGGTCTCCCCCGTGCTGAAGAGGAGGATCACGAGCAACAGCACCCCCGCCGCCGCGCCGAAGTACCCGCCGTAGATGGTGACGGCGAGTACGGCGGCGTTCAGTCGCCAGCCCGGGCTCGGCGAGGCGGGAGGCGCGTTCTGCTCCGCCCGCGAGCGCGCCAGCATGGCGAATGACGCCCCGCCGATGAAGAAGGGGACGATGCGCGCGAAGTCGCCCGAGGGCGTCACGAGCAAGAGCGCGCTGCCGGTCAACCCGCCGGCGAAGGCGAACAAGGCCAGGCGTCGGGCGCGGCTGCGCTGGCCCGTCAGCTCGGGGCGCGAACCGCTCACGGCGCCGACGCTGCTGAAGATGAGCGAGACCGTATTCGTGACGTTGGCGCTGACCGGGCCCATGCCGACTGCGAGCAGGGCCGGGTAGCTCACAAGGGAGGCGAGGCCGGCGACGCTGCCGGTGAGACCGCCACCGAGCCCGGCGAAGAGCAACCACAGGTAGTCGAGCGGCGCCACAGGGCGGCAAGGCCTAGCGCTGCGGCCCGACGGCGAACCGCCGGGCCGGGCGTGGTTGGTCGCTTGCGATCAGCGCGCTCCCTCTGCGAGCAGCCCGAGGCCGATCCCGAGCATCCAGACATCCTTGCTCACGGCCATGCCAGCTGGCGTGGGCCAGATGCTCCCGGCTCGGCGCATTCCCGGGCTGCGCCAGTACAGGCCGAGCAGGCCGGCCGAGAAGGCCGTGAGCGCGAGCCCGGCGAGGCGGCTGTCGACGAGCGGCATGACGAGCGCTGCCCCCGTCGCGATCTCGGCCCCCGCCAGCAGCTTCAAGAACCGCGCCGGCGGCACGGCCGAAAGTGGGGGATAGGCGCCAGCTGCCATGGCGTGCACGCCCTCGGCCCGCTCGTGCGGGGCGTTCCACTTCTCGAACCCAGCGTGGAGGATGTAAACGCCGGTTGCCAGACGGCCCGGCAGGGTGCGTGGGTGCGCGAGTTTCACGGCAGTCGGTCTCCCTCAAAAGCCGGTGAAGACCTGGCGCGCCCGTTCGAGCTCGCGGCCTTCGCTGTTGATCGAGAAGAGGTGGGCCGGATCGAGTCGCCCCGCGACGAGGCGGATCAGCTCGGCGGCCGTCAGCTCGAGCACCGGTGCAGCCGCCCGGGCCGGCGCGTCGGTTACCGCCAGCTGTGGTCCGAGCGTGAACCCGAAGACGCGCGCCGGGTCGGCGGTGCGCACGGTCAGCTCGGCCGACTCCTCCAGGGGCTTGCCGACCCGCAGCGCGAAGTCACCGAGCCCGTCGACCAGCAGCGCCACGGCATCATCGAGCAGCTCGGCCCGGTCGTGGTACATGACGGTGACGTCCCAGCGGTGGAGCGCGTGCTCGCTCAGGCGCAGGTGGAGCAGCCCCGCGGCGTCGAGCTCACGTCCGAACATCTCGAGGTGCAGCCCGGCGAGCTCGGCGTCGGTGAGCCCCTCGAGCCGCTCGATGAGGTGCCGATCGGCGGCGACGAAGTCGTCGGCCTGCCCCTGCGGCGCCTTGGCGTCCCACGCGGCCCATCGCTCGCGCAGCGCCTCGTGGGAAGGAGGATCCGTCGCCTCGCTGGCCGTATCGACCAGCAGCGAGAAGATCTCGGCGCCGCTGCCGAGGTGCGACAGCACCTGCGCGATCGTCCACTGGCGGTCGTAGGAGGGACCCTGCAGGAGGGCAGAGTCGACCCAGCGGTCCAACAGACCGCTCAGGTCGTCGTGGGAGTTCCGGAGCGCGCGGATGTAGGCGCGAGCGTCAGCCATAATCGCTTCCCTCTTTCAGGGCCGGGATCCTACCAACCGCCTCCACGGCGGCAGCGAGCGGCCCGGGAGCGCGCTGCGCCGCCCGTGCGACGCGCGCCCGCCTACGCGCTGTCGGCGTCTTTGTCCGGCAGGCGGGTGACGGTGCCCTCGGTGGCGGGCGACGACGGGCGCATTTTCTCGGCCAACGCCAAGGTGGCCGCCGCTGCGCCGATGCCGAGGGCCGCCTCGAGCAGGCCCCACGGTGCGCCGGAGCGCTGCTTGCGCAAGATGCCGTCGAGCGAGATCGGACCGGGGCCGTCGGCCGCGAGCGCGAAGGCCGCTGCCATCAAGGTGAGGTTGTACTCAAAGCCGCCGTCGCTGACCCACAGCCCGTTCTTGGCGTGCACCTTCTTCACCGCCACGGCCTGCGAGCCGGTGATCATGGCCGGTCCGAGCGGGGAGAGGAAGCCGGCGGCGGTCAGGCCGCCGCCGATCGTCTCGGCGAGCGCCGCCGCCAAGGCGTGTTGGCGCGGGGGATGCAGGTCGATCGACCGCATCATCTCCTCGGTGCCCTCGAGCCCGGGTCCGCCGAAGCTGCCGCGCAGCTTCTGCAGCCCGTGGCCAGTGATCAGCCCGCCCACCGCGAGCCGCAGGACCAAGCGTCCCAGTGCCACCTCGTGCTCCTCTCCGCCCGCAGGCCTCCTCCCGGCCGCCCCGGAGCCGGGCGCGCAGACCCACCGGCGGCGACGGCACGGCCGGCCGGGCCCGGCTCATCACGGGGCGGCGTACACCGCCTCGCTACCCCGCGCCGGGCCGGGCAAACGTCGCCGCGTGCTCGCGCTCGGGGGCAGGGGTGGCCGCCTCGGTGCCGTCCCCGTGGCGCAAGGTGGTGAGCGCCACGACCGCAGCGACGAGGATCAAGCCTGCTGAGGTCCACAGCGCGTCGCGCAGGCCCGCTCGGAACGCCCCGAAGGCGGCGTGGATGACCTTGTTCACGATCGAGCCGTAGAGGTTGGACGCCCCCGAGTTCGAGGGCACGCTGCCGGTTTCGATCGCCCGGATGACGATCGCCTGGAAGACGTTGGGGATCCCCAATGCGTGGAGGCGTGCGCTCAAGTCGCCGGTGAGGTGGCCGTTGACGAGTGACCCGAGCACGGCCACGCCGAAGACGGCGCCGAGCTCGCGGCTTGTGTTGGTTGCCGAGGCGGCCATCCCAGACTTCTCGGGCCGCACCACCGACAGCGCGACGGAGGTCATCGGCACGACGGCGAGGCCGAAGCCGAGGCCGCTCGCTGCGAGGCAGGCGGCGAGCGGAGCAAAGCCTTGGCCGGACTGCAGCACGGCATTGGTGCCGAGCATCCCGCCTGCTGCCAGGGCGCAGCCGCTCGCCATTGGCAGGCGGGGACCGATCGCTGACACGAGGCGGCCGGCGAACAGCGAGGCGAGGATCATCGCGCCGGCCATCGCCAAGAAGACCTCGGCGGTCCGGTAGGCGGAGTAGCCAACCACGCTCTGCAGGTACAGCGCGGTGAAGAAGAAGATCGAGAAGATCCCAAAGAACGTCGCGAAGGCGACGAACAAGGCGCCGGAGAACGCCGGCGTGCGCAGGTAGGCGAGCTCGAGCATTGGGGCACGGACGCGCCGCTCGATCTGCAAGAACGAGACGAACGCCACCCCGGCGACGACGAAGAGCGTCAGGATCGGGGCGCTTGCGTAGCCGTTGGACTCGCCGACGATCACCCCGAACGCCAGGGCGGCGAGTGCAAGCGTCCCCGCTCCGAAGCCCCACAGGTCAAGGCGCGCCCCGGCGACGGGATCTGCGCTCTCGGGCAGCACGACGAGCGCCCCGAGCACCGTCAACAGCCCGGCGCCGAGGTTGAAGAAGAAGATCGCGCGCCACGTGCCGATCCCCACGAGCGCCCCGCCGACGACCGGCCCGCAGGCGAGCGCGAGACCTGAGATGGCGGCCCACGTACCGAGCGCCTCGGCACGCTCGCGCCGTCCGGGGTACAGGTGACGGATCATCGACAAGGTGCCCGGCTCGCTCGCCGCCGCACCTGCGCCCATAATGGCCCGCCCCGCGATCAACGTCGCGGCGTTCGGCGCCAGCGCGGCGAGGAGCGATCCTGCGCAGAAGACGACCAGGCCCCCGAGCATCACCTTCTTGCGCCCGAAGCGGTCGCCGAGCGAGCCGGCCAGCAGCATCAAGCTCGCGAACACGAGGGCGTAGCCGTTGACCACCCACTGCAGCTCAGCCACGCCGGCGTGCAGGCGCTGCTGGACGTCGGCGAGCGCCACGCTGACGATGGTGGTGTCGAGGAAGGTGAGGAACAAGACCGCACAGAGCACCGGGAGGTACCAGGCGCGCCGTGCGCCGCCGCGCTCCACCGTCGCCGGCAGTGCCGGCGTCGCGTCCATGCTCAGCGAGGAGGAGCGATCAACGGATGCCCGTGCACGCCTTCACCTTGGCGCCTTCCAGGCGGAGCAGGCCGCAGAAGCTCGCGTCGCCGACCTTCCAGCGCTTGGTCTGGAACACGGCCGTACCAGTCTGGTTCTTCAGGACCGGGTGTCCCCCCTCGAAGATGGTGTAGTGCACCGTGGCGCTCTTGGTCCCGTGCACGACGACCTTGGACACCTTGGCCGAGACGGCGCCCATCAGCGCGCGCTGGCCCTTGATCACCGCAGCGAACTTCGGACCGTCCTGGAGCAAGGCCACCTTCTGGGCCACCGAGGTCTTCGGGCTGAAGAAGGCTTCCCAGTTGGCGCGTACCTGCGCGGCGGCCGTCGCCGCCCCGGCGAGGGGCGCGATCGCGAGCACCCCGGCGAGCGCGAGGCTCGAGGCCGACCCGGCCCGACGGAGCAGGCTCCGGTGTCTCGATGACGTCCCATTCATGGCCAGCCACCTCCAACCTGTCGCAGGCCTCGGCCTGCGACGACATCCCGCTGCGACGCCACGAGTTTACCGACCGGGGCGATCCCGGCCGCTGATTGCACGCGACTGCGGCGAGTCGCGCGCGGTGGCGCGCGGCCTTGTCGCCTGGTCCGGCTTGGCACCTTGGGGCTGGTCGGTCAGGATCTGTGCGATAGGGAGCGAGGAGGCGGGCGTGGTCTCTCCAGCAGGTGAAGCAGCGTGGTCAGCGGTCGACGGATATCTCGAGGGCGAGCTGCTCGGCCAGGATGCCGCGCTGTCGGCCGTGGCGCGGGCGAGCGAGGAGGCCGAGCTTCCGCCGATCGCGGTCTCGCCGCTCCAGGGCGCCTTCTTGCACCTGCTCGTGCGGGCGACGCGGGCGCGCCGCGTCCTCGAGGTCGGGACGCTCGGTGGCTACAGCACGACATGGCTCGCCCGGGCGTTGCCCCCTTCGGGGTCGGTCGTCAGCCTCGAGATCGACCCTCGCCACGCAGCGGTCGCCCGCGCCAATCTCGAGCGTGCCGGCGTCGCCGACCGCGTCGAGGTGCGGGTCGGTCCGGCGCTCGAGTCGCTCGAGGCGCTCCGATCCGAAGGCGCCGCGCCCTTTGACTTCGTGTTCCTCGATGCCGACAAGCCGAACAACGAGCACTACCTGCGCGCCGCGCGGGCCCTGTGCCGGCCCGGCTCGCTGATCGTCGTCGACAACGTGGTGCGCAACGGCGCCGTCGCGGACCCCGGGAGCAAGGACGCGAGCGTGATCGGCTCTCGTCGAGCGATCGAGGCGCTTGCCGAGACGCCCGGGCTGCTCGCCAGCGCGCTGCAGACCGTCGGCTCGAAGGGCTACGACGGCTTCGCGATCGCCCTCGTTGAAGACCCTTCGGCGATCTCCTAGCGCAACAGGCGGGACAGTCGACGGTCGGCGAGCACCCGGCCCGCCGTCTGGCAGGTGGGGCAGTACGTGATCTCGTGGGACTCGAAGGCGACGCGTTCGAGCCGCCGGCCACAGCGTGGGCACGGTGACCCGGCGCGCCCGTGCACCGAGAATCGATCGCCGAGGGAGGCGTCCGACAGCCCGCCGACGCGCGCACGCTCGGCATCGAGCGCTTCGCTAAGCACCGAGCGCACGGCGTCGAGGAGGCGAGCCCGCTGTCCGGCGTCTAGGCCCGCGAGCGCCGCAAAGGGGGATAAGCCGGCACAATTGAGTGCATCGTCGGCGTAGCCGCGCCCGATCCCCGCCACGGCGTGCTGGTCTCGGAGCACGGTGTGCAGGTGGCGTCGGTCAGCACCGCGCAAGGCGAGCTCGGCGAAGCCCGCTTCGAAGGGCTCGGGGCCGAGGCTCGCGAGTGGGCCGTCGTCGCCCGGTCCGAGCACCCACATCCCCGCCCGGCGCTCGCTCCCGTGCTCGCGCAGCAGCACCGCCGGGCCGTCGAACGCGAGGCGCGCGAGCGCCCCTCTCGGCTTGGTCGACTTCGCCGGCACCTCGAGGTCGAGCCGACCGGCGTTGCCGAGGTGCATCAGGACACGCCGGTCATCGGAGAAGCTCCAGACCAGATACTTGCCCCTGCTGTGAAGCGACGACACGGTGCTGCCGACGAGCGCCTCCGGCGCGGGGCGCACCGTCTTTAAGAGCGAGAAGCTGAAGGCACGGACGCTCTCGAGCGCCGCGCCCCGAAGGCGCGCCTCGAGCCGCTCGGCGAGCGCCCGCATCTCGGGCAGTTCTGGCATTTCCTGCGCAGGCTAGCGCCGCCCGTGCCGGGCTCAACCCTCCCCGATCAGCTCAGCCGCCCGCTCGGCGAGGGCCAAGGTGGGCGCGAGCGTATGGCCCCGGTTCAGGCCGGGCATCGCCGAGGCATCGACGACCCGCAGCGCCTCGACCCCCCGGACCCGCGCCCTTGGATCGAGGACGGCATCGTCCCCGGTGCCCATCGCGCACGTGCCGATCGGGTGGTAGAGGGTCTGGGTTGTCTCGAGGATGCAGGCCTCGACGAGACCGTCGGGCCCAGGGCTGGCTTCCGATCCGGCCGAGGGCACGATCCGCGCGCCGAGCTCATCGGCGAGCGGCGCCGTCGCCAGCAGCTCCGCGCAGCGGCGGATGCCGGCGACCAGCGCCGAGCGGTCTCGGCCGGAAGGGTCGCTCAGGTAGCGCGGGTCGATCGCCGGGGGCGCGGAAGGATCCGCCGAGATGATCTGCACGGTCCCCGAGCTCTCGGGCTGGAGCACGATGGCGGCCAGGGTGACGCCGTGCAGGCTGGGGAGCGCGCGCCCCTCTTCGAGGAAGGCGACCGGGGCGAAGAGCAGCTCGAGATCAGGGAGATCCAGGCGGTCGTCGCTGCGCACGAAGGCGACACCCTCGGCAACCGGGGACGTGAGTGGGCCGCGCCGGCCGAGCACGTAGCGCGCGAGCGCGGGGGCGCGCTGCGCGGCGAGCAAGCTGATCGGGCGTCGGGTCGCGACGACGAGGCCACTCGCCAGATGGTCCCGTAGGCCCGAGCCCACCCGTGCGCGCTCGGCGACGATCGGGATCCCGAGGCGTTGCAGGAGCCCTCCCGGCCCGACGCCTGAGCACTGCAACAGCTGCGGAGAGCCGATCGCTCCGGCGGCGAGGAGCACCTCGCGCCGCGCGTTCACCTGCTGCTCGTCGCGCCCGCGCCGGTAGGCGACGCCGATCGCTCGCCGAGCCTCGAAGACGACCCGGGTCGCCGTCGCAGCGGTGCGCACGACGAGGTTGCGCCGTCGCATCGCCGGGCGGAGGTAGCCCTCGGCGGCGCTGAAGCGCTGCCCGCGGTGCTGGGTGACGTCGAACAGGCCGACTCCCGCGCCCGATGCATCGGCACCGAGCGGGTCGATGCCGCGCGCGCGGGCGGCCCTCACGAACGCCGCGGTGAGCGGGCTCGGGTCGCGCTGCGGACCGACCGCCACCGCACCGATCCCCTTGGCCTCGTCCCCCTGCGCGGCGATGCGCCGCAGGCGCGCGCACAGCTCGTCGGGGTCCCACAAGGGCCCGGCCCGCTCGCGCCAGACGGCGTAGTCGGCCCGGTGTCCGGGAACCCACAGCATCGCGTTGATCGACGACGAGCCGCCGAGCACCTTGCCGCGGGGCCAATACACGTGCCGTCCTCCGAGCGCCTCTTGCGGCTCGGTGAAATAAGCCCAGTCGCGCGGGCCCTGGAAGAGGCGGGGGTACGCGGCCGGGATGCGCACGTAGGGGTGCCGTTCGCTCGGTCCCGCCTCGAGGAGCGCCACCGTGGTGCGCCCGTCCTCGCTCAGGCGGGCGGCGAGCACGCTCCCGGCGGCGCCCGCGCCGACGATCACGTAGTCGAAGACCTCGACGTTCGCCTCCACATGCATCAGCGCCGGGTGCCCTGGCGCCCGTCCGGGCGTCTCGCGGCGTCGCGGTGGAGCGCGCGGGTCTGGCTGGCGGACACCGGGCCAGTCTTGTCGCGCCACGCGACGGCGGGCGAGAGGCACCATCTGGCCGAGCCGAGCGCGCCGGCCCATAGCGTTGCCGCATGGACACGAGGACGCTCAGCGTGCACACCGGAGATCGCTGCGTGGTCGAGCTCACCAGCGAGGTTGCCGACTTCTGCGCGGGGCGGGGGGACGGCTTGTGCCACGTGTTCGCTCCGCACGCCACGGCCGGCCTCGCCCTGATGGAGACGGGGTCGGGGTCAGAGGGCGACCTCGTCGCCGCGCTCGAGCGCCTGCTGCCGCGCGACGACCGCTACCGCCATCGCCATGGCTCGGTCGGCCATGGCGCCGACCACCTCTTGCCGGCACTGGTGGCGCCGTTCCTCGTGCTCGCCGTACGCGGCGGCGAACTCGTCCTCGGCACCTGGCAGTCGGTGATCCTGGTGGACACCAATCCGGACAACCCTCGCCGCGAGGTGCTGTTGAGCTTCCTCGGCGAGAACGCGGCGGGGTCGCCGGCCCGCTAGCGGCGGCGGCCGCCGATTAGCCTGCAGACGTGGCCGTTCGCTTCGTGATCATCGGTGGGGGTCCAGCGGGCGTCGAGGCCGCCGCCACGGCGTCGCGCCTTGGCGCAGAGGTGACCCTTGTCGAGCGCGACGTCGTCGGCGGCGCGGCGAACCTGTGGGACTGCATCCCCTCCAAGGCGATGATCGCCACGGCCGGTGCGGTGGCGCTGACCCGGCGAAGTCATGCCCTCGCCTTGAGCCTGGTCTGCGGCGAGCCCGACCTCGCCGCCCTGGGCAAGCGCATCGAGGAGATCAGCACGCGCCTTGCGGCCTCGAACTGCCAGCAGCTCGAGAGCCAGGGCGTCCGCATCCTGCGGGGCAGCGGCCGCCTCGTCGGCCCGCACCGGGTCGAGGTCACCCCCCTCGAAGGTGGCGAGCCCGAGCTCATCGACGCCGACGCGGTGCTCATCAGCACCGGCTCGTCGCCGCGGGTCCCCGCCTGGGCGGAGGTCGACGGCGAGCGTGTGATGACGACCCGCCACGCCTACCCGCCGCCGACGATCCCCGAGCACTTGATCGTGATCGGTTCGGGGGTGACCGGCGTCGAGTTCGTCCACCTCTTCCGTTCCCTTGGGGCCCGCGTCACCCTCGTCGTCTCGCGCCAGCAGGTCCTGCCGTTGAAGGATGCCGAGGTCGCCGCGGCGCTCGAGGCGGACTTCCTCGACACGGGGGTCACCCTCGTCAAAGGGGCGCGGGCGATCAGCGCGGACCGCGTGGGCGACGAGGTGGTCGTCGTCTGCGAGGACGACCGCAAGCTGCACGGGAGCCACGTGCTGCTTGCCATCGGCTCGGTGCCCTCTTCGGCCGGCCTCGGCCTCGAACAGGCGGGCGTCGAGGTGAACGAGGCGGGCTACGTGCCGGTCAACCAGCACTGCCAGTCCAACGTGCCCCACATCTATGCCGCCGGGGACCTCTCGGGCCGCCTCCAGCTGGCCTCGGTGGCGGCCGCGCAGGGGCGCAAGGTCGCTGAGCACGTGATGGGCCTGCACACCCGCGAGCACCGGCACCTCGACTACGACAAGGCGGCCTCGGCGATCTTCACCGAGCCCGAGATCGCCGACGTCGGGCTCGCCGAGGCCGAGGCGTTTGCGCTCGGCCGCAAGATCCGCGTCACCAAGGTGCCCTTCGCGCTCTCCGCCAAGGCGATGATCGACGGCGACTCGCGCGGGTTCGTGAAGCTGATCTCGGACCCGGCGACGGGCACCGTGCTCGGTGGGACCATCGTCGGCGCTCACGCGGCCGAGTTGATCAGCGTGATCGGCCTCGCCGTGAGCGCCAGGTTGCGGGTCGACGACATCGCCGAGACGGTCTTCGTGCACCCCGCGCTCGCCGAGGTGCTCGCGGCGGCCGCCGAGTAGGCCACGCCGGTGCCGTACCGCTACTCGGCCGCCGAGGCCCGGCAGGGCGCGTCGGCTGCGGCCGTTTCGGCCACGCCGGGAGAACGGCGCCGCCCGGCCCGGGCGCTCGGGATGCTGGCCGGCGTGGTCGTGTTCGGCGGCGCGGCCACCGGCATCGTCGCCACGCTCGGCGGTCCGTCAGGGGTGGCGGCCGGCCCGGTCGCCCGGGCGGTCCAGCGCGCCTTCGTGGCGGCGAACGTCCTCGAGCAGAACCTCGGCGCGTCCGCACCCGCCGCCGCGTCTGCGACCGTCGAGGGGCGCTTCGTCCTGGTCTCCCATCCGCGATCGGTGCACCCAGCCGTACCGGCGGCGCTGACGCCAGCGCAAGCCGAGCGCCTGCTGGCGGGCCAGCGCTCGGCGATCGGCGCGGTCTTTGACGGGGGGCAGGCGGTCACCGAGCAACGCGCACTGCGCCGGCTGGTCGCCGGCGAGCTCGGACCGGGCGGCGTCCCTGTCGGCTCGGGCGGCGCGAGCGTGCACCGGTGGCTGTCGGTCAGCGTCGCCGGCCGGACGGCCCGCGCCGAGGCGCTCGTCGACCGCTGGGAGCTGCGCGTCGCGCGCGGAGCTGACTCGGGGCACCTCGTCACCACCTGGGCGCACGAGGAGATCGACGCCCTCGCGCACTTGGTGCGGACCGGCTCGGGGTGGCGCGTCGTGGCGCTCGCCGAAGCACCGTGGCAAGAGCCGACCTAACAAGCGGCCCGTCGCCCGGTTCTAGGAGCGGCGCGCCCCTCGGACGCGTCGTCTGGCGTATCGGCTGACCCCGGCGCGCTGCAGGCGCCGGGCGTGCGCGACGTCGAGCTCGCGCGGGCCCTCGCCCGAGCCGGGGACCTCCAAGATCGCCGCGCAGGCCTGCAGGGCGGGGTGCCCGAGCACTAGCGAGAGCGCCACCTCGCCGATCTCGCCCTCGCCGAGGTTGGCGTGGCGGTCCCGGTTCGCTCCGAGCGGCACCGCCGAGTCGTTCACGTGCAAGCAGGCGAGGCGGTCGAGGCCGACGTGGCGCTCGACGTCCGCCACGACCTGGTCGGCCTGCTCGAAGGTGGCGTAGGCGACCCCCGACGCGAACAGGTGCTGGGTGTCGAGGCAGAGCCCGAGGCGGGGATCGCCGGTGGTGGCGTCGATCAGTTCGGCGAGCTCGGCAACGCTCCGTCCCACCGTCCCACCGGCGCCGGCCGCGTTCTCGAGCAGGATCGCGCAGCTCGGGCGCCCGAGCGCGTCCTCGGTCTCCTCCAGCACGGCCACCAGGGACTTCGCTACCTGGTCGCGGCAGCCGGCGAAGCCCCCGCCGAGGTGGCTGCCGACGTGGAGCACGAGGCCGTCGGCCCCGATCGCCGCGGCGGTCGTGAGGTTGTCGACGAGACAGGCCCGGGACCGCTCGAGCAGCGCGGCGTCGGGCGTCGCCAGGTTCACCAGGTAGGTGGCATGGCAGAACACCCGCCGGGGCCCGCTGCCGGCGACGATCTCGTGGCGCACCTGCGCGAGCGTCTCCGCGTCGTGGCGGGCGGCTCGCCACATGCGCGGGCTCTGGGTGAAGACCTGGACGACGTCGGCGCCGATCTCGCGTCCGCGGGCCAGCGCGGCGAGCAGGCCGCCGCTCGATCGCACGTGCGCACCGATGTCCACGGGCGGCCAAGCTACGCGGCGCCACCCGCACCGGGACAGCGGCGCGGCGCCCCCGGCGGCGCGTCGTAACCTCTGGCGGTGGCCAAGAAGTTCTTCGTCCGCACGTTCGGCTGCCAGATGAACGAGCACGACTCCGAGCGCATCGCCGCCGAGCTCGGCGCCGACGGCATGGAGCGCACCGAGGTGCTCGAAGATGCCGACGTCGTGGTGCTCAACACCTGTTGCATCCGAGAGAACGCCGACAACAAGCTCTACGGCAACCTCGGTCACTTAAAGGCGCTGCGCGACCGTCGGCCTGATCTGCAGATCGCGGTCGGCGGCTGCCTCGCCCAAAAGGACCGGTCGCTGATCCTCGAGCGCGCCCCGCACGTCGACGCGGTCTTTGGCACCCACAACGTGGGCCGCGCGGCCGCCTTGCTGCGCGAGGCACGGGCGCGGGGGGAGTCGGTCGTCGAGATCTTGGACGGGCCGAGCGGAGATGAGGCCGCGTTCCCGAGCGCGATGGCGGTTCGCCCCGAGCTCTCCCACGCCGCGTGGGTGACGATCCAGGTGGGCTGCGACAACTCCTGCGCGTTCTGCATCGTGCCCTCGGTGCGCGGACCCGAGCAGAGTCGCCCCTTCGGCGACCTGCTGGGCGAGGTCGAGGCGCTGGCAGCCAGCGGTACGGTCGAGGTGACCCTGCTCGGCCAGAACGTCAACTCCTACGGGCGCGACCTCACCTTGTCGCTTCGCGATCGGCCCGAGGCCGATGCGGTCCACCTCGCCGGCCCGGCGTGGGCGGGCGAGGTGGACCGCCGGACACGACCGCTGTTCGGTGACCTGCTGCGGGCGGTCGGCTCGGTGCGCGGCATCCAGCGCGTGCGCTTCACGAGCCCGCACCCAAAAGACCTCCGGCCCGAGACGATCGCCGCGATGGCCGAGACCGAGGCCGTCTGCGAGCAGCTGCACCTCCCACTCCAGTCGGGCAGCGACCGCGTCCTCGCCGCGATGCGCCGCGGCTATCGCGCCGAGCGCTACCTCGAGCGCCTCGCCGCAGCGCGCTCGGCGATCCCGGACCTCGCCGTCACCACCGACCTGATCGTGGGCTTCCCGGGCGAGACCGAGGCGGACTTCGAGGCGACGCTCGAGGTGGTCGCCGAGGCCCGCTACGACAGCGCCTACACGTTCATCTTCTCGCCGCGACCCGGGACGCGGGCGGCCGAGCTCACCGAGCAGTTCGTCCCGGCTGAGGTGGTCGCCGAACGCTTCGAGCGCTTGAAGGTGGTGGTCGAGCGCTCGGCGCTGGCGGCGCACCAAGCGCGGGTCGGCCGGCTCGAGGAGGTGCTCGTCGAGGGGCCCTCGAAGAAGGACGCCGGCGTCCTCGCCGGGCGGACCCGCCAGGGCAAGCTCGTCCATTTCGGCGCCGACGAGCCGGTCGTCGAGGGAGACTTTGCCCAGGTCAGGATCACGCGGGCGGCCCCGCACCACCTGAGCGGCACGCTCGAGTCGCTCGAGCACCGCGCCCGCGGTGCCCGTCGGGCGTCGATCCCCCTCAGCGTGGGCTGAGCCGCCCCCCGATCCGGAGGCGCGACCCCTGGGGCCTAGACTTTGACGTCGTGAGTGTGTTCGCGAAGGCTCTTCGCGCCGGCGAGGGCAAGAAGCTTCGAAGTCTGCAGAGCGTCGTACCGCTGATCAACGCCCTCGAGCCAGAGGTCGCGGCGATGAGCGACGACGAACTCGCGCACATGACGGTCGCGTTCCGCGAGCGGCTCGAGCAGGGGGAGGACCTCAACGACCTGCTCGTCGAGGCGTTCGCTGTCGTGCGGGAGGCCGCCAAGCGCACCATTGGCCAGCGCCACTTCGACGTGCAGCTGATGGGTGGCATGGCCCTGCACTTCGGCTGGATCGCCGAGATGAAGACCGGTGAAGGAAAGACCCTGGTCGCGACCTTGCCGACCTACCTCAACGCGCTCACCGCCAAGGGCGTCCACATCGTCACCGTCAACGACTACCTGGCGCGCCGCGACGCCGAGTGGATGGGCCAGATCCACCGCTTTCTCGGGCTCTCGGTCGGCCTCGTCGTCCCCGAGGTCACCGACTTCGCCGCCAAGCAGGCGGCGTACGCCGCGGACGTCACCTACGGCACCAACACCGAGTTCGGCTTCGACTACCTGCGCGACAACATGGCCGTCGAGCGCGAGCAGATGTCCCAGCGCAAGCATCACTTCGCGATCATCGACGAGGTCGACTCGATCCTGATCGACGAGGCCCGGACCCCCCTCATCATCTCGGGCCCGAGCGACGACTCGACGCGCCTCTACTACCAGTTCGCCTCGGTGGTGCGCACCTTGAAGCGCGACGAGGACTACGAGGTCGACGAGGAGAAGCGAACGGTCATCCCGACCGAGGAGGGCATCGCCAAGGTCGAGAAGATGATCGGCGTCGAGAACCTCTACGACGCCGTCGCCGTCAACTACGTGCACCAGCTCGGCAAGGCGCTCGAGGCCAAGGAGCTCTACCGGCGGGACAAGGACTACATCGTGGCCGGCGGCGAGATCAACATCGTCGACGAGTTCACCGGTCGCGTCCTCGAGGGGCGGCGCTGGTCCGATGGCCTTCACCAGGCCGTCGAGGCCAAAGAGCGCGTGCGGATCAAGGAAGAGAACCACACCTGGGCGACCGTCACGCTGCAGAACTACTTCCGCATGTACGAGAAGTTGGCGGGCATGACCGGCACGGCCGAGACCGAGGCGGCGGAGTTCGCCTCGACCTACGGCCTGCAGGTCGTCCCGATCCCGACGAACCGGCCGATGGTGCGAAAGGACCAAGCCGACGTCATCTTCAAGACCGAGGACGGCAAGTTCAAGTCGGTCGTCGACGACATCGCCGAGCGCTACGAGACCGGTCAGCCGGTCCTCGTCGGCACCGCGTCGGTCGAGAAGTCCGAGCACCTATCGCGGCTGCTCGAGAAGCGGGGGATCCCCCACAACGTCTTGAACGCCAAGCAGCACGCCCGTGAGGCGGCGATCGTCGCCCAGGCCGGCCGCCTCCACGCCGTGACCGTGTCGACCAACATGGCCGGTCGAGGCGTGGACATCCTGCTCGGGGGGAACCCCGAGGGGTTGGCCGCCGAGGCGCTCGTTGCCGAGGGCCTCCAGCTCGGCACCGAGGAGTGGGACGGGCGCTTTGCGACGATGCTCGCCAAGTTCGCCAGCGAGTGCGTGGCCGAGGCCGAGGAGGTGCGCGAGCTGGGTGGCCTGTACGTGCTCGGCTCGGAGCGCCACGAGAGCCGCCGCATCGACAACCAGCTGCGCGGCCGTGCCGGCCGCCAAGGCGACCCCGGAGAGAGCCGCTTCTACCTCTCGCTCGAGGACGAGCTGATGCGGATCTTCGCCACGGGCGCGATGAGCTGGGTGATGGACCGCGCCCTCCCTGAGGACGTGCCGATCGAGGCGAAGATGGTCACCCGGGCCATCGAGCGGGCCCAGAACACCGTCGAGGCGAAGAACGCCGAGGTGCGCAAGGACGTCCTCAAATACGACGAGGTGATGAACGAGCAGCGCAAGGTGATCTACGAGCGCCGGATGCAGGTCATCGACGGCGATGACCTGCGCGACCGCACGCTCGAGCTGCTCGAGGAGACCGTCGATCGGGTCATCAACGACACCTGCCCGGGCGAGTTCATCGAGGAGTGGGACCTCGAGCGCCTGCTGCAAGAGCTCGCCTTGTACTACCCGACCCAATTCTCGGTCGACGACCTCGATCAGGCGGAGACCTTCGAGCAGCTGCGCGAGTCGGTCGTCGCCGAGGCGGTCGAGTTCTTCGAGGAGCGCGAGCGGAACTTCCCCGGCGGCACCGAGCTCGCCCGCCAGGTCGAGCGGCAGGTGATGTTGCAGATCATCGACCAGCGCTGGCGCCAGCACCTCTCGGAGATGGACCATTTGCGCGAGGGCATCCACCTGCGCGGCCTCGCCCAGACCGACCCGCTCGTCGCCTGGCAGCGGGAGGGATTCGAGCTCTTCGGTCGCCTGATGGAGGCGATCGACGACGACTACCTGCGTCACATCCTCCACGTGGAGGTCGTCCTGCAGCCCGAGCTGTCGCCGGACTTCTCCCAGGCGCTCTTCGAGGCCGCGCGGGACCCGGTGATCTCCCTCGACGCCACGGTGGCCGCCGAGCTCGACTCGCCAGAGCCGGCCGTCGAGCAGGCGCTCGCCGCTGGAGCGCCGAGCCCGGCCGCTGCGCCCGCGGCATCCCAGCCTCCCGCGGCGCCGCCGCGCCCCCGTCCGGCACCGCCCGCCGTCCCGGCGCCCCAAGCTCGCCAGGGCCTTGCTGGGACCGCCGGCATCCCCGAAAAGGAGCCCAAGCTCGGCCGCAACGACCCGTGCTGGTGCGGCAGCGGGCGCAAGTACAAGCTCTGCCACGGCGCAAGCGCTTGAGATGGCGGTGACCGGCACCGTCGGCTCGACGCAGCCGGGCGGTGAGCCGCGCGATCCCGTGGACGAGATCGCCACCTTGCGCGAGCGCCTCGGCGCGGCGGAGGGCTACCTCCACCTCCCCGAGCGCCGCAAGGAGCTCGCCGCGCTCGAGGCGGAGATCGGCAACCCCGAGCTGTGGTCCGATCCTGAGCACGCCCGCGAGGTCACCACGGCCTATGGGCGGGCCAAGGACGACATTGACGAGTTCGCCCAGCTCTCCGGTCGTCTCGACGACGCCGAGACCCTGCTCGAGCTCGCCCGCGAGGAGGGTGGCTCGGCGATCGAGGAGGTGAGGGGAGAGCTCGAGGAGCACCTGCGCGCTGTCGCCGGCGCGCTCGACGGCCTCGAGCTGCGCAGCCTGTTCTCGGGCGAGCACGACGAGGCGGACGCGGTCTGCGAGGTGCACGCCGGCGCCGGCGGGACCGACGCCCAGGACTGGGCCGAGATGATGCTGCGCATGTACCTGCGCTGGGCGGAGCGGCGCGGCTTTCAGACCGAGCTCGACGAGGCCTCTCCGGGCCAGGAGGCGGGGCTGTTGTCGGCGACCTTCATCGTTCGCGGCCGCTACGCCTACGGCCTGCTGAGCGCGGAGCGGGGCGTCCACCGCCTGGTCCGCATGTCGCCTTTCGACGCCCAGCACCGCCGCCAGACGAGCTTTGCGTCCTTCGAGGTCACTCCTTTGCTGGAAGACGGTGACGAAGCGGTCGACATCGACGAGAAGGACCTGCGGATCGACACCTACCGCTCCTCGGGAGCCGGTGGCCAGCACGTCAACGTGACGGACTCGGCGGTGCGGATCACGCACCTGCCGAGCGGCATCGTCGTCTCGTGCCAGAACGAGCGCAGCCAGCACCAGAACAAGGCCAAGGCCATGCAGATCCTTGGTGCCAAGCTCGCCGAGCGCCAGCGCGAGGCGCGCCAGCAAGAGCTCTCGGCGCTGACCGGCCCGCAGAGCGACGTCTCGTGGGGCAACCAGATCCGCTCCTATGTGCTCGCGCCCTATCAGCTGGTCAAGGACCTGCGCACCAACGTTGAGACGGGCAACGTCGACGCCGTGCTCGACGGTGACCTCGATGAGTTCATGGCCGGCTACCTCCGCATCCGACGCAGCTGAACGGGCGGATCTTCGGCCCTTTCAGGCCGCGTTGTCATCACCTCGTCATGCATCGCTGGTAGGGTTTGGGCCGGCAAGTTCCTGATCTGCCGCGGCCAGTCGCAAGGAAGCGGCAGCGCTGGGGCTCTGGACCGGTTCTTGCAGAGAATCTGCACCCACCGTGGGTGTCGCAAGCGGCGGCAGGAGCACGATGATCCGCTTCGAGAACGTCAGCAAGGCGTACAAAGGCGCCGAAGGCGACGCCCTCCACGACATTTCCCTCGAGATCTTGAAAGGCGAGTTCGTCTTTCTGGTCGGGGCGTCCGGATCGGGCAAGACGACCTTCTTGAAGCTGCTGTTGCGCGAGGAAGTCCCCGACTCCGGCAGCGTCTACGTGGCGGGGCGCGACATCGGCCAGCTCTCGCACTGGCGGGTCCCCCAGCTTCGGCGCAACCTGGGCTGCATCTTCCAGGACTTCCGGCTGCTGCCCTCGAAGACTGTCGCCGAGAACGTGGCCTTCGCCCTCGAGGTGATCGGCCGCCCCCGCTCGGTGATCAAAGAGCAGGTCACCCAGGTCCTCGACCTCGTCGGCCTCGGTCAAAAGCACCACCGCATGCCCGACGAGCTGTCCGGCGGTGAGCAGCAGCGCGTGGCGATCGCCCGTGCCTTCGTCAACCGCCCGCTCGTGCTGCTCGCCGACGAGCCGACGGGCAACCTCGACCCAGCGACGAGCCAGGGGATCATGAAGCTGCTCGATCGCATCAACCGCACCGGCACGACGGTGGTGATGGCCACCCACGACGTCGGCATCGTGGACGCCATGCGGCGCCGGGTCATCGAGCTCGACCGCGGCAAGCTCATCCGCGACCAGGCGCGCGGCGTCTATGGCTACGACAACCCGTCCACCTCCCGCGGCATCCCGGCCGTCAGCGTCGCCAGCGTCCTCGATGAGGGCCTCGGCCCGGCCACCGGTCGCGTCGCCGCGGTGCGCGCTCGGCGAGGGATCCGCTAGGACCAGCCGTGGCCCTCTCACTCGAATACTTCGCCAAGGAGACGGCGAGCAACCTGTGGCGCAACCGCGTCATGGGCCTCGCAGCCGTGCTGACCGTGGCCGTCTCGCTCTCGCTGGTCGGCACCTCTCTCCTGTTGCGCCAGGCGGTCAACCGCCAGGTCAGCCAGTTCGGCGCCAACACGAGCCTGGCCATCTTCGTCAACCCGACGGCGACGACCCAGCAGCAGGCCGACATCCGCTCGACGATCAGCCAGACGCCTGAGATCACCCATTGCACCTACCTCGACCACGAGCAGTCCTACGAGCAGGCGAAGAAGGTCCTCGCCAGCGCCCCCGCGGCGGTCTCGGTGCTCACCCCGGCCACGACGCCGACGGTCTTTCGCTGCCAGCTCGCCAACCCCGCCGACGCGACGACGCTGATGGCGACGTTCCAGCAGGTGCCCGGTGTCTACATGGCGACCTCGCCGGTGCAGAGCATCCACGTCCTCGAGCAGGTCACCAACGTGCTCCAGGTCGTGCTCATCGTCATCGCCCTGCTGCTGCTCATCTCGTCGCTCGTGCTCATCTTGAACGCCATCAGGATGGCGATCTTCGCCCGACGGCGCGAGGTGAGCGTGATGAAGCTCGTCGGCGCGACGAACTGGTTCATCCGCGTCCCCTTCATGCTCGAAGGCCTGGTCCAGGGTCTGCTCGGGTCGGCGGTGGCCGTCTTCATCGTGCTCCTCGCCAATCTCGGTGTCGGCTACCTCGTCCACCGCTACCACGTGAGCGTGCTCTCCTCGACGGTGCTGCCCGCCCACGACGTGCTCATGACTGAGCTGATCGTCGTCTTGGTGGGCGCCGTGGTCGGCGTCGCCGGCTCCACGGTCGCGGTGCGGCGCTTCCTCGACGTCTGAGCCGACGGTGCCGGCGCTCTCGGCGCTCGATGCCACCGGGACGTGGGGAGCGGGCGAGGTCGCGATCGCGGTCCTGGACCGCTCCGGGGTGATCGACCGGCGCGGACCGGCCCAGGCCGAGCGGCCGCTGGCCTCGGTGACCAAGCTCTTCACCACCCTCGCCGTGCTCGTCGGCCTCGAGGAGGGCATCGTCGACCTCGACGATCCGGTCGGCCCTCCGGGCGCCACCTTGGGCCACCTGCTCGCCCATGCCTCGGGCTGCGCGCCTGACGACCCCGGCCGCGTCGTCGCGCCGCCGGGCAAGCGGCGGGTCTACTCCAACGCCGGGATCGAGCTGGCCGCGTCGCACCTCGAAGGGCGCAGCGGGCTCGCCTTCGCCGACTACCTCCACGACGGCGTGCTCGAGCCCCTCGGGGCGGGACGGATGCGCCTCTCCGGCTCGCCCGCCCACGGCGGCCGTGCCAGCCTCGAGGACCTCGTGGCGCTCGCCGCCGAGCTGCTGGCGCCGCGCCTACTTGCGGTCGAGACCCTGGCGCTCGCCACCCGTGTCGCCTTCGCGGGCCTGGCGGGCATCGTGCCCGGCTTCGGCCGCTTCGATCCCTGCGACTGGGGCCTCGGCTTTGAGCTCGCCGCGCACAAGGCGCCGCATTGGACCGGCACGCTCCGCTCACCGGCGAGCTTCGGCCACTTCGGCCAGAGCGGGAGCTTCTGTCTCGTCGAGCCCGAGCGGGCGATCGCCTGCGTGGCGCTGTGCGAGGTGCCCTTCGGCCCGTGGGCGGCGACGGCCTGGCCGGCGCTCTTCGACGCCTTGCTCGCCGAGCTCGACACCTGAGCGGGCGCGCCCAACCGCCGGCGGTCGGTCCGTGCGCAACGGGGCGGCGTTGGTAGGCTCTGGGGCCATGGCGACGGGGGCGCGAGGGGCGCGGGCGTGAAGGGCGTCCTGCTGGCGGGCGGGACGGGCAGCCGACTGCACCCGCTTACCCGGATCACCAACAAGCACCTGCTGCCGATCTATGACCGCCCGATGATCGCGTATGCCGTCGAGGCGCTCGTGCAGGCCGGCATCTCAGAGGTGATGGTCGTCACCGGCGGCACCCATGCCGGGGAGTTCCTCCGCCTGCTCTCCAACGGCGAGGACCACGGCGTCGGTCGGCTCCTGTACGCATACCAGGACCGGCCTGGCGGCATCGCCGAGGCGCTCGGGCTCGCCGAGCGCTTCGTCGGCGACGACCTCGTCCTCGTCATGCTGGCGGACAACGTCTTTGGTCGCTCGATCCGGCCCACCGTCGAGCGTTTCGGCGAGCAGGCCAAGGGCGGCCGTATCCTGCTCGCGCCGGTCGCTGAACCCGAGCACCTGCGCCACTTGGGAGTTCCCGAGCTCGCCGAGGACGGGCGCGTCGTCCGCATCGTCGAGAAGCCCACCGACCCGCCGAGCCAGTACTGCGTCACCGGCCTGTACTGCTACGACCCGACGGTGTTCGAGGTAATCGGGCGCCTCGAGCCCTCCCAGCGCGGCGAGCTCGAGATCACCGACGTGAACAACCACTTCATCGCCGAGGGGAAGATGTCCTACGACGTCCTCGAGGGCTTCTGGGGCGACGCTGGGGAGTCGATCGACGCCTACTACGCGGTCAACGACCA
Source organism: Actinomycetes bacterium (assembly GCA_021798985.1). GTDB lineage: Bacteria > Actinomycetota > Acidimicrobiia > Acidimicrobiales > Bog-793 > JAKABX01. Next base: position 42,483 of record JAJZBI010000014.1, read on the forward strand.
CGTCCGGCGCTTCGGCGCCAACCTGGCCTAGCGCACCGAGGAGAACGGTGGCGGCTGGCTGAGCACCCCTCGGCGCCAGGTGTGCGGCGCCACGACGAGGGTGCGCGGGAAGTCCTCATAGAGCCAGCGCCCCACGTAGCGCAGCGTCCAGGCGTTGGCGCCCGTCAAGCGCACGGCACCCCGCGCGCCGAGCGGTCGAGCCATCACGCGGCGACAGGCGCGCGCCATGCGCTGCTCGAGGGCCAGGCTTGCGGCGATCGCCGAGCGATAGCGCGCCGCAGCGTCGTGGGAGGCTCGCCCGTCCGAGATGGCATGCGCGGCGGCGATCCCGGTCTCGAGCGCCTGGGCGACGCCCTCTCCGCTGAAAGGGTCGGCGGCGCCGGCGGCGTCGCCGACGAACAGCACGCGCCCGTCGAGCGCACACAGGCGCTCGAGCGACAGGGCCGAGGGGATCGGCCAGGAGCGCACCGGCTCGAAGGTCGCGCCGTTGCCGAGGAGCGAGGCGAGCAGGGGGCTGTCGGCAAAGCGCCGCCAGCGCTCGGCGAGCTCGCCTCCGGACTCGCCACTTCCCCGGGCGAGGCAGATCCCCACGTTCGCCCGTCCGCCGGCGAGGGGGAAGGACCAGGCGTAGCCCGGAAGCAGCTCGGACGGGAACCACACCCACAGCTCGCTGGCGGCACTCGCGCTGACGCCGTGCGCGTAGGCCCGATAGGCGTGCCAGTCGGCGGGCGACTGGTGGCGCGGGGCGCTTGAAGGCTCCAGCACCTTGCGGACCGTCGACCAGGCGCCGTCCGCGGCGACGACATGGGCCGCGCGCAGCAGCCGCCCACCCGCCTCGATCGCCACGCCACCCTCGGCGGGCGCGATCGCCTCGAGGCCATGGCCCTCAAGGACGCGCACGCCCGCTTTGCGGGCCGAGGCGACGAGCGCGGCGTCGAGGTCGAGGCGGCGGACGACGCCGGCGCGCAGGCCCGGTGCCGCGCGTCGTCCGCCTGAGGACAGCGGCACCTTCGCCACGCGACCCGAGGGCGAGCGCACGTGCAGGGTGTCGACGCGGGTGAAGCCTGCCAGTCCGGGGACCGCCACGCCGAGCTGCTCGAGCCGGCGCAGCGCGCCCGTCGTGAGGCCGTCGCCGCAGCACTTCTCGCGGGGAAAGTACGCCTTGTCGCACAGCGCCACCTGCGCGCCGCTGCGCGCCAAGGTGATCGCCGCGGCGGCGCCGGCGGGGCCGCCGCCGACGATCGCGACGTCGAAGTGCTCGGCCGCCTCGCTCATCGAGTCGACCCCGCCGGCCCGGCCTCGAGCGCGAGGTGCAATGCCGTCGCGAGGTCGCCGGCGCGGTAGGAGAAGCCCGTTGTGAGCAGGCGCTTTGGCAGCACGCGCTGGCTGGCGAGCGCCAACTCGTGGGCGTTGCGCCGCCCGATTGCGGCCTCGATGGCGATCGTCGGGACGGCGAGGAACGCCCGCCTTCCGACTGCCGCCGCGATCGCGTCGGTGAGCTCCCGGTTACGCACCGGCGCCGGGGCAACAAGATTGCACGGCCCTGCCAGCTGCTCGCACGTCATGGCATGGAGCATCGCGGCGATCTCGTCGTCGAGGGCGATCCAGCTGTTCCACTGCTGGCCGGACCCGAGGCGGGCACCGAGGCCAAAGCGGAAGGCGGGCAGCTGCGCGCCGAGCAGCCCGCCGCCCCTGCCGAGCACGAGCCCGGTGCGCAGGTGGACGACGCGGATCCCGGCGGCACGGGCCGGATCAGCGGCGCACTCCCAGGAGCGGCAGAGGTCGGCGAGAAAGCCGTCGCCACCCCCGGAGTCCTCGTCGAGGACCTCCTCTCCTCGGTCGCCGTAGATGCCGATCGCGGAGGCGCACACGAGCACCGAGCCGGGCGCGCCGTGCTGGGCGAGGGCGCGCGCCACCAGGTCGGTCGAGGTGATGCGGCTCGAGCGCAGGCGCTCGCGCTTGGACGGGCCCCAGCGCGCCGGGGTGATCGGCTCGCCCATGAGGTGCAAGACGGCGTCGATGGCGCCAAGGCCGCCGGGCAGGCGGGTGTCGTCGACCTGGCGCGCGTCGAGGTCGATCAGCACGTCGGTGCCGTTCGGCGCCGAGCGCACGAGGCGATGCACCTCGTGCCCCTCGGCGCGCAGCCGGGCCACCAGTGCGGTGCCGAGGAAGCCGCTCGCGCCAGAGACCAGCGTCCGCACTGATCACCGCCTTTCTGTCCGGGCGGGAGCCTACCGGGCTAATTCCCCATTGCAGCGGCCCGCCGGTAGGATCGGCGTCGTGCAGGATGACCAGCACTCCGGCAATGGCGCCGAGACGCGGGACAAGAGCCTCGGGCTGAACGCCTGGCTCGTCGAGGAGATGTACCAGACCTTCGTGGCCGACCCGAACTCGGTCAACGAAGGGTGGCGCGAGTTCTTCAGCGACTACCGGGCGCACTCGCCCCGCGCCGCCGTCGCCGCTCCCACCACCCTCCCCGAGGCGGCAGCCCCTCCGGCGACCTCAGGAGCGCCTCCGGCCGCCGAGCGGGCGCCAGCGCTGCCTCCGCCACAGAGCCCGCCCCCGGCCGCCCCAAGCGCGCCGCCCCCCGTCAACGGGATGGCCGCGCCACCCGCTTCGGCGGCCGCGAGCGAGGCCCGCCCGGCCGGAGGCTCCAGGGAGGCTGCCGGCGAAGCGGTGATGCCGCTGCGCGGCGTCGCCGCCCGCGTCGTCGAGAACATGACGACGAGCCTCGGCGTGCCGACGGCGACGAGCGTCCACCCCGTGCCTGCCCGGCTGCTCGAGGTCAACCGCCGCCTCCTCAACGAGCACCTCGCCAGGAGCTGGGGCGGCAAGGTCAGCTTCACGCACGTGATCGCCTGGGCGATCGTGCGGGCCCTTGGCGACGTGCCGGCGCTGAACGCGACCTTCGTCAGCGAGGTGGACGGCAAGCCCGGACCGGGCGTCGTTCGCCACGCCCACGTTTCCCTCGGGATCGCCGTCGACGTCGAGCGCCCAAATGGCGAGCGCTCGCTCGTTGTGCCGGTGCTGCGCGCGGCCGACACGCTCGACTTCGCCGGCTTCCACCAGGCCTATGAGCAGCTGATCCACCGGGCGCGGACCAACCGCCTCGAGGTCTCGGACTTCGTCGGTGCAACGGTCACCATCACGAACCCCGGCACGCTCGGCACCACGCAGTCGGTTCCCCGCTTGATGGTTGGCCAGGGCGCGATCATCGGCGTCGGCGCGCTCGGCTATCCCGCGGAGTACGCCGGGGCCGACCCGGCGACGCTCACCGAGCTTGGCATCGGCCGCGTCGTCACGTTGACCTCTACCTACGACCACCGCGTCATCCAAGGTGCCGACTCGGGGCGCTTCTTGCAGCGCGTGCACGAGCTCCTCGTCGGCGCGGACGCCTTTTACGACGAAGTCTTCGCCTCGCTCGCCGTCCCCCACGAGCCTGCTCGGTGGCGCAACGACACCGCGGGTGGTTTGTCGGTCGAAGAGCGTGACCGCGTGCGCGTCGAGAAGACGGTGCAATTGCACGCACTGATCAATATGTACCGCGTCCGCGGCCATCTGATCGCCCACCTCGACCCGCTTTCGACCACCCCTCCCGAGATGCCGTCGTATCTCGACCCGGAGCACTACGGCCTGACGCTGTGGGACCTTGACCGCACCTTCTACGTCCGCGACTTCACGGACAAGCACGCGCTCAGCTTGTCGCGTGTGCTCGAGATCCTGCGCGAGGCGTACTGCCGGCGCGTCGGCGTCGAGTACATGCACATCCAAGACATTGAGCGCCGCCAGTGGATCCAGCACCACGTCGAGGGCGTGGACACGGCGCTCGACCCCGAAGAGCAGCAGCACATCCTCGGGCGCCTCAATGCGGCGGAGGCCTTCGAGCGCTTCCTCCACACCCGTTATGTGGGCCAGCGCCGCTTCGGACTCGAGGGCGCCGAGTCGACGATCCCGTTCCTCGACGCCTGCCTCGAGGAGTCTGCGGCGCTCGGGGTGAGCGAGGTGGTGCTCGGGATGGCGCACCGCGGACGCCTCAACGTGCTGGCCAACATCGTCGGCAAGTCCTACAGCGAGATCTTCGCCGAGTTCGAGGGCAACCTCGACCCCGACACGGTCCAGGGCTCCGGGGACGTCAAGTACCACAAGGGCGCGGTCGGCAAGTGGCAGGGACGCCATGGCGAGGTGCTGCCGGTCGCGCTGGCGTCCAACCCGTCCCATCTCGAGGCGGTCGACCCCGTCGTCGAGGGGATGGCCCGTGCGAAGCAGGATCACTACCCCAACCCCGCGGACTTCCCGGTGCTGCCGATCCTCGTCCACGGCGACGCTGCCTTCGCCGGCCAGGGAGTCGTGGCCGAGACGCTCAACCTCTCCCAGCTGCGCGGGTATCGCACGGGGGGCACGGTGCACCTCGTGATCAACAATCAGCTCGGCTTCACCACGCCGCCGACCGAGGCACGCTCGTCGGTGTACGCCACCGACGTCGCGAAGATGGTCCAGGCGCCGATCTTCCACGTCAACGGGGACGATCCCGAGGCATGCGTGCGCGTCGCCCGTCTGGCTGCAGCGTGGCGCCAGCGCTTCCACAGCGACGTCGTGGTGGACCTCGTCTGCTACCGCCTCCACGGCCACAACGAGGGTGACGACCCGAGCTACACCCAGCCGCTCATGTACAAGGCGATCGACGGCCACCGCTCGGTGCGAAAGCTCTACACCGAGTCGCTCGTGCGGCGGGGCGACATCACCTTGGACGAGGCGGAGCAGGCGCTCGCCGACTTCGTCGCGCGCCTGCAGGGCGCGCTCGACGAGACGCGCTCGAGCGCGCCGCCGAAGGTGGAGCGGCTCGCCGGCCGCCACCTCGTCGAGGCACCGCGCCTGTCCATGCCAACTGGCGTTGACAAGGCACGGCTCGACGCGATCTCGCGCCGGATCCACTCGGTGCCCGATGGCTTCGTGGTCCATCCCAAGCTCGCCCGCCAGTTCGCCCAGCGATATGACTCGTACCAGGCCGGCGAGGTCGACTGGGCGCTCGCCGAGGGCCTCGCGCTCGGCTCGTTGCTCCTCGAGGGGGTCGAGGTGCGCCTCTCGGGCCAAGACAGCCGCCGCGGCACCTTCTCACAGCGCCACGCCGTGCTCGTCGACTACGAGTCCGGTGCCGAGCACGTGGCGCTCGCGCATCTCGCCGAGGAGGTCGGAGGGGACGCGCCGGTCGGCGAGGCCGGCAGGACGGGCTGCTTTTCGGTGCTCGATTCGCTGCTGTCGGAGTACGCGGCGCTCGGTTTCGAGTACGGCTACTCGGTAGAGGCCAAGAACGCCCTCGTGTGCTGGGAGGCGCAGTTCGGTGACTTCGCCAACGGCGCCCAGATCATCATCGACAACTTCCTCGTGGCGAGCGAGGAGAAGTGGGGCCAGCGCTCGGGGCTGGTGCTGTTGCTGCCGCATGGCTTTGAGGGCCAAGGCGCCGAGCACTCCTCGGCGCGCCTTGAGCGCTACCTCACCTTGGCGGCCGACAACAACATCACCGTCGCCCAGCCGACGACGGCTGCCCAGTACTTCCACCTCCTGCGCGCGCAGGCGCGCCGTGAGGTCCACCGGCCGCTCATCGTGATGACGCCCAAATCGCTCTTGCGCTCGCGCAGCGCTCGCAGCAGCGTCGACGACCTCGCGAGCGGGCACTTCTTCGAGGTGCTCGACGACCCGGGCCGCAACGAGCGCCTCGACGCGGCCACCGTCACCAAGGTGATCTGCTGCAGTGGCAAGGTGGGCTACGACGCCATCGCCCGGCGCGACGCCCTGCTCGAGGCGAACGACCCTGCGGGTCGGGCGGCGATCGTGCGGATCGAGCAGCTCTATCCCTGGCCGGAGGCGCAGCTGGTCGACGTGCTGGATCGCTACCCGAACGCCACCGAGCTTGTCTTCTTGCAGGAAGAGCCCGAGAACATGGGGGCGTGGAACTTCGTGCACGGGCGGCTGCACCGGCTCTTCCGCGACCGCTACCAGCTCAAGCACCTGAGCCGCGGGGCCACGGGCAGCCCGGCCACCGGATCGCACATGGTCCACGAGCTCGAGCACGCCGCCTTGCTCGCCGCGGCGCTCGCGCCCGAGCCGGCAGCCTCCTGAGCTGCCGTGCGGGTCGCGCGCTGCGGGCGCAGGGAATGCGCCGCTGCAGGCGCTGGCGGTGATTGACTAGCTCGGACATGCCAACCCAGCACATCGTCGTCGACGGATCCAACATTGCCACCGAGGGCCGCTCCACGCCGAGCCTCGATCAGCTCGAGGGCGCGGTCACCGAGTTGCACCGGGAGTTTCCCGACGCCGAGGTGACGGCGGTCGTCGACGCGACCTTCGCGCACCGCATCGACCCGTCCGAGCTCGAGCGCTACGAGAAGGCGGCGCTACGCGGCGAGCTCATCTCTCCGCCGGCTGGCGCCATCGGCCGCGGGGACGCGTTCTTGCTCCGCATCGCCGAGAAGGTGGACGCCGTCGTCCTCTCGAACGACTCGTTCCAGGAGTTCCACGGCGAGCATCCCTGGCTCTTTGACCGGGGCCGGCTGCTCGGCGCTACCCCAGTGCCAGGCGTCGGCTGGATCTTCGTTCCCCGCACCCCCGTGCGCGGCCCGAAAAGCCGGGTCGCGGTGCGCGACGCGCAGCGTGCCCGGGCGCGGGTGGAGAAGGCGATCGCCGTCGCCACCAAGGAGGTGGAGCGGCCGAGCACCGAGTCTCCGCGCCGCGCCCGGCGCACCCGGGTGCGGGCCGAGCCGCCCCAGGCCGTCAACGATCCGATGACCTTCATTACCTTCATCGCCGAGCACCGTCTCGGCGAGGAGATCGAGGCCGAGGTCGAGAGCTTCAGCTCGCACGGCTCGGTCGTCCGCTTCGGTGAGGTGCGCGGTTACATCCCCTTGTCGGGACTGGGCAGCCCGCCGCCGCGTAGCGCCCGCGAGGTGCTGCGCAAGGGGGATCACCGCCGCTTCGTCGTCACCGCCCTCGACCCTTACCGCCGCGGCGTCGAGCTGGCGCTGCCCGGCGTGGGCGTGGTCTCGGGTCGCCCGAGCGAGGAGACTGTCGCCGCCGAGGTGAAGATGGCCCGCTCGGGTCGTGCTGCCCCCGTTCCCTTCATCTCCGGCCCCATCCCTCCGCCGCCCGGACCGCGCCGCCGCGCTGCGGCTGCCCCAGCGCCCGAGGAGGCAGCACGCGGCCTGGTGGCGGAGACCGAGGCTCCGGCCCCACGGGCACGCCGGGCCGCCGGAACCAAGGCGACCGCCGCCAAGACGACCAAGGCGGCGGCCACGAAGGCCGCCAAGGCGACCGCCGCCAAGACGACCAAGGCGGCGGCCACGAAGGCCGCCAAGGCGACCGCCGCCAAGACGACCAAGGCGGCGGCCACGAAGGCCGCCAAGGCGACCGCCGCCAAGACGACCAAGGCCACCGCCGCCAAGGCCACCGCCGCCAAGGAGCCGACGCCGCGCACCGCCAAGACGACCAAGGCCACCGCCGCGAAGGCGACCAAGGCGGCGGCCACGAAGGCCACGAAGGCCGCCAAGGCCACCGCCGCCAAGGAGCCGACGCCGCGCACCGCCAAGACGACCAAGGCCACCGCGACCAAGGCGACCGCCGCAAAGGCGACCAAGGCGACTGCCGCCAAGGAGCCGGCGCCGGCGACAGGGGCGAGGAAGCGGGCCGCCAAGTCGGCGGACAAGGGCGCCGGTGCCGCCAAGACATCCTCCAAGCGCGCGAGCGCGGCGGACGGCGAGGCGGCGAAGAAGTCCTCGGGACCACGGCGCGCCCGCAGGGCAACGACGTGAGCGCGCGATCTGGTCCGCCCTGGCGTCCCGAGGACCTCATTCCGCACCGGATCCCCTTCTTGCTCCTCAGCGAGATCACGGCACTCGAGCCGGGGGTCTCGGCCAGCGGAGCCTGGCAGCTCGGCGACGAGCCCTTCTTCGCCGGGCACTTCCCGGGTCGCCCCACCCTGCCCGGCGTGCTGATGATCGAGTCGCTCGCTCAGCTGGGGGCGGCGGCGGTGCTTGCCGATGACCGCATGCGCGGCCGTCTCCCCCTTTTCGGCGGGGTCGACCGGGCTCGCTTCCGCCGGCAGGTTTTGCCGGGGGACCGTCTCGAGCTCGCCGTCGAGATCGGCCGGCTATCGGTGCGTGCCGGCACCGGGCACGGGGTGGCACGCGTCGGCGGCGAGGTGGCCTGTGAAGCCGACCTGCTCTTCGTGCTTGTGGCGGCGTGAGGCCGATGCGGCTCGTTACCTGGAACATCAACTCCCTCAAGGCGCGCCAGGCGCGCGTCGAGGCTCTGCTCGGCGAGCTCCAGCCCGACGTCTGCTGCCTGCAGGAGACCAAGATCGCCGACGGTGCCTTCCCGGCGATGGCCTTCGAGGCCCTCGGCTACGAGAGCGCGCATCACGGCAACGGCCGCTGGAACGGCGTGGCGATCCTCTCGCGCGTCGGTCTGACCGAGCCGCGTGCCGGCTTCGTTGACGACGAAGCCGGCAGTATCGAAGAGTGCCGGCTGCTCCAGGCGACTTGTGGGGGCACCCGCGTGATGTGCGTCTATGTCCCTAACGGGCGGTCGGTGGGCTCGGAGCATTACGCTGCCAAGCTCGTCTGGCTGGCACGGCTTCGCGACGAGCTCGCGCGCACCTGCGACCCGGGCGCGCCGCTCGTCGTCTGCGGCGACTTCAACATCGCACCGGGGGACGACGACGTGTTCGACCCGGCCGCCTTCGTCGGCGCGACCCATGTCACCCGCCAAGAGCGTGCCGCGCTCGAGGAGCTGCTCGCCTGGGGCCTGATCGACGCTCAGCGCCACGTCGTTCCACGTGGGCCGGTCCCATTTACGTGGTGGGACTATCGCGCCGGCGCCTTCCACAAGGGCGAGGGCATGCGGATCGATCTCGCGCTGTGCAGCGCGCCTGTTGCCGAGCGCCTCGTCGGGGTGCACGTCGAGCGCGAGGCCCGCAAGAAAGGCGCCTTTGACGTTGCGCCCTCCGATCACGCCCCGCTGGTGCTCGACTGGGCCTGATCGGGCGGCGGAAGCGGGAGGGTCCCCGCCAAGAGGTCGAGACCGGCCCGGGACGCCCGGGGCCCGCGGAACTCGGCCACCACGCCGAAGCGGTCCCCGCGCACGAGGGTCCTCCGCCACTCCACGCGCTGGGTGCCGGCGAGGCCGAGGCGCTCGATCTCGAAGGCCGCGCCGTTCCGGCCGAGGCCGAGATAGCGGCGCTCGGAGGCCGAGGGCACCACCGCCCGCAGGTGCTCGCTCCCCGCTGAGATCTGTACGCCGGCACGCGCCTCGAGCTCGTCGTAGAAGCCGCGAACGGAGAAGTCCGCCGCAAGCAGCGGCCCGGCAATGCTGAGCGGCGACCAGATCCACTCGAGCGCGAGCGGTTCGCTGTCGATGAGGCGGAGCCGCTCGAGGTGAAAGAGCGGCTCGCGCGCCTCGAGTCCGAGGCGAGCAGCGGCACTCGAGTCGCGGACCTCGCCAAGGCGGTGGACGACGCCGCGCTGGCTGTAACCGGTCGCCTCGATGGCGTCGTAGAGGCTGTAAGGGGTGCCAAGGGGTTGGCGGATGGTCGCGTTGAGCTGCGGCCGCCGGCCGCGCTGGGCGATCACCGTCCCCTCGGCCCGCAGCGCCCTCAGAGCCTCGCGCACCGTGTTGCGGCTCACGCCGTACACGTCGGCGAGCTCGAGCTCGCCGGGGAAATGCTCACCGAACTCGCCAGCGGCAAGCCGGCGCCTCAGGTCGCCTTGGAGCTGCGCCCACAGCGGCAGCGCGCCGGCGCGGTCGACCGGCCTTGGCGCTGGGATGCCGGAGCCCGCGGCGTCGTCCACCGCCCAACGCTACCGAGGCGAGCGCTGGCGCCGCTGCGCAGCGCCTCCCGCTGGCAGATCACGACTGCGCCAGGAAGAACGAGCCCACCAAGACGGCGAGCACGTAGAGGGTGATCAGCGCCATCGGCAGGTCGTGCTCGACGAGAAAAGAGACCACGCCGACCCCAACCCGCAGCACGGGCGTCAAGATCAAGATCACGACGCCGACCACCACGATCCCTTGCCCCCGGCCGCGCGCCAGCGTGTGGGCGAGCCCAGCAAGGCTGTGGGGAAAGCGGCTGTGGGCTCCGGTGAGGCCGCGGTAGGAGGCGTGGCCGGTGATCGCGAGGTAGCCGTCATGGCGGGCGAACATGATGGCAAGGCCGGCGGCGATCACGAGCACGCTGACGCCGACGCCGACGCGCAGCACCCAGCTGACGGCGAGCTCGATCCGCCGGAGCGCCGCGTCGCTTCCGTCGCCGATGCCGATCTCGCCGAGCCCGGGCGACGCGCCGGCTCTCGCCCGGATTGGCGCCGATGATCCTCGGGAGGCACTGATCATCCCGCGATTCCCTTCTGCAGCATCTCGAGCGAGATGGCGACGAGGACGACGACGAAGACGATCCGGATCGTCGCGCTCGTGACCGAGTTGAGCACCCGAGCGCCGATGGTGGCGCCGGCCAGTATGCCCACGGCAACCGGTGCGGCAATGATGGGGTCGATCTGGCCGCGCATGAAGTACACGCCGGCGCTCGCCGCGGCGGTGACGCCGATCATGAAGTTGCTCGTGGCGGTCGACACCTTCATCGGCAGCCGCATCGCGCCGTCCATTGCCGGCACCTTCAATGCTCCCGAGCCGATGCCGAGCAGTGCGCTGACGAGCCCGGCGACGTACATCAGCGTGAGGCCCAGCCGGGTGCGCACGACGTGGTACGCAATCTCGCGACGCTCGGCCGGGTCGTAGTACGAACCGTGCAAGGAGAGCGCGTTGGCAATGCGGTCATTCGAGGCGGACAGTGGTGCCGCTCGATGGCGCCGCTTGAAGGTCGCGAGCGCCGAGTAGCCGAGCACGGCGGCGAAGAAGACGAAGAGCAGGCGAGCCGGCAGCACGGTGGTCAAAAAGGCGCCGCTCAGCGCACCCGTCGTGGTCGCGACCTCGAGGAACATCCCCACGCGCAGATTCGCCATGCGCTCGCGGACATAGGCCGCCGCGGCGCCGCTCGAAGTGGCGATGACCGAGACGATGCTCGCCCCGATGGCGAGCCGGATGTTGATCCCGTACAAGATCGTGAGCACCGGCACGATGACCACGCCGCCACCGAGTCCGACCAGGGCGCCGAGTGCGCCGGCCACGACCGAGATCAGTGCCAGGGACACCACGAAATCCAGCGGGGTCACAGATGTATTGTAGGTACATTCTGATCTTTTGCAAGTCCGGCCTCGTGCGCGGGCCGCGGTAGCGTGCGAGGCCGATGGAGCTGCTCGACGACGCGGAGCTCAACCGGGCGTTGCCGAGCCTTTGGTGGCGGCGAGAGGGGCGCCAGCTGATCAAGGTCGTCCGGCGACAGGACTTCGCCGAGGCGCTGGCGTACGTGAACCTCGTCGGCGCGCTCGCCGAGCAGGCGGGCCATCATCCCGACGTCGAGATCTCGTGGAACACCGTCACCTTGCGGCTCAGCACCCACTCGCTCGGCGGCATCACCGACGCCGACCTCTCGCTCGCCCGGCGCATCGACGCGCTGCCGACGTGAGGCGAGGGGCTCGCCGCGTCGGTGACGTCGCGCTCGAGCTCGTCGGGATCGACGCGCTCGGGGAGCGGCGCCACGTCATGGTCGACGGGGCTCCCCGGGCCACCAGCGCGCTCACGCTCTCGCACTGGCCCGCCACGCCCTCTCCTCCCGAGCTCGCCCGCGACACCTCGTGTGAGATCGCGCTCGCCGCGCTCGCCGCCCGCTGGCGCCTCCCGGCGGCGGTCGACGCGGCGACGAACGACCACCTCGACGAGGATGGCGCCTGCGCGCTCTTCGTGCTCTGCGCCCCAGCGCTCGCCGCCGCGCACGGCGTGCTGCTGGCCGAAGCGGCGCGCGCCGGCGACTTCGACGTCGTGACGAGCGAGGCCGCCGGGTTCGTGGCCTGGACGCTGCGGGCGCTCTTTGACCCCGAGCGCTCGCCGCTCGCTGCGGGCGCGTCGCGCCGGGGCGAGGCGTGGACGGCGCACGCCTATGCGGAGGCCCTCGCCGAGCTGCCGGCGCTCCTCGAGCACCCCGGGCGTGCCGTCGCTCGCTACGGGGACGAAGCATCGGCGTGGCGCGCCGGCACCGCTGCGCTCGCCACGGGCCGCCTGCGCCTCCTGCGCGATCCCGAGCTCGACTTCGTGATCATCGAGGCGGACGACGCGCTGCTCGGTGGGCGCTTTGCCCGGATCGGCCACGGCCACGCGCTCCCCGTGCACCCTGCGGTCCTTCACGGGGCGGCGGAGGAGAGCCGTGTCCTCGTCCACTGGGGGGACCGGTGGTGCTACTACGACCGCTACGAGACGTGGGTGCGCACGGTGTCCCGCCCCCGGTTGCTGCGCCGCGAGCTCGGCCCCCTCGCCGCCGAGCTGAGCGCCGCGGAACCCGGTGCGATCTCCTGGAGCGCCGATTACTGCGGCACGCTCGTCCCGGTGCTCGCACCGCTCGGCGGGGCCAGCGACCTTGCGCCCGAGGTGGTCGTCGCCATGATCCGCCGCCACCTTGCCGGCGCGCCGCCGGCATGGGACCCCTCCCGGAGGCAAGGTGCCCTGCTCGCCTACGGCGCCACCCACTGAGGCCGCGTCAGCGAACCGGCAGCCCCCACAGCGGGAACCAGCGGTCGAGCTCTGGCTCGATCTGCAGGTCGCTCGACAGCGCCGCTTTCAGCCTGAGCTCGGCGCCGTTGTCCCGGCGCTCCCCAGACAACGGGACGAAGGGGTAGAAGGTGCCCCGCTTGAACAGGTAGACGAGGTAGGTGCTCGCCGCGCCGCCGCCAGAGAAGCCGAAGACCGAGCAGAGCAGCTGGGGACCGTAGCCGTGCTCGTGCAGCGTCGAGTTGACGAAGTGCACGCGGGTCACGAGGCTGTCGAAGTCCGAGGCGCCGATCACCACCCAGCGGTAGCCGTACTGGTCCGGGGGCTCGAGCGAGACGGTGTTCGCCTCCCTTGCGCCAGCGTCGTCGTCGAGGCGAAGCAGCGAGACGAGCTCTTGCTCGGCGCCCTCGAAGGCGGGACCCACGCTCGGCTTGAAGCAGACCCCGGCGTGCAGGGTCGGCGAGAGGCTCTCGGCCGCCTCCAAGGTGATCGCCGCACCGGGGAGGGAAAAGAGCGCGTCGAGGTTGGCGCCGACGGGCTTGGTGCGCCCGAGAATGGCGTCGAGGAAGCCCACGCTCAGACGAGCCCGCGGCGCATCTCGGCGTCCAGACGGGCCAGCTGCTCGAGGCGCTTTTGCAGCGACGGGTGCGTCGAGAACAGCGAGGAGAGGCTGGCGCCGGGTGCGATCGCCGGGGCGAAGTAGAAGGCGTTGAAGTGCTCGGCGGCGCGCAGATCCCGCGTCGGGATGCGGCCGATCTCGCCGCTCACCTTCTGCAGCGCCGACATCAGCAGCGCCGGCTGACCGATCAACAGGGCGCCGGAGCGGTCGGCCGCCAGCTCGCGGTAGCGAGAGAGCGCCCGGATCAACAAGAAGCTGATCGCATAGACGATGGCCGAGATCAGGACCATGGCGAGCTCGAACATCGCCACCTGGGCCTGGGCGTTGTTGTTGCCCCCGCCGCGCCCCCGACCATAGTCGCCGCCGCCGAAGCCGCCGAAGAGGCCGGCATAGACGAACATGCGCGTCATCAGCCCGGCCAGGATGCCGAGGAAGCTGGCGATCGTCATCACCGCCACGTCACGGTGCGCGACGTGGGAGAGCTCGTGGGCGAGCACCGCCTCGAGCTCGGGCTCGTCCAGGCGGCGCAAGATTCCCGTCGTCACGCAGACCACTGCGCTGTTCTGGTTGCGGCCGGTGGCAAAGGCGTTCGGGATGTCGCTCTGGGCGATCGCCACCTTGGGCTTGGGCATGTCGGCGAGCGCGACGAGCCGGTCGATGACCGCGTGCAGCTGCGGCGCCTGCTCGCGCTCGACGAGGCGGCCGCCCATGGAGAACAGGGCGATGCGGTCCGAGAAGAAGTACTGCACGAACAAGATGCCGAGCGCGATGACGAGCACCGGGGCGAGACCCATGTGGAGGATCTCGAGCAGCACGGTGACGAAGACTGCGTAGAGCAGTCCCAAAAAAAATACGGTCATCAGCATGCGGGCGTTCAGCCCACGGTCGGCGGGGTAGCGGCTCTTGGCCACGTTCACTCCTCGTTGGAATCCGACTCGACGAGCTCCCTCACCTCGTCGAGGGTGGCGTCGGGCGCCGGGACGACGAGGTCGGAGGGCACGAGCCGGTCGCTGTCGAGCGGCGTGCCACCCTCAGTGACCTCGGCGATCAGGGCCGCGAGCGCCCGTTGGAACCATTCCTCGTCATTGGCGGCCGCGGCGTGCGACAAGTCGCCGTCGAGCTTTTCGAGTCGGGCGCGCGCCTCGTCGCCGAGCTCGTACTGGCCGCCATTGAGGACCCGCACGATCACGCCGTGCCTCCCTGGCCCGGAAGGCTGAAGGGGTCGCCGGCCGGGGCGCCCCCGGGTGGCTCGACCTCTCCGTCGCTCACGGTCTCGTCCGGCTCGGCCGCTCCCGGCGCGCCAGTCTCCGCCGCGGCCGGTTCTGGAGCGCTGCCGCCGGCGCCGATCGCCTCCTGGGGGGCCCCGGGCAGCTGGCCTTTCAGCTTGGCCAGCTCGAGTTCGACCTGGGTGGACTGGCTCGCCTTGTCGAGCTCGGCCTGCAGCGGGTCGCTGCTGCCGGTGAGGTCGGTCAACGCGCCCGAAGAGAGCAGCTCGTCCATCGCCCCCGCCCGTGCCTGCATCTGGGCGACCTTGTCCTGAGCCCGCTCGAGGGCGAGGCCGGTGTCGCTCATCGACTCAGAGATCCCGGCCACGGCCTCGCCGATGCGGGTCTGGGCCTGGGCGGCCGTGTAGCTCGCCTTCAGCGTCTCTTTCTGGGTGCGGAAGGCGCTGACGCGCGCCTCGAGCTGCTGGGTCGTGGCGACCATCCGCTCCTCTTGGGAGGCGAGCTGGTCGTGCTGGGCCTTCAGTCCCTCGAGCTGCGTGCCGATGCCGGCCCGGCGGCTGAGCGCCTCGCGGGCGAGGTCCTCGCGGTTCTGAGCGAGCGCCTGGGTGGCCTGGCTCTGGAGCTTCTCCGCCGTGGCCTGCAGCTGGCGCGCCTGCAGCTCGATCCGCTTGCGGGCGGTCGCGATCTCGGCCACGCCCTTGCGCACCTGCTGCAGCTGCTCGAGCTGCTTTTCATAGGAGAGGTCGAGCGTCTCTCGCGGGTCCTCGGCCCGGTCGAGCACCTTGTTGGCCTTGGCCTGCACGATGCCCGAAAGGCGCTTCATCACGCTCATGTGCGCTCCTCGACGACGAGTTCATACCGCTACGCCGCCCGGCGTGCAGAGCCTCGCGGCGACACCCGTCGGGCAGGCGCCCTCGTTATGAGCATATGCCCGGGTGGCGGGCGCCGTCCGGGCGGCCGGCCGGCAGCGTCCACCGGGCTCGCCGCTGCCCGGTAGGTTCGCGCCATGGCCGATCAGCTCTGCCTCCTCAGCGTGCACGCCCACCCCGACGACGAAGCCTCCAAGGGCGCGGCGACCGTCGCCCGCTACCACGCCGCCGGCATCCGTACGGTCCTCGTGACCTGCACCGGCGGGGAAGAGGGCGAGATCTTGAACCCGGCGATGGACCGCCCCGAGGTGCGCGAGCACCTGGCGGAGGTCCGCCAGCAAGAGCTCGCCGCGGCGGCCAAGGCCATCGGCTATGACGAGGTGGTCCTGCTCGGCTACCGAGACTCGGGCATGCCCGAGAGCGCGGCGAACGCGGATCCCCGCTCGTTCTGGCAGGCGCCGCTCGCCGAGGCGGTCGGCCGCCTCGTCGAGGTGATCCGGCGCGAGCGCCCGCAGGTCCTCGTCACCTATCCGGACGACCAGAGCGGCTATCCCCACCCGGACCACCTGCGCGTGCACGAGATCTCCGTCGCCGCCTTCGAGGCCGCCGCCGACCCGGACGCCTACCCGGGCCTCGGCGATCCGCACCAGCCTCTCAAGCTCTACTACTCGCTCTGGCCCGTCGAGCAGGTGCTCGCCCGGCACGAGAAGTTCCTCGAGCTCGGCCTGCCCTCGCCCTATGCTGAGCGGCTGGAGGACGGCTGGCTGGACCGGATGCCGGCGATCGAGGTCACGACGCGCGTCGACGTCGCCGGGTTTGCCGACGCCCGGCGCAACGGCCTGCTCGCCCATGCAACCCAGATCGACCCCGACTCGCCCCACTGGTTTGGCCTGCCGCCCGAGGTGGAGCGGGACCTGCACGTCTTCGATCCCTACCGCCGTGCCCGCAGCCTCGTCGATGCGCCACTGCCCGAAGACGACCTGTTCGCGGGGGTTCCCGCGGCGCTCGCGGAACTCGACGCGGCGCGCACGGCGCCGCCGCGTTCGCGCTGAGGGCCGGGGATCGCCCCCTTCGGGCGTCGCATCGGCCATCATCGGCGTCCGACACGGCCGAATAGGAGGCAGGGGAGCGATGGCGAAGTGGCTGACCCAGGAGTGGCTGGACGAGAGCCTGGCGCTGGCGACGGACCAGCCGGAGATCCCCGGCGCCACCGCCGCCATCCAATACGTCGTCACCGATGGCCCCGATGGCGACATCTCCTACTACTGGGTGGTCGAGGACGGGCACCTTCGGGAGAATCGGCTGGGCGTGCTTGACAGTGCCGAGGTGACCCTCACCGAGACCTACGACGACGCGCTGGCAATGCAAAGGGGCGAGCTCGATATGAACGCCGCGTTTCTCCAGGGCCGGGTCAAAGTCGACGGGGACGTGGCCAAGCTGATGTCGCTGCTGCCAATCACGATGTCGCCCGACTTTGCTCGCTTCCAGCAGGCGGTTCAGGACATGACCGAATACTGATAACGCGCGCATCGCATTGATTTTCTGCCTCTCTGGGTAAGCAATCAGCACCGACAGGGGATGGAATGACATCCCCGGGGTACGCAATCACCGATACCCGTACGGGCGCTGCCCCTGGACAACCCCGAGTAGGCATATGAGCAGCCAGATAACCAGCATCGCCGGTGAACGAGGCGTCATGCCCCGAAAGCTCGCCACCTACGTGGCCGCCGCCGACGCGATCTCGCGGGCCGGACTTGCTGCGCAGCTGCGCACGCAGGCCGACCTCTTGCTGGTCGATGACCCCAAGCGCGCGAGCGTTGCGGTCGTCGGGGTCGACCAGGTCGAAGAGCAAGAGTCCAGGGTCATCCGCACGCTGTTGCGCAACGGCTGCCTGCACGTCGTCGTGGTCTCCTCGATCCTTGACGACCGGGGCGTGCTGAACGCGGTCGAGGCGGGCGCCTGCGCGATCCTGCGCCGCATCGAGGCGACGCCCGAGCGGCTCGCCGCCGTCCTCGTGGCCGCCATGGAGGGCCACGGCGCGCTCCCGCCGGACCTGCTCGGCTCGCTGCTGTCACAGGTGAGCAAGCTGCAGCGCAACGTCCTCGCGCCCCGCGGCCTGCTCGTCAACGGCTTCACCGAGCGCGAGATCGAGGTCCTGCGGCTCGTCGCTGACGGTCTTGACACCGAAGAGATCGCCGAGCAGCTCGCCTACTCCGAGCGCACGGTGAAGAACGTGCTGCACGACGTCACCTCGCGCTTTCATCTGCGCAATCGCTGCCATGCGGTCGCCTACGCGATTCGCGCCGGCGTGATCTAGCGGCTCGCCCTGGCCGGGCCGGCGCCGCGGCGCCTGTTTGCCTCGCCCGGCCGCGACCGGCGAGGCTGTAGCCCCATGACGGCCGAGGCGTGCACCATCGGGCCGTTCGATCGCCCGCTTCGGGTCGCGCTCTTGTCGTACCGGGGCAACCCCACCTGTGGTGGCCAGGGCGTCTACGTGCGCCACCTCTCCCGAGCCCTCACGCGCCTTGGCCACGAGGTGACGGTGCTCTCGGGCCAGCCCTACCCCGAGCTCGCCCCCGGGGTCGGCCTCTTGCGGGTCCCGAGCCTCGACCTGTACCGCGAGCCGACGCCCTTTCGCACCCCCAAGCGGCGCGAGCTCAGCGCGCCGGTCGACCTGCTCGAGCTGGCGACGATGTGGACGGGTGGCTTCCCCGAGCCCCGGACGTTCTCGCTGCGTGCCCGCGCCCTGCTGGCGGCGCGCCTGTCGGACTTCGACCTCGTCCACGACAACCAGTCGCTCGGCACCGGCCTGCTCGGCATGCTCGCCGACGGCTGGCCCGTCCTCGCCTCGGTGCACCACCCGATCTCGGTCGACCGGCGAGTCGACCTCGCGCACGCGACCTCGCTCAAGGCGTCGCTCTCCCTGCGCCGGTGGTACGGCTTCGCAGCGATGCAGAACCGGGTCGCGCGGCGCCTGCCGCGGCTGCTCACCGTGTCGGAGTCCTCGCGCGCCGATCTGCTCGCCGAGCTCGCCATCGCGCCTGAGCGCGTGCGGGTGGTGCCGGTCGGGGTCGACCCGTCCCTGCACCGCCCCCGGCCCGAGCGCGCGCGGATCCCCGGCCGGGTCATGACCACCGCCAGCGCGGACGTGCCGCTGAAGGGGCTCGTCCCGCTCCTCGAGGCGCTCGCGAAGCTGCGCACCGAACGGCCAGAGGCCCACCTCGTCGTGGTCGGCCGGTTGCGCGCTGACAGCCCGACGCACCGCACCATCGAGCGGCTCGGCCTCGAAGGGGCGGTCCGCTTCGTTGCCGGGGAGAGCGACGAGCGCCACGCCGAGCGCTACTGCGAGGCGAGCTGCGTCGTGGTGCCCTCGCTGTATGAGGGCTTCTCGCTGCCCGCCGCCGAGGCGCTCGCGTGCGGCACGCCGCTCGTCGCCACGACTGGCGGGGCCCTGCCCGAGGTCGCCGGCGAGGACGGCGTGCACGCCCTGTTGGTGCCCCCGGGCGACCCGTCGGCGCTGGCGATCGCGATCTTGCGGCTCCTTGAGGACCGATCACTCGCCGCACGTCTCGCCGCCGCGGGCCGAGCACGGGTCCTCGAGCGCTTCACCTGGCAGGCAACGGCGGAGCGCACGGTCGCTGAGTACCGGGCCCTGCTGGCAGAGCATCAGCGGGGCAGCTCCTCGTGCTGACGGTCGATCTGCAGCGTGCCGGGATCTCGCCGGGAACACGGGTGCTCGACGTCGGCTGCGGTGGCGGCCGCCACGCTTTTGCGTGCGCGGCGCGCGGGGCCGACGTGGTGGCGGTCGACGCCAGCCGGGGTGAACTCGAGCCGGTGGCGGCACTGCTCGCGGCGATGGAGGAAGCCGGAGAGATCACTGCGCCGGCGCGGGGCGCGGTGGCGTGCGCCGACCTCGCGCAGCTCCCCTTTGGCCGCGCCAGCTTCGATCGCATCGTCGCCGCCGAGGTGCTCGAGCACATCGTGGACGACGAGGCGGCGCTCGGCGAGCTCGCCCGGGTCCTCACGAGCGACGGCCTGCTCGTCGTCACGGTCCCGCGCTTTGGCCCCGAGCTCGTGAACTGGGCACTCTCGGCCGCCTATCACGAGGTCGAGGGGGGTCACGTCCGCATCTACCGGCGCCGCCAGCTCGTCGGTCGGCTGCGGCGCGCCGGCTTTGACGTCATCGGCTCGCACCACGCGCACGCCCTGCACAGCCCGTACTGGTGGCTGCGCTGCCTGGTTGGCGTCGACAACGACCACAACCCGCTCGTGCGCGCCTACCACCGCGTCCTCGTCTACGACATCGTGCGCCGCCCGCGCTGGCTGCACGGCATCGAGCGGCTGTTGAACCCGCTCGTCGGCAAGAGCCTCGTGCTGTACTGCCGGCCGCGGGCGACCGCGCTCCTCTCGAGCCCGACGGACCTCGCCCGACGCGGCGAGGGCGAGCTCGTGGCCGCCGGAGGCGACCGTGTCGCTCCCTGAGCTCTCGGCCGCCCCCGGGATCGGCGAGCTCGGCGCGACCGCGGCCAGCATCGCCGCCCTGCAGCGGCCGAGCGGCTTCATCCCATGGTCGGCGGCCGGGCACGGGGACCCCTGGAACCACCTTGAGGCTGCGCTCGCGCTCGCCGTCGTCGGCGACGGCGACGGCGCGCGGCGCGCCCTTGATTTCCTCGCCGCCACCCAGCGCCCCGACGGCTCGTGGCACGCCGGCTACTGCGGGGACGGCGAGATCGACGACGACCGGCTCGATACCAACGGCACCGCCTACGTCGCCACCGGCGTGCTCGGCTGCGCCCTCGCGCTCGGCGAGGGCGCCCTCGTGCGCCGGCACCTCGCCATGATGCGCCGGGCGCTCGACTTCGTGCTCGCCCAGCAACGGCCCTCGGGAGCGATCTGCTGGTCCGACGCCCCCGCTGGCGCCGCTGGCGACCTGTGCCTGCTTGCGGCGTGCTCCTCGATCTACGCGAGCCTCACGGCCTGGGTCCGCGCCGCTGCGCTGATCGGCGTGGAGCCGGCGACCGCCCCTGAGGTCGCGCCCGCGACCCACCGCTTGCGCGACGCGATCGTGGCGCGCCCGGAGTGCTTCGCCGACAAGCGCGAGTACGCCATGGACTGGTACTACCCAGTGCTCGCGGGCGTGCTCGAGGGCGACGCCGCGCGCCAGCGCCTCGCGTCGGGCTGGGAGCGCTTCGTCCAGCCCGGTCGCGGCGTGCTGTGCCGCTCGGACCATCGCTGGATCACGACCGCCGAGACCGCCGAGTGCGCGCTCGCCTGCCTGCGCTGCGGTCTGGTCGACGAGGCGGCGGCGCTGCTCGCCCTCGCCGAGCACCAGCGCCAGACGGACGGCTCGTACCTGACCGGCCTCGTCTATCCCGAGCGCTCGCCCTTCCCGGCTGGCGAGCGCACGAGCTACTCGGCCGCGGCCGTCGTGCTTGCCGCCGACGCGTTGCGCGGCGGCGTCACCGCCGCGCTCTTTGGGGCGCCGTCGGAGCCCGGCGCTTGGTGAGGACGCGCAGGCTGAGGCAGCGGGCCTCCTCGAGCTCTTCGAACTCGCCGCTTTCTAGTGCCGCGCGGTAGCACTCATAGGGCGGGCGGCCGCCGTCTGCGGGATCGGGGAAGACGTCGTGGATGGCGAGCAGGCCCCCCGCGGCGAGGCGAGGCGTCCAGCCCTCGTAGTCGGCCCACGCGACGACGGCGCCGTGCCCGCCGTCGATGAAGACCATGCCGACCGGCCCGCTGAGCGCCGCAGCGACGCGCGCCGAGTCGCCGACGACCGCGACGACGACGTCCTCGGCTCCGGCCCGCCACAGGTTCGCCCGAAAGCGCGGGAGCGAGTCCATCTGTCCGGTCGCGGGATCAACCAGGCTCGCGTCGTGGTGCTCCCAGCCGGCCTGCATCTCCTCTGAGCCCCGGTGATGGTCGACGCTGAGCACGATGCACGGCGGCGCACCGCGCTCGAGCGCGCGAAGCAGCCCGGCGGCGAGGAAGAGGCTGGAGCGGCCGAGGTAGGCGCCGATCTCGACCAAGGGCCCAAGCGCCCGGTGCGCCGCGACCTCGGCAGCGGCGAACAGGGCCATGCCCTCGCGCTCGTCGAGAAATCCCGGCGTAGCCCGTGCCGCCGCGAGCACCGACGCGCTGCGCGCCGGCCCGTCGCCGGGCTGGCGCGCCGTGCCAGGCGGGGCCGCGTCGCGCTGGCTCACGCCGCCTGGACCAGGCTGTAGATGCCGAGCCCGCACAGCAACAAGCCCGAGAGCCGCCGGATGAGGGAGAGGGGGACGTAGCGCACGAGCGTGCGGCCGGCGAGGACGCCGAATCCGCTGATGACGACGAAGGCGACCGCCGCGCCCAGAAACACGCTAAGGGCGTCTTTGGTGCGGGCAGTGAAGTTGGCCACGATCACCTGGGTGAGGTCGCCGAACTCGGCGAGCGCCACGACGCTGAAGGCGGTGAGCGCCACCTTCAGGTTGCGTGCCGGTGCCTCGCCCACTTGCGCCGCTTCTTTCGCCTCGATCTCCTTGGCGCCCGCTTCCTCCCTCTTCTCTGGGATGAAGAGTAAATAGGCACCGCCGAGCAAAAAGAGACCGGCGACGATTCCCTCGACGGCGCGGTGCGGCAAGAGGGCGAGTAGGCGGCCGGCGACGACCGCGATCGCCGCCTGCAGGACGAGGCCGGCCGCGGTGCCGATCCAGACCGGAAGCGGCCGCTGGCGCGAGCCCATCACGATCGTCGCGATGAACGTCTTGTCGGGAAGCTCGGCGGGCAGGACGACCGCGAACGTGGTCGCCGCCAGCGCGAGGTTCATCGCTCAGCCCCCGGTCGTACCGAGCGCGGTGGCGAGCCGTCCGCGCAGGCGCACCGCCAGGCGGACGTGGACCTCGAGCCGCTCGAGGCTCTGGTCGACGCGCCGGCGGCTCGCCCCGCTCACCGCGCTGGCGCAGAACTCGCGGACCTTGCGCGCGTCGCGCGGCTCGCCGTCGGGATCGAGCTGGGCGAGTCCGGCGATGCCCTCGAGCATGCGGGGGATGAGGTTGTCCGGATAGCGCGTGGTCATCGTGCCGAAGTGCTCTTTGATGAAGACGAAGCTCTGGGACCCGCGCTCGCGGTTCATGAGCAGTGCGCCGAGCAGGATCGGCGCGTTCTGCGAGCGGATCTCGCTGAGGCAGAGCTCGAGCACCTCGGCAACCTTCTTCTCATCGGAAAGGCGCGCGAGCGCGTAGAGGTGGCGGATGCCGTCCATCGGGTCGCGAGGCCGACGGTAGCGCTCGAGGATGGCGCTGAACTCCTCGTCGCTCGCGTGGGCGGCCACGACGCCGAGCACGGCCGCGCCGAGGTCGGGATCGAGGACGCCCTTGGCGAAGTGCTCCTCGGCGAACAGCTCATGCGCCCGCCCGATCGTGGCTTCGTCCCGGCCGAGGGTGCCGAGCCCGGTCACCAGGCTGGAGCGCAGCAGGGGCGTCTTGTCGTCCTCGCCGGCGCGGCGCTCCCACCCGATGGTCGCGAAGCGCTCGGAGCACAGCTCGCGGGCAAAGGCCGACAGCGCCGGGCGCTCGGACGCCTCGGCGACGAGGTCGAGCACCGCCAAGGCGTTGAGCGCGAGCGACCAGACGTAGGGATCGTCGCTCTCGTTCAGGTGGCGCAGCACGGCCACGAAGCGGCTGATCTCGTTGCGGCCGGCGAGCGTCGTCGCCCAGGCGTCGCTCACGAGGTTGAACTGCTCGATCGGCCCGAGCTCACCGAAGTGGGTGAGCAGGCGCGCCTGGAGCGCCTCGTCGTAGCTCGTGCGGTAGAAGCCGGTGCCGCCCGCGTTCACCACGAGCGCCCCGCCCTCGGGCACCGGCAGCCGAACCGGCTGGTTGCCGAGCAGCACCTTGTGCGCGCCCTCGGGCGCCTTCCCGGCCGCGGCCAGCGTGCCGGCCGGCGCCGCGACCAGCGGCACGAGCCAGTCCGATCCGATCGCCGAGCCCTCGGGTGGGGCCGTGCCGATCTCGGCGGCGACGGCGGCAGGAAGGTAGGAGAAGGGCTCCTGGGCGAACTCCACCTGCTCGCCCTCAGGGCCGTTGACCAGGCGGGCGCTGACGAGCGGGTGGCCGCCTTGCAGCAGCCAGGTCTCCATCACCTTGCCGACGGGGACCTCGGGCGCTGCCGCGGCGAGCGCGTCCCACAAGTCGGTGTTCTTGGTGTTGCCGTAGGCGTGCTGGCGCAGATAGGCGCGCACGCCTGCTTGGAAGCGCTCGCGGCCGAGGAACTGCTCGACCATCCACAGCACCGAGGCGCCCTTTTCGTAGGTCAGCACGTCGAACATCGCTGCCGCGTCCTCGGGCCGTCGGACGGGGTACTCGATCGGCCGCGTGGCGTGGAGCGCGTCCGTCCCGAGCGCGTTGGCGCGCCCGCGGGCGAAGCCCGCAAAAACCTGCCATGCCGGCCGGTAGTCGTCCTCGCAGCACAGCGCCATGAACGTGGCGAAGGCCTCGTTCAACCAGATGCCGTTCCACCAGCCCATCGTCACGAGGTCGCCGAACCACATGTGGGCGAGCTCGTGGGCGACGACCTCGGCGAGGCGCTCGAGCTCGGGCCGGCTCGCCCGGGACTCGTCGGCGAGCAGGATCGCCTCCCGGAAGGTGACGCAGCCGAGATTCTCCATCGCGCCCGCTGCGAAGTCCGGCAGCGCGACGAGGTCGAGCTTGTCGCCGGGATAGGGCAGCTCGAAGTACCTGGAGAAGAAGCTCAGCGCGTGCTTGCCCGCCTCGAGGGCCGGGCGGGTCAGCGCGGAGCGGCCCGGGGGGACGGCGACGCGCAGCGGTACCCCACCGGCGTCGACGGGCTCGGTGGTCTCGAGCGGGCCGACGATGAAGGCCACGAGGTAGGTCGACATCGGGATCGTGTCGCCGAAGCGAAACCGCCGGCCACCGCCCTCGAGGGGTTCGGAGGAAACCTCGGGCCCATTGGACAGGGCGATGGTTCCCGAAGGGGCATCCAAGGTGACCGAAAAGACCGCCTTTCGGTCGGGCTCGTCGAAACAGGGGAAGGCCTGGCGGGCAGCCGTCTCTTCGAACTGGGTCGTGGCGATCACCACCGGTTCGCCGTCCTCGCCGGCGAAGGTGCTGCGATAGAAGCCCTTCAGGCGATCGTTGAGCACCCCGGCAAAGGCGCAGCTCAACACGTAGCGGCCAGGAGTCAGCGTCTGGGGGGGCGTGAAGCGGATCCGCTCGTGATCGGGATCGAGGCTGACGGAGAGGGCCTGGCGCGCCCCGGTGGCGCCGGCCGAGGCCCAACCCGCCTCGAGGCCCGCATCACTGACCTCGAGGTCGACGGCGTGGCACTCGATCGCCGTGCAAGGCTCGAGAACCTCGATCTCGATGCGCTCGCGGCCGATGAAGCGGGCGGTGTGCAGGTCGGGCGCGAGCTGAAGCTCGTAGCGACGCGGCGCGACGGAACGGGGGAGGCGATAGGGGGCGTCGTCGCCCTGGCGGTCGGCGCGCGACGCGCCGTCGGTCGAGGTCATTTCCCGAACGCTAGTGGGGAGCGTCGCCGCCGGCGGCCGTCGCCCCGCGCCCGCGCCAGGGATCTCGCCCGCTCACCGGCGCGGCCGCTGTTTCGGCATGGCGACAATCGGGCGACGTGCCGCGAAGTCGCGTGACGAGGTCCGTCACCCGAACGTAAGGTTTGCCGACTGCTACGGCGTCACGACGAACGCCCCGCGCCGCGGGGCTCGAGGCCATGGGGCTCGAAGCCGCCATGGCAAGGGGAGGGAACTACATGAGCACAAGCGACCACGGGGCGCACCGCAAGCGCTCGAGGGCTGGCCTCACGACGCGGGTCGCCGCGGCGTCGGCCGTCGTCGTCGCGGCGACCGCTGCCGTCGGCTTCGGGGCCGGCTCGAGTTTTGCCAGCGCCAAGGCGACCGCGCATCACCGCGCCACGGCCTCGGCGCGCTCAGGCCGGGCAAAGAGCCACTTCCTCGCCTGCGAGGTCACCGACACGGGCGGCATCAACGACCGCTCCTTCAACGCCTCGGCATACCAGGGCCTGAAGGTCGCCGCCAAGGCGATCCCCGGCCTGAGCTACAAGTACCTGCAGTCCAATTCGACGAGCGAGTACGCGCCGAACATCAACACCTTCATCGGCGAGAAGTGCGGCATCATCATCACCGTCGGCTTCGACATGGCCCAGGCGACCCAGACCGCTGCGAAGGCGCATCCGAGCCAGAAGTTCGCGATCGTCGACTACTCCTACTCCCCGGCGATGAAGAACGTCCTCGGCCTCGTGTACCACACGAACCAGGACGCCTTCCTCGGCGGCTACCTCGCCGCGGCGATGAGCAAGAGCGGCAAGGTCGGCACCTTCGGCGGCCAGGACATCCCGCCGGTCACGATCTACATGGACGGCTGGGTGGCGGGTGTTCGCTACTACGACAAGGTCAACCACGCGCATGTCGTCGCGCTCGGCTGGACGCCGGCGAAAAAGCGCAACTTCGCGTCCGGTAGCTTTGCTGGCAACGGCCTGTTCACCAACGACTTCACCAACCAGGCGCTCGGCAAGACCGACGCGCAGACGCTGATGGCCGAGGGTGCTGACGTGATCTTCCCGGTCGCTGGCGCGGTCGGCCTCGGTGCGGCTGCGGCGGTCAAGCAGGCCGGGGCCGGGCACTACATGGAGTGGGTCGACACCGACGGCTGCGTGTCGGCTCCCCAGTACTGCTCGCTGTTCATCACGAGCGTCACCAAGGGCATCGTCGCCTCGGTGTCGACGGCCGTCGAGGCCGCGGCACGCGGCACGTTCCACGGCGGCAACTACAACGGCACGCTCGCCAACAATGGCGTGAGCCTGTCGCCGTTCCATACCTTCGCCCACAAGATCCCGGCGAAGGTCAAGGCCGCGCTCAAGACCCTGAAGGCGAAGATCATCGCCAACAAGGTGTCGCTCGACCCGAACTCCTACCCGGCGAGCTAGCACTCGCCGGCCGCCCCGGTGGGGCAGGCGGCGCCCAGAAGAACCCCGAGGCGAGAGGCCCAGCTGTCAAAGACAGCTGGGCCTCGTCGCCGTACGCGACGATGAGGGACGATGAAGCTCGAGCTCGCTGGGATCACCAAGCGCTTCGGCGCGCTCGTCGCCAACGACCACATCGACCTCACCGTCGAGCCGGGCGAGATCCACTGCCTGCTCGGCGAGAACGGCGCCGGCAAGAGCACGTTGATGAACGTGCTCTTCGGCTTGCTGCACGCCGACGAGGGCGAGATTCGCATCGACGGCGAGCCGGTGCGCTTCGCGGATCCCGGCGACGCCGTGCGCCGCGGGATCGGCATGGTGCATCAGCACTTCATGCTCGTCCCGGTGTTCTCGGTCGCCGAGAACGTCGTCCTCGGCTTCGAGCCGACGCGTGCCGCAGGATTCCTCGACCACCGCAAGGCCCGCAGCGACATCTCGCGCCTGTCGAAGGAGTTCGGCCTCGAGGTCGATCCCGACGCGCTCGTCGAGCACCTTCCCGTCGGCGCGCAGCAGCGCGTCGAGATCTTGAAGGCGCTGATTCGCGACGCGAAGGTGCTGATCTTGGACGAGCCGACCGCCGTCCTCACGCCCCAGGAGATCGAGGCGCTGTTCCGGATCATGCGGTCCCTCGCTGCCGCCGGGCGATCGATCCTGTTCATCACGCACAAGCTGAAAGAGGTGCTCGCGGTCGCAGACCGCATCACGGTGATGCGCCTCGGCAAGGTCGTCGGCGCCGCGGACCCTTCGGCGATCGACGAGGCCGAGCTGGCAGCGATGATGGTCGGTCGCAGCGTCGAGCTCGTCGTGCGAAAGGAGCCGCCCAAGCCCGGCCCCGTCGTCTTGGAGCTGCGCGGCGTGCGCATCGTGGATGCACGGGGGATCGCCGTCGTCGACGGCGTCGATCTCGAGGTCCGCGCCGGCGAGATCCTCGCCCTCGCCGGCGTGCAGGGCAACGGTCAGACCGAGCTCGCCGAGGCGGTCTGCGCGTTGCGCAACCCCGAGGCCGGCACGATCCGCATCGACGCGATCGACCTCACCCGCGCGACGCCGAAGGCGGCGCTACGCGCCGGGGTCGCGAACGTCCCCGAGGACCGCCAGGTGGACGGGCTGGTGCTCGGCATGTCGATCGCCGACAACCTCGTGCTCGACCTCTTCGACCGCACGCCCTTCGCCCGCCACGGCGCCCGCGACCTCGCCCGGGTCGCCGCCGACGGTGAGACCAAGCTGGCCGAGTTCGACATCCGGGCACCGTCTGCACGCGAGGCGGTCGGGAACCTGTCGGGTGGCAACCAGCAAAAGGTCGTCGTCGCCCGTGAGCTCTCGCGCCCGGTCAAGGTGCTCGTCGCCTCCCAGCCGACGCGGGGCCTCGACGTGGGTTCGATCGAGTACGTGCACCGACGGATCATCGAAGAGCGAGACCGCGGCGCCGCGGTGCTCTTGGTCTCCTCAGAGCTCGACGAGGTGCTCGCGCTCGGCGACCGGATCGCGGTGATGTACCGCGGCCGCGTGGTCGGGACCGTCGCGCCCAGTGCTGGCCGCGACCGCATCGGGCTGATGATGGCCGGGATCGAACCGCCCGACCTCCCCCCGCCCGACGGCGACCAGCCTCCCGTGACCAACCTGGACCTCATATGAGCGCCACCTCGCCCGCCGAGGCGCCCGAGCGCCCCGCCGCGCCGCCGCCCGCCGGGGCACCTGCCTGGCGGCGCTTCGTGCGCTTTGTGACCGAGGCGAACGTGGCCATGGTCACCTTGCTCGCCGTCGTCGGCGGGCTGTTCGTCGGCGCCATCTTGATCGTCGTGACGACGCCGGCGACCCTGCACGCCTGGGGCGAGCTCGGATCGCACCCGGGCCGGACGTTCTCGGTGACGTTCCAGACGCTCGGCAACGCGTATGGCGCGCTCTTCGTCGGATCGGTGATCAGCCCGTCGGCGCTCGGCCACGCGATCTCCTCGGGTCAGGGCTGGACGGGGGTCTTCACCCCGATCTCAGAGACGCTCGTGTCGGCGACGCCGCTCATCCTCGCCGGGACGGGCGTGGCGCTCGGCTTCTCGACCGGGGTGTTCAACATCGGCGGCCAGGGCCAGCTGATCGCCGGCGCCCTGGCGGCGACCTACGTCGGCTTCGGTGTCCACGCGCCGATCGGGATCCACCTGCCACTCGTGATCCTCGCCGGCGCCGCGGGCGGTGCCGTCGCGGGCTTCATCCCCGGGATCTTGAAGGCGCGGACCGGCGCGCACGAGGTGATCGTCACGATCATGCTCAACTACATCTTCCTCTACCTGCTCGAGTACCTGCTCACCACCCAGCCGCTGCAAAAGCCGAACCAGAGCAACTCGATCTCCCGCTCGATCTCCTCGACGGGCCAGCTGCCGCACCTGTTCGGCAGCGGCCTGCGCGTCAACCTCGGACTGATCGTCGCCCTCGCGGTCGCCGCCGGCGCCTCGTGGTTCATGCGGCGCAGCACGCTCGGCTTCCAGTTCAAGGTGATCGGCGCGAACCCCGCGGCCGGGCGCACCGCCGGCATGGACGCCCGCCGGGCGACGATCCTCGTCCTCATGATCTCGGGTGCCCTGGTCGGGATGGCTGGGATGTCGACACTGGCTGGCACGGACTTCTTCTTGTCGACCGGCTATGGCGGCAACACCGGCTTCAACGCCATCACCGTGGCGCTGCTCGGGCGCAACCGGCCGCTCGGCGTCGTGCTCGGCTCGCTGCTGTTCGCCGCGCTGAGCACGGGGGGCCGGTACATGCAGGCGAGCACGGGCGTCCCCATCGACCTCACCTCGGTGATCCAGGCGGTGATCGTCTTCATGGTCGCCACGCCGGCGCTCGTGCGCGAGATCTTCCGCCTGCGCGAGGCCGGGGCGGGCAAGATCTTGCTGTTTACCAAGGGATGGGGCGGATGAGCACGGTCGATCTCACACCGGTCGAAGGCGTCGAGCTCGCCCCCGAAGGTCGGCTCGTCTCCCTCGGGCGCGTCCGGGGGATGGGCGTGTTCCTCGCCGTGCTGGCGGTCACGACGCTCGTCGCCTTCGGCTTCGGGGTGCCCTCGGGCGAGCACGCCATCTTCTTATTGAGCGGCCCGCCGGCCCTCAACGTCTCGCCGCTCACGATGTCGGTGCGCTGGGTCGCCGTCGCGCTCGCCATCGGCTGTGCGGCGCTGGCCGCGCTCTTGCTCTTGCGGCGCAGCGCCCGCGGCAGCTACCTCATCTTTAGCCTGGGCGTGGTGCTGTTCTTGTGGGCGTTCCTCGCCTGGGCAGCGCGGGGGGCTGCCCTCAACCTGTTGCAGATGCTCGTGGGCACGCTCGTGTACGCCACCCCGCTCGTCTACGGCTCGTTGTCGGGGATCATGTGCGAGCGCTCGGGTGTCGTGAACATCGCCATCGAGGGCCAGTTTCTCGCCGGAGCGTTCCTCGGCGCGATGATCGGCTCGGCGTCGGGGAACCTGTGGCTCGGCGTGCTCGCCGGCGCGGTGGCCGGCGGCCTGTTCGGCGCGCTGCTGGCCTTCTTGGCCCTCCGCTATGGTGCCGACCAGATCATCGTGGGCGTCGTGATCGTGGCCTTCTGCACGGGGCTCACCAACTTCCTCACCGAGCAGGTGCTGACGCCCGACCAGTCGACGCTCAACAGCCCCCAGACCTTCTCGCCGCTGGCTATCCCCCTGCTGTCGAAGATCCCGATCCTCGGTCCCGTGCTCTTTGACCAGAACGTCTTCCTCTACGGCGCGGCGATCCTGCTCGTCATGGTGCATGTGGCGCTGTTCAAGACGCGCTGGGGACTGCGGGTGCGCGCCGTCGGCGAGCACCCGCGCGCCGCGGAGACCGTCGGGATCCATGTCTTGTCGGTCCGCTACCGCAACGTGATCCTCGGCGGCGTCATCGCCGGGATCGGTGGCGCCTCGTTCACCATCGGCTCGATCGGGGAGTTCTCGGCGGGCATGACCGCCGGCCTCGGTTACGTGGCGCTCGCCGCCATGATCTTCGGCCGCTGGCGGCCCTTCGGCGCGCTGGGCGCGGCGGTGCTGTTCGGGTTCGCGCTCTCGCTGCAGAGCTACCTCGCCGTGTTGAACGTCGGGATCCCCTCGCCCTTCTTGTCGATGGCGCCCTACGTGATCACGATCGCTGTGGTCTCCGGCCTGGTCGGCCGGGTCCGGCCGCCGGCGGCCGACGGCGTTCCCTACTCGCGCGACTAGCTCAGCGCCAGCTCCGCGCCCCGGCGGTAGAGACGACGCGGGCGGCGGCCTCGAGCCCGGCCGAGAGCGCATCGGCGGGCGCATCGCCAACAAGGCGCCGGGCGAGGAACGTGCCGGTGAACGCGTCGCCAGCCCCAGTGGTGTCGTGCACCTGGACCGCCCGGGAGGCGAGGCGGAGCTGACCACTGGTGCGCCCGGCCCACAGCGCGCCGTCGCCGCCGAGGGTGACGGTGACCTCGTCGTAGTAGCGGGCGAGCACCTCGACGGCGCGCTCGGGGTCGCGCTCGCCGCTCAGGACCCGCGCCTCGTCCAAGTTGGCGCAGCAGAACGCGAAGTCCCGCGTCCAGGATAAGAACGCTGCGGCGCCGGCGCGCACGAGCGGGGCGGCCGAGCACGGGTCGACCGAGCAGCTCATCCCGGCCCGCTCAGCCCGGTCGATGAGGGCGAGTGCGGCGGGGCGGCTCGTCGCGTGGAGCAGCTCGTAGCCGGACAGGTGCAGGTGGTGGCCCGGCGCGCACAGGTGCTCGGGCAGATAGATGCGGGCGAGCTCGGCGTTGGCGGCGCGGTCGGTCAGCATCGAGCGCTGCCCGTCGTGATCGACGAGCGAGACGACGACGCCGGTCGATCGTCCGGGCGCGACCTCGAGGTGGGGGCGCACCCCGACCGCCTCGAGCGCCTGGGTGGCGCTGTCCCCGAGTCCGTCCTCGCCGACCACGCCGAAGAAGTCGACGCTCGCGCCGGCGAGTGCGAGGTGCGCCGCCTGGTTGGCCGCCGAGCCTCCCGGAGCGAGGCGGATGGCCGACTCGGTGTCGCTCCCGACAGCGAGTCGGTCGAGCTGGCGCACGATGACGTCCACCATGACATCGCCCACCACCACGACGCTCGGGCGCGCCCCGATGGGTGGTGGTGGGCAAGGGCCAGGCCGGGGCACGCGGGCCGCAGTGTAGTGTTCGGGCCGGTGAGCAGCCCAGGCGCCACAAGGGATCTCGACGGCCTCGACTGGACGCGCCTTCGCGAGGCGGCCGATGCCGTCGCCTCGCGGGCCTACGCGCCCTATTCGGGCCTCCGGGTCGGTGCTGCCGGGCTGGGTCGCGATGGCCAGGTCTACACGGGCTGCAACGTCGAAAACGCCTCCTTCGGCGTCACCTTGTGCGCGGAGTGCGGTCTCGTTTCGGCGCTCGTCGCCGGGGGCGGCCAGCCGCTCGTGGCCGTGTCGGTGACCGCCGGCGACGGCCTCGCGCTGGCGCCGTGTGGGCGCTGCCGCCAGTTGCTGCTCGAGCACGGCGGCCCCGAGCTCCTCGTCGACAACGGCCCTGGCGAAGTCCCCCTGCGCCTCGCCGACCTCCTGCCGGGCGCCTTCACCGGCGAGGAGATCGCCGAGCGGCGCTCGGAGCGATGAGCGCGTTCGACGCCGTCGACGTCATCTGCAACAAGCGCGACGGCGGCCGGCTTTCGGACGCCGAGATCGACTGGCTGATCGGTGGGTATGGCGCGGGCGCGATTCCCGACGAGCAGGTATCTGCGCTCTTGATGGCGATCGTCTGGCGCGGCATGGAGCGCGCCGAGCTCGCCCGGTGGACCCAGGCGATCGTCGAGTCGGGCGAGCGGCTCGACCTGTCCCGCCTGACGCGCCCGACGGTCGACAAGCACTCGACCGGCGGAGTGGGCGACAAGGTCTCGCTCATCCTCGCCCCGCTCGTGGCGAGCCTCGGTGCCGCCGTCCCCCAGCTGTCTGGCCGGGGGCTCGGCCACACCGGCGGGACGCTCGACAAGCTCGAGGCCATCTCGGGCTGGCGGGCGGCGCTCGGCCCCGACGAGCTCGTCAGCCAGCTCGAGACGGTCGGCTGCGCCATCTGCGCGGCGGGCGCGGGCCTCGCTCCGGCCGACCGCAAGCTCTACGCGCTGCGCGACGTCACCGGGACCGTCGAGTCGATCCCCTTGATTGCCGGCTCGATCATGTCGAAGAAGATCGCCGAGGGGACCTCGGCGCTCGTCTTGGATGTGAAGGTGGGCTCGGGGGCCTTCATGGCCGATCGTGAGCGTGCCGCACGCCTGGCGCGAACGATGGTCGAGCTGGGGAGCGAGAACGGGGTGCGCACCACCGCGCTCCTGAGCGCCATGGACGTGCCGCTCGGGCGCACCGCCGGCAACGCGCTCGAGGTGCGCGAGGCCCTCGAGGTCCTGCACGGCGGCGGGCCGGCGGACTTGGTCGAGGTGACTGTGGCGCTCGCGACCGAGATGCTCGCGCTGTGCGGGCTGGCCGGCGACCCCGCGGCCGCGCTGGCCGACGGGTCGGCCGCGGCGACCTTCGTCCGGATGATCGAGGCGCAAGGTGGCGATCTCGGCGCGCCGCTGCCGGTCGCCCGTCACGTCGAGGTGCTGCGCGCCGATCGCTCCGGGGTGCTCGGCCGCCTCGACGCGCGGGGCGTGGGGGTCGCCGCCTGGCGCCTCGGCGCCGGGCGTGCCCGCAAGGAGGATCCGGTGAGCGCGGCGGCCGGGGTGGTCTGTCGCGTCAAGCCCGGCGAGGAGGTGGCTGCCGGCGATGTCGTGCTCGAGCTGCACAGCGACGAGCCGGAGCGTTTCGAGCGGGCGGTCGCTGCCCTGGACGGGGCGGTCCGCATCGACGACGCGCCACCGCCCGCGAGCCCGCTCGTGCTCGAGCGCATCGCTTGAGCACCGCTATCGTCGGGCCAAAGGAGAACGCGATGCACGACGCGCCCCCGTCCCTCGAACAGATCCGCCGCGCGCCGAAGGTGCTCCTCCATGACCACCTCGACGGCGGCCTCCGGCCGGCGACGGTCGTGGAGCTCGCCGAGGAGTGCGGCTACCGCGACCTTCCGGCGAGCGATCCGGCGGCGCTCGGGCGCTGGTTCGTCGCCGACACCCCCCGGGCCGACCTCGTGCGCTACCTCGAGGGCTTCGCCCACACGGTGGCGGTGATGCAGACCGCCCCGGCGCTCGAGCGCGTCGCGCGCGAGTGCGTCGAGGATCTCAGCGAGGACGGCGTGGTCTACGCCGAGGTGCGCTTTGCCCCCGAGCTGCACACCGAGCGGGGCCTCGAGCTCGACGCGATCGTCGAGGCGGTGCTCGCGGGCTTCTCGGCCGGCATGGACGTCGCCGCCCGCCGGGCCGGGCGGCCGATCGTGGTGCGGGCCCTACTCACGGCGATGCGCACGGCCGCCCGCTCGCTCGAGATCGCCGAGCTGGCGGTGCGCTATCGCGACAGCGGCGTGGCAGGCTTTGACGTCGCCGGCGCCGAGGCGGGCTACCCGCCAACCCGGCACCTCGAGGCCTTCACGCTCATCCAGCGCGAGAACTTCCACGCCACCTTGCACGCCGGGGAGGCGTTCGGGCTGCCCTCGATCTGGCAGGCGCTGCAGTGGTGCAACGCCGAGCGCCTCGGCCACGGCGTCCGCCTCGTCGACGACATCACCGTCGCCGAGGACGGCACGGTGGTCCTCGGACGGCTGGCGAGCTACGTGCGGGACCGCCGGATCCCCCTCGAGCTCTGCCCGACCTCGAACGTGCACACCGGCGTGGTCGAGCGCCTCGAGGACCATCCGATCGGCCTGTTGCGACGCCTCAGCTTCCGGGCGACGATCAACACCGACAACCGCCTGATGAGCGGGGTGACCCTCTCCTCGGAGATGGCGCGGTGCTGCGAGGCCTTCGGCTGGGACTGGTCGGACCTGCGCTGGCTGTCGATCAACGCCATGAAGAGCGCCTTCTACCCCTTCGACGACCGCCTGGCCTTGATCAACGGCCTGATCAAGCCCGGATACGACGCGCTCGAGGCCGAGTCGGCCTTCCGCGTCTCGAGCACCGTCGGGACCTGAGGGCCCCGAGATCGCGCAGCCGGCCAGTCCGATGCAAGGGGCGCGCTAGCTTGAGGCCACCGGCGCTCGTCGGCCAGTGCCGGTGAAAGCGAGGGCGGACAGGTGAGCGGCGATCTCCTCAAGCGCCACCAGGCGGTCATGCCGGCCTGGCTGTCCCTGTACTACGAGGAGCCGATCGAGCTCGTCTCGGGCGAGGGGTGCGTCGTCACCGACGCCTCGGGGACGCGCTATCTCGACTTCTTCGGCGGCATCTTGACCACGATGACCGGCCACGCCGTCCCCGAGGTCGTCGAGGCGATCCGGGAGCAGGCCGGCCGGCTGGTGCACAGCTCGACGCTGTACCTCGTCTCGCCGATGATCGAGCTCGCCGAGCGGATCGCCGGGCTCTCGGGGATTCCCGACGCCAAGGTCTTCTTCGTCAACTCGGGCACCGAGGCGACCGACGCGGCGCTCTTGTTGTGCACGACCGCTCGGCGCTCCAACCAGGTGCTGGCGCTGCGCAACAGCTACCACGGCCGCTCGTTCTCGGCGATGTCGGTCACCGGCAACCGGAGCTGGTCGGCCTCGGGGCTGAGCCCGCTGCAAGTCAGCTACCTGCACAACGGCGACCGCCTGCGCGGGGTGTTCCGCGGCCTGTCGGACGAAGAGCTGCTCGGACGCTCGGCCGCCGACCTCGCCGAGGTGCTCGAGACGACGACCTCGGGCGACGTCGCCTGCTTCATCGCCGAGCCGATCCAGGGGGTCGGCGGCTTCGTGGTCCCGCCCGACGGGTACTTCGCGGCGCTGAAGGCCGTGCTCGACGAGCACGCCATCCCCTTCATCTCCGACGAGGTGCAGACGGGCTGGGGCCGGACCGGCGAGCACTTCTGGGGCTACCAGGCGCACGGCATCACGCCGGACGTCATCACCTTCGCCAAGGGCCTCGGCAACGGCCTGGCGATCGGCGGCGTGGTCGGGCGCGCCGAGCTGGTCGACGCCGTGGCGGTCAACTCGATCTCCACCTTCGGCGGCAACCCGCTCGCCAGCGCTGCCGCGCTCGCCAACCTCGACTACCTGATCGCGCACGACCTGCAGGCGAATGCCGCCGCGCAGGGCGCCGTGTTGCTCGATGGCCTTGCCCGCTACGCCGAGACGAGCGAGATGGTTGCCGAGGTGCGCGGCAAGGGGCTGATGATCGGCGTCGAGCTCGTCGAGCCCGGGACGATGAAGCCCTCGCCGCGGGCCGCGGCCCTCGCGCTCGAGCAGGCGCGGCGCCGCGGGGTGCTGATTGGCAAGGGTGGCCTGCGCGGCAACGTGCTGCGCATCGCGCCGCCGCTGTCGCTGTCTGCTGGCGAGGCCGAGGTGGGCCTCTCCGCCCTCGTCGATGCGTTGGCGGCGAGCGAGGCCGATCTCGTCGCCCCGAGCTAGCCCGGCGGCCACCGGGGCCGCCAGAACCGAGGTCCGATGGCCGAGACGATCCGAGCCGCCCTCGTCCAGAGTCGCTGGACGGGAGATCGGCAGTCGATGATCGACGCGGCGGTGGGCCTCGCCCGGGCGGCCGCCGCGCACGGCGCGAGCGTCCTGTGCTTCCAGGAGCTCTACTCGATGCCGTCGTTCTTCGGTGCCGAGGACCCCGGGCGCTTCGCCGGTGCGGAGCGGGTGCCGGGTGGGCCCTCCTTTGAGGTGATGCGCGACCTCGCCCGCGAGCTCTCCCTCGTCCTCGTGGTGCCCGTCTTCGAGCAGGACCAGCCTGGCGTGCACTACAACACCGCCTTCGTCCTCGACGCGGACGGCCGCTACCTCGGCAAGTACCGAAAGACGCATCTGTGCGCAGCGCCGGGGATCCACGAGAAGTACTACTTCCGGCCCGGCAATCTCGGCTATCCCGCCTTCGACACCGCCGTCGGCCGCATCGGCGTCTATCTCGGCTACGACCGCCACTTCCCCGAGGGCTGGCGGGCGCTCGGTCTCGCCGGCGCCACCGTGGTCTTCAACCCTGCCGCCGCGAGTCAGCGGCTGGCGGGGCACCTGTGGCGCCTCGAGCAGCCGGCCGCGGCGGCGGCGAACGAGTACTTCGTCGGCACGGTCAACCGCGTCGGCGCCGAGCCGGCGAGCGCCGCGGACTTCTTCGGCAGCTCGTATTTCGTCGATCCCCGTGGGGAGCTCGTCGGAGCGGTGGCCCCGACGGACAAGAGCGCGCTCGTGGTGCGCGACCTCGACATGGACCTGCTCGTGGCGGTGCGGGAGGAGCTCGCCTTCTACCGCGATCGCAACCCCGCCGCCTACGGCGCGCTCGTCGCCCCCTGAGCGGCCGCCCGGCAGCGGCTCGCCACCTCGTCGCGCAGCGCGTCGAGCAGCTCGCCGGCCAGCCGGCGGGCCTCCGCGAGCCCCGCCGCGCCAGGTGGCGGCGTGACGACTTCGAGGTAGGCTTTCAGCTTGGGCTCGGTCCCGCTCGGGCGGAGCACCACCCGGGCGCTCTCGCCGAGGCGGAGCCGCACGCCGTCGGTCGGTGGCAGGCCATCCGCCCCCTGGGCGAGGTCCGCGACGGCGCTGACGGCACACCCGGCGAGCGAGTCGGGTGGCGCGTCGCGAAAGGCCGACATGACCGCCGCCATCTGGCCCGGTCCGTCGTCGCCCTCGAGGCGCAGGGAGTACTGGCCGGTGAGGTGGACGCCCAGGCGAGCCGCGAGGCGATCGAGGCGCTCGAGCAGGCCCTCGCCGCCCGCTGCCGCCTCGGCGGCCATCTCCAAGACGACGAGCGCTGCGCTCATGCCGTCCTTGTCGGCCACGACGGCCGGGTTGACGGCGTAGCCGAGCGCCTCCTCGTAGCCAAAGACGAGGCGTGTCCCGGCGCGCGCGTCCGCGGCGCGGGCGATCCACTTGAAGCCGGTGAGGGTCTCGGCGTAGTGCACCCCCGCCTCGGCGGCGAGCGCGGCAAGCATGCTCGAGGACACGATGGTCGTCGCCACGAGGCGGTCGGTGCCGCTCGTGCGGGCGAGCACGCGCTCGGCGAGCAAGATCCCGAGCTCGTCGCCGCTGAGCGCCTGCCAGCCGCCGCGGCGGTCCGGCACCGCCACCGCCAGGCGGTCGGCGTCGGGGTCGTTGGCGAGCACCAGCTGGGCCCCCTCGCGCCGCGCGGTGGTGAGTGCGAGGTCGAGGGCACCGGGCTCTTCGGGGTTCGGGAAGGCGACCGTCGGGAAGTCGGGGTCCGGCGCCATCTGTTCGCGAACGGGGATGAGTGGGGGAAAGCCGGCGCGGGTGACGAGCTCGGGCACGACCGCCCCGCCGACGCCGTGCATCGGGGTGTAGACCGCGCGCACCTGGCGCGCGCCGTTGGCGTCGAGGAGGGCCAGGGTCGCTGCGCAATAGGCCGAGACCAGCGCCGCGCGGTCCACGGGGCGCACCGGTGCCGGCACGGGCGCCCCCGGCCCAAGTGGTCCCGCGGCGGCGGCGATCTCGGCGTCGGCGGGGGGCAGGACCTGCCCGCCGTCGGCGACGTAGACCTTGTAGCCGTTGTCGCGGGCGGGGTTGTGGCTGGCGGTGATCATCACGCCCGCCGCGGCGGCGAGGTGGCGGACGGCAAAGGCGGTGAGCGGCGTCGGGAGCGCCTCGTCGAGGCGGTGCACCGGCACGCCCGCGGCGGCGGCGACCTCCGCGGTGTCGGCTGCAAAGCGCGCCGATTGGTGGCGGGCGTCCCGGCCGACGACGAGACCCTGGGCCGCCAGGGGGCCCTGGGCGAGCAGAAAGCGGGCGAGCCCGGCGGTCGTCGAGCGCACCACGGCGCGGTTCATGCGGGCCGGTCCCGCCCCGAGCTCGCCCCGCAGCCCAGCGGTGCCAAAGCGCAGCGGCCGCCCAAAGCGTGACTCGAGCTCGCGTCGATCCCCGGCGGCGAGGAGGGCCGCGAGCTCGGCGCGCGTCGCGGGGTCGGGGTCCTCGGCCATCCAGGCCTCGACCTCGGCGCGAAGCCCAGCGGGCAGCGCCCCGGGCGGGCTTGGGGCGCTCACGCCCGCGCCACCACGTCGGCGATCAGGCGGGCGAGTCGTGGCGCCGCGGCGGCGCCGGCCGCCAGCACCTCGGCGTGGTCGAGCGGATGGGGGCTCACGCCGGCGGCGAGGTTGGTGACGAGCGAGCAGCCGAGCACCTCGGCGCCAAGGTGGCGCGCCGCGATCGCCTCGAGGACCGTCGACATCCCGACCAGATCGGCACCGAGGCGCCGGACCATGTCGACCTCGGCCGGCGTCTCGTACTGCGGGCCCACGAAGCCGCCGTAGACGCCCTCGGAGAGCTCGGGCTCGACGGCGCGCGCCAACGCGCGCAGCCGCGGCGAGTAGCACGCCGTCAGGTCCACAAAGCGCGAGCCGTAAGGGGCGGGGGGCGGCGGGCCAGCCAGGGGCGAGCGGCCCGTCAAGTTGAGGTGGTCGCGGATCAGCACCGGCTGGCCCGGCCGCATCTTCGAATCGAGCCCTCCCGCCGCGTTGGTGAGCACGACGAGGCTGGCGCCGGCGAGCACCGCCGCGCGCACGGGGTGCACCACGGCAGCGGGCTCGTTGCCCTCATAGAGGTGGACCCGGCCGAGCAGGAGCAGCGTCGGCCGGTTGCCGATCACGACGGAGCGCACGCGCCCCTCGTGGCCAGCGACCGTCGGGGGCGCGAAGCCGGCCAGCTCGCTCGTGCGGCACTCGAAGGTCGCGTCGCCGAAGACCTCGGCCGCCTCGAGCCAGCCCGAGCCGAGGATGATCACGGCCTTGTGGCGCTCGATCCCGCTCCGTTGGGCGATCTCGCGCGCCGCCTGCTCGGCAAGGGCGAAGGGCTCGCCCGGGGTCGTGGTCGCGCTCACGGCGCGCGAGGCTAGCTGAGGCGACCTTCTCGCCAAGGAGCGGAGGCGATCCAGGTGGACCAGGCCATCGAGTACGGCGAGGAGGTGCTCGCGGCGCGCCGCGCCGGGGTGCCCATCGTGGCGCTCGAGTCGACGATCATCTCCCACGGCCTGCCCCGGCCGCGCAACGCCGAGGTCGCCCGCGAGCTTGAGGCGATCGTGCGCGCCGAGGGCGCCTGCCCGGCCACGATCGCGGTCCTCGACGGCGTGGCGCGGGTGGGCCTCGGCGCGGCGGAGCTCGAGCGGGTGGCGAATGAGAGCGACCTGCACAAGCTCGGTCGCCGCGAGCTGCCGCTCGCGATGGCCGCCAAGGCGAGCGGGGCGACGACCGTCTCGGCAACCGCCACCCTCGCCCAGCGCGCCGGCATAGCGGTCTTCTCGACCGGCGGCCTCGGGGGCGTGCACCGCGGCTATGTGGAGAGCTTCGACGAGTCTGCCGATCTGCTCGCGCTCGCCGAGACGCCGATTACCGTCGTCGCCGCTGGGGTGAAGTCGATCCTCGACGTCCCGGCCACCTTGGAGCGGCTCGAGACGCTGTGCGTCACGGTCGTCGGCTACGCGACGACCACCTTCCCCGGGTTCTACCTCAACAGCTCGGGCTCTCCGCTCTCCTGGTCGCTCGACTCGCCCGAAGCGGTGGCCGCCGTGATGGCGGCGCGCGAGGCGCTCGGCCTGCACAGCGCCCTGCTGGTCGCCAACCCCGTGCCACTCGCCGAGCAGCTCGATCCCTCCCTGCACGACGAGGCGCTCGCCGAGGCGCTCGAGGGCGCCCAGCGCGACGGGGTGCGCGGCCAGCAGATCACCCCCTACCTGCTCGCCAGGCTCGTCGAGGCGACCGGGGGTGCGGCGCTCGAGGCGAACCTCGCCGCGGTGCGCAACAACGTGCGGCTCGGCGCGAGGATCGCCGTGGCAGCCGCGCGCTGAGCACTACTCGGTCCCGAACAGCCGGTCGCCGAAGTCCCCGAGGCCCGGGATGATGTAGGCCTGGTCGTTCAGGCCTTCGTCGATCGAGGCGGTCACGATGTCGACCGCGGGGTGCAGCGCCTGCAGGTGGGCGACGCCCTCGGGGGCGGCGACCACCGACAGCAAGGTGATCGAGCCGGCGCCGACGTGCTCGAGCGCGCCGCAGGCGGCTGCGGCCGAGCCCCCGGTCGCGAGCATCGGGTCGAGCAGCAGCACCGCCCGGCCGCCGAGGGGCGGCAGCTTGGAGTAGTAGAGCGAGGGCTCGAAGGTCGCGTGGTCCCGCTCGAGGCCCACGTAGCCCACGGTCACCTCAGGGAACAGCTCGGTGACGGCCTCGAGCATCCCGAGCCCGGCGCGCAGCACGGGCACCGCGACGAGGTGCTGGGCGAGGCGGACGCCGGCGGTGGTGCCGAGCGGCGTCGCCACCTCGATCGGCGCGGTGGGGATCTGGCGCGTCGCCTCGAGGCAGAGCACGAGGGCGAGGCGCTTGGCGAGCAGGCGGAACAGCGGCGGCGGCGTCGCGGCGTCGCGCAGCGCGGCGAGCATGGACTTGGCGAGCGGGTGCTCGACGACTTGGACGGCCACGGTGACTCCTCGGCAGGGCGCGCGGCGCGCGCTCAGGCACCGATCGGGTGCCAGACGGTCTTGGTCTCGACGAAGTGCAGCATGCGCCGGGGCGAGGGGCGGCGCTCCCAGTCCGGTGCCACCTCGCGCCGCAGCACCCGCTTGACGTTGTCGGCGGCGGCGCGCTCGAGCGCTGCGGCGTCTTGCTCGGAGATCCCGCACAGGTCGAGGCCGTCGACGTCGCGGTGCGCGGCGAGGACCGGGGCGAGCTCGGCGAGCCGCCCGGTGAGGAGGTTCACGACACCGCCGGGGACGTCGGAGGTGGCGAGCACCTCGGCGAAGGTCACCGCCGGCACCGGCCGCTCCTCGCTCGCCACAACGACGGCCGCGTTGCCCGTCACGATCACCGGGGCGAGCACGCTGACGAGCCCGAGCAGCGAGGAGCCCGGCGGGGCGACGACCCCGATCACGCCGGTCGGCTCGGGGAGCGAGAAGTTGAAATACGGGCCGGCGACCGGGTTGGCGGCCCCGGCGATTTGGGCGAGCTTGTCCGACCAGCCGGCGTAGTAGACGAGCCGGTCGACCGATGCGGCGACGAGGCGCCCCGCCTCGGCGCCGGCGAGCCCCTCGCTGCGCGCCACCTGCTCGGCGAACTGCGCGGCGCGCTCCTCGAGCATCTCGGCGATGCGGTAGAGGACCTGGCCGCGGTTGTAGGCCGTGGTGCGCGCCCACTTGGGCTGCGCGGCGCGCGCCGCCACGACGGCGTCGCGTAGGTCCTTTCGCGAGGCGAGCGCGGCGTTGGCGAGGAGCGCGCCGTCCGCGGCGTGCACGGGGTAGGAGCGCCCCGACTCCGAACGGGGGAACGCCCCGGCGACATAGAGCTTGTAGGTCTTGTTGACCGCCAGACGGCCCTCAGGCATCGAGGTACTCCTCGAGGCCGTGGCGGCCGCCCTCGCGGCCAAAGCCGGACTCGCGGTAGCCGCCAAAGGGGCTCGTCGGGTCGAAGCGGTTGAAGGTGTTCGCCCACACGACCCCGGCGCGCAGCCGGTCGGCCATCCACAAGATGCGGCTCCCCTTTTCCGTCCAGACCCCGGCCGACAGGCCATAGGTCGTGTTGTTGGCCTTCTGGACCGCCTCGTCGGGCGTGCGGAAGGTGAGGACCGAGAGGACCGGGCCGAAGATCTCCTCGCGGGCGATGCGCTGGGATGGCGCGACACCGGTGAAGATCGTCGGGGGGAACCAGTAGCCGCGCTCGGGGATCGCACAGCTCGGCGACCACCGCTCGGCGCCCTCGCGCTCGCCCGAGGCGGCCAGCTCCACGATCTTGTCGAGCTGGCGCCCGGAGTTGATGGCCCCGATGTCGGTGTTCTTGTCGAGCGGGTCGCCGAGGCGCAAGGTCCCGAGCCGCTCTTTCAGCGCGTCGAGCACGCCTTCGGCCACCGACTCCTGGACGAGCAGGCGCGAGCCGGCACAGCAGACGTG
Source organism: Actinomycetes bacterium (assembly GCA_021798985.1). Taxonomy (GTDB): domain Bacteria; phylum Actinomycetota; class Acidimicrobiia; order Acidimicrobiales; family Bog-793; genus JAKABX01. The sequence continues at coordinate 84,723 of JAJZBI010000014.1, forward strand.
GCCCTGGTTGAAGAAGATGCCGTTGACGATCCCCTCGATCGCCTGGGAGAGCGGGGCGTCTTCGAAGACGATGTTCGCCGCCTTGCCGCCGAGCTCGAGGCTGAGGCGGGTCCGGGTCCCCGCGAGCTCGCGCTGGATCGCCTTGCCGACCTCGGTCGAGCCGGTGAAGGCCACCTTGTCGAGGTCCCGGCGGGCCACGAGCGCGGCGCCCGTCGCGCCGTCCCCGGTGAGGATGTTGACGACCCCGGGGGGGAGCTCGGCCTGCTGGAAGATCTCGGCGAGCAGGAGCGCCGACAGCGGCGTCGTCTCGGCGGGTTTCAGGACGCACGTGCTGCCGGTCGCGAGCGCCGGCGCGAGCTTCCAGGCCGCCATCAACAGCGGGAAGTTCCAGGGGATGATCTGGCCGGCGACGCCGAGGGGACGGGGGGCGGGGCCAAAGCCGGCGTAGTCGAGCTTGTCTGCCCAGCCTGCGTAGTAGAAGAAGTGGGCGGCCGCCAGGGGGACATCGACGTCGCGGGACTCCCGGATGGGCTTGCCGTTGTCGAGGCTCTCGAGCACGGCGAGCTCGCGGGCGCGCTCTTGGATGATCCTCGCCACGCGGAACAGGTACTTGCCTCGCTCGGCGCCGGGCATCGGGGCCCACACCTCGCGCTGGGCCCGGCGCGCCGCCGCGACGGCGCGCTCCACGTCCCCGGCACCCGCCAGGGCGACCTCGGCGAGCACCTCTTCGGTTGCCGGGCTGATCGTGTTGAAGCTGCCGCCGTCGACCGGCTCGACGAACGCGCCGTCGATGAACAGGCCGTAGCTCGAGCGCAGCGACACGACAGCGCGCGACTCGGGGGCGGGGGCGTACTCGAAGCGGGCCATCGCGCTACTCGACGCTGAAGTCCTGGGAGCCGGCATAGGCGCCGGTCCGCTGCTTGCGCCGCTGCATCAACAAGTCGTTCAGCAGGCTCGAGGCACCGAGGCGGAGCAGCTCAGGCTCGAGCCAGGCCTCGCCGGCCACCTCGTTGGCGAGCACGAGGTAGCGGATCGCGTCCTTGGTGCTGCGGATCCCGCCGGCGAACTTCACGCCGACCAGGCGGCCGGTCGCCGCGGCGAAGTCGCGCACGGCCTCGAGCATGACGAGGCCGACGGGCAAGGTGGAGGCGGGTGCGACCTTGCCGGTCGAGGTCTTGATGAAGTCGGCCCCGGCGAGCATGGCCGTCCAGCTCGCCCGGCGGACGTTGTCGTAGGTGGCGAGCTCGCCGGTCTCGAGGATCACCTTCAGGTGCGCCGGCCCGCACGCCGCCTTCACCGCTTGGACCTCTTCGAGCACCCGGCCGTAGTGGCCGGCGAGGAACGCGCCGCGGTCGATCACCATGTCCACCTCGTCGGCGCCCGCCTCGAGTGCGTCGCGCACGTCGGCGAGCTTGACCGCGCGCGAGGCGCGGCCGGAGGGGAACGCGGTCGCCACCGAGGCGACCTTGACCGGCGAGGAGCCAAGCGCCGATCTGGCGACACCGACGAGGTCAGGATAGACGCACACCGCCGCCACGGGCGGGACGCTGGGGTCCTCGGGGTCGGGCCGACCCGCCTTCATGCAGAGCGCATGTACTTTCCCGGGGGTGTCGGCACCCTCGAGCGTCGTCAGGTCGACCATCGAGATCGCGGTGTCGATGGCCCACGCCTTGGCGGCGGCCTTGATCGAGCGGGTGGCCAGCGCCGCCGCCCGCTGGTCGGCGCCCACCTGATCGACGCCGGGAAGGCCAGCGAGGAAGCGCCGGAGCGCGGTCTCCGAGCTCGTCACCTCGGCGAGCGCGGCCCCGACCTGCGCCGGCGCCATCTCACCGGAGGCCACCACGCGCAGTTGGTCTCCCGCTGTGCTCATCGTCCCTGCCTGTTGGGCGGCGCTGCCTGCCGGTCTCCCGCCGGCACGGCCGCGCTCAGGCTACTGGCTGGCAGAGCGACCGGCCCGGTGCGCCGCGTCACTCCTCGCCCTCCTCCTCGTCGGCGGGGAGGAAGGCGAGGTCCAAGTCGGCGAGGCGCACGAGGCCGGACGCAATCCAGCGCGCGAGCGCCCCGACCTGCTCGTCGAGCTTCTCGGGATCCTCGAGCACGGCCTCTTCGAGGCGGTAGGCGCCCTGGTAGGCGATCTCGATGGCGCAGGCCGGCGGGCCCGAATCCCGATGCACCTGCTCGATCGTCGGCCCGGTGCGCTCAAGCCGCTCGCCGCCGATCTCAGGAACGCTCTCGCCGAGCGCGGCGATCACGACCTCAGGGTCGGGCGGCGCGGCCAGGCGCTGGAGGCGCAGGGCGACCTCGACGACGACCTCGGGGCGCTCGGCGGGGGACTCGCCGATCGACCAGGAGCGGTACGCGCTCTGGCTCCACGTCGGCCACTCGAGGCTGAGATCCGCGCGCACGCGCGGCGGGCTCTGCTCGCCGGGCAGGCTGTAGGAGGTCTCAAAGGACACGTCGCCCAAGAACACGTCGACCTGGAAGCGCTCCTCGACCGCGAGCTGCTCAAGGAGCGCGCCTTCGAGGGCCTCGCGGATCGCTCCGATGAGGTCGAGGAGAATGTGGTCGATCACGGCCTCAGGAGGCTAGTCGTGCACGACAATCCCTGGCTCGAGCGGCGGGTGCTCGCCTACGCCCACCAGGGCGGCGCTCGCGAGGCGCCCTCGAGCACGCGCTACGCGATCGACCGAGCGCTCGCGAATGGCGCGGACGCCATCGAGCTCGACGTCCATGCCAGCGCGGATGGTGAGCTCGTCGTCTGCCACGACCCGACGGTCGATCGGACCACCAACGGCCACGGCGCCATCGCCGCCATGAGGCTCGCCGAGCTGCGCTCGCTCGATGCGGCGCACTACTTCGTCGCGGGCGAGGGGTCGGTGCGCGATCGTCCAGCCCTGGACTACCCCCTGCGGGGCCTCGCTCCCGCCGATGCGCGCCTTCGCATCCTCACGCTCCGCGAGGTGCTCGAGGCCACGCGCGGGGTGCTGCTCAACATCGACGTCAAGCAGACCGCACCGGCGGTGCCCGCCTACGAGGACCGCCTCGTCGCCGCCTTGCGCGAGCACGGGCGCACGGCGGACGTGATCGTGGCCTCTTTCCAAGAGGCGGCGATCGAGCGGGTGCACGCGCTCGCGCCCGAGATCGCGCTCTCCCCCCAACGCCGCGGCATCGCCACCTTCCTCGCCGCCGTCCTCACCCGCCGGCGCCCGCCCGACTGGCTGCGCCGCTACGCCGCGCTGCAGGTGCCGGCGCGAGTGCGCGGCGTGCGCATCGTCACCCGGCGCTTCGTCGAGGCGGCCCACGGCCTCGGCCTGGCGGTGCACGTCTGGACGATCAACGACGCGGACGAGATGGCGGCGCTCCTCGACGACGGCGTCGACGGCATCATGTCAGACGTCCCCTCGGTGCTCGCCGCGACGCTTCAGCGAAGCGGCGCTCCGCGCTGGTCGGGGCGAGCCGGCGGGAACTGAGGGGCGTCTACGCTTCCGCGCTCGGGCGATAGGTGGAGGAACGGTTCGTGGCGCTCTCGGTCGGCATTGTGGGTCTCCCCAACGTGGGCAAGTCCACCTTGTTCAACGCGCTCACGAACAACGGCGTCCTGGCGGCGAACTACCCCTTTGCGACGATCGACCCCAACGTCGGGGTGGTGTCGGTGCCCGACGAGCGGCTCGGGCGTCTCGCTGAACTCTTCCACTCCGAGCGCATCGTGCCGGCGACGGTGACCTTCGTCGACATCGCGGGCATCGTCCGGGGTGCCTCAGAGGGCCAGGGGCTGGGCAATAAGTTCCTCGCCGCGATCCGCGAGGCGGACGCAATCTGCCAGGTCGTGCGCGTCTTCGACGACCCCGACGTCATCCACGTGGAGGGCAAGGTCGATCCCGCCGCCGATATCTCGACGGTCGAGACCGAGCTCGTGCTTGCCGACTTGCAGACCATCGACAACCGGATCGGGCGGCTCGAGCGCGAAGCGCGCGCTCGAGCCGAGCTCGGCGCCACCTTGGCGGTCGTCCGCGCCGCGCGGGCGATCCTCGACGAGGGCCGGCCGGTCGCACCGGCGATCGCCACGGGTCAGCTCGATCCCGAGCCGCTCGCCGACCTGCACCTGCTCACCGCCAAGCCCTTCGTCTACGTCTTCAACGTCGACGAGTCGGCGCTCGGCGACGAGAACCTCGCCCGCGAGCTCGCGGCGATGGTGGCGCCCGCACAATCGGTGGTGCTGTGCGCCCAGCTCGAGGCCGAGCTGGCGGCGCTGGCCGCGGACGAGGCGGCGGAGCTGCTCGAGTCTTACGGCCTATCCGAATCGGGCCTCGCACGGCTCGCCCGGGTGAGCTTCGCGGCGCTCGGCCTGCAGACCTACCTCACCGCCGGGCCAAAGGAGGCGCGCGCCTGGACGATCCACGCCGGCGACACCGCGCCCGAGGCTGCCGGCGTGATCCACAGCGACTTCCAGCGCGGCTTCATCAAGGCGGAGGTGATCGGCTATGAGGACCTGCTCGCCGCTGGCTCGGTCGCCGCGGCCCGAGCAGCCGGCAAGGCACGCGTGGAGGGTCGGGACTACGTCATGCGCGACGGGGACGTGGTTGAGTTCCGCTTCAACGTGTGAGGAGCGCTCGCTCGCGGTGAGCCCCCGGTCCGTCGGTCGACACTTCACGCTGTCGATGCAACGCTTGGCGAGCGGTGTGGCCTTCGCCGATCAGCTCTGCAACGTGCCCCCGCTCGTCGCGGCCTCGGCCGTGATGAGCCGCACGTCGCTGCTCAGCTACCTAGAACCGTGACCACCCAACGCGGCGAACCGGCGTCGCCCCGACCGGTCGTTCCGCGCCGCTCTTGTCGGGTCCGCGGTATTGGTTGGGGCGGCCGCAGATTTGGCAGTCTGAGTCGGTGGTCGACGCGCTGTTCGCCAACTCCCGACTGGCTTCGCTGTACGACCCTCTCGACCCCGACCGCAGCGACCTCGATGCCTACGCCGCGATGGTCGAAGAGTTCGGTGCCAGCAGGGTGGTCGACCTCGGGTGCGGAACGGGCACGCTGGCTTGCCTGCTTGGCCAGCGGGGCGTCTCAGTCATCGGCGTCGACCCCGCGGCCGCCTCCTTGGCGGTTGCCCGCCGCAAGCCGCACGCTGAGAAGGTCCGTTGGGTCCACGGCGACGCCAGCGCCACGGCCGGCCGAGCGGCTGACCTCGTCACCATGACCGGCAACGTCGCCCAGGTGTTCGTCGCCGACGACGACTGGCACACCACGCTTCGGGCGGTCCGCACCGCCCCAAAGGCCGGCTGGTGTTCGAGACCCGGGACCCGGTTCGACGGGCATGGGAGGGTTGGACCCGCGCGGCGACGTGGAAGCGGGTGCACATTCCCGAGGTCGGCGAGGTCGAGACCTGGACCGACCTGATGGAGGTCGCCTTACCGTTGGTGTCCTTCCAGACGAGCTTCCTGTTCCGCTCGGACGGGACAGTGCTGACCTCTCGCTCCACGCTCAGGTTTCGCGATCGAGCCGAGGTGGCGGCGTCGTTGACGGCCAGCGGGTTCGTCGTCGACCCCGTGCGAGACGCTCCGGACCGACCGGGCCTGGAGATGGTCTTCGTCGCCGCTACCGGCTTGCCCTCGCCTTGACGACCCTCGCCGAGTAGCCGCTCCGGTTTCACCTTGCCTCGCGGGGCTACGCCTGCAAATCCCTTCTTGTCGTTCTGGCGTTGTCGCCCTCATCGTCGGGCCGTTTCCAGATCGCCGGCTCGGTGCGGCTTCGCTGAGGTCGGTGGTGAACTCGCCGGCGTCATTCTGGGTGCTTTCCTCAGCGACGGACCTACGAGCCGATCGGTGCGTGCGTTCTGCACGCAAGGTCGTCAGCGGCGCGTGCGCGAGAGCCGTCGTTCCGCGCCGCCGGGTCGTCGGACCGCGCAGGACGGCGCCCATCCAGATCGGGAAGTATGGCGTTGATGACCGGAAACGAGCGGCCGGTGGTCCACAGCCGGCGTCACGTGGCGAATCCCGACGCCGGGGGCATGACTGGGATTGACCCTCGGCTGGCGACGGCGGACAACTATCGACGGTTTGCGCAGCGCGAGGCAGCCGGACGGTCCCCGGCGTACGAGTCGTTGGCGTTCGCAGTCGCCGATGACCCGGTGGTCCTTGGCTACCTGCAGTCCCTACCAAGCGGCAAGCGCCAGCCGAACCTCCTCTTCGCTGCTGCGCGCTACCTACTCGAATCCGTGCCGCGTATCGGTGATCTTCGGCAACTGATCCTCGAGCAGCAGGATGGCCTCCGCACCGTCATGATGGACCGGCGGACCCAGACCAACGAGCCGGCACGGTGCGCCACGCTCCTTCCCGCGCTCGGCCTCCTCCCTCAACCGCTTGCGCTCATCGAAGTTGGGGCCTCTGCTGGCCTCACCCTCCTGCCGGACCGATACGCCTATGACTACGACGGTGTCGGCGTCGCCGGCGCCGACCACGCCGCTCCAACACTTCATTGCACGCTGCGGAGCCCGGCTCCACTGCCCGACCACGCCCCCGAGGTGGTCTGGCGGCGCGGGATCGACCTCAACCCGCTCGACCCAGCCGACGACGAAGACGTCCTGTGGTTGGAGTGCCTGATCTGGCCGGGGGAGTCCGGCCGAGTGGACCGCTTGCACAGAGCTGTCGAAGCCGCCCGCCGCTGCCCGGTTCCCGTCCATCAGGGTGACCTGCTCGACGACCTCGCCACAATGGTCGCTGAAGCTCCCAGGGACGGCACCGTCGTCGTCTACCACTCCGCAGTGCTCGCCTACGTCGATCGTGACAAACGCCAACAGTTCTCGCAGCTCGTCCGGAGCCTCGATGTGACCTGGCTCTCCAACGAAGCACCCGCGGTCCTCGACTGGGTGCCGGCGGCGGGGATAACCGAAGGCTTCGCTCTCATCCAGGACGGTGAACACTTGCTCGCCGAAACCGACCCTCATGGAGCTTGGCTCCGCTGGGAAGCCCCCCGATAGGTGGGGCAGGCGAGGCTCACGGCGCCGAACAACGGTTCACTCCAGGTCGATGGACACGGGAGGCTGCGCACCGAGTCGGCGCTCGCGCGCAGTTGTCGCACTGCAGGCGACCAGACCTGCTGCCGCCCCGAACGACGGCGGTCAGCGAAGGCCGAGCACAGTCAGGAGCGCGTCGTCGACGCCCCACAGCTCCTCGTGGGTGAGATGTCCGACGAGCTCTCCGAGCCCTCTGGTGTCGACGGCACCGATCTGCTCGACCAGGACGCGAGTGGTCTCGCCGGCGATCTCAGCCTCTGGTCGGAACGATGCTGGACGAGCGCTTCGCGACGTCGGGGCAACGATGACGACCGACCTCGGCAGGA
>JAJZBI010000069.1 GCA_021798985.1 Actinomycetes bacterium
AGACGTGTCCTGCTCAAGTCCATTCCAACGTGCAACATGGTGTCCGGGGCCTCCTTCGTGTGGTTGGTTCCGTTGAGAACCCAACATCCCACTCGGGGGAGGCCCCACCTCCTGCATGGCATTCAGTAGCGCTCGGCGAGCACCACCACGGCGCTCGACCACGAGATTGTCGCGGTCGACCTCGCGGCCGACTAACCCGTCGGGCGCCAACGATGCCGACCATGGCCCTCGACGCAGTGGGTGCGGATCGGGGCACGGGAATGAGCCGCTCGATCGAGACCGGCGCGCCCCTCAACGGCCCGTCGAGGAGGCAGCGCGTTTGATCGCCGGATCGCTGCGCCCCCTCCCGCCCGTGTGGCGCGACCAGCGTGACGTGGCCGGAAGGTTCGTGAGGTGATTTGGCTGGCGCGCGTGGCGGCCGCAATACTCGAGGCGAAGAACGCCCTCCACGGAGCCATGAGCGCACTTCCGCCTGCAAGCGAACCGAGCGAGCCGAGCTACCGGGAGCTTCTTGACGTCCGGGGGATGGGCTTGATCATCAGCTCTTCCTCCCTCGCACGCATCGCGACACAAATGTTCGCGGTCCTCATCGTGCTGTTCGTGCTCGAGACCCATCATTCCTCGGCATTCTCGGGCCTCGTGGTCGTCTGCAGCCAAATTCCTGGAATCCTATTCAGCCCGATTGCCGGGGCCCTCCTCGACCGCGGCGCCCGCGTGCAGCTGATGATGATCGACTACCTCCTCGGGGCCGCCTCGATCGGGGCGATCGGCGTGCTCTCCCTCCTTCAGCGCCTTCCCGACCTCCTGCTCGTCGCCATCGTCGTCGCCGGCTCGATCACCAATCCCCTCAGTCGCGTCGGTGCTCGCTCAGTCCTTCCGCTGATCGTGCCGAGGCGGCTGTGGGACCGAGCGAACGCGGTGGACGGCGCGAGCGGCATCGGCGCGACTGTGCTTGGGCCGGGCCTCGCCGGCGTCGCCGCCGTCGTCATCGGGACGAAGGCGGCGCTGTTCGCCCCGGCCGCCATGATGCTCGCCGCCGCACTCTTGCTCGTGAGCGTCACCGTGCCAGATACCTCGGTCGACCTCGGCTCCACCGTCGGGGCGGCCGCGATCGCCGCGATCCGCTACGTGTGGACCAACACGGTGCTGCGCATGCTCTCGGTGACGATGACGATCTTCAACGTCTGCACCGGCGTGCTGACCATCGCCATCCCCTACGTCGTCCTGCGCAACCTGCACGGCGGCTCGATGACGACGGGGATCCTCTTCGCCGTGATGGGCGGCACCGGCCTGCTCGCTGGGCTTGTCACCGGGCGCGCCGGGACCGAAGGACGCGAGAAGCAGCTCCTTGCCCTCTCCTGCCTCGTGAGCGCCGTGGCCTTCGTGGCGCTCACGGTGAGCCACAAAGAGCTGGTCCTCGTCGCCGTCGTGGCGATCGTCGGCGCGACGAACGGCCCGCTGACCGTGGCGCTGTTCTCGCTTCGCCAGCGAGCCACCGAGCCAGAATGGTTCGGACGGGCCTTCGCCGTCTCGATGAACCTCAACTTCGTCGGCACGCCGATCGGGGCGTCGCTCGCCGGGCTCCTCTTGGCGCGCTCGGTCCCACTCGCCTTCTTGCTCGCCGCTGTCTGCGCCACCGTCGCCGGACTGTGGCCGGCAGTGCTGCCGGCGAGCAGCTACGCGCCCTGAGCGAGCCCCCCGGCCTGCCGATCACCAGGAAAGGCACGTTCGAGTCGGGATCGGCCTCGAGGACGACGCGGACGTCAGGGGGCGGGCGACGCCGAGGCCAGCTTCCCAGCTCGGGAGGGTCGACCGACGCTTCGAGTAGAGCGACGGGGGTGCAGTGTGTCGCCGACCCGCGGGCGCGCGTCGCGCTACCGCCTTGGCGTTTCTCGCTCCCAGGATCTCTACATTGCGTACTCGCAAAGGCTTCTCGCCGGTGAACAGGAACTGACCAAGCGCCCGTGAGTCCGGTGCGCGACCTCGACGCTGAAGCTATCGGCGAGCGGGACCTGCGGGTGGATCGTCGTCCGCGTTTGCTGCGGTACGAGCGGATCCTGGGGAGGAGATGAGCAGCGCGGTCGCACTCGCGGAGCACAATGTGTCATCTATGAAGGAACGCCCCTTGTCAAGACCGCGACGCCCGTAGGGCGTCACGATTGAGCAGGAGCTCCGGCGCGGTGTCTCGGAGTGGGTGGCGTCGTGCGGGCGCGCCAAAGCCCCCGAGCGCGCTCGGGTCGAATCGACAGGGTCGTCAAGGTCGGGCCGCAGGCCCGCCGGAGGGAAACCTTGACGACGCCGGGACTGGTTCTCAGCGAGATGCTGGATGAGGAAGCCCGTCACGGTTTCCTTGGTTGCGTCCTCTCGCTGGACGCGGTGGTCCGCTTCCTCCAAGAGCTTCTCTTGGCAAGGGCACGCCGGGCTCGGGTGCCCATAGGTCGCTTCAAGAACGACTTCGGGATGCTCGCCAGCTCTCGCGAGCTCGGCCGAGAAGCCAGCGAGATCATCGTTGGCGAGCTGGACGCTGGACAGGATCGTGCCCGCCGCGTCCTTGTGGACGATCACCGAGCGGCGGCGGTGGAGGTCGATACCGACGTAGCATTGCTCCACGGGAGTCCTCCTTCGCGTGGGCTTTTGTTTGTCAGCGTCGAGTGTGCCAAGGCTCGGCTCGTCCCTGCGAGGGAGGCTCCCGCCGTTCTTGGCTGCCCGCGCCATCCCGAGGACCTCGTTCTGCCGGCGTCCGGGTCCGCACGTCGAAACCCGTTACGCGAGAGCGGTGTTGCGCTCCTTCATCCCATCAACCCCCGCTCGAGAGGGGTCTGTCGGTCGTGCCGTGACCCCACGGTCGGCGGTCCCGATCACAACGCCGCCGCCGACCCGGCGGCGCAACGGCCTTCTGGGCTTTGTTGGCCAGGAACTCCACCATGTGTCCAGCAACACCTCGCATCGGAATAGACGAAGTTCGCGATCGCGACCTTCGCCCCCGACTCGATCGGAAACGACGCGTGACAAGCGAGGGGTCCTCCCGGTCGGCAGGCCGCGGTCGGCCTCGATGCCGACCATCACGATCTCCCCGTCCTCTCCGGCACTCGCTCATGTGGACACGTCGAACCAGTACAGTAGTCACATGGGCGAGGTTGGGGTCCGCGAGCTAAAGCAGCACCTGTCGGAATATCTCGAACGCGCGGCCCGAGGCGAAACCGTGACGGTGACCGACCGCGGGAAGCCCAAAGCCGTGCTCGGGCCGATCGTCGGCCGCGCCTGGATCCAAGAGGGCATCGCCGAGGGTTGGGTCACGCCACCTTCGGGCGGGCGGCTCCAACCGGTCCCCCGGCTGCGGGCGAAACGACCGGTGCTCGACGTGCTGGGTGAGGATCGGAACGCGTGAATGAGCCTCTACGTCGACACCAGCGCGCTCCTCAAGCGCTACGTCGACGAGGCGGACTCCGAGATTGCCGTATCGCTCCTTGACAGCGACCCATCGCTCGTGACCGCGCGCCACAGCATCGTCGAGGTTCGACGCAACCTCGCGCGGAGCCTTGCGCCGCACGAAGCGTCGTTGGCCCGGGCGACGTTCGCACGCGATCTCGACGCGTTCGCGATCGTCGAGCTGGACCGCGCGACCTGCGAGGCAGCAGCGGGAATCGCGGAATCCATTGGCGTGCGGACCCTTGATGCCCTTCATCTCGCCGCGGCGAGGCGGGTGGGTGCCCCTGCGGTCCCCTTCTTGACGTTCGATCTCCGCCAGGCCGAGGGGGCGCGACGGCTCGGTTTCGTCGTGCTCGGCGTGTAGCGCCGAGATGATCAGGCGACGACCGCACTGCAAAGCGAGACCGAGCGAGGGATCACTGGGCGTGGCGAGTCCTGAAAGCTCCAGAGGCTGACGCGGTGTCCGGGACTCGCAGCACGAGGGATGGGCGAAAGCGCACCTCGGCGCCAGTACCTCGGACGAACTAGTGTCCTGAGCCAGAGATTCGATTAATAAGTGTCATCACGCCTCCGATTCAGCCGATGTTGCCGCAGAGACCCGTTCGCAGTAGCGGGCGAGGCTGGCGAGG
>JAJZBI010000015.1 GCA_021798985.1 Actinomycetes bacterium
CCGCGGCGTCCTTCCTGAACGCCTTCGGATAGCGGGTGCGCCGTCGCTCTGACCCGGGATGTTCTTCGGTCACTGCTGGCATGGATACCTCCTAGTCGAGGTGTCCGGCCAGCGGGGGGATGGTCACATTGACATGAGCGAATATCTTGAGACTGACTACGCCTCCTACGATAGCTTCATCACTCGGACCATTGATCCAGCACGGCGCCCGGTCACTCTCGATCCGACGACCCTCGTCGCGGTCGCGGACGCAAAACTCTTGGCCTATCCGGTGACGCCCGACGGCTGTATTCCGGTGAAGCACACCTCTTACACGGTGACGGAGCTGTTGAGAGATGCCGGGCTCGCGGCGACCTACAACGGTGGGACGTGTCTGGTCTTCCGACTCGGAACGGAGGACTATCATCGATATTGCTTTGCGGACGACGGCGCAGTTAGCCGAGGGTACGCGATCAAGGGGATATTGCACTCCATACAGCCAATCTCCTCGAAGCGTTATCGCGCGTTCAGTGAGAACCAGCGAGAATGCTCGATCATCGAGACGGTCAACTTCGGCACCATGGTGGTCGTCGAAGTCGGAGCGCTCCTGGTCGGAAAGATCCATAACCATGAGGTCACGACGTGTCGGCGTGGTCAAGAAAAGGGATATTTCAGCCTCGGTGGATCGACGATCCTGCTCCTGTTGTCACCGGGCATCATCGCGATCGACTCCGACATCATGGAGTACTCAGCGCAACACATTGAGACCAGGGTTCGGCTGGGCGAACAGATCGGGGTAAGGTGCCGGTGACGCGCTGCCACGATCCCAAGAGCGAGTCGATTGAGCGAGTGACCACTTCGACCTGATCGCTGCAACGCCCTTGATGGCAGCGACCCGGACACCGACCTCGTCGCAGCCGGCGATCTCTGCGCGAACCGTTTACGCGGTCGCGCAGCGCCACCGCGCGCCAGGGTAGCGATACCGCCCTTCGCGCCACGGCGCGAGTTGGGAGCCGACCCGCGTTCGCTGGCTCGGCCACAGCGAGCTGGGCGATGGCGTCGCTGGCTCGCCGCCAGGAGGCGAGTGCTCCGAGCGCGAGGCCCGCTCGTTCTCCGTCACTCCCCGACCGGAGTCCGTCCCCGGCTACAACCTCTCGCATCCCATCAGCGCGGAATCGATCCGCGGGTGGCTTGCGGGCTCGTGCGACCTCGGATCGCTTGCGCGACCTCGTCCGAGCCCAAGGCCGCGCCAACTCAGCTGGCTGAGCTGGGGATTTATGGTGGGGCTAGCTGGAATCGAACCAGCGACCTCAGCATTATCAGTGCTGCGCTCTAACCGACTGAGCTATAGCCCCGGAGGCGAAGCTGCAGGCTATCGCGCCTGGCGGCTGGCCTGGACCAGAAAGATCCTACGCCTCCTCGTCAGCAGTGAGGGGCGCCACGGCGGCAACGCTCTGTCCCTCGTCCAGCTGCATGACCCGAACGCCTGTTGCGTCGCGTCCTTGAGCGGCGATCTCGCGCACCGAAGTACGGATGACGATGCCCGACGAGGAGACAACGAGCAGCTCGTCGTCGAGGCCCGCCATGAGCGCAGCGACAACGTAGCCACGACGCTGGGTCAGGCGAATACCGCGCACCCCCTGTCCGCCCCGACCCTGCACACTGAAGTGCTCGAGCTTCGTCCGCTTGCCATAGCCGGCGTCGGTCACGATCAATAAGTCGGCGTCGTCGCGTCCCACGTCGCAGGAGACAACCTCGTCCCCCGGCCGGAGCCGCATGCCCCGCACGCCGGCAGCCGAGCGGCCCATCGCCCGCACCTCTGCTTCACCAAAGCGGATCGTGTTGCCGTTGCGCGAGACCATGAAGACGTCGTCGGCACCGCTGGTGGCGAGCACCCCGACGAGCTCGTCGCCCGCTTGCAGGTTGATGGCGATGAAGCCCTCGCGCCGCGACTTGTCGTACTCGGAGAAGGCCGTCTTCTTTACCGTCCCAGCCCGGGTCGCGAACAGCAGGTAGCGATCCGGGTCGAACTCGCGTGTCTGCACGATCGCCTGAATACGCTCCCCCGCCTCCAGTGAAACGAGGTTGACGATCGGCGTGCCGCGGGCGGTCCGCTCCTTGATCGGGATCTCGTGCGCCCGCAGGCGATACACGCGACCACGGTTCGAAAACAACAGAATGTGCGCGAGCGCTGTGGTGTGGACGACCTGCTCGACCAGGTCCTCTTCCTTAAGGCGGGTTCCCTGCACGCCTCGACCGCCGCGCGACTGGGTACGGAAGGCACCAGCCTGAACAGCCTTCACATACCCTGCCCTGGTCAGGGTGACGACAAGGGGCTCATCTTCGATCAGGTCCTCCGCGCCGAGCTCGCCGGGATCGTGGACGATTCGGGTACGCCGCTCGTTGGCAAAGCGCTCTGAGATCGCCCCAAGCTCATCGGAGATCACGGTGCGGAGGCGTCCCTCATCGGCGAGGATCGCTTCGAGCTCGGCGATCGTCGCGCGCAGTTCGGCCATCTCCGCTTCGAGCTCGGAACGACCGAGCCGGGTGAGCCGACCAAGTGTCATGTCCAAGATGTGACTCGCCTGCACCTCACTGAAGGAAAATGGTGCCGCCATCAGCGCGCTCCGGGCAGCGACGCGGTCCTCTGACCCACGGATCGTGGCGATCACCGCATCGAGCATGTCGATCGCCCGCAGGAGGCCCTCGACGATGTGGGCGCGGTCACGCGCCTTCTTCAGACGGAACTGCGTCCTTCGGGTGACAACCTCGACCTGGTGACGGATATAGGCGGTGAGCGCGTCACGCAGGTTGACCAGGCGAGGCACGCCATCGACCAGCGCCAGCATGTGTACGCCGAAGCTCGTCTGCAGCTGGGTGTACTTGTAGAGGTTGTTGAGCACGACGTTCGCATTCGCGTCGCGCTTCAAGGTGATGACGAGCCGCGTCTCGCGTCCCGCCGAGTGGTCCTCAGCGTTGGCGATGCCCGAGAGGTCGCCGCGCTCCACCGCGTCGGCAATCTGGGTGAGGATTCCTTCTCCCGAGGTCTGATAGGCGAGCTCGCTGACGATGATCTGGTCGATCCCGCCCTTGCCTTCGACGATCTCGGCGACCGCCCGTAGCTTCACCGATCCCCGGCCGGTGCGGTACATGTCGAGGATCCCGGATCGACCGAGGATCAAGGCCCCTGTCGGAAAGTCCGGACCCTTGACGAACTGCATCAGCTCGTCCGGCGCGGCATCCGGGTTCGTGAGCAGGTGGCGCGTTGCCGCAATCACCTCACCGAGATTGTGCGGGGGGATGTTCGTCGCCATGCCGACGGCGATCCCCTGCGAGCCGTTGACCAAGAGGTTGGGGAAGCGTGCCGGCAAGACGACCGGTTCCTCGTCGGTCGAGGAGAAATTCGCCACCATATTGACGGTGTCTTCGTCGATGCCCTCCAACAAGCTGAGCGCGAGCGGGTGCAGTCGGCACTCGGTGTAGCGCATGGCTGCGGGACCGTCGTGGGGGCTCGGAGAGCCGAACTCGCCGTGGCCGTCGATGAGCGGATGGCGCAAACTGAAATCCTGCACCATTCGGGCCAGTGCGTCGTAGATCGCGCTGTCGCCGTGGGGGTGAAAGCGCGCCATCACATCGCCGACGACCGTGGCGCACTTCACGTAGGGACGGTCCGGGCGACGGCCGGTGTCCCACATCCCGTACAAGATGCGCCGATGGACTGGCTTGAGCCCGTCCCGTACGTCCGGGAGCGCTCGCGAGACGATCACCGACATCGAGTACTCGAGGAAGGATCGTTCCATCTCCTCTTGGATCTCGATCGGCTCGACCGCCCCTCCAGGAGGGCCGGGCGTCATCGTGTCGGTCATCTGGCCGTCCTAGATATCAAGGAACCGCACGTCCTTCGCATTTTCTTGGATGAAGCGACGCCGCACCTCGACGTCGTCTCCCATCAAGATCGAGCACGCCTGGTCGGCGAGTGCCGCTTCTTCCATGGAGATCTGCAAGAGCGTTCGGCCACTCACGGACATCGTGGTGTCACGAAGCTCATCCCAGTCCATCTCGCCAAGGCCCTTCAGCCGCTCGAAGGGCTTGTTGTGGTTGGGGTGCGCTGCCAGAAATATTTCCCTGGCTGCATCGTCCTTTAGATACGTCTTCGACGTGCCCACCAGCGTCGAATACAGCGGTGGCTGGGCGACGTAGACGAATCCGGCTTCGACGAGCGGTCGCATCTGGCGGAGGAAGAACGTCAAGAGCAAGGTACGGATGTGGGAGCCGTCAACGTCAGCGTCCGCGAGGATGATGACCTTGTTGTAGCGGACCTTGGCGAGATCGAACTCGTCAGCCAAGCCGGCGCCGATCGCCATGATGAGTGCCTGGATCTCGGCGTTCTTCAACATCTTGTCGACGCGCGCCTTCTCGACGTTCAAGATCTTGCCGCGGATCGGCAAGATCGCCTGGGTGCGCGGATCACGACCCCGCTTCGCGGACCCCGCGGCAGAGTTGCCCTCGACGATGAAGAGCTCGGACTCTTTGGCATTACGAGATGAGCAGTCGACGAGCTTGCCCGGGAGCCCAGCCCCGTCCAGCGCGCTCTTTCGTCGCGTGAGATCGCGTGCGTGGCGGGCGGCTACTCGTGCGCGCTGGGCGAGGAGTGCCTTTTGGACGATCTGGTTGCCTTCCTTCGGGCTTTCCTCGAGCCACTCGGCCAACTTCTCGTTCGTGGCACGCTCGACCAGCGAGCGCACGGAGACGTTACCGAGTTTTGCCTTCGTCTGGCCTTCGAACTGCGGGTTCGTGAGTCGGACCGAGATGATTGCCGTGAGGCCCTCGCGGATGTCCTCGCCCTGGAAGTTCGGATCGCTTTCCTTGAGAAGGTTGCGTGCCCGCGCGTAGCGGTTCACAGCGTTCGTAAGGGCTTTCTTGAAGCCCTCTTCGTGCATGCCGCCCTCGGTGGTGGCGATGCCGTTCGCGAATGAGAAGATCGCCTCGTGGTAGGAGCTCGTCCACTGCAGCGCGACTTCGACCTCTTGGTCTTCCTCGGATTGCCCGTAGTTGCAGACCTTCTTGAACAGTGGCTCTTTTGACTCATTCAGGTGGCGAACAAAGTCCTGGATACCGCCGTTGTAACGGTAGATCTGCTGCTGTTCGTGCTCCGGTCGCTGGTCAGCGAAGCGGATCTCGAGCCCGCGGTTCAAGAAGGCCATCATCTGCAGGCGCTCGAGGACAGTCTGGGCTCGGAACTCGACCTCGTCGAAGATGGTCTCGTCCGGCCAGAAGCGAACCGTCGTGCCCGTGCGGCTCCGGGGAGCGTCGCCGACGACCTTCAACGGCCCGACCGCGTTGCCGCCCTTCTCGAAAGCGATGGCATGGCGCTTTCCCTCGCGATCGATCTCGAGCTCGAGCCGCATCGACAAGGCGTTGACGACCGAGACGCCCACGCCATGCAGACCTCCTGACATCTTGTAGCCGTTGCCACCAAACTTGCCGCCAGCGTGCAGCGTCGTGAGGACGAGTTCGGCAGTCGACTTCGTCGGGTCGTGAGGGTGCGGCGCGACCGGGATACCACGTCCGTCATCGCGCACTTCACATCCACCATCGGCGAGCAGCGTCACGTCGATGCGCGTGCAGTAGCCGGCCATCGCCTCGTCGATCGCATTGTCGACGACCTCCCAGATCAGGTGGTGCAACCCACTCGATCCCGTGGAGCCGATGTACATGCCTGGCCGCACCCGAACGGGCTCGAGGCCCTCGAGAACGGTGATGTCAGAGGCGTCGTAGGTGCCGTCGCTCATGCGCCCGTCCTCGCTCGGCTGCTGCTGATCATGGGCGCGCCTCCTCAGCGACCGCGAAATAACCCGGCCGGCCCGGGCAACGCGTCATGGTGCCCAGGCGGCAGAACAACGCGGGTATTCTACCGCCTCAGGGGCGTCGGACGGTCGTTTCGACCCGCCGCGGGCATTCGGCACCGAGGCGATCGCCGAGGCGATCGAGCAGTTCGGGAGCGAGAAATGTGAGCTGCGCCGACCACGTCGCGTGGTCGACAGCCAGCACGAGAACCTCGCCTCGCAGCGCGAGGGGCTGGACGTGCGCAGCGACGTCAACTCCGACGACTTCGTCCCAGCACGCGCAGATCGCCGCGAGCGCGCGGGCTTGGCTCCACCCTTGGTCGTCCAAGAAGGCCTTTAAAGCCGAGTCCAAGCGACGCTCTCCTTGACCTGGCCGACGGGGCGGGCTCACGTCAACACCCCGCTCGCCAGCCTCCGAACGCTCGCCGGATGGCTGCCGACCGGCAACGCACCAGCGGTCGTGAGGATCGCCTGGCCGTCGGGGAGTTCGCCCAGCAAGCCGGCCGTCGCGGCGTCGTCGAGCTCGGAAAAGGCATCGTCCAAGAGCAACACTGGCCGGTTCCCGCGTCGCTCGGTGACGACCTCATGTGCGGCGAGTCGGAGCGCCAGAGTGGCGGCACGCTGCTGACCCTGAGACAGACGGCTGCGCGCGTCCAATGCGGCGCTGGCCAGGAACAGGTCGTCACGCTGAGGGCCCATGGTGGTAACCCCTCGTCGGAGGTCCTCGTCCCGCGCAGCGACGAGCGCCTCGCCGAGCGTGCCGTCGTACGACCGTCGATAGGACAGCTCCAGTGGGTCGGGCAGCCGCGTCAGGCGACGGAAAGCTGCTGCGACATGGGGCGCGAGCTCGGTGACGAGGGCCTCGCGCGCCGTCACGAGCGCCTCGCCCGCAGCCGCGAGCTGACGGTCCCACACCTCCAAGGTGGCGATGACTTCGCTCGAGGTGCGGCCGTTGGCTTGGCGCAACAGCGTGTTGCGCTGGCGCAGGACCCGTTCGACGTTGCGGCGGAGCACGCCGAATCGGCTGCTCGAGGCCTCGAGGACCTCATCGAGGTAGTCGCGGCGGTATTCGGGAGCGCCCTTGACGAGGACGAGGTCGTCCGGCGTGAAGACGGTCACCTGGAAGACGTCGAGCAGATCCTCGCTACGGGTCACGCGTTGGCGGTTGAGCAAGACGCGGTCCCGACGCCCAGGAGTGAGCTCGATCTCCACGGTGATCCGCCGGGTGCCATCGGCGAGCTCGGCACGGATCCAGGCCTGGTCGCTCCCCCGTCGTACCAGTGCCTCGCGCGGGCTCCCCCGGAACGAGCGAAGGGTGGACAGGTAGCCGATCGCCTCGATGAGGCTCGTCTTGCCGGACCCGTTCTCGCCGACCACGACGGTCATCGCGCCGCGGCTCGGGGAGAACTGGAGCTGATCGAGGTTGCGGAAGTCTCGCACCTCGATCCCGACGACCTCGCTCAGGAGACCCTCACCGGCATCAGCAGATAGCTGTACTCGTCCTCTCCGTCACCTCGCAGGGTGGCCGGTTTCGAGGCGTCGATGACCTGCAGCAAGACGGTTTCGGAGCGGATCGCCTCGACACCGTCGAGCAGATAACTCGGGTTGAACGCGACCGTCAGCTCGTCACCGCTGAAGCGCCCATCCACGCGTTCCACGGCTCGCCCGCTCTCGGCCGTGAGCACAGTGAGCTCGGCGCCTTCTGGTGAGAACGTCACTCGGACTGGCGTGGTGGCGTCCTTGGCGTCGCGCACCATCAGGCGAACACGGCGCAGTGCGCCGGCGAACTCCTCACGGTCGGTGGTGAGCGCATAGGGGTAGGACGGGGGAAGCAACCGCTGGTAGTCGGGGAACGGTCCGCGCAAGAGCCGCGTGGTGAGGCGCACCTCGCCGATCTCGAACACGGCGTCGAGCTCACTGTGGCGGAACACAAGGGGGGTGTCGTCCGTACCTGAGCCCACGAGGCGCTGGATCTCGGTGAGCGCTCGCGCCGGCACGAGCACCTCCGCGCCAGGCTCGAGAGCGCTCAGGCCCTCGAGATCGCGCAACGCCAGCCGGTAGGAGTCGGTCGCCACCAGCCGCATGCCCGATTCGGTCGCCACCATCAGCACCCCGGTGAGCTGCGGAGCTCGCGTGTCGTCAGTCAGCGCTGCTCGCACGACCTGGCGGAGCCCCTCGGCAAAGCGCGCCGCCGGCAAGGTGATGCTCTCCCCTTCGAGCTGGGAGAGCCGGCTGATCTCAGCACCGACCGGAACGCGGACGACGAACTCGGCCCGACCGGAGCTGATGCGCACCTCCTCCTCGTCCGCCACGACGCCGACGGTGCCGGGCTCGAGCGCCCTCACGATGTCGCCGACCAGACGCGATGGCACCAGGGTGACCCCGTCGGCCTCTCCGACCACACCCGTTCGGACATCGATCACGAGGTCGGGATCGGACCCGGTTACCTCGAGCTGGTTGCCGCGCAGGCTGAGCTGGATGCTAGGCGACCCCATGCCTCCACCCCGTGATCCGGCGGCACGGCCCGCGGTCACCAGTGCTTCGAGCAAGCCGTCGCGCTCGGTGCGGAACTTCACCCCTGTGCTCCCTTCTCTGTCGAGGGATGGTGATGAACAAAGCAGTAGGAATAGGTGCTGGGGATTGTGGACCATGCGCGATCTGCGCTGCTCACACCGCCGAACACGATCCCGCAGGTTTCCACTTGCGGCCCACAGCCGCTCCGCGCGAACGGCGTTCGTGCTGTGGAGGGGCCGTTGGTTGTCCACCGGTCATGTGCGGTTGTCCACCGTCTCGTCCCCGACGTCCTGGGCGCCAGGTCACTCCCCATTGCGCACCCGTACGAGGAGCTCGGTCACCTGCTCGTAGACCTGACGGCGCTCTTTCATGAGCTTGGCGATTTTCTCGACGGCGTGGATCACCGTCGTGTGGTCGCGCCCACCGAACTCGCGAGCGATGGCCGGGTAGGAGAAGTCCGTGAGCTCGCGGAAGACGTACATGCCGATCTGGCGGGCCATGACGAGCGGTCGCCGCCGGCTCGGCCCACAGAGCTCGTCCACCCCGAAGCCGAAATGATCCGCGGTGGCCCTCAGGATCTGCTGGGCAGTGATGCGGCGGGGCTGGCGGCCGGCGACGAGATCGGCGAGGACGGTTTCCGCGAGCTCACGGGTGAGCGGCTGGCGCGTCAAGCTGGCGTAGGCGGTCACCCGGATCAGCGCCCCTTCGAGCTCGCGGATGTTGTCCTTGATGTTCGAGGCGATGAACTCGAGCACTTCATCACCGACAAAGGTCTGCTCGTGCGCCGCCTTGGTCCGCAAGATGGCGATGCGGGTCTCAAGCTCGGGCGGCTGGATGTCGGCGATCAGTCCGGAGAGGAAACGACTGCGCAGCCGGCTCTCCAAGGTCGCGATCGACCCAGGCGGACGATCGGAGGTCAAGACGAGCTGCTTGGAGGCCTCGTGCAGGCTGTTGAAGGTGTGGAAGAACTCCTCTTGGAGCGACTCTTTGCCCTCGATGAACTGGATGTCATCGATGAGCAGGACATCGCACTCCCGATAGCGCCGCTTGAAGGCGCCGGTTGCGTTCGTCCGGATCGCCTCGACGAACTCGTTCATGAACGTTTCGGTCGACACATATCGCACGTGCAGCCGAGGGAAGTTCTCGGTGACGTAGTTCCTGATGGACTGCAGCAGATGCGTCTTTCCAAGGCCGACGGCACCGATGATGAACAGCGGGTTGTAGGCGCGTGCGGGGGACTCGGCGACCGAGAGTGCCGCAGCGTGCGCGAAGCGGTTCGACGGACCGATGACGAAGTCCTCGAAGGTGTGGCGGGAGCTGGTCCGTGGGCCGGTATCGCTCCCGAGGCGCTCCTCATTGAGCGCGAGGTCACCGACGACGTCGCCCGGGACCGGACGCGGTGGGACCGGGGCCCGTGTGGCCGGAGCCGGCAGGGGATCGTCTTCCAGCGCGCCCGCGCGCTCGTCGGCGCGGTCGCTCTCGGTCGCCACCACGTCGAAGCGAATCGGGAGCTCTGTCCCCAGCGCTTCAGCGACCGCGTCACGCAGCAGTCCCGCGAACCGGCTCTCGAGGCGTTCGCGGACGAGCACGTTCGGCACGGCGAGCACAAGGGTGCCGTTCACGACGGCCATGGGCTCTACCTGGGCGAACCACGTCATCCAGGCAGCATCCGATACCTGGGAACGGATCGCCGAAGCGCAGCTATCCCACAGTTGCTGGGCGTCGGTCAACAGCTCGTGCCCTCCGGTCAGGAAGTTCTCCACAGGAGGGTCCACATCTGTGGACGGTGGGGTCGCCCCTTTGGAGGTCGTCATCCTACAACGGTCCTCGACCCCGTCGCCGGTCCGATGGCCGAGGACTCTCTCCTCCCCCACGCGTGGGATTGCTAGCATCGAGGGTCATTTGTTGAAGGGGCGAGATGAAGCGCACTTACCAGCCGAACAACCGCAAGCGGGCGAAGCGTCACGGGTTTCGCCACCGCATGGCCACTCGCGCCGGGCGCGCCGTGCTGAAGGCCCGGCGTCGCCGCGGGCGGGCTCGCCTCTCAGCCTGACCTGGTGGCCGGCCGCCCGCCAGCGGTGCGCGGTCGGGAGGCGTTCCGCCAGTTGCTCAGGAGCCGCCGCCGGGCGAGAAGTGGCCCGGTCACGGTACACTTCGTGCCGGCTGACGAGGCCGGCAGCGAGGTGCAGGTGGCCTATGCCGTCGGTCGCAACGTGGGTACCGCCGTGGCGCGCAATCGATGGCGGCGACGGCTCCGAGTGGTCGCGTCCGAGCTGAGCGGACAGGTGCAGCCGGGCAGGTACCTGATCGGGCTTGCGCCCGATGTCGGACGGCTCACCTTCGACGAGCTGAGAGAGCGAGTAGGCGACACCATGCGCAGGGCGAGCGGAGCACGGCAATGAGCATCGCCACCCGCGCCGCGCGCCGCGCCGTGCTCACGGCGATCCACATCTACCAGGGAGTCCGCAGCGGGCGGCCCTCGCCGTGCCGCTTCGTTCCCTCCTGTTCCGCGTACGCCGCCGAGGCGGTCGAGACCCACGGCGTGCTGCGTGGTGGATGGCTCGCACTGCGTCGCCTTGGACGCTGCCGCCCCATGGGCGGCCGCGGCTTTGACCCCGTCCCGAGCTGAGGTCCCTGATGCTGCTTGCCTCGACGATCGGCCAGATCGCCCATCCCTTCTACGTCGCCTTCGCCTGGCTGCTGGCGCTCTACTACAGCTGGGTCCCCAACTACATCTTCGCCATCGCCCTACTCACCATCACCGTGATGGTGGTCGTCTTCCCCATCACCCAGCGCGGCACCCGATCGATGATGCGGATGCAGCTGCTCGCTCCGGAGATGAAGAAGCTCCAGGCGCGCTACAAGGCACAGCCGGGCGCGACGACCCAGGAGAAAGCAGCGTCTCGCCAGCAACTGAACGAAGAGATGATGGCGCTGTACAAAGAGCATGGCGTCAGCCCGACGGGCGGCTGCCTGCCGATGTTCCTGCAGTTCCCGATCTTCCTGATCCTCTACGGGACGATCGAGGGCCTGGTCCATCTGACCAAGACCGGCGCGCCGCAGCCCCTCTACATCGGGCACAGCACCCGGCTGTACCACGACGTCATCGCCGGCCACGGCAAGCTCATGTCCTTTGGCCTCAACCTGGCCGACTCGGCGTTGACGCACGGCATCACCGTTGGCGTCCGGATTGCGCTGGTCGGACTGATTCTGGTCGCCATCGTGCTGCAGTACGTGCAGATGAAGCAGGCGAGCGGCCGGAATCCCGCCGCGGCGCAGGCGAACCCGCAGATGCAGCAGATGCAGAAGATCTTCCCGATCGTCTTCGCCATCATCTACATCCGCATCTCTGCTGGCGTGAACGTGTACTTCATCGTGTCGAGCCTCTTCCGAATCGCCCAGCAGGAGTACATGTACCGCCACGACCCCCAGATCACCGAGTCGCTCGCCAAGCTGCGCAGCCGCCAGAAAGCCGAGGACCCCAAGGTGCTGGAGGCCAAGGCGCGCCTCGCTGCGGCCGAGAAGCCGAAGGGATTCCGCGCGCGCCTCGCTGCGGCCGTCGGCATCGACCCTGCTGAGCTGGAAAAGCGCGGTGCCGCGCGCAAGCCCGAGGGGGAGGGCAAACCTCCGTCCCCTCGGCCGAAGACTCCTCCGACAAAGTCCCAGTCCGCCAAGCCGGTTGCGGCGACGGGAGCACCACGCCCGCAGCAGCAGCGCGCCCAGGGCAAGCGGCAGAGAAGGCCGCGCTGAGATGGAGTGGGTCGAGACCACCGGCCGGACGGTCGCTGAGGCGCTCGAGTCCGCGCTCGACGAGCTCGGTGTCGACGAGCACGACGCGGAAGTTGTGATCGTCGCGCAGGCCCGGAGCGGCATCTTGGGGATTGGCCGGAGCGATGCCCGCGTCCGTGCCCGCGTGCGCCCGACGGCTCCACGGCCAAAGCGACCGCAGCGGGGACGCCACCGCGACCAAAGCCGCTCGTCGCGTGCCAGCCGGGACGCGACCTCGGCGCCGGCGCCTGTGGAGAGTGTGCCAGGCGCTGCCGATCTGGAGGTCTCCCCGCCGCTGCCGGCACCGGCAGGCGCTAGTGGTACGCCGCGGCGTCGTCGTGGCGGCAAGGCAAAGAGCGTGGACAAGTCGGCGGATCGCCCGCGTCCCGAAGGAGAGGAAGCGATGAGTCTGGAACAGCAGGCCGAGACGGTCGGCGCGTTCGTGCGGGGCGTGGTCGAGCGATTCGGCTATGCGGATGCCTCGACGGCCGTGCGGGTGGAAGAGGACCAGATCGTCGTCGAGGTCGAGGGCGAGAACCTCGGCCTGCTCATCGGCCAGCGAGGTCGCACCCTCGACGCGCTCCAGGAGCTCAGTCGTACGGTCGTCCAGCGCCGAGGCGACGAGCCGAGCGCGCGCGTCATCGTTGACGTCGCCGGCTTTCGCGCCAAGCGGATCGCCGCCCTAGAGGCCTTCGTTCGCCGCACCGCTGAGGAGGTCATCGCCACCGGCGAACCTCAAGAGCTCGAGCCGATGTCGGCGGCCGACCGAAAGGTCGTGCACGATACGGTGAATGCCATCGCGGGGGTGGAATCCACGTCGGAGGGCACAGATCCCGGCCGCTACGTAGTGCTGCGCCCAGCTGGGACAGCTCGCGAGGCAACGTCCGCCTGAGCTCGACCACACCGCTCCCACCCACCCTGGCTGCCCTCCTCGTCGAGTCACAGCAGATCGGGGCGATCGGCGCGGCACCCCTGGAGACACACGTGGCGCAGGCCCGTGCCTTCGTCCAGGCGGTGCGCTCGGCAATCGGCACACCGCGTCGGCTGCTCGATCTCGGGAGCGGAGGCGGCATTCCCGGGCTCGTCGCGGCGGCCGCACTCCCTGAGACGCATTGCACGCTACTCGACGGCCGTGACGAGCGCGCCCGTCTCTTGCTGGCCTATGTCCAGCGACTCGGCTGGGATGACCGCGTGGACGTGGTCGCGGCGCGGGCCGAGGTGGCGGCCCATGGAGAGCTGAGAGGCCAGTACGACGCCGTGCTCGCGCGCGGATTTGGAGCTCCGGCGGTGACGGCGGAGTGCGGCGCCCCCTTCTTGCGTCCCGGCGGTGTGCTCGTGGTCTCAGACCCTCCGGAGGGCGCCGGGGGCCGCTGGCCCCTGGAGGGTCTCTCGCGGCTCGGTCTCGCGCCGTTCCCCCTCCCCCCTCAGGCGTGGGCGCTCTCGGCATTCCAGCTCGTCACCCCGCTTGAGGACCGCTACCCCCGCCGCGTGGGCGTCCCTGGCAAGCGACCGCTCTTTTGAATGCCCCAGCACCGCCCGCGCAGGGTGCTGATCGGGTGGTGAACCACGGGCCCCGCTCCCTGTCCGCGGTCGCGGGCGTCGGCAGCGGCGTCGCAACCACCGAGGCACGTCGACGCGCCCGATCGGCTGAAGATGGGCGAGTACCGGAACGACTCCCCGCCCACTGACCGCGGACGCGCGGGCAACGAGGACCGGTGTCGGCTGCCCAGGGATCACGACGTCCAGTGCCAGCGCCTTGCCGAGAAGGCCAGGGACGGGGCGCCCGCGCCAGGATGCTCGATCCTCGTTCGGCCTCTGGTGGCGCTGGCTTGGTCCGCCTCGTTTCCCGTGGCGCTTCCGGGGCCCAACAGGCGGGCCCCCGGGTCCTCTCCGGTCGGTCGCTGAGCGGCGACCCCGCCAATGGTTGTGCCGGCGGTGGCGGTAGGAGCGGGGCCGCCGTACGGGCTCGGGGGCCGGGTCCGGCGGTCGATATCGAGCAGCTTCTCACGCCAGTCTGGTCGCCCTGCGATGGGATCTGTCCGGGCGGTGTTCCCGGGGTCCCGCCATCTGCAGCGCCACACCCAGCGAGGGCGTCGACGATGAGGGAGCCGGCAGCGCCCGGTCGTGGTGAGGGGATGCATCCCCGTCACGAGTTCGTGCCGGCGTCGCAGGGCGAGCGAGCGCGTGCGCTGGATGCTGGACGGCTCAGCCGAGCCTCTGGTTCGCCTGTTTGGCGACCCGGCGAGACCAGGTACTGGGACTGACCGCCTTGCGGCCGCGCCGCGACGGGCGTGGCGATGGCCCAGCCAGCAGGAGCCGGGCGTCCTGGTGGTGCTCGCTCTGGACGGAGCTGGGATCTCGTGCGGTAGCTGGGCAGTCTTTCCATCCGATGCCGGATGCTGCGGTGGGCTGGGGACTCCGGGGCCGTGAATCGGCCCCACTCGTTCCACGTGGAACGGGGGGGCGAACCGTTGGCGACGGCGGATCGCACGACGGGCCGGTTCCACGTGGAACCGCACGGCAATGCGCGCTCCTCGGCTGGTGCGCCGGCGTCCAGAATGCTGCAGCCGGGGGCAAGAAGTAGCGCCAGGTAGCGGGCTATGCTCAGCCGCTGCGCCACCCTTCCTCTCCAGGTTGCTGGTTGGCGCGCGGCGGGTGGCGAGGGGAGTGGCGTGCGCACCGAGTGGGAACGATGAACGGCGCAGGCGACGCCGTCGCAATGGACGCCGAGTATCTGGGCAAGACCGTTGCACCGGCGGTCGGCCGTGGCCTCCCCCGCGTCTTCGCAGTTGCGAACCAAAAGGGCGGCGTCGGCAAGACCACCACCACGGTCAACCTTGGTGCGGCGCTCGCCGACCTCGGCCATCGGGTCCTGGTCGTGGATCTCGACCCGCAGGGGAATGCGACCACCGGCCTCGGTATCGACGCCCGCAATTTCGACGCCTCCGTCTATGACGTGCTGCTCCACGACGTCGCGCTGGAGGACTGCATCGAGCCCACCACGATCAAGAACCTGTTCGTCGCTCCGGCGACGATCGATCTGGCAGGCGCCGAAATCGAGCTGGTCCCGGCGTTTAGCCGGGAGTTGCGCTTGCGGCGGGCGATCGACGCCATCCGGGACGACTTCGCCTACGTCTTGATCGATTGCCCACCCTCGCTCGGCCTGATCACGGTGAACGGGTTGGCAGCGGCGGGGGAGGTGCTCGTTCCGATCCAGTGCGAGTACTACGCCCTGGAAGGTCTGGGCCAGCTTCTCCGCAACGTCGAGCTGGTCCGAAGCAACCTCAACACGGAGCTCGTGGTCACGACGATCGTGCTCACGATGTACGACGCTCGCACCAACCTGGCCGAGCAGGTGGTCTCCGAGGTCCGACAGCATTTCGGGCCGGCCGTGTGCCAGACGATCATCCCGCGCTCAGTGCGGATCTCGGAGGCGCCGTCGTTCGGTGAGCCGGTGACGGTGCACGATCCCTCGTCGCGCGGCGCCATCGCCTACCGCTCGCTTGCCAAGGAGGTCGCGAGTGCCTCGGCGTAGCGGTCTTGGCCGGGGCCTCGGTGCCCTGATCCCGACCGAGATCAGTACGACAGCCTCGAACCTTCGGGAGATCCCGCTGTCTCGGGTGCGACCGAACCAGTTCCAGCCGCGCAAACAGTTCTCTGAGGAGGCGCTGGCCTCACTCGTGGATTCGATCCGTGCGGTCGGTGTGCTCCAGCCGGTGCTGGTTCGCGAGCACGAGGACGGAGAGTTCGAGCTCATTGCCGGCGAGCGGCGCTGCAGAGCGGCGCGCCGCGCCGGGTTGCAGACCATCCCCGCGTTGGTGCAAAGCGTCAGCGACGCCGTGAGTCTCGAGCAGGCCCTGATCGAGAACATCCAGCGGGAGCAGCTCAACCCGCTCGATGAAGCCGCTGCATACCAGCAGCTCATCGAGGAGTTTTCGCTCACCCACGAGGAGGTGGCTCGCCGCGTCGGTCGTAGCCGCGCTTCGATCAGCAACGCGCTCCGGCTCTTCCAGTTGCCCCCGACGGTGCAGCGCCTCGTCCGCGATGAGCGGCTGAGCGCTGGCCACGCCCGAGCGCTCCTTGGTACCCCGGATCGGGAGCTGCAAGAAGCCCTCGCGAACGAGGTTGTCGCGACCGGCCTCTCGGTGCGTGCCGTCGAGGAGCGGGTGCGCACCGCCGTGCGGGGGGACTCGGTGGACGACGTCGAAGCGCTCGAGGTACCAGCGCTCTCCGGGGATGGGGCGGGCCAGGGGAGTGCGCGCGCGCCGCTCGTGGCCACCGGCGATCCGGGCGGTGGTTTTGCCGCTCCTCCCACCCTCCGTCCACCCGGTGTCCTCGAGCTCGAGCAACTGCTCGCAGATCATCTCGACACCCGGGTGCGCGTCGAGATGGGGGCGAAGCACGGGCGCGTCGTCGTGGAATTCGCCACGCTGGAGGACCTCGAGCGCATCTATCGGGTCATGATCGCCGGCCGGCCGAGTTAGCAGCTCCTCGACGTGCAGTGGAGCTTGAGCCGGGAGTTCAAGCACAGGTGAAGGATGATCCACAACCTCGTGCACAGGTTGTGGATCATTCGGCCCACGTCCTGTGCGATTCCTCAGCGGCTGGCGACCTGCCGGGGCGCGCCGAAGGTGGACCACTCCTGAACGGCTGCGACGAGGACATGAGCGACCTCGGCGGTCCGCTGGACGACGATGGCGGGCGATCCGAGCCGTACGTCGACTGCCGGCATGCGGGTCTCGCGGAGCAGTGGGAGCGCCATCCCGTGGATCCCCCCGTCATCGAGTGAGAGGGCGGCCGGCAGCGTCGCCTGGACGAGCTCGGCGAGCCGGCGGCTTGTCGGGGACTCGTAGCGGAAGCCTCGGTAGAAAGCGGTCGAGCAGCTCCGCGTCTCGGCGTCGAGGGCAATGCTGAGCACGCAGTCGACCTCGGCGGCGTTCGCCTCTGCCGCCTGGCGGGAAGGATCGGGGTGTCGTAGCGGGACTGGGATCGCCCCGGCATCGCCGAGCGCGCGGCAGAGCGCCGCGAGGCCGGTGGCGAAGCCGCCCCCTTCGGCCACGCCGACGCGGCGGCCCTCGAGCCCCGGGTCGCGACGGCGGAGGCGCTGCTCCTCGCGGACCAAGGAGACGAGCTCAGAGGTGCGCTGGTGCAAGAACAGCCGCTGCAGCTCGGCGATGCTGCGGTGGCCGCAAAGTCCGTCGGCCGAAAGCCCCACATTGCGCTGGAAGTCCAGCAGCGCAGCCGCCGTGTGGTCTCCGAAAATGCCGTCGATCCGCCCGCAATCGAAGCCGAACGAGCTCAGTTGTCGCTGCAGCTCGGCGACGTCGTCGCCGCGGAGCATGGGCGCGGTCCGGTACAAAAGGCGATCACCAAGGCGATAGCCCGCCTCGACCAGCGCTTCCCACGTCAAAGTGTCACAGGTGCCGTCTTGGTGCAGCCCGCGCTGCGTCTGGAAGCTGCGAACAGCGGATTCGGTGCTCTGTCCGTACTCGCCGTCGGGATCGCTGATCTCGTGCTCGAGGGCGACCAATCTGAGCTGCAGGTCGGCGACTTGCGGTCCGCGGTCACCCGGACGCAGCGGCAGGATTCCCGGGTCGACCGACGGGCGTGGAGCGTCAGGCATCCGGGTCATGCTAGGCGGCCCCCACCGCCGTACGCCGCGGTATGGCGTGGCGGTGGGGGCAAGAGCGCCGAGAAGCGGCGGTCTTGTTCCTACAGGTGTGGCTCGATCTCCGAGAGGAGCGCGGACTTCGAGCGGGCCCCGACCATGCGGGCCTTCACCTCACCGCCCTTGAACAAGATGATCGTCGGGATGCTCATGACCTCGAAGCGCTGCGCGGTCCGCACGTTGTCATCGACGTTCAGCTTGGCGACGCGCAGCGCGCCGCCCTTCTCCTTGGCGATCTCGTCGAGGACGGGAGCGACCATCTTGCAGGGGCCACACCACTCAGCCCAGAAGTCCACGAGGACGGGGACGTCGGCCAGCTGCACCTGCTCGTCGAAGCTGTCGTCGCTCACCACAAACGTGTCTGCCATTGCTGCCTCCTTGCGGTCGCCCGACCGCGTCCAGGCCAACGCCGCGACGGCGCGACGCATTCCCTACAGTGCCGAGGCGCCGCAGGTGGCTCAGTGTTCTGCGAGCGCCTCGAGGTAGCGCTCGGCGTCGATCGCCGCCATGCAACCGGATCCGGCGGCGGTGATCGCCTGACGATAGACGTGGTCCTGGACGTCACCGCAGGCGAAGACGCCCGGGACGTTTGTGTGGGTGCCCGGACCGGTGATGAGATACCCGTTCTCTTCCATGTCGAGCTGGCCGGTGAACAAGGTGGTGTTGGGCGCATGCCCGATCGCCACGAAGCAGCCGTCGACGGCGATGTCCTCCACCTCGCCGGTGTGCACGTCTTGCACCCGGATTCCGCTGACCTTGCTGTCACCGAGGACCTCGGTCACCACCGAGTCCCACCGGAAGGAGATCTTCGGGTTGGAGAGCGCACGGTCCTGCATGATCTTCGAGGCGCGCAGCTCCTTGCGGCGGTGGATGATCAACACCGACGAGGCGAACTTGGAGAGAAAGATCGCCTCTTCGAGTGCCGAATCACCGCCGCCCACGACCACGATCGGCTGGCCCCGGAAGAAGAAGCCGTCGCAGGTCGCGCAGGTCGAGACGCCGTGGCCGAGCAGGCGGTCCTCGCCGGGCACCCCGAGCATCAGTGACCGCGCCCCGGTGGCGACGATCACGCTGCGGGCGAGGTAGGTCGGCTCGCCCGCCTGGGCTGCAGCGGTCCAGATGCCGAACGGGCGGCGGGACAAGTCCACACGAGCCGCTCGCTCCGTGATGATCTCTGCGCCGAAGCGCTCCGCCTGGGCGCGGAAGGCGCCCATGAGCTCGGGTCCCATTACCCCCTCAACGAATCCTGGGAAGTTCTCGACCTCAGTCGTGAGCATCAGCTGACCCCCGGGCTGGTCGCTCGTCGAGGACGGCTCGCCCTCGATGACGAGCGGCTGCAGGTCTGCCCGCGCCGTGTAGATCGCCGCGGTCAGCCCGGCGGGACCTGAACCGACGATCACGACGTCGCGCACGGCCTGGTCGCGCGGCGGCCGACGCTCTGCGGCCTCAGCACGTTGTTCGGCGTCGAGTGGCGCCGAGAGCACCTCGGACAGCGAGTCGAGCGGCGCAACGGCGCTCGGTCGTTCTTCAGGCATGGCGCGGCTCCCTTCCGACGCGACGGCTCACGCCGAGCAGGACGATCCCGAGCAGGCTCACAAGCCCGCCGACGACGAAGTCGCTGACCCACACCCGGCCACCGAAGGCGTCGGCGGTGAGGACGCGAATGATCCCGACGATCCCGAGGACAAAGGCGAGGGTCCCGAGCCCGGCTCCGAGCACCGCGATGAGCAGGATGCGCAGCACGGTCAGCGCGGGACGCAGTGAATGGTCGCGGACGATGGTGACGACGGACTCGATCGCTCCGGTCGCCTTGGCGGCCCAGTCCTCGCCGCCCTCGGGCGGCGACGTGGCATCGGTGGTCATGAGCGAAGACTACCGCTGGGATCCGCCCTCGCCGCCGGCGACGGCACGTTGCGCACAGATCGCGACGGTACCCGGCCCGGTATGGGCGCCCACGACGGGTCCGATCGTGGCGACGAGGATCTCCTCGCGGGGGTGCAGGCGCGACGCGAGCTCGACGAACTGGTCGATGTCGGGGGCTGCCGCGTGCACGACGGCGAGTCGCTGGAACGGCCCGCTCGCCGCGACCTTCTCGACGACGTAGGCGAGCGAGCGCCCGCGGGTCCGCTGGCGGGACTCGCCGGCGACGACGCCGTCGGCGATCTGGATCACGGGCTTGACCGACAACAACGCGCCGAAGAAGGCCTGAGCGGAGCCGATCCTGCCCCCGCGCCGCAGGTTCTCGAGCGTGTCGAGCGTGCCGACCGCCACGATCTCGGTGATGCAGCGGCGCACGGCGGTCACGACTTCGCCGAAGCTCGCGCCCTTGGCCGCGCGCGCCGCGGCATCGAGCACGATGAGGCCCTCGCCCATTGTGGCGCTGCGGGAGTCGATGACCTCGACGGGGATCTGCGCGCTGACCGACGCGGCGGCGCTCGCGGCGGCCTGGTACGTCGCGGACAGCTCGGACGACAGCGTCACGCAGACGACGCCGTCTTCGCCCCGCGCCTTGGCATCGAGGAACGCCCGTTGGAAGTCTCCCGGCGAGGGCGCCGACGTCTCGGGCAGCGCCGTGGTTGCTGCGCACGCCTGCCAGAACGCTTCCGGCGACATCTTCTGGGTGTCTGCCGGCCCGAGCTCGCCGAGGCGGACGTCGAGTGGCACCACCGTGACGGGCAGCTCACCGATCAGCGCGGGGGTGAGGTCGCTCGCCCCGTCAGTGACGAGCCGAATACCTGCCACGGAGCCTCCTTGGGTCAGCGGCCGCCGCTGGGCCGCGCCGGGAAGTCTGCCAGCCGGAGACCGTGCCCGCGATCCCCGCCCCGCCGAGGTAGACGACGGCGCCGGCCCCGACCGAGCAGAAGAGGTCGAACCAGCCCGAGAGCCCCGCGTCACGGTTGCCGATGACCGCGGAGACGACCGCCACCGCGAACGCCATCAAGACGCTGAGCACGAAGCAGCGCGTGCTCGAGGTGGCGAGGGCACGGCCCCCGATGGTGCCGGTGCGCTCTCGCAGCACCACCAGTCCGACCATGGTGGCGAGCGTGTAGGCGCCCGAGTAGGCGAGCGCCAGGCCGCGGACACCGAGCGGGTGGTAGAGGAGGGCGGCGAGCAGCACGTTCGCACCGTTCTCGAGCACGTAGAGGACGAAGGCCGTCCGCGTGTCCTGCATCGCCTGGAACGCGCGCGTGATGAGCAAGAAGACACAAAAGCCCGGGAGGCCGAGCGCGAACATCACGAGGACCGATGCCGTGAGTCGTGCCGACGCGCCGGTCTCGGCGTGGTGGCGGAGCAGCAGGCTCACGATGGGCTGGGCGAGCAGCAAGAACCCCACCGCCGCGGGGAGAACGAGCGCCAACGTCCGCCGGGTCGCGGTGCCGAAGCGACGTCCGAGGCCCATGAGGTCGCCCCGTGCCCAGGCGCGGGCGAGATCAGGGGAGGCGACGTTGATCACTGAGACGGCTACGACGCCGAAGGGGAACGTGAAGAACTGGAACGCGTACGTGTAGGCGCTGACGCTTCCCGGCACGGTGTTGCTGAGGTGCACCTCCAGCGCCAGCACGATGAACAGTGCGATCTGGTTGGCCACCACGAAGCCGAAGGTCCAGCCCGAGAGCGAGAGGATGCGGCGGACCGCTGGGTCGCGGGGTCGCCAGTGCAGACGGAGCCGGGCGCCGCTCGCCCGAAGCGCCGGCAAGAGCGCGAGCGCCTGCACGGCGACGCCCGCGGTCGTCCCCGCGCCGAGCAGCAGCAAGAGGCCCTGGTGGTGCACGACCCCGGCCGGGGTCACCGAGTGCGTGGCCGTCACCGCGAAGACGACGAGCACGGCGATCGCCACGATGTTGTTGAGGACGGGAACCACACCGACGGCAACGAAGCGGTCGCGCGTGGCGAGGACCGCCGAGATCACGCTGATCAGCCCGTAGAAGAGCACCTGGGGGGCAAAGAGACGGAGCAAGTCAACGGCGAGCGCGCGCTCGTCTGGCGGGATCGCGCGACCGCCGTAGAGGTCGACGATCGGCCCGGCCGCGAGGATGCACGCGACGGTGGCGCCGACGAGCACACTGAGCGCCAACGTGAAGACGGCCGATGTCGAGTCCTCGGCCTCGCGCGCGCTCCGGGCAGCCATCCGCTCGATGATCACGGGGATGAATGTCGCCGACAGGACCCCGTCGAGGACGAGGTCGTGCACCATGTTCGGGGTGTTGTTGGCGAGGTTGAAGGCGTCTGCGACGTGCCGCCCGCCGAGGGCGGCGGCGACGGCGATCAGGCGGAGCAGGCCCGTCAGGCGCGAGAGCAGGGTCCCGAGCGCCGTCCCGAGCGAGGCGCGCGCCAGCCGGTCCCGGCGCGACGTGCTGCCGGGACCGGCCGCCCTCGTGCGAAGGGACGGCTGGGTCGTGCTCATGTCGCCGCCGGGTCGCTCGGGGCGTGGGAGCGGCCGGCGCGTCGTCGCCGCCGGAACGAGCGGGCCCACCAGATCGCGAGCACGGCGAGCGCCCCGATGGACAGCGCGACAGCGACGCCCGAGAGCGCCGTCGAGCGGATCGAGAGCCGTCCCTGCTCGAGGACGGGCGCACCGCTCGGCCCGCGCAGGGTCACTTGGAGGGTCGTGACGCCCGAGGTCAACGTGCGAACGGGGATCCGGACGGTCTGGAACGGGTGCGGTCCGGCGAGGTGGATCGCAAAGCGGGTGCCGCCGGGAAAGGTCAGGTCCGTGCTCCGTACGTGCATCACCAGATCGAGCGGATAGTGGTACTGCGACGACACGGTGATGGGGACGGACCCTGAGCGCGCGGTGAGGGTGATGGTGTGGATCCCGCCGAGCGACAACGACCGGGCCACCAGGCCGAGCGCATGGGCGGGTGCGCCAAAGTAGGCGGCGCGCCGTGAGCTGTCGAAGCGGGCGCTCTCGGCAAGGAGCACGGACTCCTCGACGGGGATCGTGAGTGCCGGCGAGCCGGGCACGATGCGCGCGAGCGCAGCGAGCTCGCTTCGCGCCGACTTGACCGCCGCCGCCGAGGGCCCACCCGTTGGCTCCTCGTTCATTAGGTGCGCACCTGGGAGATGGGGATCATTGCGGTACAGCTCGAAGAGCGTGTCGAGGTCAACGCCGTTGAGCAGCGGGCTGTCCCGCAGCCCGGCGCCCACCTCGCGCAGGAACGAGGCGTTCGGGCCATCGGTGCTCGGGGCGATCACCACGGCCCGGCGGGTGCTCAGAAAGGGTTGCTCGAAGTAGACCACGGCGAGCTCGGCGAGTAGCTGTTCGGCAGCGAGCGCCGCGTCGCTCGTCGTGTCGTCGAACCGGGCGCCGAGACCAGCGTCGGCGGCAAAGACGACGGAGCCGGCGTCGGGCGAGCCTGGGATGAGGCGGTAGGGCGTGACGGTCGTGGTCGTCGGGGCTGGCCCGGCGAGGCTGGCGGCCGGGACGACGAGCTCGTGGGCCCCAGCCGTGGCGAGCGCCTGCAGTCCGGCGGGGCCGAGTGGGGTGGTGTCCACCGCCGGTGAGGGCGGCGGCTCGAGGCCGAGCGTCGAGGAGTCGACGCGCCGGGAGACCCCGAACTGGGTCGCCACCTCGGCGCTGAGCCCGGCGCGCGCGAGCGCAGTCGGGTCGATGGCGCTGAAGGGCGCAGCAACGAGCTGCTCGCTCGGGGTCGTGCCGCCGAGCGCGTGGGCGAGGCGCGCGACGACCCCGCGGGCGGCGGGGCGGCGATTCCGGGCGAGGGCGGCCAGCAGTTGACCGTGCACCGCCACGCTCAAGGTCCCGGGCGCGAACGCGTCGAGCACGTTGCCCATGGCCGTCAGGGCGTTGAGGCGCTGCGCGCCGAGCAGGCTGGCGCCGCGTGCTCCGAGCGCCGGCTGGTAGCCGAGCGGGAGCACCATGGCGACATCGAGCTTGAGCGCACCAGTCTGGGGTGGCGCGTAGACCAGGTAGGTCGTGAGCGCGGCCAACTGGGTGCCGAGTTCGGTGTCGAACAGCACGAACTCGAGCGGGTAGACGCCTGGGCAGTACGTCGTGCAGTCGAGCGAGAGCACGGGCGAGGTCGTGCTCCCGTTGCTCGAGTTGCCCGTGTCGACCGGCAGGTGGAGGTCGACCTTGCCGCCGTGTTCAATGCCGGCGAGGGGAATGGTCCCTCCCGCCGGTACCGAGTCGATCGGCACCTCGCTCGCCGGCTCGGCCCCGCGCAGCGTCGCTTCGAAGGCGTCACGCGTCGTTGTCTCGGAGTACAGGACGACCTTCAGGCCGAGCCGGGACGCCGGCAGCGGTGAGTCGATGCCGAGGCGGAGCCGGAGGCCGGCAGAGCTCTCGACCCAGGGCTGCTGGTAGATAAGCGACATCGTGCTGCGCACCGCAGCGGTCGTGGCCGGGATGGCGGCGGCGCGGGCGCTGCTCGCGAGCGGTCCGGTGAGAGTCGCGATGACGAGCGCAACCCACGCCGCCAGCAGCCGGGCGGCGGGTCGATGTGGCACGGTGGTTCGGAGCCCTTCCATCGGGGGGACCAGCGGAGCCTAGTTGGAGGTCGACGGCGCGAACCCGCAGGTAATCTCGACGCAGGGATGTCGATCCTCCTTGCTCACCATCAAGCCTGTGCGCTCCACGACCCGGGTGCTGATCACCCCGAGCGACCCGAGCGGCTCCAGGCGGTCGCGGACGGGGCGCGCCTTGCTGGCGTCGGCGACGCGCTGGTCGAGTTCACCCCGCGCGCCGCAAATCGCGAGGAGCTCGCCCGGGTGCACGATCTGGACTACCTCGCGCGAGTGGAGTGGCGGAGCCTGCGCGGCGAGGCGCTCGAGCCGGAGACGATGGTCGGACCCGCCTCCTTCGAAGCGGCGAGGCGGGCGGCGGGAGCGGGCCTCGACGCGCTCGAGCGGCTCGACGCGGGAGGCGCCTCGGCCGCCTTCTTGGCGGTGCGCCCGCCTGGCCATCACGCGATGTATGGCCAGGCGATGGGCTTCTGCCTGTTCAACAACATTGCCGTGACCGCCGCTGCGCTCGTCGCGCGCGGCGAGCGCGTGCTGATCGTCGACTGGGATGCCCACCACGGCAACGGCACCCAGGCGACCTTTTATGACGAGGCGAACGTGCTCTTCGTCTCGATGCACCAGTACCCGGCGTACCCCGGGACCGGGGCGCTCGACGAGATCGGCGACGGTGCCGGCCGGGGCGCGACCATCAACCTGCCCTTCGCGCCAGGGGCCACCGGCGACAGCTATCGGCGCGCCTTCGACACGGTGATCGTTCCGGCCGCGGAACGCTTCGCCGCGAGCTGGCTCCTAGTCTCTGCGGGCTTCGACGCCCACCGGGCGGATCCGCTCACCGACCTCGGGCTGTCCGCGGGCGACTTTGCGGACCTGACGGCGCGGGCGATGCAGCTCGCACCCCCCGGGCGCCGCATCTTCTTCTTGGAGGGGGGCTACGACCTCGAGGCGTTGGCGGCGAGCGTGGCGGCGACGCTCGCCGCCCTGGCCGGTGAGAAGGTGCAGCCCGAGCCGCCGAGTCGCTCTTCGTTCAGTCAGCGAGCGACGGCGAGCGACGCCACGGCCGCCAAGGTCTGCGACGCCGCCATCGCCGCGCACGAGGATGCGCTCTCGCGCTGAGCCCCGTCGGCTTCGAAGCGGGCCGGTGCGGCGCGGGTACCCTCGGTCGGTGAGCTCGTCCGCCCACTCCACGATGCCCGACCGCCTGCGCGCGGTCGTCGAAGAGGCCGGGGCGCTTGCCGAGCGCTTCGCCCAGGCAGGTCATCGCGTCTACCTCGTCGGCGGCAGCGTTCGTGACGCCCTCGTCGGACGCCCGGGGGGGTCGCCAGACAGCGGGCTCGCACCCGACGCCGACCTGGACTTCACGACCCCGGCGCGCCCTGAGGAGATCGAGCGCATCGTGCGCGGTTGGGCCGACGCCGTGTGGACCCACGGCAAGGAGTACGGGACCATCGGCTGTCGTTACCAGGGGCGCCAGTACGAGATCACGACCTTTCGCGCCGAGGCGTACCGGCCAGAGTCGAGAAAGCCCGAGGTGGCCTACGGTCACGAGCTCGAGGTCGACCTGTCGCGGCGCGACTTCACCGTCAATGCCATGGCGCTCTCGCTGCCCGACCCGGAACTGATCGACCCCTTCGGAGGACTCGCCGATCTTGCCGCCCAGCGCCTGAGGACCCCGCTCGATCCGGCGACCTCGTTCACCGACGACCCGCTGCGCATGCTTCGTGCCGCGCGCTTCCTTGCCGGCTACCGGCTCGAGCCGGCGCCCGAGCTTCTAGACGCCGCCCGGGAGCTTGCCGAGCGCCTGAGCATCGTCTCGGCCGAGCGGGTCCGTGACGAGCTCGACAAGCTCATCGTCCTGCCGGACCCTTCCGCCGGGCTCTGGTTTCTCGTCGAGACAGGGCTCGCCGACCAGTTCCTTCCCGAGCTGCCGGCGCTGCGACTCGAGCAGGACCCCATCCAGCGGCACAAGGACGTGCTCGCCCACACGATCGCCGTGGTCGCCAAGACCCGCCCGGACAAGATCCTGCGCCTCGCCGCGCTACTCCACGACATCGGCAAGCCAAGGACGCGCGCCTATGGCCCCGACGGTGTCTCCTTCCACCACCACGACGTCGTGGGGGCTCGGATGACGAGGGCGCGACTCGAGGCGCTGCGCTATTCGAGCGCCGACATCGAGCAGGTGAGCCGGCTCGTCGAGCTGCACCTGCGCTTCCACACCTACCGACTGGGCTGGACCGACTCGGCGTTGCGTCGCTATGCCCGCGACGCCGGCCCGCTCCTCGAGCGGCTCAACCTGCTGACCCGTGCCGACTGCACGACGCGCAACCAGAACCGCGCCCGCACCCTCGAGCGTCGCATGGACGAGCTTGAGGCGCGACTCGCGGAGCTACGCGAGCGCGAAGAGCTCGAGGCGATCCGCCCCGAGCTCGACGGCAACGAGGTGATGGCCGAGCTCGGGCTCGCTCCCGGCCGCGACGTGGGACGGGCGCTCGCCTTCTTGCTCGAGCTCCGCCTCGAAGAGGGGGTCCTTGGACCCGACGAGGCCCGCCGCCGGCTCCATCGGTGGTGGGAGCGCGCCTACACGCCAGACGCGCCAGCCTGAGCCCTCGTGGGGCCTCAGTCGTGGTCGGGCAACGCGGCGAACTCTTCAACCATGCGCTGGGCGTCCTGGTCGCGGTGCTGCACCGGCGGCGACTTCATGAAGTAGGCGCACGGCCCCTCGAGTGGCCCGCCGATGCCGCGGTCGAGCCCGATCTTGGCGCACCGAAGCGCGTCGATGATCACGCCCGCGGAGTTGGGCGAGTCCCAGACTTCGAGCTTGAGCTCGACGTTGAGCGGCACGTCGCCGAAATTGCGACCCTCGAGACGGATGTAGGCCCACTTGCGGTCCTCGAGCCACGCCACGTGGTCCGACGGCCCGATGTGCACGGAGTCCTCAGCGATCGCGGTGTCCAGCTGGCTCGTGACGGCCCGGGTCTTGGAGATCTTCTTGGATTCAAGGCGCGTGCGCTCGAGCATGTTCTTGAAGTCCATGTTCCCGCCCACGTTCAGCTGGTAGGTGCGGTCGAGCACCGTGCCGCGGTCCTCGAACAAGCGCGCCAGCATCCGGTGCAGAATCGTCGCGCCGACTTGGCTCTTGATGTCGTCTCCGACGATTGGGACCCCCGCGGCGCGGAAACGTTCGGCCCACTCCGGGTCGCTCGCGATGAAGACCGGGATCGCATTGACGAAGGCGACCTTGGCGTCGAGCGCGCAGGAGGCGTAGTAGCGCTGCGCCTCCTCTGAGCCAACGGGCAGGTAGGAGACGAGCACGTCGGCGCCGCTCTCCCGCAGCACCGCGGCAACGTCGACCGGCGCGGCGGGTGACTCGACGATCGCCTCGCGGTAGTACTGGCCAAGGCCGTCGAGCGTCGGGCCGCGCTGCACGTTGACCCCGAGATCGGGGACCTCGGCGAATCGGATCGTGTTGTTCCGGCCGGCGAGCAGCGCCTTGGCGAGGTCGAGGCCGACCTTGTCGGCATCGACGTCGAAGGCGGCGACGAACTCGACGTCACCGACGTGGTAGCCACCGAGCACGACGTGCATCAGGCCCGGCACGCGCTCGGCCGGGTCGGCACCTCGGTAGTACTCGACTCCCTGGACGAGGGCACTGGCGCAGTTGCCAACGCCGGCAATTGCGACCTTGATGGGTGTGCGAGCGGTCATGGCGTGCTCTTCCTTCCCGTGGGACTCACAGCTGCAGAGGATCGGTGGTGCGGCGCATTGCGCTCGGCCTCCCCGGCCGAGCGCTGCTCAATGGCGAGCAGGTTGTCGATCCAGGAGAGCTCGAGCGCGAGCGCATCCCGGGCGTGCTCGGCGAGCGAGCGCTCATAGCGGTCGAGCTCGCGCCGTGGCGCCGCGAGGGAATCGCTGGCGCGCCGAAGGCGGTCGCTGACCTCTAGCTTCCGGTGCTCGAGTAGGCGCAGCCGCGCCGGCGCGCTGAGATGACGGGCGAAAGCCAGCTTGAGCGAGAAGGCGCGGCCGTCCTCGCCGCCCCGGTCGGTCGCCTCGAGCAGCTGCTCGAAGAGCTCCTCCCCGCGCCGGGTGATCTCGTAGACCTTGCGGGCCCGGGTGCTTCGCCCGCCGAGCTTGGCGGTTGCCCGGCGGGCGACCAGGGCGGCGCGCTCGCCGCTGATCGAGCCGGTCAGGGGCAAGGCAGCCGGCGCGGCCACAGGGGAGTCGGCCACCACCGCCTGCACCGCGCCGGCCGCCTCGAGGCGCGCGAGCGCCGGATACAGCGACCCGAAGGAGAGGTTGGCGAGCGCTCCGGCGTCCTCGCGTAGCCGCTTGCGCAGGTCGTAGCCGTGCATCGGCCGCTCCTTGAGCAGGCCCAGCAACGCGAGTTCGAGCACACCTGAATGGTATCACCGATGTATCGAGACGATATGTCGAGACGTCAGTTCTTTCCCCGGAATTGGTGACGTCTGGCGTGCGGCGCTCTCCCGGGGCGGCAGGTAGCCTGCGAAGCGATGGCGAGCGGTCCGTTGTTCTCCCCCGGGCGGCCGGCGACGACCGGCCTCGGCCAGGTCGAGTACCGGCTGGCTCGCGACGCGCTCATCCGCGAGCACCGCCGCGGTCGTCTGTCGCGCCTCGATATCTGCGACGCCCAGCCCGAGCTCTTGCGGGTGGCGCGCAACCTGGGTCGGCCGACCGACGAGGACTGCCCGATCTGTGAGGAGGAGAAGCTCCAGCACGTCTTCTTCGCCTTCGGCCCGCGGCTGCCGGCCAGTGGCCGGGCGCTTGCCGGCGAGAGCGAGCTGCGTGCGCTCGCCCGAGGGCGCCAGGACGTCACCTTCTACATCGTCGAGGTCTGCACCGCCTGCTCGTGGAACCACTTGGTGCGGATGTTCAACGGCTCGGTTGCCGCCAAGCGTTCCCGCAGCTGAAGCCGCCATTGCCAGGCGCGCTGTGACACCCCCCGAGCAGGATCTGTGCCCGAGGAAGGACGACGAAGACCAGATCGCCGGCGCCGGCTAAACTACGACGGTCCATTTTCCCCCTGCCCCAAATGCTGGGGCCCCGAGCGTTTCGCGCCGGGTCCAGAGGAGGTGAGCCGCATTGCGGCCCTATGAAATCGTCGTGATTTTCGACGCCAGCCTCGAGGAGAGCGATATCCGAGGCTTCACCGACCGGGTGGTCGAGCACGTGCGCGCCAAGGGCGGCACGCCTGGCCGTATCGACCGGTGGGGTCGTCGCACCTTCGCCTACGAGCTGAAGCACCGCACCGAGGGCTACTACGTCTTCATCGAGGCGGTCGCCGAGCCCGCGACCATGGCGGAGGTCGACCGGATGCTCACCCTGTCAGACGAGGTGCTGCGCCACCGGGTCATTCGCCAGCCCGAGCGTGCCGCAGGTCGCAAGACCCCGCGGCCCGCCGAGCCGGAGACCGCCCCGGCCGCGCCGTAGAGCGAACGGAGACCGGACATGTCCAATGGCAACACCGTGGTGATCGTGGGCAACGTCACCCGTGACCCCGAGCTGCGCTTCACCCCGAACGGTCAGGCGACCGCCAGCTTTGGCCTGGCCGTCAACCGCCGCTGGCAGAACCGCCAGACCCAGGAGTGGGAGGAGTCCACGTCGTTTTTCGACGTGGTCTGCTGGCGTGAGATGGCCGAGAACGTGAGCGAGAGCCTGAGCCGCGGCGCCCGGGTGATCGTGAGCGGCCGGCTCGAGCAGCGCAGCTGGGAGACCCCCGAGGGCGAGCGCCGCTCGCGCGTGGAGATCATCGCCGACGAGCTCGGGCCGAGCCTTCGGTGGGCCACCGCACAGGTGGTGAAGAACGAGCGCCGCGGACCAGCGGGTGATGGCGGTGCGGCGGGCGGGAGCCCGGCGCCGCGTAGCGCCCCACCCGCAGCGGCGACCTACGGTGACGACGAGGAGCCCTTCTAATGGCACGAAGCAACGACCGCGACCGCTCGAGCCGGCGCGCCCCCAAAGAAGCGGCGCGCCGGACCAAGAAGAAGGTCTGCATCTTCTGCAAGGATCACATCGACTACGTCGACTTCAAGGACATCGGGCTGCTGCGCAAGTTCATGTCTGACCGCGGCAAGATCCGGGCCCGTCGCGTCTCGGGCAACTGCGCCCAGCACCAGCGGGCGGTGGCGGTCGCCATCAAGACCGCCCGTGAGCTTGCTCTGCTGCCCTACACCCAGCGCACGACGACCGAGCGTCCCGGCGGGCGTGGCGGGCGTGGCGGGCGTGGCGGTGCTCCGTCGGCGCCGCGTGCCGAGGCGCCTGAGGCTGCCGAGGGCGCTGCGGGCGAGGAGCTCGCTGGCGTCGCCGCCGCTGCGGCGGAAGAAGGCGAGGACGCAGAATGAAGCTGGTGCTGCGCCGGGACGTCTCCGGCATCGGGAAGCGCGGTGACATCGTCGAGGTCGCCGATGGGCATGCCCGCAACCACCTCGTCCCCTCGGGACTTGCGATCAGGGCGAGCAGTGGCGTCGCCCATCAGGCGGCGTCGATGCGCCGCTCGCGTGACGTCAAGGACGCCAAGGATCGGGAGGCCGCTGAGTCCGTCGCGCAGAAGCTCGTGCCGATCGTGATCACGATCCCGGCCCGCGCCGGGCGCGAGGGACGCCTGTTCGGCTCGGTCACCCAGGGCGACGTGGTCGACGCGGTCGAGCAGCAGTCGGGCATCGCCCTCGACCGGCACCGGTTCCTCGCCTTCGAGCCGATCAAGACGCTCGGCAACCACGAGGTGCGGGTGCGGCTTCACCCCGAAGTCGAGTTCTCGTTGACGATCGAGGTCGTGTCGGGCTGAGCCCGCGTCGGCCAGTTCTGTTTCCGACGCGACCCGTGCCGCACGGTCTTGGCCGTGCGGCACGATCGCGCCCGGCCCCCCGATTGGGCTGATACAGGGTCGCGTCATGCTGTTGCCATGACGAACCGAGGCGCATGTTGCGCCCCCGCCGGAGGGACCGGAAGAACGTTGCCCACAGGCTTGGGCTGCACCGCCGGTGGTCATCCACCTCCCCTCGGCACTTCTCCACAGCGAAATCCAAAGCTTTGGGGTCTTGCAAGCCCCATGGATGGGCGACAACGGTGAACCCCGCCATGTTGCAGCCCATCGATGAAGCTCGGCGCAAGGTCCGCCAGGGTCCCGCCGCCACCCCCCGAATCCCCCCGCACAACCTCGAGGCCGAGGAGTCCTTGCTCGGCGCGATGCTCTTGTCGCGCGACGCCATCGCGGCGGCCCTCGAGCACTGCTCGGCCGGGGACTTCTACAAGCCGTCGCACGCGCACATCTTCGAGGCGATCACCGCCCTGTACGCCGCCGGTGAGCCGGCGGACACGGTGACCGTGGCCGACGAGCTGCGGCGGGCGGGCGCGCTCGAGGAGGTCGGGGGCCCCGCCGGGCTCGTCGCGTTACAGGCGAACACGCCGGCGATCTCGAGCGCGGCGCGCTACGCGGGAATCGTCGAAGAGCACGCGCTGCTCCGAAGATTGATCGGCGTCGCCGGCGAGATCTCTGAGCTCGGCTACAGCCTCCCCGACGACGTCGTGGGCACGATCGACCGGGCGGAGTCCATGGTCTTCGAGGTGGCCCAGCGCCGGACCGCCGACTCGATCGCCCCGCTCGAGGAGCTGCTCAGCAAGAGCCTCGATCGCCTTGAGGAGCTCTACGACCGGGGCGAGGCGATCACCGGCGTGCCGACGGGCTTCCATGACCTCGACGAGCTGCTCGCCGGCTTGCAGCCCTCGAACCTCGTGGTCGTCGGTGCCCGCCCCTCGATGGGCAAGACGGCCTTCGCGCTCGGTATGGCCGCCGCGGCCGCCGTGTCCAACGTCCCCGTGCTGTTCTTCTCG
Organism: Actinomycetes bacterium; assembly: GCA_021798985.1. GTDB lineage: Bacteria > Actinomycetota > Acidimicrobiia > Acidimicrobiales > Bog-793 > JAKABX01. The sequence goes on from JAJZBI010000015.1 coordinate 32,101, forward strand.
CTCGAGATGAGCCACCTCGAGATTGCCCAGCGCGTCCTTTGCGCCGAGGCGCGAGTCGACGCCACGCGGATGCGCAACGGGCGGCTGCACGAGGACGACTGGAGCAAGATCAGCCACGCGATCGGCCGCCTCGGAAGCGCGCCATTGCACATCGACGACAACCCCAACGTGACCATCATGGACATCCGCGCCAAGGCGAGGCGGATGAAGAGCCGTGGTGGGCTCGGCCTCGTCGTGATCGACTATCTCCAGCTCATGACGGGTCGCACCTCGGCGGAGAACCGCCAGGTCGAGATCTCTGAGATCAGCCGCGGGCTGAAGCTCCTCGCCCGCGAGCTCGAGATCCCGGTGATCGCGCTCAGCCAGCTGTCGCGGACCCTTGAGAGCCGCGCCGACAAGCGGCCGATGCTCGCCGACCTGCGTGAGAGCGGCGCCATCGAGCAGGACGCCGACGTCGTGATGTTCCTCTACCGGGACGAGGTCTACAACGCCGAGTCGCCGGACCGCGGCACCGCCGAGGTGCTCGTCGCCAAGCACCGCAACGGCCCGACGGGCGTCGTGCAGCTGGCGTTCGTCGCGAACTACGCGCGCTTTGCCAACATGGCACGGGTGTGAGAGCGAGTGCGAGCCGTGAGCCTGGGTGCGGGCGGCGGGTGAGCGCGCCGTCCGCACGATCGAGTTCGCCGGAGGTATCGGCCGCGCCGAGCTCGGTGTCGAGGCCGCGGTGGTCAGGGTCGCCGTCGCCTTCGAGGAGCGGTGTGCGGCCCCCGTCGACTTCTGGCTCGACACCGCCAATCGGCGCGCCCGGCGCAACGAGCGGCTGCGCGGCGCCCGTTCTCCGCCGGGGTGCGCGCCCGGCAAAGGGGTGCCGGCGCCAAGCGCGGGCGCTCGACGACCGCGTGCTCGACGGTCTTGGCGCGACGCCCTGGCCGCGGCCGCCAGGCGCTTGTGGCCCCGCTGTGGTAGAGGCTGCAGGTCGGTGGCGGCGGGTAGAGACGACGTGGTGACGCGACGCCTCTCCTTGCGACGAAGTGCCGCAGGCGCTCTGTGTCTCGCGAGCGTGGCGTACGCGGGCGCCGCGGGGCTCGCCACCACGCCGGCGGCGGCTACTGCGGCAGTCCGCCCGCGCGCAGCGGTCTCCTGCGCGGTGGCGCGCGCGCTGCCGGAGCCGATCCCCGTAGCGGTGCACCGTGTGGGGCGCGGGACCGTGTTCGTGGCCGGTGTGTGCATTGACGGGCGCGGCCCGTTCCCCTTCATCGTCGACTCCGGGTCGGTGCAGAGCGTCGTCGCCACCGCGCTCGCACGGCGCCTGCGGCTCGCGAGCGCCGGTCCCGCCTTACAGGCCGAGGGGATCTCGTGTCGCGAGACGGTGCACCCCGCCCGGATTGGGCCCTGGTCACTCGGGCCGATCGCCCTCGCCCCTCAAGAGGTGCTGACGGCGGTCCTGCCCCGCCTCTTCGGCATCCGCATCGACGGGCTCCTCGGCTCGGACGTCCTCAGCCGCTTTGGCGCCGTGCGCCTCGACGCCACCCGCCACGCGCTCTTCGTCGCCGGACCCGAGCGCAGCTTCGCTGTTGCGGCGCGCGTCCGGCTGCCCTCCGCGCTTGCCCGCGGGAGCGTGACGCGGGTCCCGCTCGCCGTGGTGCGCCGGGGTGGACGGGTGATCGCTCTCACCGACGTGGTCTTCGGCAGCGACGACAGCCAGTTCGTCGTCGACACGGGGGCGGTCGTCTCAGTGGTGTCGGCGGCCACCGCCGCCGCGGCAAGACTGTCCGCCGCTCCCGGACACCTCGAGCTCGCCGCGGTCGGCTGCACCGCCCGCCTCGGTGAGGTGCACAGCGGGCGCTGGCGCCTCTCAGGCACGACGCTGCGGCCGGAGCGGCTCGGGCGACTGCGGCCCGGAGGGATCGGCGTCGCCGGTCTCCTCGGCTCGGACGTGCTGCTTGCCCACGGTGCGGCGGTGCTCGACTACGCCGGGCATGCCCTCATGCTGGCGCGGGGCTGATAGTGGCGTACACACCCGCAGAAGACCGGTTGGGGCGGCGCGGCACATTCGAGGCGCGCATTTTGGACGCCACGGTTCTCCGTGTTGGGCCGCTGAGGTAGCCGGAGCCGCTCGCCCTCGGCTCAATCGATCGCGTCGGGGGTGACGAAGATCGGCTCCGCGAGCGCTGGGCCACGCCAGTTCGCCAGGCGTTCGAGCAGGCTCTCCGTGACGACGTAGCCGCGGCTGATGATGAGGCGGCCCGAGCCGTCATAGACGTCCTCTTCGATCCTCCAGCCGACTTGGAGGTCGGCGGCGACGACGGGTCGCGGCTGGCCCGGCACGCCCCCCCCTCCGGGGTCCTCGATGAAGCAGGCGAGGAGCTCGGGGTCGTAGTCGTCCACGTCGCGTGCCAAGGCGCCGAGCGCATTGCGGCGGGCGACGCCGCCCGCCTCGAGGTGCTCGAGGGCCGTGGCCACCCGCAGCATCTGGCCACCGAGCGCGATCGACGAGCGGGGCTCGCCGTAGCGACAGCGCGCGTAGGGCACCTGCTGGTTGCGGATGATCTGGCGGACCGCCTCGAGGCGCGGAATGGAGGAGAGCAGACGGTCGCTCAGCCGCGGGAGCTCGTCGACCTGTGCCCGCTCGTCGTCCTCGAGCGGCAGCCCGCGGTGCAACTTGTCCACCGTCTCGGGAGCAAGGACGACCGTGCCGAGCTGCGCCAGCATCGCCGCGACCTCGATCTGCCAGGCGTCTTGGGGCTGGAGCGCCTCGATGAGGTGGCGCACGAGCGCTTGGATGCGGGTCGCCCGGGCGAACGCGACCGGATTCGCGAGGGCGAGCGCGTCGGTGAGCGCCGCCACGCTGCCGCGCAGGGTCTGCTCGAGGAGCTCGCGCTCGGCCGTCACGGCACGGTGGAGGGCCACCGCATCGTTGAGCGCCGCCCGGAGCTCGGCGCCGCTGCAGGGCTTGGTGAGGAACCGGAAGATGTTTCCCCGGTTGACCGCCGCGATCGCAGCGGAGAGGTCCGCCTGGCCGGTGAGCAGGATGCGGGTCGTGTCCGGGCGAAGCGACCGGGCATGGGTCAAGACCTCGGCGCCGTCCATCTCGGGCATCCGCATGTCGCACACGAGGACCGCAAATTCTGCCGACGTCTCGAGCAGGCCAAGTGCGGCGGCACCCGACGTCACGCCGGTCACCTCGAAGAGTGCGTGCAGCTGGCGCGCCAGCGCGTCGACGACCGCTTGCTCGTCGTCGACGCAGAGGATCTTCGGCAATGTCTTGATGGCCGTTCCCGCCGGAATCGACAAGGTCATGGCTCCTCCTCGAACAGTCGGCTCGCCGCGAGCTTCCAGCGGCGCAGCTCGGGATGATGGATTGCGGCGGCGAGGTCCTCGTGACCGGGGACCGCCGACAGTTCGGCGTCGAGCGCGTCGGCGACCGCGAGCACCTGGTGGGCCCCTGCCGGTGAGGCGAACGCCGCCACGGGCATCGGCAGGGCTCGCCGTGCCCGCTCGACCAGCTCGCAGACGCCGCTCGGCAAGCCCCACAGTTTGAGCAGGTACTGACCGATTCGCGCGTTCTCGGCGAGCTGCGTCTCGCCGTTGCCCGGCGCCGCCCCACACAGCACCGTGGCCGCGAGCACCCCGACGTCGTGCAGCTGGCAGGCAAGCTGGAGCTCGGGGGACGGCGGAGTGCCCTGGAGGTAGCCGACGAGCCGGCTCACGCGCCGGGCGTGCGCGGCCAGCTTGCCGGCCACGATGCCGACCGGTGTGGGCGCGGCCACCGCGAGCGTGCCGATCTCCATGAGGGTGCGCAGGTTCTGCGTGCCGACGCGCTCGAAGGCCGCCGGCACTGAGCTGAGGCCCGTGAGGAGGCCGAAGAAGGCGCTGCTCGCGAGCTGCAGCACCTTTGCGCTGATGCCGACATCGCAGGCGATCGCGCTCGCCACGTCAAGGGGCGGCTCGTCGCTCGAAAGCGCAGCGCGCAGGTGCCGGCAGGTGGCGGCGGGGCTCGGTAGGCAGTCCATGCGTCCGAGCTCCCCGCGCACCGCAGCATCGGCCACGTGGCCCTGGGCGGCGACGATGTCGCGGATGACGCCGGCGAGCGCGTCTGCTCCGATCGGCTTGCTCAAGAACCGGTGCGCCAGGCCCGAGCTGACCAGGGCGGCGTGCGCGTCGGTCTGCCCGGAGAGCACGACCCGAGCGGCACCGGGCGCTTCGGTGCGGGCGTGCGCCAGCAGGCTCGCCCCGTCCATCTCGGGCATCCGCATGTCGGAGAAGACGGCGTCGACGCGCCGCGCCCTGAGGACTTCGAGCGCGGCCGCACCCGAGCTCGCAAAGACGAGCTCGCAGCCGGCGCGGCCCCGCGACAGGGCGCGGCGCAGCCCGGCGAGAACGTTCTCGTCGTCGTCGACGAAAAGGATTGTCTTCGGCTCGCCTTCCGGGGTCGGCGCGCCGGCGCGGGACGTGTTCACGCGATCGTGGCCTTCGCGGCGCCGTTGCGGGCGGTCGGGGGAACGAGGGGTAGCCAGAGCGTGAACTGGGTGCCAGACGTCGAGGTGTCGACGTCGATGCGGCCGTGGTGACGGTCGACGACGGTGCTCCAGGCGAGGGCCAGGCCCTGGCCGGTTCCCTGCCCGATCGGCTTGGTGGTGAAGAAGGGCTCGAAGATGTGGGGCAGGACGTCATCGGCGATCCCCGGGCCGCTGTCTGACACCGTGATGGTCGCGAACCCGGTGCTGGTCCCCGTCGCCACGGCGATCTGGCCCCGCTCGCCCGGCTGGTTCGTCTGCGTCACGGCGTGCGCGGCGTTGACGATGAGGTTCAACAGAACCTGGCCGACCGCCCCGGGATAGCAGGTCACCGTCGGAAGCTCGCCGAGCGAGAGGTCGAGCTCCGCGACGTACTTCGTCTCGTTGCGGGCCACGGTGACCGTGTTCGCGACCACTTCGTTGAGGTCCACCGGCTCGGGGTCCTCGCGGTCGGGATGTCCAAAGGCCTTCATCGCCCGCACGATGCGGGCGACTCGCTCGACGCCCTCGAGGCTCTGGGTGATCGCGGCGGGGACCTCGTCGAGGATGAAGCGGAGGTCCGTGGCGTCATCGGCCCGAGGCGCCGTCGGCATCTCCCCATCAGGCCGCCCTCCAGAGGCGAGGGCGGCTTGGACGGCGGGCCACGAGTCGGAGAGGAACGTCAGATTGTCGGCGATGAACTGGGTCGGCGTGTTGATCTCGTGGGCGATCCCCGCCGCCAGGCGGCCGAGGGACTCAAGCTCTTGAGCACGGCGCAGGTCTCCCTCGAGCCGCAAGCGATCGGTGACGTCCTCGACGACGGCGACGCGCGAGGCGCCGCTCCCTGAGCCGTCGAGGACGTGCACGCCGGTGACCCGCACGATGCGGGCGGCTCCGTCGGAGCGGTACAAGACGTGCTGCTGGCTCCGGGCGCGGTCCGCGGCGGGAAGGTGAGGCAGGCTCGGGCCCGGCGCTTCGACGGCACGATCGAACAGCGCGTCGAGCGGCTGGCCGTAGAGTTCCTCGCTCGGCCGGTCAATGATGCGGCAGAAGGCCGGGTTGACATCGACAATTCGGCCCGAAGCATCCAGCCGGTAGATGCCGAGCGGGACCTGCTCGAGGAGGCTCTCGAATCGGCGCTGGCTCTCGGCAAGGGCGCGCTGGGCCAAGTGGCGCGTCGTGATGTCGAGGTGGGCGACCACCGCCATCCCGACGTGTCCGGCGAGCGGTGAGGCGACGAGGAGGAACTGGCGTTCCTCCGTCGGGCTGTTGCACGGGTACTCGAGGGAGAAGGCGTCCCTGCTCCCGCCGAGGACGGCGCGGATCCCGCGCCCGGCGAGCTCCGCGATCTCGGCGCCCTCGCCTCGAGACGAGGCGCACACCGACAAGTAGTTCGTGCCCACCCCGCAGCGGCCGGCGTCGCCGCCGTTGTCCAGCGCGAAGCGCTGCCAGGCGACGTTGGTGGCGACGATCGTGCCGTCCGCGTCGATCACGGCGGCGGAGATGGGCAGCGAGTCGAGGACCGCCCAGCCGACCTCGCGCGAGCGAACCGAGAGGCTGAGGGGATCCACCGGTGTCGGGCAGCGAGGCTTGCTCGGCAGCGCCCCTTGGCGTTCGGCGAGGAATTCGCTGAACTCGAGGGGCGGGAGCGGCTTGGAGAACAGGTAGCCCTGCGACAGCGAGCAGCCGAGCTGGCGCAGCGCGTCCAGCTGCGCGGAGTTCTCGACGCCCTCGGCGGTCGTCACGAGCCCGAGGTCCCGTGCCAGCGCCACGATCGCCCGTACGAGCGCGGTCGCCCCCGGGTCACGGCTCAGTCCGGCGACGAACTGCTTGTCGATCTTGATGGCGTCGATCGGGAACTTCTCGAGGTAGGCGAGGGAGGAGTAGCCCGTGCCGAAGTCGTCCAGCGACACGTGGGCACCCATGCGGCGCAGCGCCAGCAGCGTCTTGAGCGCCGTGTCGGTGTCTCGCACGAGCGCCGTCTCGGTCACTTCCAGGTTGAGGCAGCCGGGGTCAATCGCCGAGCGCTCGATCGCCTCGGCCAGCACGCCCACGATCCTGGCGTCGGCGAGATCGGTCGCCGAGAGGTTGATCCCCACGCGAAAGTCCGGCGGCACGGCGCCGCTGCGCCGCCACTCGGCGAGCTGGTCGCACACGTGGTCGACGATGCGGCGCGTGAGCGCCTGGATCGTCCCGATCGACGTCGCCGCCTCGATGAAGGTGTCGGGTGGAACGGGACCCCGGGTGGGATGGACCCAGCGAGCGAGCGCCTCGCATCCCACGCATCGGCCGTCGCCGACCTGGACGACGGGCTGGTAGGCGACCTCGATCTGGTCGAGCTCCACGGCCCGGCGCAGGTCGTGCTCGAGCTCGAGGCGGTCGCGCAGTGCCGCGAGGTCGCGGTCTTCGAACAAGACGGTGTGCCCGCCGCCGGCGCTCTTGGCGCGGTGGAGCGCGAGGTCCGCGTTGCGCAGCAGGCTCTCGGCGCTCGCCACGGCGCCGGCCGTCGCCACCCCGGCGCTCGAGGTGAGGTAGATCCGCTTCTGGTGGACGAGGAGATCCCCCGAGGCGGCGTTCGCCAGCCGGTGCGCCACGTCGAGTACCTCCTCGACGGCGTGGCAGTTCTCGAGGAGCACGCCGAAGGTGTCACCGCCGATTCGGGCGACGGTCATGCCGCCGCTCACGGACTCGAGGCGGTGTCCGACGCTGCAGAGCAGGTCGTCGCCGAGCGCGAAGCCGTAGCTGTCGTTGACGGAGTTGAAGGCGTCGACGTTCACGGCGACGAGCGCCACGATCGCGTTGCCGAGCGCCTGGGAGCGCACCAGCGCCTGGCCGATCCGGTCGCACAACAGCGCCCGGTTCGGGAGCTTGGTGAGGGGATCGAGCAGCGTGAGCTGGGCGAGCGCCTCGGTGGCGCGCCGCTGCTCGGTGATGTCGGCGAGCGTGGTGACGACCCGGATGTCGGTCGGCGCGCCCGCCGAGGGGACGGCGATGGCGTTCACTGAGAGCCAGCGCACGCTGTCGTCGGGCTGGATCACGCCGATCACGCTGCCGCGGATGGCGCGCCCGCTCTCGAATGCCTCGCGGGAGGGGTGCTCGCGCGGCGGCAGCGGCGTGCCGTCGCTCCGCACGAGGAGGTGCGGCGGCTCTTCGAGGAGCTCGTCGACCGTTCTCGGGCGGTAGCCGAGCAGGCGCCGAGCCGCTTCGTTGAAGTACAGGACGCGCCCGGTGCGGTCGTGGATCGCGACGCCCTCGTGCAACGCGTCGACCGCCCATGCGAACTGCAGGTCGCGGGCGCCGAGACGCTGATGGGCGCTGCGCCGCTCGATGGCGTGGCGGACCGCGGTCACCACGTTGCCCGGCGAGGTCCGCGAGGCGACGAGGTAGTCGTCGGCACCGAGCCCGATCGCGTGGCTCGCCGCGTGCTCGTCGTCGAGCTCGCCCACCACGACGACCGCCGGTCGGGCTTGGGCGCCGGGGATCCACGCGAGCGCCGATTCGTCGCCGCGCAGGTGGACCACGACGCAGTCAACGGGTCGAGCTGCGAGCAGCTTGGCGGCCGTTTCGACATCGGTCACCGCGCAGACCGCGAGGTCGCCCGCCGCTTCGAGGTGCTGGCGCGCCCGGGTCGCGTCCGGACAGTCCTCAAGGACGAACACCATCGATACCGCAGCGACTTCCATGCACCGCTCCACTCGCACACCGGCGCAGCGGACCGGTTCCCTTGGCTGCCGGAGCGTCTTGCCCGCGACAACACCGCGCCGCGCAAAGACGGGAGCGCCACACGGCAACCGCGCTACGTAACATTATAACCACGTACCGTGGCGATGGGATGGCTGGCCCGCGCTAGCTCCGGCGCGCGGACCGCCGCAATGGGGCGCCAGGACCGAACCATCCCGACGGCATGCCACTAAATATTACGAAGTGATAACAGGCCGCGCGTCCGCGGCCCATAGGCGGTCCCCATGATGGGGGCACCGGGTGCCCGGACGTGGCGACCCGGGGGAGCTCACGGAGAAGGGGGCAGCAATGACGGGACGGACCTTCATCAAGCTGGCCGCGCTGAGCGCGTTCGCCGCCGGTGCGGCGGTGGTGGTCGCGGCGCCGTCTCCGAGCGCCGGCGCAACGCGACCCGCTGGCGAGCGCCCGGCGTTCTCCGCCATGCAGCACTCGCTCGAGACCCAGCTCGCCCGGCGCCAGGTCCAGCTCGCCCGGCGCCAGGTCCAGCTCGTCCACCTCTCCGCGGACCTCACCGCGGCGACGTCGTTGACCGCTGCCAACGCCGCGCTGCTGCGTGGGCGACTCGCGGCGGAGACGGCCGCGATCAACGCGCTTGCGGCCAAGGCGCCGAATGACCGCAGCATTGCCCAGCTCAAGGCGGAGCGGCGGGCGATGATCCGCCAGAGCCGCGTCTACGCGGTGATGACCCCGCAGGTCTTCCAGGTGATCGAGGCGGCCTCGGCGTCGGTGCAGCTCGCCGGACTCCAGGCCCAACAGAGCGCCCTCGCCACAGCGGTCGGCGCGCTGATCGGCCAGCCCGGTGCGGCGACCGCCAGCCGCCACTACCGCGACTTCGTCGCCCGGCTGCAGGTGGCGGCGCGTGCGACGGCTGAGGTCGACACCACGGTGCTCGCCCAGGTCCCCGAGGACTTTCCCCGCGACACCCACGTGTTCGTGGCCGCCGGGCGCCGGTTGCTCGCCGCCGAGGTGTCCCTCGCTCGGGCGGACTACGACGCCACCGTCATCAACCTGGCGAGCGGTGGCTACCAGGGCGCGTAGCCGGGACGCCGCGACCGCCGACGGGAGGCGGCGGCATGCGGGCAGGATTGGGCGATGCGCACCAATCGCGACTGGGTCGCGGCACTCCCCGAGTCGCTTTCGGCGCAACGGCGCCTGCTCGCCAGCTTCCTCGATCAGTGCGAGCGCGCCCGGGCGGTGCGCTGGCTGTTCGTCGGGTGCTCGTTCGGCCGCGGGGCGGCCGACGCGCTCTCGGACCTCGACCTTGCCATCGGGCTCGACCCCGAGGGGTTCCGCGGTCCCGACGACGACCTGCGCTTCGCGCTCGCCTCGCTCGGTGAGCTGGTCGCGTGCTTCGTCCAGGACTGGCCCGCAAGCCGTCCGGTGCGTCGCTACTTCGCGCTGTACCGAGACCGGACCCAGATCGACCTCACGGTCAGCGAGGCCAGTGGCACCGTGCACCTTCCCGCCGGCGTCGTGCTCTACGACCCCGGCGGCCTCGTGGAGGTCGTGAGCGACGCGGTCCTCGCTCCGCGTCCCGAAGAGGTCCAGCGATGGGCCGCGAGCGCATGGGAAGCCCTGCTCAATCTGGGCAAGTACGTGCGCCGCGGCTCGCCGTGGGAGGCGCGTCGCCAGCTCGAGGAGGCGCGCGCCCTGCTGTTCCAGCTGTGGGCGCACGCCGAGGGCGTGGCGCAGGCCCGCTATGGCATCACGGCGCTGTTCGATCTGGAGCCGCCGCGCCTGCCGGCGGGGATCGAGCGCACGCTCGCCGGCCTTCGCCTTGCCGAGCTGGTCGCTGCGGGCCGCGCGCTCGGCGAGCTGCTCGAAGCGACCCAGGAGCGGCTGGTTGTGGCGGGTACAAGGCTCCCCGGCGAGCTGGCGAGCTTCGTCCTGGGCGACCTCGCTCAGCTCGAGGGCGCCGGGCGCTCGCTGAGCACGCGTCCCGCCAGCCGGTCGACGCCGGGGGGATAGAGGGGGAGCACGGCACCAGCGGCGAGCTCGCGCCAGTGCCCGTCGACCGGATCGGCCTCGATCCCCGCCAGGTGCTCGCGGTCGTAGACGGCGGGATCGACAAAGCGCGCCTCGAGCACGAACGCGATCTCGTGACCCGGTCGTCCCGCGAAGCTGAAGAGGTTCTCCAGGACCCCGACCACTCCATCGACGACGATGTCGAGCCCGAGCTCTTCGCGCAGCTCGCGCCGGATCGCTTCGGCGGCGCGCTCACCAAAGTCCACGCCACCGCCGAGGAGCCGCTCGAAGCCAGCTCCGGTCGCGGGGTCGCGGCTAGAGGAGACGAGGATGGCGTGCCGCCGTGGGTGCACGATCAGCGCCAGCGCGAGCACGCGGATGCGCGGGCCGCTCATCGGGGCCTACCGGCACATTCCCGCCGAGAGGCCTGTCGGCTCGAAGCCTTCAAGCGCACGGGCATCTCATCGCCCCGCAACCCCGTGACGCCGGCGCCAGGAGCCGACCGCGGTGCTGGGCGCGAGGGCGTCCCAGCACGGAGCGAGCGCGCCCGGCGGTGGGTGCGCGGAGCACGGCGGAGGGAAGGCTCGCATCCTTCGTCGGGTGTTGGCATCGACGGCCTCGCTCAGTCCGGCAGCGGTGGGTCCTCGAGGAAGTCGGCCGTCGGGACGAAGAACAACGACCCGGTGACCGCCCGCGAGAAGTCGAGGATCCGGTCGCTGTTGCCCGGGGGGTCGCCGATGAACATGCGCTCGAGCATCGTCTCGGTGATCCGGGGCGAGCGCGAGTAGCCGATGAAGTAGGTGCCGAACTCGCGCGACCCGAGCCGGCCAAAGGGCATGTTGTCGCGCAGGATCTGGAGCTCCTCGCCGTCGGGCCCCTCGATGACGTTCAGCGCGACGTGCGCGTTGGCGGCCTTGACCTCGTCGGGCAGCTCGACGTTGGAGAGCTTGGTGCGGCCGATCGCCCGCTCTTGCTCCTCGACGCTCAGCGCGTTCCATGCGTCGAGGTCGTGCAGGTACTTCTGCACGATGACGTAGCTCGATCCGGCAAAGTGCGGATCCTCCTCGCCGACGGTGACGGCCGCTGCGGCGCCGTCGCCCACCGGGTTCTCCGTGCCGTCGACGAAGCCAAGGAGGTCGCGGACCTCGAAGTACTTGAAGCCGTGCACCTCGTCGACGACCTCGACCGCTCCCGCGAGGCGGTCCATGATCTGGCTCGCGAGCTCGAAGCACAGATCAATCTGCTCGGCGCGGATGTGGAAGAGGAGATCTCCAGGCGTCGAAGGGGCATGGTGGCGCTCGCCGTTGAGGGCGCGGAATGGGTGCAGCTCGGCGGGCTTCGGCCCCCCGTACAGGCGGTGAAAGACGGCATCGCCCACGCCCGCCACCACGGCGAGGCGGCCTTCGGGGACGCGAAAGCCGACCGTCCGCTGCAGGCCAGCGAGGTCGGCGAGCAGGTCGCGCACGGTCGCCGCTTGGCCCCCATGCACCGTCGCGACGAGAAAGATCGCGTTCGTCGTGAGCGGCGTGAGCACCGGCTGGCGGAGCGGGCGGGATGCTTCAGTCGGGCTCATCGACACCTCGGCTCTCTGGGCGAAGGAACGGCCAGACACTACTGGCGCTCACCGGCCGAGCCGATGTGACCATTGGGGGCGCTTGTTCCCGCCCGCAGCCCGGGCCGGCAGGTCGTCGAGCTCGCCGGCTGGTCCAGGGCGCGCTCCTGGTGCTCGCCTCAAGGAGCATGCCGGCCCATCCCCATTCCCCCTCCGCCGCTCGAGCGTTCGCAACCCCGTGGACGCTCCAAGGCTCGGCAGGGAGCGCTGCGGATGGTTCGCGACCAGTCCGCGTCGATACTCCTCGACCGGCGAGGCGCCCGGCGCCTCGCCCGTGGGGCCCTTGCGCCATCGTCGAGCGGGCAGGCAAAGCGGCGCCAGTGCGCGCCCTTGGGCGAGGCACCGGCCTCGTGGGCAAGGACGCCCGCGCGGCCCGCAGGGACGACCACCGAGGCGATCGCTCGCGCGTCCACCAGCTCGCGTCGCGCTGCGCCGCAGTGCGCGCCGAGCGCGATTTGTCCGGGCCGGGACCTGATCCTCGTCGTCCCGCGACCTGGCGCTTATGCTCTAGGCCTTGACGGCGCATCCCGTTGTCCCCCCGGTTCGGCACTGGCCGCGGCCAGCTCCCGGTCGCCTGGGTGGTCACGCGCGCTCGAGGTCGAGACTCGAGAACACGAGGAGGCTTGGTGGCTGTCTCAACGCAGCGTGAGTCGCCCTTTGCGAGCGCGGCTTTGCCCGAGGGCGATCAGCCGTTCCGCATCGAGCAGCACGGCGTCGACTTCATCCCTTTGAGCGAGCGCTGGGCGCGGCCCCGCGACGTCGCGTCGATGTGGGCGGGCGCGAGCGTCCAGATCGAGTACTTCATCTATGGCGCCGTGCTGATGACGTTCGGCTTCAGCTTCGCGCAGGCGCTCAGCCTCATCATCATCGGCAACCTCTCGTACTTTTTGCTCGGCATTTGCAGCCTTCAAGGGCCAAAGACCGGGACCACGGTCTTCGGGATCAACCGCGCGAGCTACGGCCCGAACGGCTCGCGGGTGGTCGCCTTCTTCAACTGGCTCACCCAGATCGGCTTCGAGGTCGAGGGGCTCATCTTGATCGTCGGTGCTGCCCTCGTCTTGCAGTCCAAGGCGGGCTTCACGGCGGGCACACCGGCCAAGGTCATCTTCGTGCTGCTCGCGGTGGCGATCCAGGCGGTGCTCCCCTTCCTCGGCCACGCCACGATCGTCCGCACGCTGCGCCTCCTCGCCATCCCCTTCCTCGTGCTCTTCGCGGTGCTCCTCGCCTTCGCGCTCCCGCACGCCACCACCACGGGCGTCGCGCACGGCGCTGACTGGCAGACCTACATGGAGGGGCTGGCCTTTACGATCACCCTGAGCGGCCTCGGCTGGGCGGAGTGCGGCAACGACTACACCCGCTACTGCCGCCCCGACACCTCGCCCAAGGCGATCGTCGGCTGGGTCTTCCTTGCGACCGCGGTGCCCGAGATCTTGATCATGACGCTCGGGGCAGCCGTCGGCACCTTCCTCCCCTCGGTGGGCAAGGCGAGTAACGCCTTCTTGCCCTTCGCCCACCAGCACTTCATCCCTGCGTGGTTCGTCGTCGTCTTCTTGATCTTCTCGATCGTCCAGCTGTTCGCGATCAACAGCTTGGACATGTACTCCTCGGGCGTCACCTTGCAGGCGATGGGCGTGCACGTGAAGCGCTACGTCGCGGTGCTGATCGACTGCGTTATCGCCCTCGGCGTGACGCTGTACGCGATCTTCGCGTCGTCCTTTGGGACGTACCTGAAGGACTTCGTGGATGTGGTGATCGTCTGGATCGCACCCTGGGCCGCGATCTTCCTCACCGACTGGGCGATGCGCCGCTTCCGCTACGTGCCCCGCGAGCTGCAGCGCACCGGCCGTGCCAGCCTCTACTACCGCGAGAGCGGAGTCTTCTGGCCGGCGATCGTCGCCCAGGTCGTCGGCATGTACGCGGCGATCTCTGCCCTCGCGGCAACGTTCCCGCTGCCGAGGTGGCTCAACGAGCTCACCTACGCCACGCGGGACGCGTACGGCTACGGCGCCGACTTCAGCGTCTTCTTGGGTCCCGCCGTCGCGGCGCTCGTCTACCTCGTGCTCGGCTGGCGGGGGGTGCGGCACCAGGCGGCGGCCCAGGACGCGGCGCTCGCCGAGTCGGCGGCGTGAGCACGGTCCGGGGCGGTCGATGAGCCCGGCTCCCCTCAGTGCCCGCGAGTGCGAGGCGATGCTCGCGGTGGCGCTCGAGGAGGCGCGCCTCGGCCTCGGCAGCGGTGGCATCCCGATCGGCGCCGCGCTCTTCCAGCGCGACGGGAGCCTGCTCGGGCGCGGGCACAACCGGCGGGTGCAAGACGGCGATCCGTCAGTGCACGCCGAGACGGCGGCGTTCCGGGCGGCCGGGCGGCGGCGTGACTACGGCGAGACCGTCATGGTCACGACACTGTCGCCGTGCTGGTACTGCAGTGGGCTCGTCCGCCAGTTCGGCATCGGCGCCCTCGTCATCGGCGAGTCCCGCAACTTCACGGGTGGCCACGACTGGCTCGCGGAGCTGGGGGTCGAGCTGCACGTGCTCGACGACCCCGCTGCGGTCGACCTGCTCGGCCGCTTCATCGCCGAGCACCCCGAGCTGTGGAACGAGGACATCGGCCGCTGATCGCCCTCCCCCGAGGGCCTGCGCCGTCCCCGCTCGTCGCCCGCTCCCGGGCGCCCGTGGTCAGGGGGTGGCTGCCGACTCGCCCTCGGTGCTCGCCAGCTCGTGCCCGGTAGCGAGCGCCTGGAGGCGGCGCAGCGCGCCGCTGAGTGCGGCTTCGTAGCGGTCGGGCTCGCCGAGCCGTTCGACCATGCCCGGCGAGGCCGCCGTCGACCAATCGAAGGTCGCGGTCACGACGGTCTCCTCCTCGGCACCGGCCGCTAGCTCGAAGCGCCAGCGCTGGCCGGTCGCCGGGGCCCAGGCGATGCGCCGCCCCTCCTCGAACTCGACGACGGTGAAGTGGGCGCGCGGCGGGCCAAGGCGGCGCACGAGGAGGCTGAACTGCACGCCGCGCCCAAGGCGGGTCGGCACCGGCTCGGCGATCCCCGTGACCGTGCCCGTGACATCGAGCTCGACCTGGCGCCGCGGATCGACGAGCACGGCGAAGACCTTGGTCGGGGGAGCGGCGATCGTCTGGGTCCGGCTGCGGACATGGTGCCCGTCGAGCTCTGGCGTGCGCTCGAGTGGAGGCTGCAGGGCGCGGGGCAGCTTGGACTTCAACATCTGGACGACCTGGTCAGGCTTTGGCGGCACGCCGGGAAGTGTAGGACGGGCCTCCTGGCGCCGGGATCACATCGACCAAACAGGTCGCTCACAGCCAGAGCACAGCGCTGGCGCGCATGATGGCCGCGTGGAGAGCGCGCTCAATCGGGTCCTCGTCGTGGACGACGAGCCGAACATCACCGATCTCGTCGCCACGGCGCTGCGCTACGAGGGCTTCGAGGTGGACACGGCGGCGACCGGCCGGGGGGCGCTCGACAAGGCGGTGAGCTCCCGGCCCCACCTGCTCGTCCTCGACGTGATGCTCCCCGATCTCGACGGCTTCGAGGTGGCGCGGCGCCTTCGCCAGGAGGGCCGGCGGATCCCGATTCTGTTCCTGACGGCCCGCGACGCCACCGAGGACAAGGTGCGCGGCCTCACCCTCGGCGGAGACGACTACGTCACCAAGCCCTTCAGCCTCGAGGAGCTCCTCGCGCGGGTGCGAGCGGTGCTCCGCCGCGTCGCCGACACCTCGGAGGCCTCCTCCAAGCTCGTCTTCGCCGACCTTGAGCTCGACGAGGAGACTCGCGAGGTCTTCCGCGGCGACCACCCCATCGATTTGACCCCGACGGAGTTCAAGCTGCTGCGCTATTTGATGATGAACCCCCGCAGGGTGCTCTCCAAGGCGCAGATCCTCGACCACGTGTGGGAGTACGACTTCGGCGGCGACGCGAACGTGGTCGAGACCTACATCAGCTACCTCCGCAAGAAGATCGACAGCCTGGGACCGCCGTTGATCCACACGCTGCGCGGCGCCGGCTACAGCCTGCGGGTCCCCGTCGCGAGCTGAGGCTGCCGTGGCGCTCGGACGGTCGCTGCGGACCTTGGCAGCGGCGCTGCGGCGGCTGTCTCGGAGGCTCTCGCTCCAGTCCCGGCTCCTGCTCGGCCTGCTGGCGGTGGCGACCGTGGGCCTGCTCGTCGCCGACTTCGCCGTCTATGGCCAGATCCGCTCCTATGTGCGGGGCCAAGCGAGCAACGAGCTCGTCGCCAACGCCGACGCCGCCGTGCGGGTCTTCGCGCACTACCAGGTCGAGAACGTCACGGGCCGGCTCCCGCTCGGCACCGCGATCGAGGTCGTGACCCAGAGCGGCCAGGTGGTCGTGGCGAGCCCGGCGAACTTCCACCTGCTCGATGCCGGCGACGCGATCGCCGCGGTGGAGAGCGGGCAGACCTTCACCTTGCAGGGCCGAACTGGCACGTCGACGGCGACTTACATCGTCAGCCCGCGCAGCGTCGGCGTCTGCCCCGTCCAGATCGGCATCTTCGGTTGCCCCCAGAGCGCGCAGATCCCCGGGGTCGCGCTCGTCGCGCTGCCGCTCACGCAGGTGAACGACACCCTGACGCACCTGCTGCTCACCGAGTTCCTCGTCTCCCTCGCCGTGCTGGCGGTGATCGGCCTCCTCGGGTACTTCGTGGTCCAAGTCGGCCTGCGCCCACTCACCGACATCGAGGAGACAGCCGGCAAGATCGCAGCGGGCGACCTCTCCCGACGGGTGGAGCGAGACGAGCAGAGCACCGAGGTGGGCCGCCTCGGCGGTGCCCTCAACGCCATGCTCGGGACCATCGAGCGGTCCTTCGCGGCCCAGCGCGCCTCGGAGGACCGCCTGCGGCGCTTCCTCGCCGATGCCTCGCACGAGCTGCGCACGCCGGTGACCTCGATCCGGGGCTACGCCGAGCTGTTTCGCCGCGGCGCCGCCGCGCGCCCCGAGGACCTGGCGCAGGCGATGCGCCGGATCGAGGACGAGTCGACCCGCATGGGTGGCCTCGTCGAGGACCTGCTCTTGCTGGCGCGCCTCGACCAGGGACGTCCGCTCGCCCGGGAGCGGGTCGACCTCTCGGCGCTGGCGATCGACGCGGCCGCCGACGCGCAGGTCCTCGCGCCCGACCGGGAGGTGACCATCGCTGCCGAGGAGCCCGTCGTCGTGCTCGGCGACGAGGCCCGCCTGCGCCAGGTCGTCGGCAACCTCGTGCAGAACGCGCTGCGCCACACCCCCCCAGGCAGTCCGGTCACCGTGGCGGTCGCCCTCGTCGAGGGGCGCGCCCGCCTGTCGGTGCGCGACGAGGGCCCGGGCCTCGCGCCCGAGGAGGCCGCTCGGGTCTTCGAGCGCTTCTATCGCGCCGACCCCTCGCGGACTCGAGCGAGCGGTGGCGCCGGCCTCGGGCTGTCGATCGTGGCGTCGATCGCCGCGGCCCATGGCGGCACCGCTCGCGTCGAGACGAGCCTTGGCAAGGGGGCGGAGTTCATCGTCGAGCTCCCGCTGGCGGGAGCGGCACCGGACCCCGCGGCGCGCCCGCCTGCGCCGAGGGATCCCGGTGCGGCGCCCCACGATCCCGAGTTGCCCGAGGCGCTGCGCGCTGGGCGGCAGCCGAGCTCGGGCTGAGGCCGCTCAGGCGTCAGTCTTCGAGGTGGGCCGTGTCGTTGAAGCGCCGCAGCACCCAGCGGTCACCCGAAACGACGATCGTCGAGATCGAGGCGTTGTCGCCGCCCACGAACGACATCGGGGTGGAGCCCGTGGCCTGGGCGAGGACCGCCGAGATCGACACGGCGTGGGCGACCGCCACGACGAGGCCGTCGGGGTGGCGCTCGGCGATGCGGCGGATCGCTGCGGCCGTGCGGGAAAAGAGCACCTCGTTGGACTCGGCGCCCGGGATGACGTCCCAGCGCTCCTGCTCGAAGACCTTGGTGGCGAGCGGGTCGCGCTCGCTCACCTTCTTGCGGTAGAGGCCACCTTCCCATTCGCCCATGTGGATCTCGACCAGGCCCTCTTCGACGAAGGGCTCGAGGCCGAGTTCGTTCAGCAGCGGGCCGGCCGTCTCGCGCGTCCGGCACAAGGGGGTGACGTAGACGGCCTCGATGGGATAGCGGGCGAGGCGGGCCCCGAGGCGCTTGGCCTGCGCGCGGCCCTCTGGCGACAGTGCTGGGTCGCCGCGGCCCTCCACGAGCACGAAGGGCTTGTCCGGGTCGGCGACCGCCGACTCGCCATGGCGCACGAGCAAGATCTCTGTCGAGCCCGGAGGGCGCTCGAAGCGCACCTGGCGGTAGGTGCGGGCGGATCCCGCTGGTTCGCTCGGCACGCAGCGAGCCTAGTGGCGCAGCCTTTGGCTGACGGGTCGCCCGTCACTCGCGCAGCGGTGATCGCGCCCATCACTCGAGCGACGGGGCGCGCTGCAGCAGGCACGCCGTGGCCGGAAGGTCGTAACAGACGCTGGTCGAATCGGCCGGCCCGGGCGCGCGCGGGATCCAAAAGCGGAGCTTGCCGTGCCGCTCGTCCTCGAGCAGCCCGCCGTTGGCCTGGATCACCCTGCGGGAGCCGACGTTGGTGACGTCGCAGGTGATGAGCACGGCGTCGATGCCAACCGCGCGGACGAGCGGCAGCAGCGCCGCGAGCATCGCCGTCGCGTTCCCGCGCCGCCGGGCGCTCGGTCGGACCTCGTAGCCGATGTGGCCGGCAATCTCGAGCAGCTCCTCGTTGAGGTGGTGGCGCAGGGCGATGCGCCCCAGATACTCCTCGCCCTCCACCCACCACCACGTGGTGCTCGTGACGAGCCCGTGGGGGCGGGCGCGAAGGGGGTCGGACTCGGCGCGCAGCTCCTCGACGAAGGTCGAGAAGCCATCTTCGCTCTCCCAGATACCCGACCAGGTCCTGATCTGGCGCGCCGTGTTCGAGCGGTCACCAGGAGCGCCGCAGCCCTCGGCGGCGAACTCGGAGATCGCCGCGAGGTACGAGCGGCGCAGCCTCACGTCGGGGACGCGTAGCTCGGCCACGAGATCATCTTGCCGGGCCACCGGCGCGCACCGTCGCGCGCTCGCGGAGCTATACCGGGGCCGTGCCGGCGCGCGCCGGCACCCCGGGGATCGAGGAGAGGACACAGGGCGATGTGGAACGCGTTTCGCACCGACGGGGAGCTGTCGCTCCAAGCCGACATCATCACCTTCCCCGGAGGAGGTGGTGATCCCATCCACGCCTATTACGCCCGGCCGACGGGGGACTCGCCCATGCCGGCGCTGGTCTTCATGCACCACATGCCTGGCTTTGACGAGTTCACCTTCGAGGCCGTCGAGCGACTCGCCCGTCACGGGTATCGCGTGGTTTGCCCCGACCTGTACTGTCGCTTCGGGCACGGCTCGCCTGATGATGTCGCGGCGACCGCTCGTTCCAATGGCGGCGTGGCGGACGACAGCGTCGTCGCCGACGCCGAGGCCGCGCTGGCGTTCTTGCACTCGAGCGCCCCGACCACCAAGGTCGGCGTGCTCGGCCCGTGCTCGGGGGGACGCCACGCCCTCCTCGTCGCCTCGCGGGTCCCTGGCTTCTCGGCGGTCGCTGACCTGTGGGGCGGGGGCGTCATCGCCGGGCCCGAGGAGCTCACTGCGCAGCGGCCGGTGGCGGTCATCGACTACAGCCCTGAGCTCGACGTGCCCCTGCTCGGGCTGTTCGGCAACGAGGACTCGCATCCCTCACCCGAGCAGGTCGACCACCACGAGGCCGAGCTCCGGCGCCTCGGAAAGGACTACGAATTCCACCGCTACGACGGAGCGGGGCACGGCTTCATCTACTACCACACCCCGATGTACCGCCCCGAGCAAGCGATGGACGCCTGGAGTCGGATCTTCGGCTTCTTCGGCGACAAGCTCGGCGCGTAGCGCGCGGGGGGTCGCCCCGATTCCGGCTGGGTGGGCTTAGGGCGCTTGGCCGCTGCGGCGCGCGTGCCCGCCGTGCCGGGGGAGGAACCTGATCCGCGCCCCCGGTCGGGCTTGGCCGAGGCGCCAGACGTCTGGCTCGGGGACGACGCCGATGACGGGGTAGCCGCCGGTCACGGGGTGGTCGGCGAGGAAGACGAGCGGCTCGCCGCTCGGCGGCACCTGCACGGCGCCGAGCACGAGCCCCTCGCTCGGGAGCTCGCCGCGACGTAGCGCCAGTGCCGGGCCGCCGAGGCGGAGCGCGATGCGGTTGCTCGCCGACTGCACCACCCAGGCGGTCCTCCCCAAGGCGGCGCGCCCGGCGGTGAGCAGCCAGTCCTCGCGCGGTCCAAGGAGGCACCGCACGACTAGCTCGTCCTCGGGCGCAGGGAAGGGCGCGAACCCGACCGGCGGGGGCGGCTCGCCCGGGGCGCCGAGCGCGAGCTCGTCGCCGGCACGAAGCGGCGCTGGGCCGAGGCCGGACAGCACGTCGCTCGCCCGGCTGCCAAGCGTCTCGGGCACGGCGATGGCGCCGCTGATCGCGAGGTAGCTGCGGACGCCGGCGCTCGCCGGGCCAATTTCCACGACGGACCCAGCGCGCACGCCGAATCCAGCCGCCCATGGGGCGGGGCGCCCGTCGACACGGACGGGCGCGGGCGCGCCCGTGACGGCGGCGTAGGCGTCCGCGAGAAAGCGGAGCGCCACCCCGTCGAGCGTCGTCTCGAGGCCGGCGGCCGGTTCGGGATTGCCGACGAGCCGGTTGGCGAGCCGGAGGGCCGGCTCGTCGCAGGCACCGGAGCGACCGACGCCAAGGTGCGCAAAGCCCGGGCGTCCGAGATCCTGCACCGTCGTGAGCGCGCCGGGGCGCACGACGGTGACCGTCCGGCTCACGCGGCTGCGGGGACGAAGCGGACGCGGTCGCCAGGCGCAAAGCGCGCCGGCGACTGGCGGTCGAGGTCCCACAGCCAGGCGTCGCAGCGGCCGATGAGCTGCCAGCCACCCGGCGAGGCGCGCGGGTAGATGCCGGTGTACTCGTCGGCGACGCCCACGCTGCCGGCCTCGACGCGCGTGCGGGGGGTGCTGCGGCGCGCCACTCGGTGGGGCGCGAGCCCCGCGAGGTAGGCGAAGCCGGGAGCGAAGCCCAAGAACGCCACTCGGTGCTCGCGCGCGCAGTGCAGCTCGATGAAGGCCTCCCGCCCCATCCCGAGCTGCTCGGCGACGACCTCGAGGTCCTCCCCGTCGTAACGGATTTCCAGCTCGTGGAGCCGGCCCGAGCTGGCCGCGGCCGGATCGGGCGACCAGCTGGCGAGCTCGTCGCAGAAGGCCGCCGGATCCGCCAGGCCGTCGAACAACACGGTGCGCGCTCCGGCCACGATGTCGCTCGCCGGCCCGAGCTGGCCGGCCGCCCGCCGGCGCATCGCTTCGGCGGCGTAGGCCCAGACCTGCTCGAGACCGTCGAGCTCGAGGAGCACGGCGTGGGTTCCCACCACGCGCGATGCCGCTCCGCCGGCCGATGGGCGTGGCGAGCGCTCGGTCTCCACGGGAGAATTATCCTGCAGCCGGCGAGAGGGCGGGAGGCCATGGCGACGACGGTGCTCTTGACCGGCTTCGGGCCGTTCGGCGCGGTGCGCGAGAACCCGAGCGCCGCGCTGGTGGCGCGACTCGACGGTGAGGAGATCGCCGGCGCGACCGTGCGCGGCGTGATTCTCGACGTCGCGACCGAGCGCGTCGGCGGCCAGCTCACCGCTGCCATCGCCGCCCACCGTCCCGCCATGGTGCTCGGCACCGGTGTGGCGGCGGGGCGCTGCGCGCTGGCGTTCGAGCGGGTGGCGGTGAACCTCCGCGACTTCGCGATCGCCGATGTCGATGGCGCGCAGCCCTGCGACGTGAGTGTCGTCGAGGGCGCCCCCGACGGCTTGCTCGCCACCTTGCCCCTGCGGGCGATGCTCACGGCGTGCCGCGACGCCGCCGTGCCGGCCTACCTGTCCCTCACCGCCGGTGCCTACGTCTGCAACCAGCTCTTCTACCTCGCCGTCCTCGCGGGGCGGCGGGACGGCTTTGCCGCCGGCTTCCTCCACCTGCCGCTCGCCCCGTCCTCGGTGCCGCCAGGCAGCGAGGCTCCGGTTCCGACGATGGAGCTGGAGACGATGGAGCGAGGCCTTCGTGCCGCGCTCCTCGCCGCCCTCGCACCGAGCGGCGGCTAGCGGGCCGCCGTGGAGCGCGCGATCGACCTCAACGCCGATCTCGGCGAGGGCTACGGAGCCTTCGAGAAGGGCGACGACGCCGCCCTGCTCGAGATCGTGACGAGCGCCAACGTCGCCTGCGGCTTCCACGCCGGGGACCCGGCGCGCATGGCGCGCACCGCCCGACTCGCCGCCGCGCGCGGCGTCGTCATCGGCGCGCACGTCGCCTATCCGGACTTGCGCGGCTTCGGGCGCCGCCACGTGGCACTCACGAGCGAGGAGCTGCGCGCCGACGTCACCTACCAGATCGGCGCGCTGTCGGCGATCTGCGCGGCGGTCGGCACTCGGGTCGCCTTCGTCAAGGCGCACGGTGCCCTCTACAACGACGCGGCCGATGACGCCCGCGTGGCCGGCGACCTCGTCGAGGCGGTTGCCCGCCTCGACGGTCACCTCGGCATCGTGGCGCTCGCCGGCAGCGTCCTTGCGGACCTCGCCGGGGCCCGCGGCTGCCCGGTGGTGCGCGAGGGGTTCCCCGACCGCGCCTATCTGGCCACGGGGCGACTCGCCCCGCGCGACCGGCCCGGTGCGTGCATCGAGGAGGCCGGCGAGATCGCGGCTCGCGCCATCGCGATCGCACGGGGCGACGAGATCGATTCGATCGATGGCTCGCCCCTCTCGCTCGAGGCCGACACCATCTGCGTGCACGGGGACGCTCCCGGAGCCGTCACTGCGGCCCGGGCGATTCGCGAGGCCCTGGCGGAGGCCGGCGTCATGCTGCGGCCAGCGCTCGCGTGAAGCGCCGCCCTGGCCTCGCCGGGCTGGTAGACAGCGGGCATGCCAGCCGAAAAGCGAACAGGAGAGACCGTGGTCGTGGTGACGGGCGCCGCCCGCGGTCTTGGGCGTAGCACCGCCGAGAAGCTGGCGGCCCCGGGGGTGCGGCTCGTCCTCGTGGACGTCGCCGACCAGTCGGCCACCGTCGCGGCGGTGCGGGGGCGTGGCGCGACGGCCGACGCCGTGCAGGTGGACGTCTCGAGCGAGGACCAAGTGGTTGGGCTCGCCCGCACCCTCGCCGCCGCCCACGGGGCGCCCGACGTGCTCGTCAACAACGCCGGGATCTCGCTGCTTCGTCGGGCCGAGGAGACCTCCCTTGCGCAGTGGCACGACGTACTCGCCGTCAACCTCACCGGCCCTTTCCTTTGTTGCCGGGAGCTCGGGGCGCTGATGCTGGCGCGCGGCGCCGGCTCGATCGTCAACGTGGCCTCGGTCGCCGGCCTGCGTGCCGTGGCGGACCGCGCTGCGTACAACGCCTCCAAGCACGGCTTGATCGGCCTCACCGTGACCCTCGCGGCCGAATGGGGCGGGCGCGGCGTGCGCGTCAACGCCGTCTGCCCGGGGTGGATCAAGACCGAGATGGACGAAGCAGACCAGGCGAGCGGTGCGTACCGCGACGAGGACATCGAAAACCAGGTGCCGATGGGGCGCTTCGCGTCGCCGGGCGATGTCGCCGAGGCCATTGCCTTCCTCGCCGATCCCGCAAAGAGCGCTTTTGTGAACGGGGTCGCCCTCCCGGTCGACGGTGGCTGGGTCGCCGACGCCAGCTGGACCTCGCTGCGCCTCGCGGCACGCGGGCGCTAGCCCGCGCCACCGCCGAGTCGCACCGCCGAGTCGCACCGCCGTTCGGACCAGCCCGGCCATCGCGACCCCAGGCTGCCCGCTCCACTGCCCGAAGGGTCCGCCGCGCTGTGCCCGGCGCGCCACTTGGCCGAAGGAGAGGGGGTGACCCTCGCCGTTGTCTCGAACGCCCGCCGAGCGCTCGCTGATGCCCCGTGCCCCTTGCCGCGCATCGCCCATCTCGGGACCGACGAGCACGGTCCGGTCGTGGTCGTGGTCACCGACGCCTTCTGCCGCCCCGGCCAAGGGGTCGTCGCTCGGCTGGGGGCCGACGGCCGGGTCGGCTCGACGCTCGCCTCGGCGCGCCTGCGTCTCGACGCCGTCCGCTACCACCTGCCCCATCGCCCGCTGCCGCGCGAGTCATGAGCCGAGCGTCTCGCCGGGCGGGCGCTCTTATCACCAGCCGCTCGTGAGGGCCGCCCGCCGACGCCACATGGCGAGCGGCGCGGCCACGTGGCGACGCTCGGTGAAGAGCGCCGTCAGGCGCCGCCGGGTGCGGGTGCGCCCGAGCGAGTCACCCTCGACGCCGCGCCGCGCCGCGCCGGCCGACAGGAGCTCGCGGCGGTGCTGTGCGGCGAGGTCCTTGACGAAGTAGGGGTTCATGGCGCTCCTCCTGGCATCGGCTCGGTGGCGTCGACCGCCCGGTCCAAGGATGCGCTCGGCCGCGCCGGCGACTTGTCGGCGAGCGGACCGTCGCTGTGACAAGTTTGCGACACGGCGATGCGGCGATCGCCGGTGCGGAGGAGACCGAGAGGAGTCGAGGTGCCTGACCAGCCCGCCGGCGAGGTGCTCCGTGCCAGTTCGCTGTTCGGTGCGCTCGATGACGCGTCGCTCGCGGCCCTCCTTCAGGCCGGCCGCCGGCGCACCGTGCAGCGTGGTGGATTCCTCTTCTTCGAAGGCGACGACTCCACCTCGCTGGTCGTGCTCGTCGCCGGACGCCTCAAGCTCGTGGTGACCTCTCCTGGCGGCGAGCAGTTGCTGCTCGGCACGCTCGAGCCCCCCGCCGTGCTCGGGGAGATCGGGGTGATCGACGGTGGCCCGCGTTCGGCGACCGCTGAGGTCCTCGAGGATGCGACCGTGCTCATGTTCCCGGCGGCAGAGATCTGGCGACTGCTGCGCGCGGACTTCGTCTTCGTCGAGGCGATGCTCACGCATCTCACCCGGCGTACCCGGACGCTCACCAAGACCACCGCCGATCTGGTCTTCTTGGACCTGCCGGGTCGCCTCGCTCGCCTCCTTGCCGAGACGACCGCGGGGGATGCCGCCGGGGGGCTGCGCGGTCTCAGCCAGGCCGAGCTCGGCCAGCGGGTCGGGGCCAGCCGCCAGAGCGTCAACGCGGCGCTTCAGATGTTCGCCCGCCGCCGCTGGGTAGAGCTCTCGCGCCAGCAAGTCAGCGTGCTCGACGCCGAGGCGCTCGAGCGATTTGCTGTTGAGCGCTGATGGCGCATTGCGCCGGCCCGGACGACCGCTGAGCCTCGCCGATCGGCGAGGGCCGCTCGATAGCGTGCCGGTGGGCGGCCGCGCGAGATGGCCGGACCGGCGCGAAGCGAGGTGCAGCCATGGCGCACGAGACGAACGAACCATCGGCGAGCGAGCGCCGACCCCTCGCTGGGAGCGAGCGCCCCTTGCCGAGCGACGAGATGGTCGGCGAGATCGATGCCGCCGAGCCCGCCGTCGTCTCGGTCTACGTCCGCGGCGAGATCCCCGCTCCGGGTGGGCGCACCCGCGAGGAGCTCGCCGAGGCCTTTGGAGCCGCCACCGCTGATCTCGAGGCGGTGCGGGCCTTTGCCGAGCGGGCAGGGCTCACCGTCACCGACGTCGACCGGGCTCGCCGGCGAGTCGAACTGCGCGCGAGTGCGGGCGCGCTCGCGGCGGCCTTCGGCGCAACGCTCCGCCGCCACCGCCGCACCGATGGCACGACCTACCGCGCCCAGCACGGGCCCGTCTACCTCCCCGATGAGCTCCACCAGATCGTGACCGGGGTCTTCGGCCTCGACGAGCGTCGTGCTGCCGAGCCGCACTTCCGGCCGAAGAAGGATGCGACGCGCGTGTACAGCCCGATCGAGGTCGCCACGGCGTACGCCTTCCCGGCCGGAGCCTCCGGCGCCGGAGAGTGCATCGGCCTCGTCGAGCTGGGCGGGGGGTTTCGGACCGCAGACCTCGAGGCCTACTTCGCGGACCTCAAGGTCTCGGCGCCTTCGGTCACCGCCATTTCCGTCGATGGAGCGACCAACCAGCCCGGCACCCCGAACGGCCCGGACGGCGAGGTGATGCTCGATATCGAGGTGGCGGGCGCGGTCGCGCCGGGAGCGCGCATCGCCGTGTACTTCGCGCCCAACACCGACCAGGGGTTCCTCGATGCGGTCAGCGCGGCGGTGCACGACACCGGCAACCGGCCCTCGGTGATCTCGATCAGCTGGGGCAGCGCCGAGAGCACCTGGAGCGCCCAGGCGATGGCCGAGATGGACCGGGCGATCGCCGCCGCCGCGGCGATCGGGGTGAGCGTGACCGTGGCGGCGGGGGACAACGGATCGAGCGACGGCCAGAGTGACGGTCTTGCCCACGTCGACTTCCCGGCATCGTCCCCCCACGCGCTGGCGTGCGGGGGCACACGCCTTGAAGCCCAAGGTGCCGTGATCTCGAGCGAGGTCGTGTGGAACGACGGACCGGGTCTTGGTGCGACGGGCGGCGGGGTGAGCGCGGTCTTCCCGGTGCCCAGCTATCAAGACGGTGCCGGCGTTCCGCCGTCGGTCAATCCCGGAGCCCACCGCGGCCGTGGCGTCCCCGACGTCGCCGGGGACGCGGACCCCGACACGGGCTATCGCGTGCAGGTCGACGGCGAGGTGCTGCCGATCGGTGGGACGAGCGCCGTGGCGCCGCTGTGGGCGGGCCTGATCGCCTGCCTCAACCAACAGCTGGGACGGCCGGTCGGGCTGCTCCAGCCGTTCTTGTATGCCAAGGGCGCCTCGAGCCTCCACGACATCACGAGTGGTTCCAACGGTGCCTATAGCGCCGGTCCGGGATGGGATGCCTGCACCGGGCTTGGCTCGCCCGACGGCACAGCGCTCGTCGCAGCGCTGCGGGCGGCGGGGACCTAGGCTCTCGCCCCGTCCTCGCTGCGCTCGTGGCGAGCGCGGCGAGCGCTCAGCCGACGGTGGCGAGGGCCGAGCCGTTGAGCGCGGCGACGAGGACCGCGAGCACGCGCTCGGCGTCCTCGTGGGGGAGCTGGCACGTGCCGGCGTTGCGGTGACCCCCGCCCGCGTAGGTGAGCATGAGCGCCCCGATGTCTGAGGGGTTCGAGCGGTTGAGGATGGACTTTCCCGCGGCGAGCACCGTGTTCTGGCGTTGGCGGCCCCACAGGACGTGCACCGAGACGCTGGCGGAGGGGAAGAGCGCGTAGACCATGAAGCGGTTGCCGGCGTAGATGGTCTCTTCGCCGCGCAGGTCCACGATCGCGACCTCGCCCTCGAGGCGGGTGCAGCGCCGGAGCTGCTCGATGAAGCGCGCGGACTGCTCGCGATAGAGCAAGACGCGCTCGGCGACGTCCGGCAGCGCCAGCACCTCCTCGACGTCATGGGAGGCGCAGTAGTCGATGAGCTCCATCATCAAGTCGTAGTTGGAGATCGCGAAGTCGTGGAACCGTCCGAGGCCGGTGCGCGGGTCCATGATGAAGTTGAGGAGAGTCCAGCCCGTCGGCTCGAGGATCTCCTCGATCGTGTAGTCGGCCGAGTCCGCCTGGTCGACGGCGCGCATCAGCTCGTCGCTCACCGCCGGGAAGGCGGCGCGCCCGCCGAAGTGCTCATAGACGACCCGCGCCGCCGAGGGCGCCGCCGCGTCGATGACGTAGTTGTGGTGCCGGTCGCCGTTGCGCTGGACCTCGCTCGAGTGGTGGTCGAAGACAAGGTGCGCCTCGGGCCGGTAGGGGAGGTTGGTCGTGATGTCGCGACCGGTGAGTTGGACCGTACCTTCTTGGACGTCCTTGGGGTGTACGAAGGTGATCTCGTCGATCATGCCGAGCTGCTTCAGCAACATGGCACAGACCAGGCCGTCGAAGTCGCTGCGCGTCACCAGTCGGTACATCGGGTGGGGTCCTCCTCCGGCGAGCACGCGGCGCCGTCGTTGCACCTATCGGCACCGTGGATTTCGGACTGAACCGAGATCGCCCGATCGACACGACGCCAGGCTCGGGACGCCGAGGTCCCGTGCCAGGCCGAGGCTCGCCCTGACTCCGGCGACCGGTCCGAGGTAGCGAGCGCCGCGCCGCCCGGGCGCTAGCGTGCGCTCCGATGCTGATCATCGCGCTGCATCGCTCCTATGAGCGGACGTGTCGTTCGTGCGGCTACACCTGGACGGTCACCCGGCGTCAGGCACAGCTGCACGTCACGCGCTCTCGGGCGGCGGCTCGCGTGCGCGGCTCGCAGAACTACTACGTCGAGAACGCCATCGAAGCCGCGGCAGCAGACGAAACGGCGCAGGTCGAACGCGCCGAG
The DNA here is from genome assembly GCA_021798985.1 of Actinomycetes bacterium. Classification (GTDB taxonomy): domain Bacteria; phylum Actinomycetota; class Acidimicrobiia; order Acidimicrobiales; family Bog-793; genus JAKABX01. The sequence goes on from JAJZBI010000015.1 coordinate 60,186, forward strand.
CAGTTCCGTCGCTGCGCCCGCTGCGGGCTCGACGACTTCGAGCAGCGCCGGCTTCGCCGGCGCGCGTAGGCGATCGATCGGGCACCGGGGGTCCTCGGGCCACCGGCTATCGTCGCGATCGCCTCCTCGATGCCAGGCCTGTCCGGCGGCTCCAGCCTCACCGGGCGGGCATTGGAACCGGGGGGCGGGTCCGGTGCCGATCAGGTGGCGGGGCACGTGCCGGCCGCAGGGCGCGATGATCACGGGAGCGGGGCGCAGGCGATGGGGCGGGCGGGGCACTTGAACCGGTTCACACCTCGGACGAGGTGGTGCGCCACGCCGGCGGGTTCCGGGCGGAGACCGACCGGTGATCGCGATTGCCGGTGATGCGCGCTGATCCTGGCAGCACGCGCTCGTGGCGTGTCCTCGCCCTCTTGGTCGCCGGGGCCTTTTTCATGGAGAACCTCGACGGCACGATCGTCGTCACGGCGACCGACAAGATGGCGAGCACGTTTCACGTCGCGCCAGCGGACTTGAACATCACGATCGCCGCGTACCTGCTCACGCTGGCGGTCTTCATTCCGGTCAGCGGCTGGATCGCCGACCGATTCGGGGCGCGCCGCGTGTTCGCGGCGGCAATCGGCGTCTTCACCGTGGCCTCGGCCCTGTGCGCCTTGAGCACGAGCCTCCCCGAGCTCACGGCGACCCGGGTGCTGCAGGGCATCGGCGGGGCGATGATGGTGCCCGTCGGTCGGCTGGTGGTCCTCCGAGCCACCGAGAAGCGTGACCTCATCGCCGCGGTCGCCTACTTGACCTGGCCCGGGCTGGCGGCTCCGATGATCGCCCCGGCGATCGGCGGCCTCCTCACCACCTACGCCTCGTGGCGATGGATCTTCATCGTCAACCTGCCGCTCGGCGTGGCGGCCTTGTTGTTCGCGGTGCGGCTCGTGCCCGACCTCCGGGCCGACGAGCGCCATCGGCTGGACTGGTGGGGCTTCGCGCTGAGCGGCCTCGGGCTGGCGAGCTTCGTCGGGGGAATCGAGGCCGTGACCGACGGCGCCAAGGCCAGCCTCGCGATCGCGACCCTCGCTGCGGGCGGCGTCTTGCTGGCGCTCGCCGTGCGTCATTTCCGGCACAGCGCCCGACCGCTCATCGACCTCCGGGTCTTCTCGGTGCCCACGTTCCGGGTGACGAACCTCGGCGGCTCGTGCTTTCGCATGGCGATCGGCGCGGCACCCTTCTTGCTGCCGTTGATGTTCCAGGAGGCGTTCGGTTGGAACGCCTTTCATGCGGGCTTGATCGTGATCCCCGTGTTCGTCGGCAACATCGGGATCAAGCCGCTCACGACGCCGATCCTGCACCGCTACCGCTTCCGCAGCGTGCTCGCGGTCTCGGCGCTGGCCGTCGCGGTGACGCTTGCGCTGTGCGCCACCTTCGGGTCGATGCCGCTTCCCCTCGTGGTGGTCGTGCTCCTCCTCAGTGGCATCTTCCGGTCGATCGGCTTCAGCGGCTACAACACCATCGTCTATGCCGACGTGCCCGACCGTGAGATGGCGAACGCCAACACGTTGACGAGCACGATCCAGCAGCTGACGATGGGCCTCGGGGTGGCGGCCGGCGCGCTGGCGCTCTCGGTGGGGCGGCCGATCGCCCGGGCGTTCGGTGCGTCCGGTCTCGGCAAGGATCCCTTTGCCGTCGCGTTCTTGCTCATCGCCGTGCTTCCGCTGCTCGCGGTGGCAGAGTCGCTCACCCTTGCCCACCATGCCGGCTCGGCCCTCACGACGCCGCGGGCAAAGCGCGCGAGCGCCTGAGCACCGCCGCACCCGCGAGCGTGCTTAGTCCTCGTCGGGCACGCCCGCCAGGTCGACGATGACGACCAGCTCCTCGACGCCACGGACCACGTCGAGCTCGACGACGTCGCTCGTCGCTGCCGCTTCCAGCAGGCTGGCCAGCCCATCCACGCTCCGCACCGCTTGGCCGGCGAGCGAGATGATCAGGTCGCCTTCGCGCAAGCCGGCGCGCGCGCCGGGACTGCCGTCCTCGACGGCGCGCACGAGCAGCCCCTCTCTTGGCGGGAGGCCGACGGCGCTGCGCAGCCGGTCGGCGACCCCGCTCGGCGCGACGGCGACGCCAAGGCGGGGCCGGACGGCCCGCTCGCCGCGCGCCAGGCGTTCGAGTCCGCGTTGGAGCGCCGGGTCGGCGGTGATCGCGCGGTAGAAGCCCTCGCCTTGTCGGCTCGTGTTGATGCCGAGAAGCCGACCGGCGACGTCGGTGACCGGACCGCCGGACGAGCCGTGTCGCAGCGGGGCGGTGTGCTCGATCGCCCCGCCGATCCGCTGGCCCGCCGGACCGGTGAAGCCCACGTCGAGCGCGGCGACGTTGCCGAGGCTCACCCGGACCCCGCGCCCGCCGGGATGCGCGAAGGCGATCACCAGCTGGCCGAGTTGGGCGGGCGCGGCAGACCAGGCGATCGCCGGGACGCCCGGAGTCTCCAGGGCGAGCACCGCCAGGTCGCCGGCCACGTCGACGCCGGCGACGGTCGAGGTGCGCCGAGCGCCGTCGGCGAAGGTGACGATCGGGTCCTCCCCGGCGCGCAGGTTGTGGGCGTTGGTCGCTACCAGCCCGGCGGCGAGGACGAATCCGCTTCCGCTCGCCCCGACTCCGACCACCGAGGGCGCGACCTTGGCGGCCACCGCCTCGATCGCCTCGCTGAGCTCCTGCATCGTCCCGGCCATGCCTGCTCCTCGGGTAGTCTCTTGCAAGAAACAAGTTAGCCGCCGACGGCGGGACGCGCTCGTGGTAGGGCGTTGGCGGGAGGGCTGCGAAGATGGACGCCATGGCGCTGCACGGGAGGGCCGGCGAAGCTGAAGGGCGCCGGGGAGAAGGCGAGCGGCCCTCGAACCCGGCCCTCGACCTGGCGATGGCGCGCGTCGGAGATCGTTGGAGCCTGCTCATCGTTGACGCGCTACTCGAGCAACCCCGGCGCTTCTCCGACCTGCAGGGGGCGATCCCCGGGCTTGCCCCGAATGTCTTGAGCGCGAGGCTGCGGCGCCTCGAAGCGGCCGAGCTGATCGTCGGCGTGCCCTACTCGGACCGTCCCCTGCGACTCGAGTACCAGGCGACCGAGCTCTCTCGCTCGCTTGCCGGCGCGTTGCGCCTGCTCGCCCACTGGGGCGCGTCCGCGAATGCCGATGGCGGATCGCTCCCGCGCCACGGCGCCTGCGGGACGCACCTCGAGGCGCGCTGGTACTGCCCGAGTTGCGACCACGTCACCGACCCGGTCGACGGCGGGGCCGTCTGGATCTGAAGGCGAGCTTCCGCCCGCAGGCGCCACCGGGAGGAGCGGCCGCGGCCCGAGCCGCGCCGACTCGGGTGAATGACGCCGGCGTACGCGTGAGCGGCTCTCGCGTCCCCGAGGGGCAGAATCCGCTCTGGCATCTCGCTTAGCGCCTTCTTGTGGATCGCCTCGGCCAGGTAGCCAGCGCCCAGAGCGAGGCACTCGCGCACGTACTAGAAGTTCTCGGCGCTGGTCATCGATGCGACGCCTGCGTCGCACAACGCCCGCTTTGTCGGGAGCTTCGAGAGGTGCCCAGCCCCGAACCAGAGACACGGCACGACGTACCAAAACTGCTCTGCTGCCTTCAGCACGAGCCGAGCAGGCCCCGTGCCGGGAGCATGGGGCAGCGCGGCTCGCTGCGAGGGCGGTGGAGCATCCTTGGGATCTGCTATGGCCTGCTGGCTCGGCTCTGTAGGCAATGCAGAACCCGCGTCCTCTTCCATCGCCCACCTACCGTCGAGGTGGCATGCACGGTTGCACACCTCGGTATGGATCGCAACCATCAAAAGACCGGAGGAGGTGGCCATCGCGCCGGTCGAGGAAGTGCCGCCCTCCGGCACGGGCTGCTCCCCGCTACTTGAGTGACCCCTCGAGACGACTGCGATTCAGGTACTTCTGGAAGATGAAGAAGAGCACGCCAACGGGAAGCGTCGTCAACAGCGCGGCACCGAGCTTGAGTGGGTACTGGTTACCAGCCGATAGTCCGCCACTCACCACATTCGCGAGACCGGTCGTGAGCGTGAAGTACTGCGGCGAGATCGTCGCCACGAGGAAGAACGCGAACTGGTTCCACGCGCCCTGGAACGAGAGGATCGTGAGCGTGATCAGGCCTGGCCGCACGATGGGCAGCACGACCCGCCAGTAGGTGGTCCAGATGCTCGCGCCGTCCAGTCGTGCCGCCTCTTCGAGCGCGGCTGGGACCTGCAAGAAGAACTGGCGCATCATGTAGATTCCGGCGGCGTCGACCGAGATCGGGATGATCATCCCCTGGTAGGTGTTGAACAGGCCGAGCTGTTTCAGCACGAGGAACTGCGGGATCAACAGCACGACGTTCGGCACCGCCAGCGTGGCGATGATGAAGCCGAAGACGAGCCGCCGGCCACGGAACTCGAGGCGGGCGAGGGCGTAGCCCGCCATGCTGTCGAGGCCGACGTGGGAGATCGTGAGGACCACCGAGACGAAGATGCTGTTGACCAGCCATCGGGGGAAGTCCGTCACCCCGGCGGTCGAGATCCCGAAGATCTGCTTCCACGCCGAGAACGTGCCGGGGTGGGGGATCAGCGCGAGCGTGTTGCTCGTCGCAGCGGCATCGGTCTTGAACGAGTTCGCGATCTGGATGGCGAACGGACCGAGGAAGATCAGGGCGAAGAGGATCAGCAGGCCGTAGCGGATGACCAGGCCAACGCGCGAGTGGCGCTCGTTCACTTCGTCAGGTCCTCCTTCACGAAGCGACGCTGGATGAGCGTCAGCACCACGATCAACAAGAAGAGCATGAAGGCGATCGCCGCACCCTGGCCGAACGCGTTGTCCTGGAAGCTCACGTAGTACGACTCGTAGGCCGGGGTGGTCATCGTCGCGTTGTTCTGACCGGTGAGGACGATCTGGTCGAAGACCTGCCAGGTCGAGATGAGGCCGAGGGTGAGCACGAGCACCAGGGTGGGTCGCAGCATCGGCAGCGTCACGTAACGGAAGCGCTGCCACGGACTCGCACCGTCGACCGCCCCGGCTTCTTCGACCTCGCCGGAGATGTTCTGAAGAGAGGCGAGGAACATCAACATGAACGTGCCGGAGGTCGTCCAGGTGATCTGGATGATGAGCACGCACATCCCAAGGGAAGGCCCGGCGAGCCAGTCCCACCACGTGACGCCGAGGAACTGACCGTTGGCCCAGCCCGGAGGGTTGTGCACCCCGAGCCCGTTGAGGATGAGCGTGAAGACGCCGCGGGTGTCATAGAGCCAGTTCGGCCCGTTGATCCCGAACAGGCCGTGCAGGATCTGGTTCACGGCGCCGCCACTTTGGAACAAGAAGATGAAGACGACCGTGATCGCGACCGAGCTCGTCACCGAGGGGAAGTAGAAGGCGGTCCGGAACAAGCCACGTCCTTTGAGGAAGCGGTTGTTGACGATGATCGCCAGCCACAGCGCGAGGACGGTCTGCAGGGGAACGGTGAACAGTACGTAGTAGAAGTTGTTGCGGATCGAGGTGCCGAAGTTGCTCTGCGTGAGGCCCGGCTGGGTGAGCAGCGCTCGGTAGTTGGCGAGCCCGACGAAGTGCACCGTGCTGCCGAACGGGCTCGTCACGCCAGACCAGTCGGTAAAGCTTACGTACAGCGCGAGGCCGATCGGCACGACCAAAAAGATCAGCAAGATCGCGAGTGCCGGGGAAACGAAGAGCCATCCGAACACGTTGTGGCCACGTGTCGCGCTGCTGCGCTGGTGCGTGGCACCACGGAGGAACGGCAGCGGGCTTGTCGCCGCGCTCGCGCTCGGCGTCGAATCGAGGGGGGCGGTCGTCATCGGTCTCCTCGCCATCTCGCTCGCGAAAGGGGGGCACCCCGCGACGCCGGCGACCGGAGCCGACGTCGCGGGGTGAGGGTCGAGCTAGGGCCGGAGCAGCGCCTGGGCGTTCTGCTCGAGCTGGTTCAGCATCGTCGCCGGGTTCGACGCACCAGTCGCCAGGCCGAGGACCTGGTTGTCGAAGCTCGCCTGCACGGTCGGCCAGCCAACCGTGCCCACCTGGGGCAGTGCGTAGCGAGCACCCTGGACGAACGCGGCAACCGACGGGTTCCGCTTGGCGTACAGGTTCGCCGTGGCGATGCGGGACGGCAGCACGCCGAAGGCGTTCGCGAAGCGCAGCTGCTGGGCGGGCGACGCCAGGTACTTGACGAAGTTCACCGCCGCCGCGCTGTGCTGGCTCGAGGCGGGGATGCCCCAGCAGTTCGTGAAGGTGAGCGTGCCCTTGACGCCCTTCGGCCCCGCCGGCATCGGGACGGCTTCCCACTTGATGCTCGGGTAGCTCGACTTCATCGCGCCGATGATCCAGTTGCCCTCGGTTGCCATCGCGGCCTTGCCCTCACCGAACGCCTCGCCGGCCCAGCTCGCACCGAGTTGCTGGGGGAACTTCATGATCCCCTGCTTGGCCATCGACTGGACGAAGTTGAGCGCCTGAAGGTTCGCCGGCGAGTTGAAGACGAACTTGGTCCCGGTCTTGTTCATGTACGAGCCGCCGTTCTCGGCAAAGAACGCGCCGATCCGGTCGAGCGTGTTGCCGATCGACAGTCCGGCGACCGAGCCCGTGGTCAGCTTTTTGGCGTCCGCCTGCAGTTGGGACCAGTTCTTCGGGATGTCGGCGTTGGTGAGGCCAGCGGCCTTCCACATCTGGGTGTTGATCTCGAGCGCCAGGTTCGAGAAGTCCTTCGGCACGCAGTACCAGGTGTGGTTGTAGCTGAAGGCCTTGACGAGCGCCGGGTAGAACTGCTTGGCGGGGCCGACGAGCGACGCGTACGGCAGGAGCTGGCCCTGCTTGGCGAGCGTCTCCATCTGCGTCGAGCTCAGGTAGAAGACATCGGGCGGCGTCCCGCCGGCGAAGCCCTGGTCGAGCTGCTGCTGCAGGTTCGACGCGTTGATCACGTTGACCTTGTTGTGGCTGGTCTTGCCCCACGCCTTGGCGGCGGCATTCACCGCAGCCGTCTCCGCTGGTCCGGACGAGCCGAACATCAACGTCAAAGTCACCCCATGGGTCTTGCCCGTCAAGGTCACCTTGGCGTGAGCGTGCGCGGCGGCGAACCCGGTGCCGGATGCTCCGGCGACCAGGGCCCCGGCCAGCGCCATCGACGCCAGCGCGTTGCGCTTTTTCATATCACTGCTTCCTTTCTTTTGCTTCAAGGGTTTCCGACGGCACCGGCCGCCGTGCTTTGGGGGGTCTGGAAGTGTTCGTGGGCGGGCCGCTGCTCTCGCGCACGACGAGGCGTGGTGCGAGCAGCCGTCGCGCTGGGGCGCGACCTTGCTCGGAGAGCTCGGCCAGCAGGACGTCGATCAGCTCATGCGCGACCGACTCGATCGGTTGGCGCACGCTCGATAGGCCCGGGCGCAGCACGGCGGCAACCGGGCTGTCGTCGAAGCCGACCACCGACACGTCGCGTCCTGTCGACAGGCCACGGTCCTCGATCTCGCGCAGCGCTCCGATCGCCATCGAGTCGCTGACGCAGACGATGCCGGTCGGCGGGCGCGCGCCATCAAGCAGGCGCCGCGTCAGCGCGCGCCCGGACTCGATGCCGTCCTCGGCGCGCAGCACCAGACCCTTGGTGGGCGAGCCGAGCTGCTCAGCGGCGCGCGCCCAGCCGCGGTAGCGGTCGTCGCCGACTCCGCTGCCGTCGGGCACGCCGAGGAAGGCGATCCTGTTATGGCCGAGACGGGCGAGGTGCTCCACCGCTTCAGCGGTGCCCTTGGCGCCGTCGACGTCCACCCACGAGTGCGCGGCGCGGCGAACGCCCCAGGCCCGCCCGAAGGCGACGAAGCGGGCGCCGTGTTCGAGGAGCCAGCCAGGACGGGTGTCGAGATGGTGCGTGTTGGTCAACACGAAGCCGTCGACCGCCCCTCGGCGCAGCAGATCGGTGTAGACCTCGATCTCTTCGTCGTCGTCTCGCGCCGAGAACGTCAAGACGTCGTAGCCGCTCGCTCGCGCGGCGTCGCACAGCGCGTGCAGGAGACGGTCGAGCACGCCACCGGAGTTGCTGGGGAGAAGCCGGCAGCCGATCACCCGTGTCGAGTGGCTGCGCAGCGAACGCGCGGCCTGGTTGGGCCGGTAGCCGAGCTCGTCGATCGCGGCCCGAACGCGCTGCGCCGCGTCGGTGGCCTTCGTCTCGGCGGGCGCCCCGTCACCCTCGAGTTCGCCGGCGAGGCTCCCGCGCTTCTCGGAGGCCACACCGAGTTGCATCTGGTCCCCTAATACGCGAGACGACTTGGCCGCTCAATCGGCCTGCGGCATCGCACGCGCCGCTCGGGATCGGGGCGGCGCGTCAGCGCGAAGCGCCGAAGATCATGGCGTTCGTGCGCCGACCGAGCTCGACGCCCTCGGCAAGGGAGAGGGCGACCATGGGCGGCGGCTCGTTCCCCGACGCGTTGGCGTTGATCCACGCCTCGGCCTCGGCGTCGCCGGCGAGGAAGTGGATCCAGCGGCAGAACTCGGCTTGGACCGCGCCGGAGTACGGCGCGGGCCGGTCGAGGAACGACAGCACGGTGCCCGCTGGCGAGACCTCGCGCACGCCGTCGCGGGGGTCCACAACCATGCGCACGAGCGTGCCGCTCACCGGGCAGCGCGACTCGACGCGCGCCGGCGTGCCGACGAGCGCGGGAAGAAAGAGCGTGTCCCAGGCACACCATGCGCCGCGTCTCGGCGCGCTGCAGGTGATCTGATGTTGGCCCGGCTCACGCTGCAGGCCGAGGAACGCGGTGACCTCGCCACGCTCGAGTGAGGCGGTCGGGAGCGACGTGAGAAGCGCGGCGACGTGGGGTGCGGGCATCTTGCTGTTCGCCGCGATCGCCGCCGGGGTCGCGGCCGTGCCGGCCGCGAGCAGGCGGTAGACGGCCAGCCCGACGGCACGGCTCTCGAGGTCGAGACTCGGCAACGCCGCCGTGACCTCGCGTGCGAGTCGCTCGAGGTCAGACGCCATGGCGCCATGATGCCAGCTGCTCAGCGGCCCTCCGTCCAACGCGTCCTTGGGCCGCCGCGGACACCGGGACGTTGCTGACCGCGCTTTGGACCCTCGAGGGCGCCGGGCGCGCATTTTGCCAGCTCGCCAGCGTCGGTGAGAAGGCGACCTTTGGCCCTTCACAGGGGTCCATTTGACGTGGCGCGATGACAACGTGCAGGAATCATCGACACAAGACATCCCCGGCCAGCACGGCGATCGCCGGTTCCGGCCGGCGGCGTGGCGGCGTCGGCGGCAGCTCCTCTGGGCGGCGGCAGCGGTCGCCGTGATCTTCGGGACACTGACCCCCCGCCTTGAAGGTGGCGCGGCGGCCAGCGCGGCCTCGCGCACGACCGTTGCCCTCTACTGGCTCCGGGGGGGTGTGGCGCTCGGCGTCTCGCACCGCGCGATCCCGGCCACGCCGCGGATCGGAGCGGCAACTCTCCAGGCACTGCTCGGCGGGCCCAACCGCACCGAGCGCGCCGCCGGGCTCTCGAGCGCCGTCCCGTCCGGATCGCACCTGCGGAGCCTGTCGATCACCGACGGCGTGGCGCGGGCGGACTTCGACGCCCGCTTCGCGAGCGGTGGAGGCTCGCTCTCGGTGATCGGGCGCGTCGATCAGGTCGTCTACACCCTGACGCAGTTCCCAAGCGTCCGCCGCGTGCTGTTTCTCGTCAACGGGAAGCTGGCTCGCACCTTCACCGGCGAAGGTCTCGTCCTCGACCGGCCCGTCGCCAGAAGCGACGAGCGCTCTCTGTTGCCGCCGATCTTCGTCGAGCGACCAGCGGTGGGCGACGTCGTCAGGAGTCCGCTGCGCCTGAGCGGTCTGGCAAACACCTTCGAGGCGACCTTCCAGGTGAACCTCCTGGACGCCGGCGGCCGCATCGTGGTGCGCCGCACCGTCCACGCCTCCGCCGGAACCGGGACCTGGGGCACCTACTCCCAGTCCCTTTCCTTTACGAAGGCGAGGCCTGGCAATGGTCGCCTCGTTGTCTTCGAGCGATCCGCCAAGGACGGCCGCCCCATCCACGTGGTGCGGATCCCGGTCCGTCTCGCCGGGTAGGCATCGCCGTGACGGCGACCACAACCTTCGCCATCGCCTATTCCCCGTGGTTCGCGGCGCTTGCCACCGTGCTCGGCACGGGGCCGCGCCGATCTCGGCTCGAGGTTGACGAGGACGCCGTCGTGGTTCAGATGGGCTGGGCGTTCGCCGCGAGGATCGCGCGCCGCCAGGTGGTCGCCGCAGCGCCTTGCGCGAATGTCCCCTGGGCGATCGGCGTGCACACGGCAGGTCGGGGCGACTGGATCGTGAACGGCACCTGTGGTCATCTCGTCCAACTCGCCCTGGATCCGCCCGCTGCGGCGTGTGCCCTTGGACGTCGAGTCCTGGTGCGGCGACTCCGCGTCAGCGTCGACCGGCCAGCTGCGTTCCTCGAGCTGCTCGGCGACAAATGCTGAGCCCGGACCGGCGCGACCGCATCACGGCGCGTTTCGTGCAGATCGTCATTGCCCGCGGCGACGGTGCCCGTTCGTGCGCGAGCTGGCCGTCTCCTCGTTGCTCTGGAGGTCAGAGCGCAGAACGACAGCGGTTCTCGGTGATCGCCGAGGGGTAGGCCTCAACCATGCGCACAACTGCGAGCCGGTACCCGGGCCACACCGGTGAGATGGAGCCGAAGCCGCGCGACGAGATGCAGGACTACCGCGGCAGCGGGCTGCTCGAGGGAGCGCGCGCTCGTTACGGGGGGCGACTCGGGGATCGGCCGCGCCGTGTCCGTCGCCTTCGCCAAGGAAGGCGCCGATGTTGCCATCGTCTACCTCGCAGAGGACGAGGATGCCGCGCACACGCGTCGGCTCGTCGAGGCAACGGGGCGGCGCTGTGCCACGATCCGCGCCGACTTGTCGAGCGAGGCGGAGTGCGAGGGCGCCGTCAGCGAGGCGGTGCGGGCACTCGGCGGATTGGAGGTCCTCGTCAACAACGTCGCCTACCAGTCGCCGGTGCAATCCCTCGAGGAGCTCTCGAGCGAGCAATGGGACCGCACGTTTAAGACCAACATCTACAGCTACTTCTGGGTGACGCGAGCGGCACTGACCCACCTCGCCAAGGGCGCCTCTATCATCAACACGAGCTCGATCAACGGTCTGCGCGGAAACAAGTCGCTGATCGACTACGCGGCAACCAAGGGCGCGATCAATGCGCTCACGCAGTCCCTCGCTCAATCCCTCGTCGAGCGCGAGATCCGCGTCAACGCCGTGGCTCCCGGGCCGGTGTGGACGCCACTTATCCCCGCGACCATGCCGAAAGAGCGGGTCGCGCACTTCGGTGAGCAGGTGCCGATGGGACGCGCCGCGCATCCGGACGAGATCGCGCCCTCCTATGTGTTCTTTGCTGCCGCCCGGCTCTCGAGCTACTACACCGGCGAGGTGCTGGCGCCGATCGGCGGTGAGACGCTTCCGGGTTGAGCGAGGCAGCTAGTGCCGCGTCCGGCAACGTTTGCACGGGGGGACGAGGCGGTGCTTGGGGCGCGGCATCCCGGCTGGATTGTTCCGTGTGTTCTACCATAAGACGGTGTTGCGAAGCACTCCGTTTCTTCTCTTCGACGGCGACTGCGCCCAGGCGATGGCCTTCTATCACACCTGCTTCGGGGGTGAGTTGAGTGTGTCAAGGCTCGGCGACTCGCCGATGAAGGAGCAGTTGCCGCCCGAGAAACACGACCGGGTCATCAATGCGCACCTCCAGAGCGGTCAAGTCGAGATATCGGCCACGGACTGGATGTCTGCGCCGACCTACGAGCCGAAGCATGGAAACACCTCAGCGATCTTTGTGATGGCCGATACCCGTGCAGAGCTGAGCGAGATCTTCGATCGGCTGGCTGTGGATGCGCACGAGGAGCGGTTTCAGGATCTTCACGACCTGCCGATCGGAACATACGGGCAGCTAACTGATCGGTTCGGCGTCAGTTGGGTCTTCTTGACCAACGAGCATTTGGCGGGGAGCGTCTAGCAGTCACCTGGCGAGACTGGTCAGCGTGAACCGTTCGCGAGCAGCATCCCGGGAGTTATCCGATAAGTGCCCATACACGAGTGGGTCTGGTATTGAGCAACAGGCCCGTCTCGCTGCCAACGACGCAATCGCTGCCGGCCGCGGCACTAGACGCATCGAGAGCCTGCCGAGGGAGCGGCGCGTAAGCTGCGACGGTGGGTCTGCCGGCCGAAGCCTTGCTGTCCGGCCCACGGGGCCGTCGACTGTGCTGGATCGCGCTCGACGAGCAGAGCTTCGAGCGCACCGGTCGCTATCAGCTGAGGGCCCTTGAGTACGGGGGGACTGAGCGGATCCTCCCCATCTTGCGAAGCGTCCTCGCCGAAGCCGATCTTGCGGAGTACGCGTCGTCGGACGATGTCGTCGATCTTCTCGAGCTCGTCGCCAACTCCGTCGACTCTGCCAGGTACTGGCAAGAACCAGACGAGATCGATGCGGCGCTCACCGACCCGGAGCTGATCGACCTGCTTGCCCCGGTTGCGGAGGCGATCGCCCGGGCGCCCGCGTCGACGTGGTGGTCGAGCGGGCTCGCCCTCGGGGACCAGGTCCTCGTCGAGCGGCGCGAGGACGGCGCCCCGCCGCCCCGCCTCAAGGGGGCGCCCGCGGTCCTCGCGGCTTGGAAGGCGCGCGCCCTCGACGACGAGGTCCGGCTACGCGGCCGGGACGTGAGCGGCGTGTGGTGGTCCTCGCCGACCGGCGCGCTGGGGAGCGAAGCGGCGAAGCGATTCGGGGACGACCCACCCGCCTTGAACCGCACGACGCGGTCGCTCCCATCGCTCGGCGCCGTCGGTCTGCTGTTGGAAGAGGACAGCTTCGGGACGCCGAGCGCGCGCTGCTGGCCTCTGCGCGCGAGCCGCGCACCGCGGGTGTTCGAGGTCCGCGGCGAGGACGACTGGCGAGCCCTCACCGAGCGCTATCCGATCGAGGTCACCTTCGGCCGCCGCGGGAACTGGGACCTAGCAACCGGGCGTTCCGGGCGATGGGTGCTGGCGGACTGGTCGCTTGTCGCCGAGGACTACGACGCGGTCCATCTGAGCGCGCTGGCCTACCTAGCGACCTCGGGGCGAGCGCTTTCGCTGTCGTCGGGGGCGGCGACGCTGATCGCCGGCTGGAATGCCGATGAGACCTACTGGCTCGCCGACGTGCCGGAGGTGAGCGGGGCGCCAAGTGAGTGGGTGGCTGCCGAGCACCATCCGGCGCGGCGATGGCAGCGTCGCGGGCGGTGAACCCACCGCCTTTGTGATCTCGCTGCCCCACCGGCACGTGGCGGTCCGGGAGGACCACCGTCGGCGAGGCTTCCCGCACGCTGAAGCGGCGACGGGCTCTGGCGCGCACGGGCCGGCGCTGCGATGCGGTGGCCTTTGGGTCGCGCGAGCCGCGCCCCAGTGCTGCCAGACTGTGGCGGTGCTCGAGCGCTTTGACCCCTTGCGGACTCCCCGGCTCGTCCTCGAGCCAATCAGCCGGACGCTCGCGCAAGCGATCGCCACGGGCGAGGTCGGTGACTTCGAGGCGGCGGAGGGATGGCCCCAACCCGGCACCGTGAACGGCGTGCGCTTCGCGCTGGAGCGCGGTCACCCCGCGGGATGGCTCGTCCGCTCTGGTGGCGCGGTCATCGGCGACTGCGGCATCCATGCTCCTGTGGACGGAGCCGGTTGTGTCGAGATCGGCTACGGGCTCGCCGAGCCCTTTCGCCACCAGGGACTTGGCACCGAAGTCGTCCAGGCAATCAGCGACTGGCTGCTCGCCCAACCGGCGGTCACGACCCTGCGGGCGTCTGTCGAGCCCTCGAATATCGCCAGCTGCCGCGTGCTCGAGAAGGCGGGCTTCTTGCTGCTCGAGTCGACTGGCGGCCTCAGCCACTACGCGCGTCACGCTCGCTGATCGCACCGAGTCGCCTACGGGCACCGCCCGTTCCCCGCGATGAGTTGTGCTGCGCCGCTCAGTGGCCACCGACGCGCGCGGTCCCGCGCCCGACGAGGTGCGCCGGGAAAGCGAGGGCAAGCGGGACCGTCGCAGCGCTCAGCGCGGCGATCACCCAGAGCGCGTTGGACAGGTCGACGTTGGTCACTGTTTGACCGATGCCGAGGACGAGGAGGGCGCCGATGCCGTTCGCCAGCCCGAGCGCGATGCCTGATCCCATGGAACGGTTCTCGGGGAAGATGTCCTGGCCGATCAGGATGGTCGACGACATCGTGAGGAAGAGCGCGATCCCAAGGGGCGCCGCAGTGACCCAGATCCAAGCTCCGTGTAGGTAGATGATCGGCACGATGAGCACCGCGGTCGCGGCCGAGGAGGTCACGAGGACGCTGAGGCGACCGACGCGGTCCGCGAGGTGACCGCCGGAGAGATTGCCGATCACGCCGACGACCAACATGACCGTGATGATCGACGCGCCGGAGACCAACGAGCCGCCGTGGAGGTGCCACAGGATCGGGATGAAGGTGGACATGGCATAGATCGCCAAGGCCCGGATCGACTGGTAGGTCACGAGCACCGCCATCGGGCGACGGTGCCGGCGCCACGCGATGGGCTGGCTCGGTCCGGGCTTGGCGGCGAGTCGGGGGGCGAGGCGGATCAAGAGTGGCACCGTGGCGATGCCCGGGACGCCGACGACCCACAGGTAGCCGATGCCCAGGTGGGCGACGACCAGGCTGGCCGCGGTGGGCCATACCCCCCGCCCGAGCTCGCCACCGACCAAAAAGGCCGAGGTGAGCAGTCCATGGCGGCCGTGGAGCAAGCTGCGAACGCCCGCGAGCGCCTGGGGATGGAACAGGGCGTTGCCCATGCCGACGAGGAGCAGGAGCACGACGAGCAGCCACGTGCGGTGGGCGACTCCGAACAGTCCGCCGCCGAGGGAGCTGACGGTCAACCCCGTGACGACCAGGGTCCTGCCGCCCATCCGATCGGCCAGCCACCCCGTCACCGGCTGCAGGGTCTGACCGATCGTGAGCGCGGCGATGAGCACTCCCGCCATGCGCACCGGCTCATGCAGTGACACGAGCACCGCGGGAAGCACGCCGGGGAGGTAGTTCGCGGCACCGTCGTTCAACAGGTGCGCCCACGACAAGACGAGCAACCGGCGGCGGTCCGTCGCGGGGGCGTCTTGGGGCACAGCTCGTGGTGCGTGAGGGCGGGCCGGCACGGCTGCCACGGTACGACGAAACGCCGCCCGTCAGGCACGCCGAGATGCTCGCGAGGCGCGCCGAGACGACTGGGCCGATCCGACGTGCCGGCGGGAGATTTCGGCGAGCATTGCCATGCACAACGCCGAGGCGGGACCTCATCCGCCGACTCGGCTCGATCGCGGCGAGCTGTACCTGCTAGAAGCTGTTGCATGAGCTCGGCCCGGGGGACCTCGTGGCGCAACCGGGACGTGTGGTCGATCGCGCTCTCGGCCTTCTTCGCCGACTCGGGCTACCAGTCGGTCCTCGCCGGTTTTCCGCTCTTCCTCGTGCTGGTCCTGCACCAGCCGGTCTGGGAGTTCGGCCTTGCCTCGGCGCTCAGCTACGGCGGTGGCGCCCTCTTCTCGCTCGCCGGCGCCCGTCTCGGCGAACGGCTCGGGCACCGCCGTCTGGCGCTCATCGGCAATGCGATCATCCCCCTGCTATCGCTTTCGGCACTGGTCGCAAGCCCAGGGGTAGCAATCGGACTGCTGTGTGGAGGATGGTGGGCGAGGAACCTGCGCTCGCCCTCGCGACGGGTGATGCTCGTCGAAGCGGTTCCCGACGAGGCCCATCGCAGCGCGGCGTTCGGCTTCCTGCACGCCCTGGACGTGGGCGGCGGCGCGGTTGCCGGTTGCTATGTCCTCGCCAGCGTCCTTGTCGGTCTGTCCTTCCGCTGGATCTTTCTCGTTACGGTGGCGCCACTGGTCATGTCGACCGTGATGCTCTCCCGGGCTCGCACCGGCCGGCGTGCCGCGGTGGCGGCACCGGCGCGGGCACGCCACGACGCCGCGGACGCCGATCCCGAACCGGCGCTCCCCGGCTCTCGTCCCCTGCTGGCCGCTGCCGCCTTGTACGGCTTCACGTACTACAGCGTCGGCTTCCCCGTCCTCACCCTGGCGCAGGGCGGCCACCACTTCGGCTATGGGATCGGCGCGTTCCTCGTCTTCCAAGGCGTCTCAGCGGTGACCGGCTACCTCCTTGGGTCGCGCTTTCGCGGCGGCCTGGCGGCCCGCTTTACCGACCTCGGCGTGTTCGGCTATTTGAGTGCCGGACTCGGCTCGGCACTGCTCGCTGCCGCCTACGCGGCGAGTCTCGGGGTCGCGGTGCTGATGCTCGGGGTCGCCGTCCTCGGCTTCGCGCTCGGGGTCGTCGAGACGCTTGAGCCCTCGTTGATGTCGGTCCTGCGGCCCGGACGGCTCGCCGGCCGTGCCTTCGGCGCCCTGTCGGCGGCGCGCAGCATCGGGCTCGTGGTGGCGAACCTGGCGCTCGGGCTCCTCTACAGCCTCGGGCCGGCGTGGTCGTATGGATATGCCGCCACGGTCGCCGCCGTCGCTGCGGCCGTGATCTTGTCCGCCGCACCGGCGGTCCGGGCCGCGAGGAGCTGAGCGCCGCGCCGGCGCAGCCTCGCGCTGGGGTCTCGCGATGGGGACCCGCGCGCGGCCGGCCCGCTTACTCAGGCCCCGAGCGCCTGGCGCACCTCCGCGAGGCGGGCGGGCTCGATCCTCCACCACACCCACCGTCCTCGCTTCTCACCCACGAGCAAACCGGCCTCCGCCAGCACCTTGGTGTGGTGCGAGATCGTCGGCTGGCTCTTGGCGAGGGGTGCCTCGAGGTCACACGAGCAGACCTCGTGCTGCGCGGCGACGATCGAGAGCAGCCGGAGCCGCACCGGGTCGGCGAGCGCGCCGAGGATGCCTGCCAGCCGCTTGGCGTCGCTCTCGCTGAGCGGCGCGGTGGTGACCACGCCGCAGCACAAGGCGTCGTCCGGCGCGCCGAGAACCAGCTCTGCCGTACGTCGGCCCACGGCCTTCCTCCTTACGGATTGACATCCATCGATTGGTCGAGAAGAATGGATCGACAAGGCTCAATCTATCCGAGGAGGCCCTTGGTGTCCCGAGTCCAGCTTGCGCTGAACGTCTCTGATGTCGATGCGGCGGTGGACTTCTACCGCAAGCTGTTCGGCGTCGAGCCGGCCAAGCGCCGCCCGGGCTACGCGAACTTCGCCGTCGCCGACCCCCCGCTCAAGCTCGTGCTGATCGAGTCCGGCAGCGCACGCGCGAGCGGGGTCGGCGGTGCGCTCAACCACCTCGGCATCGAGGTCGGGGCGCCGAGCGAGGTTGGCCAGGCGAGCGCCCGCCTCACCGAGGCGGGCCTCGAGACGGCCGTCGAGGAGAAGACGACGTGCTGCTATGCGCTGCAGGACAAGGTCTGGGTCCGCGACCCCGACGGCGCCCCGTGGGAGGTCTATGCCGTGCTCGCCGATGCCGTCGCGCCCGAGAGCGGCTCGGTCGAGTTCGCGTGCTGCGGCGGGGATGCGACGGCTCGCGGGGAGCGGACGCCCGCGGTCTTGCGCGCGGCGAACCCATGAGCAGCGAGGCGCCCGTCCACCTGGAGGTTGCCGAAGGCTCCACGCCCGATCCGGCACCGGTCCCGGTGCTCAGCCGCCTGTCGTTCCTCGATCGCTTCTTGCCGGTGTGGATCCTGCTCGCCATGGGGCTCGGGCTCGGGCTCGGCCGCGGCGTGCACGGCCTCAGCCGCGCGCTCGACAGCGCCCAGGTGACCGCCGGAGTGCCGGCTCCGATCTTCGTCGGGCTGCTCGTGATGATGTACCCGGTCCTCGCCAAGGTCCGCTACGGCCGGCTCGGGGAGGTCGCCCGGGACCGGCGTCTCCTCGTCTCCTCGCTGATCCTCAACTGGTTGATCGGCCCGGCCGTGATGTTCGCGCTCGCCTGGTTGCTCTTGGCCGACCAGCCCGCCTATCGCACCGGCTTGATCGTCGTCGGCCTCGCCCGCTGCATCGCCATGGTGCTGATCTGGAACGACCTTTCCGGCGGCGACCGCGAGGCCGCGGCCGTCCTCGTCGCATTGAACTCGTTGTTCCAGATCGCGGCGTACTCGGGGCTCGGCTACTTCTACCTCGTGGTGCTCCCGGGATGGCTCGGTCTGAAGAGCGGCGGCATCCACATCTCGGTAGGCCTCATCGCCGCCTCGGTCGCCATCTTCTTGGGTGTCCCCCTGCTCGCCGGCTTCCTCACGCGCCTGGTGGGGGTGCGGGTGAAGGGCGAAGAGTGGTACGAGTCGCGGCTGATCCCGCGGATCGGCCCCATCGCCCTCTACGGCCTGTTGTTCACAGTCGTCGTCTTGTTCGCCCTCCAAGGGCGCGAGATCACGGGGCACCCGCTCGAGGTGCTGCGCATCGCGGCCCCCCTGCTCTGCTACTTCGCCGTCATGTGGACCGGAGCCTTCGCGCTCGGCAAGGGGCTCGGCCTCGACTACCCGCGCACGGCGACGCTCTCGTTCACGGCAGCGGGGAACAACTTCGAACTCGCGATTGCCGTCGCCATCGGGGTCTTCGGCGCCACCTCGGGCGAGGCGCTTGCCGGCGTGGTCGGTCCGCTCATCGAGGTCCCTGCGCTCGCCGCGCTCGTCTACGTGGCGCTGTTCGCCCGGCGCCGCCTCTTTGGCGCCGTTCCCCGTGAGGCTGGCCTGACGCCGGGAGCGACCGCTCCGGTGCCCTCAAAGGTCCGCTCGTGATGCGAACGCGCCCGGTCGTGCTGTTCCTCTGCGTCCACAACGCCGGCCGCAGCCTCGCCGCAAAGGTGCTCCTCGAGCACTACGCGCAGGGTCGTGTCGATGTGCGCTCTGCCGGGTCGGCGCCGGGGTCCGAGCTGAATCCCTCGGTCGTCGCTGTCCTTGTCGAACGCGGCCTTGACCCGTCGCGGGAGTTCCCCAAGCTCTTCAGCGAGGACGCCGCCGCGGCAGCCGATGTCGTCGTGACGATGGGATGCGGAGACACCTGCCCGTACGTTCCCGGCAAGCGCTACCTCGACTGGGAGCTCGATGACCCTGCCGGCAAGTCGGTCGCGGCGGTGCGACCGATCGTCGACGAGATCGACCGCCGCGTGCGAAACCTGCTGCGCGAGCTCACCGGAGCATCCTGAGCCTCGCCGGCGCCTCGCCGACCGGGACGCGACGACCAGGCGAGCCAGCGACACCGAGCGCGCAGCGCCGTTGCCGGGCACGCCGCGATGGGGGCGTGACCGGCTCGCACCTCGCACCGCTCAACCTCGGGACCCCAGCCGATAGGGTTCTTATGTGAACATCTCTTCAGATGTCGCGCCGCTCGCTCGCCGCGGCGCAGACGCTGGCCGTGTGGCGGCTGTGCGTGCCACCCTGCCGCCGGATGCCGACGTCGCGGACCTCGCCGACGTCTTCGGCCTCCTCTCCGATCCCGGGCGGCTCCGGCTGATGGTCGCCCTGCTCGGGGGCGAGCTCCGCGTGGCGGAGCTCGCGGCGGCGGCCAACATGAGCGAGTCGGCGACGAGCCACGCCTTGCGGATCCTGCGGGCCCACCGGGTCGTCGCCGTGCGCCGGTCAGGTCGCATGGCCTTCTACGCCCTCGCCGACGCGCACGTCCGCATGTTGCTCGACGTCGCGCTGGCTCACGTCGAGCACAGCGAGATGATCCACGATCACCCTGGCGGCGGACGTGGCTGAGCCAGACGCGAGCGCGGGGGGTGACGGCCACACCGGCCACGGTCACGGCGTGGCGGCAGGTGCCGACCTGCGTCTCCTCGTCGTCACGCTCGGCCTCATTGCGGCCTTTATGGTCGGTGAGGTCGTGGCCGCGATGGTCTCCGGCTCGCTCGTGCTCTTCGCCGATGCCGGCCACCTGCTCACCGACGTGGGGGCCCTCGGCGCCAGCATCTGGGCCGCCCGACTGGCGGCGAGGCCGGCGGGCGGGGTCTGGACCTTCGGGCTGAAGCGGGCCGAGATCCTCTCGGCGGCGGGAAACGGGGCGACCCTCGTCGCGGTGGGCGTTGTGATCACGATCGAGGCGATCGCGCGGCTGGTCCACCCGCCTCAGGTCGAAGGCGCCGTCGTCCTCGCCGTGGCGCTCGCCGGAGCGCTCGTCAACGTCGTCGCCACGGCGGTGCTCGCCCGGGCGAACCGCGCCAGCCTCAACGTGAAGGGGGCCTTTCTCCACCTCCTCACCGATTTCTACGCCTTCCTCGGCACTGCGGCCGCGGGCCTCGTCATTCTCCTCACGGGCTGGTCGCGGGCCGACGCTGTCGCCTCACTGTTGGTGGCGGCGCTGATGGGGCGCGCCGCATGGGGGCTGCTCCGAGACGCCGGACAGATCCTCCTCGAGCGAGCGCCGAAGGAGGTCTCCCTCGAGGAAGTACGGGCCCACATCGTCGGCATCGAGCACGTCCTTGGCGTCCACGACCTGCATGCCTGGACGGTGACCTCGAACCTGGCCACCCTGTCCGCCCACGTCGTCGTCGAGGATCATTGCTTTGCCTCTGGACATGCCCCCCAGGTCCTCGACGCCCTCCAGCGCTGCCTCGGCGCCCACTTCGACCTCGAGCACTCCACTTTCCAGCTCGAGCCGGCGAGCCACGCCATCCACGAGCACGGCCAGCACCCGTGAGCCGGCCGGCCCCCGCGCCACGGCGGCACGCCGACCTCAGGTGCGCCGCCGCCGAGCCAGCGTCGCCGAACTTGGTGTGCAGGGCGCGCCTTGGCGCGGCGCCTGGCGTGGGTTACGCCGCTGCTGGATCACCCTCGCGGGCGCGCTCGATCTCCTCGCCCCTTCGTCGCCGTCCTGACCGCCATCGAGCTCGCCGATGGGCACCCGGCCGGCGGCGACGGCCGGAGAGGGCACGCAGAGCCTGCCGTGTGCCGCGCAGGCCGCCGGCGTGCTCGCCGCGCGTGTCACATTGCGATCGAGCCGGCTGCCTGGCCGATCGGCCCGGCGATCAGCCTCGCGGTCGCCGCCCGGTCGGTCCGCGAGGGCATCGGGGCCAGGCGGAGCGAGGGCTGCTGTTGAGCCCGCGACCACGGTGAGCGGCGCGATCGACGTCTCGGTTGGTTACGCCGCGATCGGCGGCGGTGCCGTGCTCGCGGGTGCGGTGGCCTCGACCCGGGTCCATCTCTCGTCCCCACCGTCGCGACCGACATCCTCGTCGACGGTGTGCTCATCGGCACCTCTGCCGCCATCGGCTCGGGGACGGGTCTGCTCTTTGCCATCGCCCTTGCTCCGGAGATGGGCCTCCTCGGCCTCACTGCCGGGCGATCGCTCGCCAGGCGGTGGCGAGCTCCCCGCGTCGTGCTCGCCGGTGGCCTCGTGGGCGCGGCGATCACCGCGGCGGGAGCGCTCGGTTGGGCGCTCGCGCAGACCAACGCGGCGGTCACGACCGCCGCGCTCGGTCTCGGTGCGAGCGTCATCGTCTCCCTCGTCCTGGAAGAGCTGTTGCGCGAGGTGCACGAGACCGATACCGGCCCGGTCGAGGTCGCCGTGCTGTTCGCCTTCTTCCTGCCGTTCTTCCTCGCCGGCATCGCCACCGGTGCGTGAGGGGAGCCCGGGCCGCCTCGCGCCGGTCCGCCGACCGAGACGGCTGGCTGAGCGGCGAGGAGGCGATCCCAGCGACGCGCCTTGCTCTAATCGGCACCGCGACGGCGCAGCCCGGACCGGGGAGTCCGCGCCATCCGGCTCGATCGCTGGCGACCCGCTCGTCGCCGCGTTGGCGCACGAGCCCGTGGGACGGGCGGGTGCGGCTACATCGCCTCCTTGATCCCCTTGCGGATCAGCCACACGTTCGTCGGCCAGGCGGTGAAATAGCCGACGATCATGCCGATCTGCATGAGGAACCAGAACGCCGCATGGTCGGGATGCAGGTGGTTCGGGAAGAAGACGAATTGCGTCAGCGCCATCCAGCCGAATAGGCCCACCTCGAAGCTCGTGAGGGACAAGAAGTCGGCTTTGGCCGCTTCGATCAGCCCCTCCTTTGGGCCGAGCCCGCGCATCGGCGCGATCGCGAAGTACTGGAAAGCGATCCCGAAGGTCAGGGCGAGCACGTAGTCGCCGATGTACTCGGCAAGGAGCGAGAGCCCGATGATCGTCGCGCCGACCGCGAAGACGATCCACTCCGCGGCGAGGTCCCCGAGGGTGCAGCCGGCGCCGCAGTGGCTGACACCGGCCGCGACGACCGACCAGCTCGCCCGCCGCGGCGGCTCGTCGTAGCCGTGCTCTCGCCGCCACGCGGGGCTCTTTGGGAGCCCGAAACGGCGATAGCCGAAGATCGCGACCGGCCCCCAGTACAAAGCGGTGATCGGCCACACCGCCTCCATGATCCGCATCTGCTGGCGATGGCCTCGCAGCCACTGGTCCGCTGCGATCCAGGCCACCGAGGCAAAAGCGAGGGCGAGCATCACCCAGCTCAAGATGCTCAGCCACGCAGGGGGCATGCGCTCGTCCTTGTCTCGCCGGGCTCGTGTTGAGCGATACCCCCCTGGGGCACACCCGACACACCTGCGCGCGAGCGGGACGCTCTAGAGCGTGCGGGTGAAGCGATGCACCGCCTCGAGCAGCTCCTTGGTCTTTTCCGCGGCGACGGCGTCGTCCCCAGAGGAGAGCGCGTGGCGCACGCAGTGGTTGACGTGGTCGTCGAGGATCATGCCAGCGACGGCCTCGAGCGCCGTCGAGACCGCGGCGATCTGGGTGAGGATGTCGATGCAGTAGCGGTCCTCGGTGATCATCTTCTCGATCCCCCGCGCCTGCCCCTCGATCCGCCGCATGCGCTTGATGAGGGCGTCCTTTTCGTCGACGTAGCCATAGGGCGGCCCTGCTCCGTCCGCGCTCACGGTCGTAATGCTGGCAGCCTTCCTCGCGTCGGTCATCGGCGCACCTCGCTCGGCTGGAAGCCCCGCAGGCGGAGTGAGTTCGTGACCACGAACACACTCGAGAAGGCCATCGCGGCGGCGGCGACGATCGGGTTCACGATCCCCGCGACCGCCAACGGAATGGCGGCAACGTTGTAGCCGAAGGCCCAGAAGAGGTTGCCTTTGATCGTGGACAGGGTACGGCGCGACAGGCGGATCGCATCCGCGGCGGCGCGCAGATCACCGCTCACGAGGGTGATGTCGGAGGCCTCGATGGCGACGTCGGTGCCGGTCCCGATCGAGAGCCCGAGGTCTGCTTTGGCGAGCGCCGGCGCGTCGTTCACGCCGTCGCCGACCATTGCGACGACCTCACCGGCGGCCTGCAGCCGGGCAACCTCGGCGGCCTTGTCCTCAGGGAGCACCCCCGCCAGCACCCGCGCAATGCCGACCTCGGTGGCGACCGCCTGGGCCGTGACCTCGTTGTCACCGGTCAAGAGCACCGGCGTGAGGCCGAGGGCCCGGAGGTCGGCAATAGCCTGGCGACTCGTCGCCTTGATCCGATCCGCTACCGCCACGAGACCGCTCGGCGCACCGTCGGTGGCCACGGCGACCACCGTCGCGCCGGTGGCTTCGAGCCGAGCGACCTCCTCGGCGAGTTCGTCGGAGACAACCACGCCCCAGTCCGCCAGCAGGCTCGGGCGACCGATCACTACGGCGTGGCCCTCCACAACGGCTTCGATCCCGAGCCCGGCGCGCGCCGAGAAGGACTCGACCGCAGGAAGCGGCCCAAGGCGGTCGCGTCCATAGGCGGCGACGGCGCGGGCGATCGGGTGCTCGCTCGCATCCTCGGCGGCGGCCGCCAGGCGCACGAGCTCGTCCTCGCTGACCCCGGTGGCTGGGACAACTGCCGAGACCGCCATCTTGCCCTCGGTGATCGTGCCGGTCTTGTCGAGCACGATCGTGGTGACCTGGCGCGTCTGCTCCAGGACCTCGGGGCCCTTGATGACGATGCCGAGCTGGGCGCCCCGCCCGGTGCCGACCATGAGGGCCGTCGGCGTGGCGAGCCCGAGCGCACAAGGGCAGGCGATCACGACGACCGCTACCGCGGTGGTGAAGGCAGCGGTCGTCGCGGCGGCGCCGAGGGCGAGCCAGCCAATGAGGGTGAGCGCCGAGATCCCGATCACGATCGGCACGAAGAAGGCCGAGACGCGATCGGCGAGGCGCTGGACGGGCGCCTTGCCAGCTTGCGCGTCGGCGACGAGCCGGGCGATCTGGGCGAGGGCGGTCGCGGCACCGACCTTGGTCGCCTCGACGACGAGCCGGCCCGAGCGGTTGATCGTCGCACCGGCGACCCGATCGCCGGGGCCGACCTCGACGGGCAGCGATTCGCCGGTGAGCATCGACTGGTCGATCGCCGAGCTGCCCGAGACCACGACGCCGTCGGTCGCCACCTTCTCCCCTGGACGGACGACGAAGCGGTCGCCGACCACGAGCGCCTCGATCGGAACGAGGACCTCGGCGTCGTCCTGCAGGACGCGCGCCTCCTTGGCCCCGAGCTCGAGCAGGGCGCGGATCGCCTCGCCCGAGCGCCGCTTGGCCCGGGCCTCCAAGTAGCGCCCGAGGAGGATGAGCGCGGTGATGGCGCCGGCCGTGTCGAAGTAGACGTTGGTCGAGATCCCGGCGAAGAGCACCACGGCCGACCAGGTCCACGCCGAGAGCGTGCCGACCGAGATGAGGGTGTCCATCGTCGCCACGCCGTGGCGAGCGTTGGTCGCCGCGGCCTTGTGGAACGGCCAGCCGGCATAGGCGACGACCGGGGTGGCGAGCACGAGCGAGACCCACTCCCAGCCAGCCGGGCGCGCCGCGGTGACCCAGGCGAAGACCATGAGGGGCACGGTGAGGGCGACAGCGAGGACGAGGCGGAGGCGGTAGGGGCGGGTGGGGTCCTCGTCGGTGACCGCCTCGGGGAGCGCGGCGCCATAGCCAGCGGCTTCCACGGCGCCGATCAGGGCCGCGAGGTCGACCCGTTCTGGATCGAAGGCAACCGCGGCGTGCTCGCTCGCGAAGTTGACGCTGGCGGCGACGCCGTCCAGTCTGTTGAGGCGCTTTTCGATGCGCGCCGCGCACGACGCGCAGGTCATGCCGCTGATCGCGAGCTCGACGTGTTGGCGGGGAGCCGGCTCGCTCGCCGCAGGCGCGCCCGCTGGTGGCGCCGGGGCGTCAGCGACGCCGGCCATCACGACGCCTCGTAGCCGGCCTCTTCGATCGCCGCGCGCAGCAGCTGGTCGTCGAGACCCTCGCCCGTGACGGTCACGAGCTTGCTGTCAAGGTCGACGTCGACACCCGAAACGCCCTGCACGGCAGAGATCTCGCTCGACACGGCGTGCTTGCAGTGGTCACACGTCATGCCCGCAACGGTGTAGGTCATCGTCTGAGCCATCTCGCTCTCCTCTTGGCGTTATACCCCCAACGGGTATAAGTGTATCCGTCGTGTCAACTGCCTGGGCCGCCTCCGCGCCATCGCCACGTCGTGGTCCAGGCGCCGCGCCGCCGGGGTGCGGCCACCGTGGCGCTACCTCGCCCGCAAGGGATGATGCCGGCGCCGTTCCCTCTTGGTCGTCGAGGGTGGGGTCGCGGGGCATCGCTTGGCCATGACGCCTCCCGGTCAGCTCGCCGGCGAGACCACGAAGCGGCCGACCATGCCGTCGTCGGCGTGTCCGGGAACTGGGCAGAAGTAGCGGTAGCTCCCCGGCGCCGACGCGGTGAAGGAGAACGTGCCGGCGTGCATCCCTGCCGAGGTGGCCGCACCGAGGAACCAGAGCGCCGCGCCCGAAAAGGCTGGCGGGGCGCTCATCATCGGCATCCACGCGGTGGCACCGCCGGCGGAGACGACGAGACCGTGGGCCATGTCCGAGTCCGCGTTGATGAGCTCGATGCGCACCTGCGAGCCGACGGGCACGACGACCGCCGGGTTCGTCATGCCGGCAATGCGGAAATCCTCCTTCGGCATGGAGGGGCTGGCGAGCACGACAAGACCGACGGTCTTGGACGTGAAGACCAACCGATTCGCGGCCCGGTCCGCCGTCGCGCCGGCGGGGACCTCGTCACCGAGCTTCGCCGCCACCGTCGAGTTCACGCGGACCCCGGGAGCGTCCGCAAAGAGCTTGCCCATGACGCTCCCGGGGTCCGTGTCGCCACTCATCATCCAGCGGGGGAGGCTCTGGCCACGCATCCATCCGGGGGCGCTAGCGCCACCCATCATCCAGGAGTAGCCGGCGCTGCCCATCATCCAGCCGGGGGATCCGAAGCCGTCACTCCGGCGCATCATCGATCCCGGGCCTGAGGTGTTGAGCACTAAGCGGTAGTAGTCATAGGACGCCGCGGCAGCGCTCCGCGGTGATGACGGGCTCCCATTGGCGGACAGTGCGATCCCCGCGGTGGCTCCGGCCAGGGCAAGTGCGCCGAGTGCGACGCCGAGGCGGTGCCGGCGCAGCCGTTGTGCATCCTCTGTTGTGCGCATCGCGCTCCCTCCACTTTGCGTCTCGAGCGCTCTGGCGGAAAGCAGCGTCTCGCGGCGGCCCTGGACCCGGGCTGGCATCATCCTCCGTCGGTCGCCGCGTCCTAGCGAGGGGCGTTTGCCCTCACGGCCAGGGTCAAAAGCAACTACCCCGGCGGGGTATCCCGGCCGTGGTGCCGCTCCCCCTCGCTCAAGGCGCCCAGGTCCGTCTCGAACCGCCCTGGCCGACGAATGGCAAGGGTGCGAGAGCTAAGCGTCGATGCAAGGCGACACGAAACAGGGAGTCGTGGCCGCGGCCAACTCCGCAGTCGAGCCGTTGCTCTGCACGCCGTCGCGGGCGAGCCGAGCCACGGCGGACGCTGCCCACACGGGCCGCGTGCAGGTCAAGTCCATCGACAACAACGCAATTCCGGACGGCCCATGGCCGCGCCACAAGGCAGAAAAGACCCGATGTAGGCGCCCCAAGAGAACAGCGCACGGCCCGTGCAGGCGCTCCGAGCGTCGAGGGTGACGGCCGGCCTGATCGCGCCAAGGTCAAGCAGGCCAGGTTGCGGCACGGCGAACGGGCGCGGCGCGTCGACGCCCCTGTGCTCGTGTGTGCCCTCTGTTGCAGTTGTGACTTCTGCGTCACGTACCACATTCCCGCACGCAGCGTGACGTACCACCCCGCGAGCACGCCGCAAAGGAGCGATACGCTCGCGCGCGCTGTGGAGACGGCGACTGGTGAAGCGTCGATGGGGCGGTGCAGTCCACTCAGTGTCCGCCGAGTGGTCTTCGGCCTTGTCGGCGCGCTCGTCGTCGCCTTCCTCGTCGTCGCAGGAACCACGCTGGCGGCCCGCCTCGAGGTCGCCAGCGCGCAGGACCAGCTGCACTCGCGCTGGCGTCCCGCCCAGAGCGCGGCGCTCGACCTCGAGGCCGCCTTCGTCGATCAGGAGACCGGACAGCGCGGTTTCTTGCTCACCGGCGATCCCAGCTTCCTCGCGCCCTACCTTCGGGGCGCACGGAGCGCGACGCACCTCGAGGGCCAGCTCCGCAGGCTGCTCGCTACGGACGCGACCGCAGAGCAGCGACTCGCCGCGGTGAGCGCCGCCGCCTTCGCCTGGCGCCTCCAGGCCGCCGAGCCCGAGATCGCAGCCCGCCGACAGGCGCCGCTTCCGGCCTCTGCCGTTGATGCCACGGCGCTGCGCGGTAAGGAACTCTTCGACATCCTGCGCGGCCATCTCGCCGCGCTAATGGCGCGGACGAACACGCTGACCGCCGTCCAGCTCGCGCGGATCAGCGACGCCGAGCGCACGGCCGACATCGTCACCGTGGTCGCTGCTGCACTTGCCGTCCTCATCGCCGTCCTGGCGTTCCCGCTGGTCCGACGAGCGCTCACGCGTCCGCTCGCGACCCTGCTCGCCAGCCTGCGCCGCGTCTCGGCCGGTGCCTACGACGAGGACATCGACATTGCTGGCCCTGCCGAGTTCGCCGCGATTGGCGCCGATATCAACACCATGCGCGAAAGCATCCTCCGGCACTCCGACGAACTCGTCGCCGTCCAGAACGAGCTGACCCTGCGGCGCGAGCGCGACCGTCTGGCAGCCGACTTGCATGACCTCAGCATCCAGCGGGTGTTCGGCCTCGGGCTCTCGCTCAGTGCTCGGGCTAGTCGGGACCCGGCGCTCGGCCACGAGCTCGAGCCGCTGATTACCGAGACCGACCGGATTATTCGCGAGCTGAGGAGTGTCATTTTCGACGTCGCCCCGCCCGCCAAGGGCACGAGTGTACGTAGTGCGATCGGCGAGGTTGTCCACGAGAGCGAGCGGGCGCTCGGTTTCGTGCCGAACCTCGAGCTGCGCGGCCCGATCGACGCGGCGGCCGACGGCGAGCTCGGCGAGAACCTCCTCGCGGTGCTGCACGAGGCGCTGAGCAACGTCGCCCGTCACGCCGGCGCATCGCGGGTAGATGTGACCGTCGTCGTCGAGGACGGCGAGGTCAGCCTCACCGTCCTCGACGACGGACGCGGACCTGGGCCGACATCCGGACCCGGGAATGGTGTGCGGAACGCCGCGGCGCGTGCCGCGAAGCTCGGCGGGCGAGCTGCACTGGCGGCTGCCGTCGACGGCGGGGCTTGCCTCGCCTGGCGCGTGCCAGTCGTGCCCCGCGCGCAGAACGCCGCCACGACCTGATTGTGCCGGCATCGCCGGACCGGTCACGAGCCGGCGCTGTCAGCGGCTGGCACCGGGCTGTGCGCCTTTGCCCCTTCCCATGCCGCCGATAGAGGGGGCCCTAGCGCCGGCAGAAGTGCGTGGTGTGCTCGACCTGCCCGCATGAGTGCGCCGACGACGCAGGGCGCGTGCTGCTGAGCCGGTACGCGCCGCCCACCGCGTTAGGGGTCGTCCAGGACTGAGCGCACGACGAGTACCGAGCTCGCGGCACGCGCCACGAGGCGTTCGCTGACACTGCCGAGGCTGAGGATCCCGTGCAAACCGCGGCTGCCCACCACGACGATCTCGGATCGCTGTGCGGCGGCAAGGAGGGCATCGAGCGGACGTCGGCAATCGACGGCACCGAGGGGGATGCTCGGGAGCACCTCACTAATGACTGACAAGTCGACCGGCTTACCGCCCACTGCGACGATGCAGCGCAGGGTTGCCCCTGTCGTAGCGGCTAGCCGGGTCGCCAGGGCGTGGGCCGCGATCGACGCTCGGGAGCCGTCGACGCCGACCGCGATCTTGCGAGGGAAATTGGCCGAGTCTCGCGGAGCGCGGCCAACCAGCACTGAGCAGGACAGCGCCCGCACAACTGAGAGGACGACGGGCTCCTGCCAGCGCGACACACCCTCGGGAGGGAACCCATCTACCGCCCTGTGGCGGGTCCCAAGAGTAACGAGCGCGCCGACGTCATCGGCGGTCACGTATCGCAGCACGTCGGTCAGTGATCCTTCTTCGACCGCGGTCTCGAGCGTTCCGATGGCCTTGAGCGAGCTCAGCTGCGCTCTTGCCGAGGCCAGTGCGTCGTGGGCGTCCGAGCGCATGAGGCGAGCAAGCGCCGGCAGATCGCTTGCGGGCTCGCCGCGTGGGTCCACGGCGCACACGAGCTTGATGCGGCATCCCGGGACGAGCTTCACGGCCTGGCGAGCCGCTTCGATCGCTTCCGACGATCCGTCGATGCCAGCCACAATGTGGTCGAATGACGCCGCGGGGAACGAGGGGGCGGGCGTCACGGTCGCTCGTTCGTCTCGGCCGAAACGTCAAATCGCCCGATCGGATGCCCCGGTGTCTGACCGGACTTCCGGAGCTGGTAGGCATCTTGGCGGGGCCTCCGACGCAGAGGTCCTGGTCACGACGCTGATGGAGGTGGCTGCGCCCGGTATCGTGTAGGCACACGCAGAGTTGCCTTGAGCGGGCA
>JAJZBI010000070.1:0-2324 GCA_021798985.1 Actinomycetes bacterium
GACCGGCGACGGTCACGGTGAGGGTCTCGCCCGCCTCGGCCCGACGGAGTACTTCGCTGACGTGGTTCCGCAGCTCCTTCTGCGCAATGTCACTCACGGCGACCAATGGTAGCAGAACTGCTACCAGCGGCCGTCGAGGTCGGCCGACGGGTGTTTGCGACGAACACATGACGTTGCCATGGTGGTCATCTCGAGAGGTCCAGGCGTGTTCGTAGGGCTGCGGGACCTTCGGCATGCGTGGGGGCGCTTCACTTTGATGGGGGCGGTGATCGCTTTGGTGGCCGTGCTGACGGTGCTGTTGACGGGGCTTTCGACCGGGTTGGTCAACTCGGGGATCTCCGGGCTGCGGGCTCTGCCGCTCACGGACCTCGCCTTCCAGCCGAAGACCAATTCGACGTTCTCCCAATCCACGCTCGACGCAGCGACGATCCGTTCCCTGGGTCGTCAGCCCGGCATCCAGGCCGAGCCGCTGGGGCTCACGTTCTTCAATGCCAAAGACGCAGCCGGCACCTCGCTCTCCATCGCCTTGGTCGGCATCGAGCCCGGTGGCTTCATAGCGAAGGGCGTGGCTGGAGGATCGCAGCTGGGCCGTACCCGCACCGGAGTCATCGTCTCCCGAGGGGTTGCTGCTGAGGGCGTGCGCGTGGGCGGCCGCATCAGGCTGGACCGGTCATCGGTCGCATTGCACGTCGTCGGGATCGCCCCGACCGCCACCTATGGTCACGTGGCCCTCGTCTATGCCCCCATCGCCCTGTGGCGGCAGGCGACCTACGGCCAGGTGACCGGCGGAGTCCTGCCCGCGAGCGCGCAGGGCCTCGCATCGGCGGCCGCGCTCCAGGTGCGCCCGGGCATCGATGTCTCCGCCGTCCGCACGCATCTCGGGGTGGACATCGTGACCAAGCAGCAGGCCTATGCCGGCTCGCCGGGCTACGTCGCCGAGACGGCGACCATGAGCCTCATCATCGACTTCCTCTATGTGATCGCCGCCTTGATCGTGGGCGCGTTCTTCACGGTGTGGACCATCCAGCGCAAGGCTGATATCGGGCTGCTGAAGGCTCTTGGCGCGTCGAACGGTCTCGTCATCCGGGACGCGCTCGCCGAGCGCGAAGACAAGGCGAGTCGGCAGCACGAGCCGATCGAGCAGTCCTTCGACGGCCTATCTCGAGCCAGAGCTACGGCCCCGGCCCACCTCGGTGTCGCGCAAGACCGGCCACCACGGGCCAATCCGGACGGCTGGGCAAGGCGCGCTCAACCAATGCTCGCGAGGAGAACGTGGGCCCCGAAAGCATCGGCGTGCTCAGGAGATGAACACGAGCTGCACCCTCGTCGCTCCGTCGAACCGGGTCACGAGCGCGAGACGGAACCATCGCTTTCGGCGATGAAGGACGCGCGCTCCGAACTTCGTCACTCGCAGCGTCATCTGCCCCGACGCCAGAGCAGCCTCGCGAACCGTGCCGAGCGCAACGGCGGGGTGCTCCCACCGCTCATGCCCCTTTACCCGCACCCGGCGCGCCACCGTCAATCTTGCCCGAACGGCACAGGTCGTCGCGACGTAGCACGTGAAGGCGATGGCGATCTTCGAGTGGCGCAGACGCGCCGTCGAAGAAAAGAGCACAAGGTGTGAAGCGACCGCGGGGGTGCCGTCTCGGACTGCGAACACCGTCCCGGTGAGCTGCGCGATGGTCGGGCTCGAGGTCGAGCTGAGCAACGCGGTCATGCACGACGGGCTGCCACCCGGCGCCGAGGTCGGAGTCACCGCCATCCAAGTCGACCCCGTCCACCACTCGAGCCCGCCTCCGCCGTTCAAGTTGCAGTCGTGCACCGTAATGCTCGAAAACAGGCTGCCGCTCGCCACCTCGATATCGAAGTACTCACCGGTGGCCCGAAACGAGGGAGTCGTCGTCGGGTCACTTGCGTACTGAGCGACCGTGAACGCACCTTCGCCAGCGGCGTCGACGGCGGTCGCGGCGTTCACCGCCGTTGCCGCGCCCGTCATGCTGGCGGAGGTCCCGCTCGAGAAGCTGACAGCCCCGCTCGGCGCAGGCGGAGGCGTCGGAGGACCCGACAGCGACTCGTAGGTGAACTGGTCGACCGAGGTCGCGCTCGAGGTGCCGCCCGAGGTCGTGACCGTGACATCGACGGTCGCGCCCCGGGTGCCTGCGGGCGAGACCGCGATGCAGCTCGTCGCCGAGCAGGTCGCGCTCGCGGCCGCGGTGGTGCCGAAGTCGATCGCGATCTCGCCCGAGAGGTTCGTCCCGCTCACGGTGACCGTGGTGCCGCCGGCCGCCGGGCCGCTCGAAGGCGAGATCCCCGTCACCGTCGGC
>JAJZBI010000070.1:2334-3836 GCA_021798985.1 Actinomycetes bacterium
CGCGCTCGCGGCCGCGGTGGTGCCGAAGTCGATCGCGATCTCGCCCGAGAGGTTCGTCCCGCTCACGGTGACCGTGGTGCCGCCGGCCGCCGGGCCGCTCGAAGGCGAGATCCCCGTCACCGTCGGCGCGACAGACGCGACGGTGACGCTGCCTGAGGTGCTCGACGCAACAGCGTCGCCCGGTGCGTAGGCGGCGGAGAGCGAAACCGAGCCAGCCGTAGGGAAGGTGATCGAGCAGGAGCCGCTCCCTGAGGTCAGCAATGCGGTGCAGGTCCCCGAGTCCGACCCCGATGCGGTCACCGTCACCGAGCCGCTCGGCGCAGTTGCGGGGGAGGGCGAGCCGACCGAGACCGCGACGCTCACCGCGTCTCCTGCCACCGGACTCGCAGGTGACGTCGAGGTGATCGTCGTCTGGGAGGAGGACTGCTCGAAGGCCCCGGCGTCACAGGCTGAAGCGCTTCGCGCAACGCCCCTTTGGTCGCTTGCGAGCGAGACGCCGAGGAAGGAGTTCTCGCTCGTGGTCGCGGACTCGCCGCAAAGGTCGACCGTCGCCGACGTCCCGGTCCCGTTCGCCGCAACCGTCGCGAGGGCGGAGGGGGCGATCGCGCCAACGGCGGCATCGGCGCTGCCCGTGCCCTGAAGCGCGATCGTGTCCGTCACGAGCGCCGAAGGGCCGCCGTTGGGCCCGAGCACGCCGAGCGAGAGCGTCGCGGCGTCCGCGCCATGATTGGCCGCTGCGAAGCCGCAGGAACTCCCCGCGGAGAAGTTGTAGCCTTCGTCAGTCACGGCGGTCCCGACCGAGGAGCAGTTGTTTCCCGAGCCGGCCGAGGTGTTCTCCGAGATGACACTGCCCGCGACCTCCGCGGTCCCCTGATTGAGCACGCCGCCGCCGCCGCCAAAGGTGACGCTACCCGAACTATCGCCCGCGGAGTTATTCGCGATCGTCGAGTCGACGACGCTGGTCGTTCCAAAACTGAAGATCGCACCGCCTCCCGAGGTGTTGTCCAGCGTCGTGAAGGACGCGCTCGACGTCGAGCTGTCGGTCGTCGTATTGCCGGAGACGGTCGACTCGATCAACGCGACAAAATCGCCCGTCTGGCCCTCACCGATCGCGCCGCCCTCCCCGTCGATGATCGCCTGGTTGCCCGAGAGCGTCGAGTTGGCGACCTGGAGCGAGCCGGTGTTGACCCAGATTCCCCCCCCTTCGCCCTCCACGGTGTTCGTCTCGACTACTGAATCGGTGATCGTCGCCGTCGAGGACGAGTTGGCGCCAAAGAAGATCCCGCCGCCCTCGGCAGGTTTCGTCGCCGTGCCCGCGGACGCGGCGGCCTGGTTACCCGAGACCGTCGTCCCCGAGACGTTGAGCGTCGTTCCACTAGCCTCCCTCGTTCACCCGGTTGCCGATGTGCCTGCCGACGCAGGAGCGGCGACGAAGATGACCGCTCGCGTAGCGATGTAGTTCGTCGTGATCGCCTCGTGGGCGTGAACGACCGAGCGTTGTC
>JAJZBI010000071.1 GCA_021798985.1 Actinomycetes bacterium
GCAGCGGTCGCCGACTTCCTCCCCCGCTATTCGAGCGTCCATCGGGGAGCGGGGTTCAAGTCACGTGCGGCGACCGAGGCGTACGAAACCGCGCGGAGCCGCGCCCTGCGCTACGCCGGACGCGAGGGTGGCGCCGACACGGCGATCATCTGCCGCAACACGACCGAGGCGTTGAACCACCTCGCCTATCGACTGCGCCTCGAGCGTGACGACGTCGTGCTCACCACCGTGCTCGAGCACCATGCGAACCTGCTGCCGTGGGCACGGTACGCGCAGCGCCGCTACGTCGAGTGCGGAGCGGACGGCACGTTCGGCGTGGACGACGTCGTGGCGGGGCTCGACGCCACGCCTGCTCCCAAGGTGCTCGCGGTCACCGGGGCGTCCAACGTCACCGGCTGGCTCCCCCCCGTCGAGGAGCTCTGCGCCGCGGCGCATGCCCGGGGGATCCCTGTGGTCCTGGACGCTGCGCAGCTCGCTGCGCACCGACCGATCCCCGGCGGGGACGGTGGGGCGGAAAGACCGGACTTCGTCGCCTGGAGCGGTCACAAGATGTACGCACCCTTCGGTGCCGGCGTGCTCGTCGGGCCGGCAGCCGCATTCGCCGACGGCGAGCCGTTCCTCGCCGGCGGCGGCGCGGTGGAGCTCGTGGACCTCGACGAGGTGCTGTGGTCGGCGCCCCCCGAGCGCGAGGAGGCCGGCTCACCGAACGTCGTCGGCGCCGTCGCCCTCGGAGCGGCGGCCGACGAGCTCAGCGGGATCGGCTGGGAGGCGATCTCTCGTCACGAGGCCGTGCTCGCAGACCGCCTTCGCCGAGGCCTCGCCGCCATCGACGGCGTGCGACTGCTCGGGCCGCCCCCGGGGACCGAGACGCTTGCCGTGGCAACCTTCACCGTCGAAGGCATGCACCACGGGCTGGTTGCGGCGCGCCTTGCAACCGAGTTCGGCATCGGCGTGCGCCACGGGTGCTTCTGCGCCCATCCCTACCTCCTCCGGCTCCTCGGCATCGGCCCCGACGGCGTCGCAGCAGCGAGGGCCGAGGCCCTGCGCGGGGACCGCCGCCACATCCCCGGCGCAGTCCGTGCGAGCGCCGGGCTCGGGACGACCGTCGGCGACGTCGAAGCACTGCTGGACGCGTTGCATGCCGTGGCCTCGGGATCCCCTTCGCCCGTGGACTACGTGCAAGACACCGCGACGGGCGACTTCTTCCCGGCGACAACAGCCGGGTGGTGGGCATTCTCGAGCAGTGTGGGCGGAGGGTGCGCCCGGAGCTGAGCTCGCGCCCTGCGTAGCTACGCCTCACGTAGTACGTCTGCGGCCATGTTAGCGAACGACCGCAGGCGCCCGTACGAGCTCACGCCAGAAGGTGCAGCCGTCTTGGAGGCGTCCGTCGCGGAGCTACGCCAGATCGCGGACGAAGGTGCATCTCGGCTGGCGCTCCTCGCTCGAACCCGAAGAAGGTCTCGGCCGGCGCTCGGAGCAGAGCCGGCGTGAGCAAGGAGTCCTGGCGCTCGGTGCGCTCGTGCCAGGCGCCGGCTTCCTCCAACGCGCGCCCGGTCGGCGGGCAAGCCACGATCACATTTCGCTCGCCTTCGAGCTCATCGTGACTCGTGGAATCCTCCCTGGGACGATCGGCCCTGCGAGATTTCCGCGCCGGCTAGTACGCTCGTGAGAGGGAAGTGACGTTGTGATCTGATCGTTTCGCGTTCATTCCATGAAAACTCGACTTTCTCACCTACACCGAGACGTCCTCCCAGGCCAGGCGGATGACGCAGATTTCCTGTGGCGTGACCGGCGCTGGGTCGGGCCGCCGAAATTGGGCGGCGATGATCACGCGGCGAAGCTTGGCGAGCATGTCGAGGACCGAGGGTTGGGCCTTCTGGCGATACCAAGGGGCGAGGGCACGGACCGCCTCGACGTCATGGCCATCATGGCCCGCCGTCGCGTACCAGCAGATCGCAAGGGTGTTCACGACGAGCCCGAAGGGGACCGTGCGCTCCACTGCCCTCTTGAGCCGGTTGCGGGCCTGGCCGACGCCGCCGAGCTGCTTGGCGTCTTCGATCGCGACTTCGATCGACCAGCGCGCCGCGTAGCGTTCGACGACCTGGGCGGCAGTGGCGTCGAGATCAGTGGTGACGAGGGCGATGTCGTAGCCGCTCTTCGAGCGGTCCCGGACGAAGACGACCCGGACCTGTTGTGGCCCGAACACGCCGTACCACAAGCAGCGAAGCACTGCGGTCGAGACGGTCGCGGTCGTCCCATAACGGGTGAGGGTGGTCGGAGCGAAGGCCACGCTGGTGGCGAGTGCGGCGAGCGAGCCGAGCTTGTTCCCCTTCAGGCGGGGACGGCCGCGCCGACCGGTTCGTGGAGGTGCCAGGTCGTAGAGCGACGCGTTGGACCGCAACCGCGTCGTCCAGGTCACCGACCCTTTGAGGCCGCGCAGCACTTTGCCCGCGTAGGCGGAGTCGGCGACCACATGGATCGTACGACCGGGCAGGGCGACGCTGAGCGCCTCTACGAGCCGACGAGCCAGCGCGAGGCGGGAGGAGTCGTCACTGTGCTTTCTGACGAGCGCGAACCCGACCGGCAGTGCGATCGGCCGGTCGAGGAACCCGAGACGCACGACGATCGCCAAGATGACCCAGTTGTTCCCATACCCCACCTTGGCCTTGCCGACCGCCGATCCGTCGTGGAACCAGCTGGCGGCGTGGACCTTGGGCCCCCGCCGGTGGAACAGCGTGTCGTCGATCGCAACGCTGACGGCCGCATCGGCTGGCACCAATAGGCGCACGACCAGGCGGGCTGCGACACAGGACACCTCCTCCATCGACCAGTGGGCGTGGGAGAAGAACCGGTGCGCACGGTGGTGGCTCCAGCTCTGTGACAGCCCGGCCCCGACGAGCATCCCGCACACGGTTCGCCGGGCGCTCTGGGTGACGAGCCCGCAGGCGAGCGCCATGAACACCGGAAAGGTCCAAGCGGAATAGCACCCCCGGAACTCGGCGAGCAGCTCTTCGAGCGACGACGGCACCGCCGGCTGGTCACGACCAGCACCCCGACGGCTCTTCTCTTCCGACCGTGCCATGGCACCCCCTGTGCTCGACCCGTCGGCCTGTATACCGACGGACCGAGCAGATAGGGTGGATGGTGTGGTCGAGGAGCGAGGGGGGCTGGTGCTCTCAGCCAAGCAGCGACGCGAGCAGCGCAGGATCGCCTCTGCGATCGCGAGCATCGATCTCGCGCTTCCTGGCTCGGTCGAGGTCCGGCGCACCCGCTGCGGCAAGCCGAGCTGCCGCTGCCACACCGACGACGCAGCGCGCCACGGCCCCTACATCGTGTGGACCCGCAAGGTGAACGCCCGCACGGTCACCAAGGTGCTGAGCGAGGAGGAGCTCGCCGGCTACCGGAGGTGGCTCGACAATGCCCGCCGACTACGCGAGCTCGTCGACGAGCTCCACAAGCTCACCTTGCAGATCGTCGAGGAACACCAGGACCGACCACGTCGGCAGCTGGGGGGCGCTAAGCCTACGCGGGCGGTAACCCGCCCTCGACGGACCACAGCTGGGGGCCCTCAGGGATAGGGCTGGGCAACCTCGAAACTGCGAAAGTCGAGTACCCCCCGGGGACGTCGAAATGGAACAAGGTGGAGCATCGGCTCTTCAGCTTCGTCACCATCAACTGGCGCGGTCGTCCGCTCACCTCGTACCGCACCATCGTCGAGCTCGCCGCCGCGACGACGA
>JAJZBI010000041.1 GCA_021798985.1 Actinomycetes bacterium
TGTCGAGGGTGGAGCTGTTCGAAACGATACGACGTGATCACCGGGACCTCGACCTGTCGATCCGCGCGCTCGCGGCCAAGCACCACGTCCACCGCCGCGTCGTGCGCCAGGCGCTCGCGTCGGCGGTCCCGCCGGAACGCAAGCGCCCCGAGCGCGCGGCGCCGGCGCTTGGCCCGCACAAGGCAACGATCGACAAGATCCTCGAAGACGACAAGTCCGCACCGCCCAAGCAGCGCCACACCGCGCGTCGGATCTGGCAGCGCCTTGTCGACGAGCACGGCGCGACGCTCGCCGAGTCGACGGTGCGCGCGTACGTCGGCGAGCGCCGCCGGGAGATGCGCAACGTCACCAAGGTCGTCGCGGTTCCCCAGCTGCACGCGCCCGGAGCCGAGGCCGAGGTCGACTTCGGCGAGATCTACCTCAGACTCGACGGCGTCCTCACCAAGTGCTTCATGTTCGCGATGCGCCTGTCCGCCTCGGGAAAGGCGGTGCATCGCGTCTATGCGACCCAGGCTCAAGAGGCGTTCTTCGACGGCCACAACGAGGCCTTTGCCACCTATGGCGGCGTGCCGCACCGCATCCGCTACGACAACTTGAAGCCCGCGGTCGCCCGCGTGCTCGAGGGCCGCAACCGGGAGGAGAACGAGCGATTCATCGCGCTGCGCTCGCACTACGGCTTCGACAGCTTCTTCTGCATCCCCGGCATCGAGGGCGCGCACGAGAAGGGCGGCATCGAAGGCGAGATCGGCCGCTTCCGGCGCAACCACCTCGTTCCCGTCCCCGAGCACGCCGACCTCGCCAGCCTGAACGCCGCGTGCCGGGCCGGCGACGAGCGCGACGACGCCCGCCGCATCGCCAGCCGCCGCAGCAGCGTCGGGGAGGACTTCGCGAGCGAGAAGGCCTTCCTCCTCCCGCTGGCGCACGAGCTGTTCGACGCGGCGCGCTACCTGCCGGAGGTGCGCGTCGATCACAAGGCCCGGGTCTGCATCCGCCAGTGCTACTACTCGGTGCCTGCCGGTCTCGCCGGACGGCGCTTGTCGGCGCGCCTTGGGGCGAGCTTCGTCGAGATCCTCGGCCCTCGTGGACCGGTCGCGCTCCATCCCCGGCTCGTGCACCGGGGCGCCGAGCACCTCGTCCTCGATCACTACCTGCCGGTGCTCTTCCACAAGCCCGGCGCGCTTTCGGGCTCGACCGCCCTCGCCCAGGCCCGCGCCGAGGGCGTGTTCTGCGCCGAGCACGAGGCGTTTTGGACCCTGGCGCGCAAGCGTCTCGGCGACCGCGACGGGACCCGGGCGCTGTGTGAGGTGCTGCTCTTGCACCGGCATCTCGCGCACGACGCCGTGCGGGCCGGCATCGCGGCGGCTCTTTTGGTCGACAGCGCCGACGCGAGGGTCGTCGCCCTCGAGGCCCGCCGGGCAGCTGATGCCCGCTCGCCGCTTCAAAGCGCGATCACGCCGCTCGCAGCGCACCCATCCGGCGCCGAGCGGGCACTGCCGGTGCTCGACGCCTACGACGAGCTGCTCGCGGAGGCGGCGGGATGAGCGGGATCAGCGAACAGGCTGCCGAAGCCGCGATCGGCGCCGCCGCGGTCGCCCTCCGCCTGCCGCAGGTGCGCGCCGAGGCGGGACGCCTCGCCGATGACGCCGCGCGCGCCGGTCTCAGCCACCGCGGCTACCTCGCCGAGGTGCTCGCCGCCGAGCTCGACGCACGCGACGCCCGCCGCAAGGAGCGGCGCATCGCCGACGCGCGCTTCCCGCGCATCAAGCGCCTGGCGGACTTCGAGCTGTCTGCGGTGCCCTCGATCAGTCCGGCGAGCTTCGCCGCGGTCTCCTCGCTCGCGTTCGTGCGCGACGGCGAGCCGCTTGTCGCCCTCGGCGATCCGGGGACCGGCAAGACCCATCTGCTGATCGGGCTCGGCGTCGCCGCCTGCGAGCAGGGTCTGCGTGTCCGTTATGTCACCTGCGCCAACCTCGTCAATGAGTTGGCGGAGGCGGCGGACGAGAAGATGCTCTCCCGGGTCGTCGCCCGCTACGGTCGCCTCGACCTACTCCTTGTCGACGAGCTCGGCTACGTGCATCTCGACCCCCGCGGCGCCGAGCTCTTGTTCCAGGTTCTCACCGAGCGAGAGGAGCGCTCGGCGGTCGCGGTCGCCTCGAACGCACCGTTCAGTGAGTGGGGCCAGACCTTTGTCGATCCCCGCCTCACCGCGGCCGTTGTCGACCGGATGACCTTCCGGGCCCACATCCTCGAGACCGGCTCCGCTTCCTATCGCCTGCGCTCCACGCGCGCGGCGCGAGAGCTGTCCAGGTCGAAAGAACAGCAGCGATGACGCCCGCCTCGAACGTCATCGCGAACGAGGTCCGTCCCGCCGAGGACCGTCGTCTCGACGTCGTCGCCCGGGTGCTCGACCAGGACGAGAGCCGGCGCGCTGTCGCCTGCTGCCTGGCCAGCGCGCCGGAGGACGCCGGACGTCGCGGCGATGCCCCGAGAAGGGAGCCGCCGCTCGACCGCTGACCGGCAGCACCGCCACCCAATCAAGACCGCCGATGCCCGCGCCCGACCACACGATCAACGCCCGCGAAAGGAGGGCCTGCCTCTTGTCGAACTGACAGTCAGCTGATGAACGGACTCGTCACTGCGCGTGACATCGCGTGACGAGCACCAATGCAACGCGCCCAAAGGTGGGGCCAACTCTGGTCATCACGGTGGGGCCGCATGGGGTTGACATTCCCACACGCTGCCCCATACCGGCGCCCCCTCCATCCCATTACCTCGCTCGGACCCTGCCTCTGAAGTGCCGTTGGAGGACAGTGCAGAACTGCGGCTCGAGAATCCGGCCGGCGGACCGCCACCCGAAGCGCAAAACGGCACGTATGGCGTCTCCTCGTGACGCGCCGGCGGCGGCCCGTCCCGGCAGCCGACGTTGTGGTCGCCGGCAGTTCAGGTGGGCGCCAGCTCGGTCAGACTCGGCGGATCTCGAAGCGTCCTTCGAGCTGCGCGGCGAGGGCCGCCATGTCGCCTGGGTCCGAGGTGAGGATCTCCACCGGACCCCCCCGGGCAGCGGCGTGCTCGGCCGCTACGGCCACGCATGCATCCACGACCGAGGCTGCAGCCACCAAGGCGCGCAGCTCGGCGGCTCGGTCGGCGCCGTGCCGGTCCAAGGCGGCGTCGTCGGGAACGAGCCGGTTGGCGGACGCAGCAGGACCGGCGCGGCGGTCCCAGCCGACCTCGACCCTGACCGCGCTGGGCACGACCGAGCCGCGGTCGGCGGCTGCCAACGCCTCGATCACCTGACGGCGCTCGGCCTGGGGGCCCCGAAGCAGGGCACTGGCGGCCTGGTTGTCCAACACGAGGTGACGACCGATAGGTCGGCGGTGGGCCATCAGGCGCTGCGTCTGCCCACGCCGGCCGCCAGCAGCTCGACGTAGGCGAGGACATCGTCGACGGTGTCGTCGAGGGCGGTCAACGCCCAGTCGGGCTCGCGACGCTCGATCTCGGCGGCGACCTCGTCGACCAGGCCCGGCTCACTCGCGGCGGGGTGGTCGGTGCCCGACACCCGTCGCTTGGCCACCTCCGCAAGCCTCGGCAGATCGTCGGGGAAGGCAGCGAAGTGCGCGTTGAACGCCGCCTGGCGGGCGAAGTCACGGATCCGCTCGGCGAGCGCCTCCCGGGTAGCAGCGCTCACCGAGGCGTCCATGCCCAGCTCGGTGGCGATGAGCAGCGCGTCGTGGAGCGCCTTGGGCAAGCGCAGCGACGTCGGCTGAAGCGGTCCGTCTGCGCCCAGCGCACCGAGCGCCTCGAACAGCTCCTCGAGCGTCGCGCCCACCGGCCAACCTCCTCACGTCAATGCGGTACATAGTGTACCGCGCTGCAAGTGCGTTCGCTCGGGCAGCGGACCGCTCCTCCGCCTCCTGGGCAAGCGCCTGAGGCCAATGCATCCCCGCCCCGTAGCGACCCGCAGCACCAGAGCGCAAAACGTTGCGCCAGAACCACAGCCGTCACAGGCGACCCACGAGCGCCGATCGGCACGTCGGGCGCCGACGCGGCGTCGGTAGCCGTGGGCTCCGGTCGTTACGTGGTCTCCGCCGGTCGCCACCTCCGTGCTGGGTTGGACTCCTGGGCCGTCCATGACTGCGACAGGCCGACCACTTCGAGCATGTCAGAGAGCCAGAACGAGACGTCCGGGCTCCAGCCAGCGAGGAAGGTCGCCGACTCCGTGCCCACCGACAGCGCTCGGCCGGAGGTCGTGAGGTACCCGTTCACGCTGAGGTGGACCGCGTCGTAGTCACTCGCGGCGGTGGACCAGTCGGGAAGGATCCACCGGCGGTCGAGCCCAGTCGCGATCGACCAGTGAGCGATCCGCTTGCCCGTGACGTCGATGCCATAGGTCGAGACGAGCTCCATCCATTCGTCTGCGCCGTCGATCTCAAAGACCCGCACCGGCCTGCTGGGGCGCACGGGCCAACACAGAGCCGTCGAGGCTCCGTAGGTGTCCTCCTCGAGCAGCAAGCCGACCGCACCAAGACCCGGCCGCGACTGCGTCGTGGCGGCGACGACCGGTAGATGCTGTCCGTAACGCTCGAGATCCTTGGCGAGAATCGACCACTGCAGTGTGGACCACCACGGACCGCCCACCCAGTGCCCCCGGAGGCGCGTGCCGGGACCGGTCACCTGGTCCCGCCAGACCTCGAGGACGCGTCGAGCGCCCTGGAGGACGGGAGCCGCCTCGACGCTCCCCTCTCCCTTGTCGACGAAGACCTGACGCGAAGGATCGAGCCCGGCCGACCACCATGTTGCTGCGGGTGACGCGGCGATGCGAGCCGCGACCGGCGCGAGCGCGGCGGAGAGCCGCGGATCAGCGAGCGCCACGTCCATCTCGTCGGGCTCCTGCCAGTAGCGCGCTTCGTCGAGGGCATCGGCGACGCACTCGAGGAGCAGCTCCTCGTGCGCGAGATCGGTGAGCGCGGCGAAGTCGACAGCGGGAAGGGACTCCTCGAGCACCCGAAGCAAGCTGTCCGGCTCAGGTCGGAAGATGGCTCTCCAAAATGGTAAGGAGACCGGATCGGGATGGAGTCGATCGAGGACCGCCCAACAGAGGCGACGTCCCCTCGGACCCTTGTCGAGACTGCTCCCAGAGCCGCCCGCGGTCATCGGGAGCACGCTATCGGCGATGATCGCCCCGTTTCGAGCTACGTCGACTGGTCGCCAGGTGCGTGAGCCTTAGGGGAGACGGCGCCCGCACGAACCTGGCTACCGAACGTCGCGCCAGAAACGTCAGTCATCGTCACTGATCGATCACCGGCATATCTACACCTATGGCGCAGGTCTCCCCTATCTCTCCCCGAACAGCGCCGCCCCAATCTTCTCGGCAGCCTCGCGCTGCATCGTCGGGGTGACGTGCCTGTAGAGGTTCATGAACAGCGACGGGTCCGAGTGACCGAGGCGCTCGGCGGCGACCTTCGGGGCGACGCCGTTCGCCAGCATGAGCGTGGCGCCGGTGTGCCGGAGCCCGTGGGCGGTGAGCCGGGGCAGGTCGAGCTCGGCGGTGAGCTCGCCGAGCCGGCGCGAGAGCTGCTGGGGGTGGTAAGGGCCGCCGGCGGGGCGGGTGAAGACGTGGTCGCTCGCCTCGCAGCTCGTCGCGGCGACCTGCTCGGCGGCCTGCTGGCGGCGCTGGTCGCGCAGCACCTTGACGAGGCCGTCGTCCAGGTCGATGCTGTGGATGGCGTCGCGGCTCTTTCCCGTGGAGGGGACGACGTCGTGGCCGACGTAGGTCGAGAACTCGACGACCCGGACGACCTTCGCCTCGAGATGCACGTTCGGCCAGCGCAGCGCCACGAGCTCGCCGATGCGAAGCCCCGAGCCCATGAGGAACGCCCACACCGTCCAGGTCCGGTCCCCCTCCATGAGGGCGAGGAAGCGCCGGGCCTCCTCGGGTGACCAGTGCTTCGGCACCGACCGGCGCGCCTTCGGCTGTGGGGTCTGGGCGACCGGGTTCACCGCCACGATCCCAGCCTGGAGCGCGAGCTTGAAGGCGCCCGCGAGCGGCGAGCGGGCGAGGCGGATCGTGTTCGGCGAGAGCGGCCGGCCCCCGGTCGGGCTCCCCTCCTTCAACAGGCGCCGCTGCCAGGTGAGCACGACCTCGGGAGTGACGTCGCGGACCTTCTTCTTCCCGATGTGCCCCCGGAGGTAGGTGTCGGCGAAGATCCGGTAGTCGTGGCGGGTCTTCGGCGACAGCCGCTCGTCGGCATCGAGGCCGTCGAGGTAGAGATCGAGCAGGTCGTTCACCGTGAGCGTCCCGCCGGAGGCCACCTTCACCTGCCCGCGGCCCTTGCGCTCGAGGAGCTCCTTTCGCGCCCTCGCCGCGTCGCTCGCGGTGCGAAAGCCGCGGCGGGTGATCTGCTCTCGCCGACCGGTCAGCGGGTCACGACCGAGGGTGACCTTGAAGTACCACTGGCCGCCCTTGTCGGCGTAGACACCTTCGGGCGTCGCGGGCATCGCAGCCTCCGTGAGAACCGTTTGGTTCTCACCAGGTTCTTACGGGGGTGTCTCGGTGACAATCCACAGGGAGCGCGACGCTCCGACCTGCGGCTTTGCGTCGGGCTGCCGGGATTTGAACCCGGGACCTCTTGACCCCCAGGCCGGTCCGAGTTAAGAGGTCTGGCGCGGTCTAGCGAGACTGCCCAGGTCAGGAGGGGTATCAGCTCCCCGCTTGTAAGGTCTGGCGAGGCTAGTTTGGGGTGGTCGCGCAGAGTTCGGGTGACAACGCGATGACACCGGCCGAGTAGATGGCAGAGGACCGGAGAACATGGGCCAGAAGGTGAAGGGCGGCATGTGGTGTGCCGCGTGCCATAAGCCCGTGATGGGGGTCAAGAACACCCACAAGCTACGCAATGCCCTTGTGGCACCCTTCGCGCCGGTCACCAGCGTCTTCTCACTCTCGGGACTCAAGCCAGCCGGAATGAAGGTCGAGGGCTACGTCTGTCCATCCTGCGGGGGCCCTGTCCGCAAACGCAAGCCCAGCGACCGCTAGCTGCGCCAATCCTCCGGCGCGTGGCCCGGCGATGCGGGTCAGTCGTTCGAGGGTGGCGTGATCCGACGTGCGGTTTCGGCGATGGGCAGCTCCGAGCAGCAGCAGCGGTCGTCGGCACACACCACGACGCGGACACCTCGATCGATGACGCACTTGCAGCCGGCGCATCCCATCTC
Organism: Actinomycetes bacterium; assembly: GCA_021798985.1. Taxonomy (GTDB): domain Bacteria; phylum Actinomycetota; class Acidimicrobiia; order Acidimicrobiales; family Bog-793; genus JAKABX01. Next base: position 7,207 of record JAJZBI010000041.1, read on the forward strand.
CATCAGCTCGAGCCTACGTCGTCAGGACCGTCGTGCATTCGCGAACAGCAGTGCGTGAGCATCGAGCAGTGGGCGCAGACCTGCGTGTCCGTGCCGGAGCTTCGCGACGCGTCGAACCGGCTCGCCGCGATCGACGAGTACCTCGCCCGCACCTCCACCGAGGGACGCAATCGGGTCGCTGCCGCGATGCTCCAGTTGGAGGTGAGGATCGGGGAGCTGTTGGGGCCAGCCAAACCCGGTAACCCGCAGTTCAGCCCAACTTCGGTCGCGACCGAAGTTGCGTCGCCAGCGGAATGGAACGGCGAGGACGGCCGCGAGCGCGCTAATCGGCTCGTCGGAGAGAAATCCCTCCTCAGCAAGGACGAGCGCCACGACTTCCGCCAGATGGCCGCCCACCCCGAGGTCGTGGAGCGGGTCATCGAGTCAGTCGACGGACGAGAACCCGGCCTCGCGTCAGATGGCCGACCCGCTTAGCTCGCCTTCCTGTGCTCCCTGGCCAGCACGCGCCGCTCCCGCTCGCTGGTGCCGCCCCACACGCCCTGTAGGCCGTTCTTGAGCGCGTCGTCGAGACACGGCCGCCGCGCGGGACACCCGGCGCAGATCGCCTTCGCCTCGTCGCAGTCGTCCTCCGACGCAGGGAAGAACACCGCGAGCGGGACGCCCCGGCAGGCCGCACGGTCGCGCCAGGTGTCGGCTCTCACGGCCCCAGGATATCGAACAGGCGTTCGCTAACAGTGGCTCGATGGCGCGCTCGAAGATGCCATCGGAGACGTCGGCCATGGCGTAGTGGTCCTGGCGGGCGTCAGTCTGCGAAGCCGCCAACCCCATGGCTTCGTGGGGGCTTTTCACGTTGTCGTAGCCGTACTCGAACGTGACCCCGTTGCGCCCCTTGATCTGGCCTTGCGAGCGGATCTCCCCGCGCTCCTGCCCCATCCGCACGAGCTGGCCGATACGGCGCTCGCAGCGGCGGACGATCACCGCCGTCTGCCGAGCAGGCGATCCTCGGCGCGGTAGATGCGCCGTCGCACGGGATGGCGGACCTGCCACCAGCGGTAGGACGCCCGGCGGATGGGGCGCGGCGTCAAGCGGTGCTGGACCGTGCGCACCGGGTGCATGGCGCGACGGACCGAGCGCGGCAGCAGGCGACTGAGGGCGCCCACGGCGGTGCCTACCGGACCTTCGCGAGCGCGAGGTGGGCGAAGTGCTCAAACTGGCTGAGACTCGGGGTGCCCAGGTCCAGCTCCATGAGAAGCAGCACGATTTGCCCCTTGCGTACCATGAGGATGTCGGCGCCGAGGTTGATGCCCCGCACCGAAGCTGTGAGCGCGAAGGCGGCGGACTGGTTCCCCATCTTCGGGAAGGACATCTGCCCAAGCTGCGCGTGAACCTTGCGCTTGCCGTTCGGCATCGTCAACGCGCGGCACGCGGCCAGGGTGCTGACGACCTTCGCGAACTTCTTGGCAAGAGGACCCGAGTACGCGGCCAGCCGCTCCTCGATCTCCGGTGGCCCGCTTCCCTGCTGATAGGCCACCGACCCCGTACTGTAGGGCTTGCTCCCCCGGAGGCGAGGAGTCACGCATCCCGTTGCGCTCCCACCGCCACCCGTGCTCGTCACACTCCAGCCGGCCGGCATCTGGTCTACCGAGAGCAGCATGGGCTTCACGTCCGTCACCGTCGGTTTGCGCGAGGGCACTGACGCCACGGCGGCCGGTGCAGCGAGCGCGAGTCCAGCAACGACGGCGATGACAGCAACGATGCGCTTCACCGGCTCTCCTCCTCGCCCAAGCGGCCCGTCTCACGGGCCCAGCGCTCGACATCCTCGCGCTTCCAGATGCGCCCGGCGGCGATGTCGGCGACCGGGGTAGGGAACGTGGAATCGTTCCGCGCTAGCTGCCCCACGCGCTGGCGCGTGATTCCGAGCATGTCGGCAATCTCCTGCGCCCCGACAAGGTCCATGGTGCTGACTGTACTTGACGATCGGAAAGTAGGCGAGTAGCTTTCCGATCGGAAATAGTAAGTGCCCCCGGCACCGCTCGAACGGCCCGGGGACTGGCCAGCACCACCGACTTAGACGGAGGTAACCGACATGTCCCACCCTACCAACGCGCCCGAGAACCCGCAGGTCCCGACCATCGACGAGCTGCACAAGCGCAACCTCGCCTTCGTTGCCAAGCTCGAGCCCGTCATCGAGCGGCTACGCGAGCTGGTCCCAGAGCGAGACGAGATCAACCGCCTGCGCTATCGCGCATACGAGGTCGAGGAAGCCAAGTGGACGAAGGAGGAGTGGGCCACGAGGGGGGAGGAGGCGTTCGGCCAGGCGAGCGGCTGGTGGGCACTCGGCGACGGCGTGGGCAAGCTGAGGGACCTCGTCGAGCAGATCGAGATGCCGCCGAGCGAGGACGAGCAGTTCGCCGCCGAGTTGGCCAAGCGCAAGGCGCGGGCCGGTGACGTACTTGGTGCGTACCACACCGACGAGGACGAGAAGGGTACGCGGTCAGTGCGTACCCCTGGCGAAGGAATGTCCACCGACACGGACGCCGATGCCCTCAACACTGCTGAGGGCACCTGGAAGCCGATCCCGGCAGGCGCAACTGACGAGCAGGTCCGTCAGGTCATAGCGAACAGCAACGCCGAGATGCTGGACGCCGAGGTCGCGGAAGTACGCAGTGCGCTCGTCAAGGCGCAGTACGCCGTGGGCGACCTGCTCACCACGGTCGGCCGGGCCTTTCCCGAAGACTTCGCCGAGGAGGAGACCCGGATCCGTGCGGCGCTCGCCGAGGTGCTGCTGACGGCCGAGGTGGCCGCCTCTGAGGCACGTGGGGCGTTCCGGCGGTCCCTCGGGGAGGCTTCGTAGCACTCCCGCACGCGCCTGCGGCCCCGCTCCCCGAAGTCCTGCGGGGCGGGGCCGCTTCGCGTTCCTGCGGTCTGCGTCGCCGCCGCGATGCGCCGGTTGGAGGTGCGGATCGGGGAGCTGAGCGGTCCCGCTGAACCAGTCGCCGGACCGGGCCGTGGAAAAGCGTCGGTCGCGAACGACGGTTTATCTCGTGATGAGCGCCACGACTTCCGCCAGATGGCCGCCCACCCCGAGGTCGTGGAGCGCGTCAGGCGAGCGTGGCCTGCGCCGTGCCCGGGAGAAGGATGCCGCTCATCTCACGCCTCCAAGATCGCAGCGGTGGCCAAGGTTGTCGTGATGACCGACGACTGCACCTGCACATCGATGGCCGTCCCCGAGACGGCGTCGAAGAACGCCGGCAGCGAAGACCACTTCCCGGCCGCCTGCGCTTGGCTCGTCAGGATCGGCAGCGTCTGCGCGCCGTCCTGGTCGGCGTAGGTGACCTGCACGGCGATGGTTGCGCCTCCGCTCGGCACGGTGAGGTAGACCTGCGCGATGAAGCGCCCCGCGGCGGTGGGGGTGTAGGTGGCGATGGTCTGCCAGGTGTTCGCCGTGGTGATGGCGACGCGTGAGCCGGAGGCGACTTCCCCGCCACCTCCACCCCCTCCGCCCACCAGATGCCAGTTCGTCCCGTCGCAGTGAATCTCCGCGGACTCCCCCTGCGTGCCCAGTTGGATCGTCGCCGTCCCGATCCCCGTGATTCCGGTCGGACCGTCGATCACTCCCGTGGGGGTGGTGATGCTGACCGCGTTGGCAGACGAGTCGGTCTTGGTCACAAGAAGCCGCGCCCCTGCTGTCGGCGCAGGGGTGGTGACTGCGAAGGCCGCAGAGGAAGCATTGGCGAGCACCGAGTCGCCCGAGTCGGCGGTGACTGCTGCGGTCTCTTCGTAGACGTTCCACGCGCCGTCGGTGTACCAGGGGCCCACTTCCACGGTCTGCGTGGTCGCGATCCCTTGGACCAGGTAGGACAACACATAGATGCCCGGGTTCGCGTAGAAAGTCAGGTTGCCGTAGTTGTCCGTGGTGACCGGGTTCGACGCCGTTGTGGCCTTGGTCTCGTCGGCGAAGAGGGTCGCAAGTGTCGACCCGTCGGACTGGTAGACCGTGACCGCGGTATCGGGAAGCGGCAGGACCTGCTCCCCGGAAATGCCGGTCGGCGCGTTCTCGAACTTGCCGGCGAACGCGGTGCCGGTGCTCAGCAGGTTCGGCATTTCGATCCTTTCGTCGTCAACTCGCGCACGCCAAACAACGCTGCGCTCCGGTCTTGCCGTGTGGGCACGTCCGGGTGTCGGGCGCGAAGTTTGGACCGCTGCGGACAATGTTCCGCACCCCCCGGTCGCCTTGGATGCCGATGCGAGCCCCGGAGAAGCCGCGATCTGCCGCCCGCTGCAATCGGCGCTCGCGTGCCTGCTGCCGAGCCTCGGGCGTGCGGGCGGCCGTGACGGCGTCGATGAACTGGCGGCTCGTGAATCCCGTCTTGCCGACGAGCAGGAAACACGCGAGCGCGATGGTGACCGCTTGGTCGTCGTGATCGGCGCGTCCTGCGGTGTCGAGCCGCGTCACGCCGGGGGCGGTCGAGCGAAGGCGCACCCGTAGCAGCTCATTGCGCAGCTCGGGCGTGTCGGGAACTTCGACGAGCCCCGAGCGGAACGCTTGCACCAAACTCACGGCGATCTGCGACACCGACGTGGACGTGAAGTTGAACTCGCTCGCATGGAGCCCGAGGCGGTTGAGGCGCTGGAGGCTGCCAACAAACTGGTCCGGGTCGGCGTGGACCGGTGCCCCGTGGTATTCCTTGGCCAGCTCGGCCACGCGCGCCTCGACGTCCTCGAGTTGGACGTGACGCCTCTTGCTGCCGGTCCATCGGTCCAGGTGGTCGACGACGACGCGCTTCGGACTGTAGCGCTCGTCGCTCACCGCCTCTGCGTGGGCGACGACGATGACGGTCGAGTCGTTCTTGGTGCCGATGTCGACGGTGACGATGTAGCTCGTTCCCTTGCGTGGGTGGTGCAGACGATGACCACCACCGCGGACACCCGCAGGCGCGTCGCCCCATCGGGTCGCCGGCATCGCCGCCTGTTCGTAGTCCTCCGGGGCGATGGCTCGATCCTCGGCCTCTGCCCAGCGGTTGAGAATCAGGCGCTCGAACTCGCTCGGGAGCAGTTCGCGCTCGAGGGCCGCGATGTCCTCAGCTGACTGCCACGGGACCGGACCCGGTACCTCGTGCACGCGCCAGTTGGTGGGATCCGCGTATGCCTGGCGCAGGATCGCATAGGACCAGTGCGACGGCTCGCCGGCCGAGGTGAGCAGGACGAGCCGACAGCCGGGGACTTTCTGGATCGTCGAGCGCACAGCGCTCCAGACTCTTCGGGCGCCGCGCGTCTCGGGCCATTGGGCGAACTCATCGCAGACGATCAAGTGGCAGTTCAACAATCCCCAGGCGCCCGAATCCGACGCCGGCAGGACGCGGACCGTCGCACCGTTCGGCGCGATGATCCGCTCGGCCTCGACGGTCAGGTAGCCGTCAAGCTCGGGGGTGCGCGTGATGATCCCTGCGGCGGCGTCGATCAGCAGGGCGGCCTGGTCGGCATTTGAGGCTATGACGTAGCCGCGCGCTCGGGGTGGTGCTTCTACCGCGAGCCACGACAGCGCGGCACCCGCAAGGTCGCTTGTCTTCGAGCCGCCGCGAGGTCTGGTCAAGAAGTGGAGGTTTGGTCGCTCGGGCGAGAAGATGGCCGCAGCGTCTTCGCGCTGGAAGTCGGCCGCGATCTCGCCCCAGCGCTTGCCGCTGTCGGTAACGACGGCGTGTAAGAGATCAAGCGCCTGACTCATGCGTCTCCCTTCGCGAGGCGCAGGGAGCGTCCCTGCTCGGCGAGGGCGGCGATCCGGTCACCGCCGAAGTGGCGGGCGAGGCCCGTGTCCTTCAAGAGCTGCGCCCGGTCCGTTGCCGTCAGACCGAGCTTTGCTGCGGCGTCGACAACGGTGCGCGACTCGCGCGAGACCTGTTGCCACACCTTGTCGGGCACCGCTTCGATGCCGGTCTCTGGCTGCCCCTTTCGTGGGTACGCCTTGGCCGAGCCTTCGATGATCGCCGTGATGTACCCATCGAGCGCATCCATGCGGATCTTCGCCTTGACGAGAACGTCGAGCACGATCGCGTCGGCGTCGACGAGCCAGGGGTAGCTGTCGGCGAGGTCGGCGAGGATTGTGGTCGCCCGCTCCGACACGAGGCGATCGCTGCCGGCGCCGTGACGAACGGCGAGCGTGTTGCCCGCGGTGGCGTCCGCCCACTTATAGCCTCGCGCCGGGCCTTTCGACTCCCGGGCGTCTTCGCGTGCGACTTCCATCACCGCCTCCTCGCCGCCTCGGCGATCAACTGGCGTTCGGCAAAGCTGCAGAGCTCATCCTTCGTGAACAGCGGGGCATAGCGTTCCTGCAACTGCCGCCGTCGCTGCTCGGGTGAGATGTCCGGGACCGCTTCGGCGAGACGGATCGCGCGGCGTGCCGCCTCGCACGCCGCCAACTCGCGCTCATATTGCTCAACGGAGAGTCCGCGCGGGTTTTCCTCGCGCACGAGGCGCCGTAGTTCCAGCCGGTTCACGAGACGGGGTGCTCGCGGCGGTACTGCGCCCAGGACTGGCGGCCGCCGGAGGCGATGTACCTCCGCCACGCCTCGGCCTGCGCGTCGCCGGGGAACGCACCTTTGGCGATCTGGCGCTCGAAGGTGATCTTCGCGGTCAGCTCTGCTACCTGCTCGACCGCCTGCGGGCCTGCGGCGGCGGCGAGCGCGCGGGCTTTCCTGAGCTTCTTTGCCGCCTTCCGGGCCAGCTTCGCTTGCGCTTCGGCCCGCTCGTCTCGACTGATCGGCGCCGGTCGCGGCCCAGGTGCGGGCGCCTGCGCGGCCTTCCACCGTTCGTACGCCGCGAGCAGGGACGGAGCTGGCTGGGTGAGCGCGGCGTGCGCCTTCGCCAACGATTCGGCGCCCACCGTCATGTCGTCTTGTGCCATCAGATGCCCTGAACGTCGGGGTCGTCGCCGAGCGCGTGGCGGTTGGTGAGGAGCGGGACGCCCTGGCCGCGCAGTGCTCGCATCGCGTAACCGGGATCGCGCTCACGTGCATTCTCAGCGGCGATCATCTTCATGGTGGTGAGCTGCTGTTGTGCCTGGCGCAACTCTTGCTTCGCGACGCCGGCGGCGTAGTCGTCCTGGTCCAGTCGGGCCTTCTCGAGGTCCTTTTGCGCCGCGGCCACGCGGGCCTCGAACACAGCGAACGGCCGGGAGCCGCCGAAAATCTGACGCTGGAGGCGATCGACGACGGGGGTAGTGGCGACGGCGCCGGTGTTGCGGGCCAGATCGGCCATTGCCTTCTCGATGATCTTCTTCGTGCCCATGTTTCCTTCTTTCAGTTGGGACTTGCCGTCACGCCACAGCCGGGCGGCCGCGGCGCGTACCTCGCCGGACAGTGCCGGGTTGTTCTTCTGCACCTTCAGCCAGCCGAGCGCCGCTACGGGGTCGTCCGCGCGGACGCCGGCCTGGCGGGCGAGCGAGACCAGTTCGTCGACGGCGCCCATCACACCCGCCCCGCCGAGACGCCGTAGTAGAGACCGCCGCGCGTCGTCTTCGCGAACTCCGTGCCGACCCGCTGAAGCTCGACCTCCACCCGTTCCAGCACCAGCACCTGCTGCGCCAGCCGCTCGGCCTCGGCGATGTCGAGCCGATCAACGGCGTCGTGCAACTCCGCCCGGGTGTTTCCGAGCCTTGTCGCGAGCTGGGCGCCCGCGGCCTTCAGCTCGGCCGCCCGGTCGAGTTGGGCCTGTCGTTGCGCTGCCGCACGGTCGGTGACCTCCTCGCGCCGGGTTTCACGGGCCTCAAGGGCTCGCTGGCGGCTCTGCTCGGCGCGTTCCTGCTCGGCACGCTGGCGGTCGCGAGTGGCGGTGACGGCGGCTACGCGGCGCAGCCAGGTCGCACGGTGCTCGGCGACACCGGGGGCGTCTGCGTCGGTGGTCTGGTTCATCGGTTACTTCCTTTCGGGGTCGACGGGAGCGGAGCGAGGACGACGCGCAGTGCGGCGAGGGGGACTGCGACGGTCCGGAGGCAGCCGCCGAAGCGCACCAGGGCGACATCGCCGTCAAGCGCCTCCAGGCGGCCCGTACGGCCGCCGTGGCGGCCTGGGTGACTGCGACGCACCTCGACGCAGCTGCCGGGGCGCAGGGGCTCACGTGCGGTCATCTGACGGCCTCCTGGGGCGTAGAGAAATGGCCCACTCGAGGAGGACGCGGTGACGAGTCGCGTCCTCCTCCCTCGTGCGAGGACCCGGGTATCGGACCGGGCGAGTGGGGGTCTCGGGGCGCCCAGGGAAAGGTGACCTGGGGAACCCGGAGAAGGTGGCAGGGAGCGCCGTTACGCGTGGTGCGATCTGAGAGACCAAGCGCGGTCCCGAACTCGCTTCCTCGGTAACTTTTGCGCCCCTCAGCAGGAAGGATGCCTGAGCGGTCGGTAGCGTCGTCGGCGATTCGCGATGACAACGCGATGACACGGTGCCTCTGACCTGCGATAACAGGCGTTCCACCTGATCTGCAATCAAGAGGGCACGCGCGCGGGCGCGCATCGTTGCGCCTGCCATCGAGCAGCGAAGGCGGTCGGCGAAAGTGCAAGCATCTACAGCGGAGGCAGTACGTTCGCTGACCTTTGCGCTCGACGTGTGAGCTGATCGAGTGCCCGCACGCGCAGACCGTCGAGGCGGGAGACGCTGACTGTCCAGCGTCAGCGTCCCCCCTACGGGGTGGACAGTGGACAGTGCCAAAAGCCCTGGTAGTGACTGTGCAAGGGGTGTCGTGGACAGTGGACCCAAATGGACAGTCACCATCGCAGGTCAGCCAACGAATCTGACTGTCCAGGGGGTGTCGTGGACAGTGTGATTGGACAGTCGATTGGACAGTCACCGGTCGCTCCCGATGAACACTGGGCAGTCGGTCTCGTGCTCCATCACCGCGTGCACCATCTCGCCGGGGCATGGATCGGTGGCGAGTTCGGCCACTGCGCCACAGGCCGGGCAGCGTCCCGTCATCGTGGCGGTGTTGCGGAGGGCGAGACCGTCCTTCACCTCGACGGGGGCATCGTCCGGAATCACCGGGAGGACGAACAGGGCGCGCCGCCGGATCTGGCGCCGGTACTTGCGGCCGGCGCTCACTGACCATCCTCGAGTTGGTTGCCAGGAAGGCGGTAGATCGTGGCCCCGCGCTCACCAGATGCTGCCTCAAGCGCCCCGCAGCGGACGGCGGAGGAGAGCAGCTTGCCGGCGGTAGTCGCGGCGACTCCGAGAGCGTCGGCGGCGGCCCGCTGCGACTTCCACGCTCCCCCACTTGCGCGGCAGGCGTCGATGACGTCGGGGATGTCGAGGTGCACGCGTCGTCCGTCTGCGACCGCTTCGGGGGCCTTCCAGCGCTCCCACCATCCGGTCTCGGCGTCGAGGCGCATGGAGAAGTCGTCGGTCGGCGTCGAGCGCCGGAGGAACCTCACGTCGACGTACCGGCGGGCCTGCTGACGGGTCATGCCCTGCTGCTCGGCCTGGCGCTCGCTGTAGTGCGGCAGGAGGGTGATCCTCGTGGATGCCCAGTCGGCGAGGCGAGATGCCCCGCGCCAGAGGTCTTCGGGCTCGCGCGCGTCGGTCGCCTTGCCGAGATGATGCAAGATCCACACCGCGACGCCGTAGCGGAGCGCCAGATCCCGCAGCTTGTCGAGTCCTGCCTCCACCTCGTCGTTGCTGTTCTCGGAGCCGGAGTAGAAGACGGCCCACGGGTCGATGATGAGCACCTCGAACTTGTGCTCGGCGATCGTCTCCTCAAGGCGGCCGTCGAGGTGTGCGTCGACCCACTCGTCACTCTCGGACCAGCGCGAGCTGTCGTCGCTGCCTCCCGAGCTCGAGCGCTTCCGGACGGTGCGGAGCCGCCAGCGGTCGAACGTCTCGGCCACATTGTCCGGTGCGCCGTCACCCCCGGTGAGCATCCGCCAGCGTCTCGCCGCCTCCCACGCGTCGATCTCGCCGTGGCAGACAAGCACACGCGCGGACCGCGCCACCCTGAGGGCGCCACCGAGATACCCCTCGCCGCGTCCGACGAGGACCGCCGCGTTCTTCGCCAGCCAAGATTTGCCGATCGCCCGGGGAGCGCCGAGGACTACCAGTTCTCCTGGCGCCAGCATTCCTTCGACAATGTCGTCTCGGGGCGGCAGGGGCTCGGTGAGCGCGGTCGTGAGCCAGCGCACCGCAAGGGCACTTTCTCGGCCCGTAGCGCCCTTAGGGGCAGCGCTGGCGACGATGCGCTCGGCACGGTCAGCCGACACGGCTTCCTGCCTCTCTCAGTTGCCGGATCACAGCGGCGATCACCTCGTCGGCGACCGTTTCCGGGATCTCGGCGCGATCGGCAATCTCTGCGGTGGCAGCGGCGATGCGCTTCCAGTCGGAGCAGAACCGCGCCATCTCTGCGACCACGCCGCGCAGGCGCTCGGGGTCCTCGCGGTACCAGGCCGAGATGTCGGGCACGGCACGTGCCTCCCGAGGGAATGCCTTGCGGTAGTAGCCAATCGTCGGCTTGTTCAACAGCTCCGGTGGCGTCAGCTCGGCGAAGTGTCCGGTCAACACGGCGATCGGCACCGCCTCGTCAAGCTCGGCGCGAATGGCCGTCGCCTGGGCAACGGTGATGCGCCCCGCAGCGAGCGCTTCGCCAATCCGGCGCAGCACTGTCGAGCGCAACTCGGGATCGACGCGTTCGTGGTCGCGCAGGCGAGCGATGGCGGCGACGATTGCCTCAAGCTCGCCGAGGCCAAGGGCGTTGAGCGCCGCCGGCGTGAGGCGGTCGAGGTCGAGGACGCGGCTGCTCACCGCGCGGCCTCCTCGATGCCGAGCAGCCGGTCAGCGGCCGCTCGCGGGAACACGATGCGCCGGCCGATCTTGAGGAAGGGGAACGGACAAGCGTCGGCCTTGACCGCCTGGTAGATACTCCAGGTGCTGACACCGGCAAGCTCGGCCAGGTCCTCGGCGCTGTAGACGGCGCTCACTCGGACGCCCCTTCGAGCTGGGCCAGGAGCGCGACGTAGGCCGGTAGATGCTCGCCCCGGGGCTCGCTCCGTCCTTGCTCCCACCAGGCGACTGCCTGACCGGAGACGCCAACCTCGGCACCGACACGAGCCTGTGAAACGCCGGCGCTCTCGCGAATCGCCTTGCGCCGTTCAGGGGCGGGCAGAATCCTCCTGAGCGCCACCTCGTCGATCACTGAGATACTCACGAGCCTCAGTGTGCAGTGTGTTGCTGTAACCCGGTTGTCGGCATTACGCAGGGTATTTGCCAGTGTTGCTATCGCGTAGCGGAGGTCAGCAATACTTTTGTAGGCCCGCTGTTGCTATTCGCTTGTCGTTGGCCCATACTGGAGCCGTGCCCGTCCACCGCTCAAAGCACGGCAACATCGCGAGGGCAACGGCCCCGCCGGGACAGCAGCAGCTCCGCCCCGGCCAGATGGTCGTCTTGTTCGGCGGCGCAGCGACGCCGGACGATGCGGAACCATTCATTGCTGCCCGCTCCCCGGACGGGGGCTGGTGCGTGGTCGTGCACCTCCGGCTCTCCGAACGGGGAGCTTTCTATCAGCGCGACCTTGAGGTCACGCCCTGGGACGACATCTACACCCCGATGAGCACTCGGGTTCTGCGCCAACTCCCCCTCGGCCAGTGGCTCACCGACGCGCACAAGTGGATCGCAGATCGAGCGAGCACGAGGATGGCAGACGGTCAGGTCAGCCGAGAGCTACAGCGACTCGCGTCCTCGCGCAGAGTTCCGGCGAGCGGGCGCCGTAGGCCCCAATGGGACTACCGCCGCCTCGCCCTCGAGTATCTGGACCTCCAGGCGAAAGACGTTGGGCGCGGCATTCGTCTGGAGTTAGCCGCAATCGAGAGTCGGCGACAGCGAAGACCCGTTACGGATTCGATGGTGCTCTCCGCTCTCACAGTTGCAACACGCAAGGGCTTCTTGGGGCCGGGCACGCGTGGGCGTGCCGGGAGGGCTCCGGGGCCAAATCTCTTTGTCGAGCCGGAGGATTGAGATGCGCGGATTCGTCAGGCAACGCGGCAATACCTTCACGAGCTATTGGTCGACCGTCGACGCGGCGACTGGCAACCGCAAGCAGCACACCAAGGGCGGCTTCGCGACGAAGAAGGCGGCAAACTCCTACCTCAACGAGGTCGTGGGGAAGGTCGAAACTGGCGCCTGGAAGCCCGACACCGCACTCACGGTCAAGGCGCTGCTCGAGGAGCACTGGCTCCCGGCCCAGGGATCGCGCGGCCTCAAGCCGTCGACGCTCGCCCAGTACAGCGACGTCGTCTCCGCTTGGATCGTGCCCAACCTCGGTGGGATGCGCGCCGCTGCGCTTACCCCGAAGGACGTGCAGACGCTCGTCGAGAAGCTCCGCACCACGCGGACGTCCCAACGCAGGGAGGGTCTCTCGGCGCGCTCGCTTCAGCTCACCGTCGGGGTACTGAAAGCTGCCTACGCCTTCGCCGTGACTACGGAGCTGCTCGGCCGGAACCCGATCGCCGGAGTCCGCCGGCCGAGCGTCGAGCAGCGGCCACCGACTACCTGGGACGAGGGGACGGCCCGGGCGTTCCTCGCTGCGACCCGTGACGACCGTCTAGCCGCGTTGTGGGCGCTGGCGCTCACGCGGGGCCTACGCCGTGGTGAGCTGGCGGGCCTCCGCTGGTCGGCGGTTGATCTCGCCGCCGGGACGCTCACGGTGACCCACACGCTCGTCATGGTGGACGGGCACGTCCAGGAATCGACGCCGAAGACCCGCGCCGGGCGCCGCAGCGTCCCGCTCGACGACGGGCTCGTCTCACTACTCACGGCCCACCGGAAGGCCCAAGGTGCCGAGCGGCTACGGGCCGGCCTCGGCAAGGACGAGCGGGGCTACGTGTTCACGAACGAGCTGGGTGACCCGTTGTCGCCGGACTGGGTCTCGGAACGCTTCGAGGTCCTCGTGAAGGCCGCCGGCCTCCCCCGCATCCGCCTCCATGACACGCGTCACACCGCGGCCTCGCTGATGATCGCCGCGGGCGTACCGGCGAAAGTCGTTCAGGAGATGCTCGGGCACTCCCACGTGTCGATCACGCTGGCGCTGTACGCGCATGTGACGCCAGCGATGGGGCGCGAGGCGGGAGCGGCGCTGTCAGCGAGTCTGCTTGGAGCCCAGGGCTAGGACTTCTTGTTCTTCTTGCCGTTCTTCTTCTTGCGGGGCGCCTGTGCCAGATCGCTGGCAGCGATCTCCTTGTCCTTCTTCTTGGACTTCTTGTCGCCCAACACCCGGCCAGCGTCGGAAGCTGGCTTCTTGCCTGTAGCCATCGCTTGTCACCTCTCCCCGTTGGGTGACAAATGGATGACAAGTACCGCTGTCATCGCCCGTCACCGGACCCCGATACAGCTCTGAACTGCGGATTTGCGTCGGGCTGCCGGGATTTGAACCCGGGACCTCTTGACCCCCAGTCAAGCGCGCTAACCAAGCTGCGCCACAGCCCGTGGAGACGTTTTCCCAGTTCAGCGGTAGGAAGCGACCCAACGACACGTTAGCGCATCCATCGCATGCCGCTCGCTGCCTGGTCGTGGTCTACGGAGGGATCTCCAGCGGGTGGCCCGGCACTCCGGTCGCCAACTGCCCATCGCGATGCAACCGACAAGCACCTTGCTTGACCACTCCGAGCCGGATCCTGGCGCCCGCCGCTATCGCGACGCCCCAGTGGTTCGCTAGATGGGCATGCAGGGTACGGGCGCGACCCGTGGAAGCTCACCTCTGCGACCCACCGGATCGCGACGTTGCAGGCCCGGACGAGTGGAAATGCCCGGAGTGCGACCAGCTGTGGCGCTGGGACGCGGCAATCGGGGCATGGAGGCGCGCACGGTGACCGAATGGAGGTGGGCACGGTGACCGGCCCGAGGCGGCCGCCTCGCGCTCGGCGCTTCACCGTCCGGCCCGCCTAGCCCTGGCCTAGCCCGCGCCTAGACATCCCACGCCCCGAAGGTGTCAAGCGGCAGCCGAGGTGACCTCCCGCCAGGCTGTCGACTCGCTGTAGAGCTCGCCGTGGGTCAGACATCCGTGCAGCGCCCCGACAAGGTGGTTGGCGACGGCCCGCAGGGCGGCGTGGTGGGTGTCACCAGCGGACCGATGGCGGTCCTAGTGCCCTGACCGCCAACGTTGAGGGGGCGCGTCCACCACTTTGACGCCTGGATCGCGCAAAGTGGCTGGATGGCTGAACGGGTGCGGGTGCGCGAGCTCACCAACGAAGAAGGCAACCAGCTGC